>CAZSNP010000026.1:52723-56904 GCA_964608265.1 uncultured Anaerolineales bacterium | reverse complement strand
CGCCAAGAGCGCAAAGAGTGATGGTGTTGTGCGCGCTGGCTTTGGTGGGATGCGCCGGCGATGCACCCACTTCCGTGGTGACGCCGGCGACGGCTGAACCCGCCGCCACGCTCGCCGAAGCCTCCACGGCTGCCCTCCCGCCCCCCTCTTCCACCGCACCCGCCGCGACTCAAATCCCCACACAACCCTCAGCCCCCACACTCACCCTCACGCCCGAAGGCCCGTGCACGGATGACGCCGAGTTCATCGAGGACGTGACCGTGCCGGACGGTGCGCAGTTCCTGCCAGGGCAGACGTTTGTGAAGAAGTGGCGCGTGCGGAATACGGGCACGTGCGACTGGGGGCCGGATTATCGCGTGGTCTTCATCGAGGGGGAGGCGATGACGTCGCTGCCCGGCCTCGCCCCGCAGACCGAGTTCGCGCTTTACCCGGCGCGCGCGGGAACGCTGGCCGTGTTCGAAATCCCCATGCGCGCGCCCGACGAGCCGGGCACATACACCGGGCGCTGGCAGCCGCACGACCCGGCGGGCGTGCTGTTCGGCGCGGTGGTGTTTGTGACGATTGAGGTCATCCCCCTGCCGACCCCCAACCCATGAGAGACAACTCCGTAGCTGCGTGGCGCGACACGGTGGATGCGATCTACCATTCCGAGTCCCGCCGCGTGCTCGCCAGCCTCATCCGGCTGCTCGGCGATTTTGACCTGGCCGAGGACGCTCTGCAGGAGGCGTTCACCGCCGCGCTGGCGCAGTGGCCGCACACGGGCGTGCCCGCCAACCCGCGCGCATGGCTGGTCTCGGCGGGGCGCTTCAAAGTGATTGATGGACTGCGTCGGCGCGCCCGCTTCGACGCCTCGTTGGCGACGCTGGCCGAACGCTTCGGCGCCGAGAGCGGCGACCCGGTGGCGTGGGAGGAAGTCAGCGTCGAGGACGACCGGCTGCGGCTGATCTTCACCTGCTGCCACCCGGCGCTGCCGCCGGAAGCGCGGGCCGCGCTGACCTTGCGCGAGGTGTGCGGCCTGACCACCGAGGCCATCGCCCGCGCCTTCCTCACCACCCCGGCCACACTCGCGCAGCGCATCGTGCGCGCCAAAACAAAAATCCGCGAAGCCCGCCTGCCCTACGAAGTGCCGGCGCGCGCCGAACTGCCGGAGCGGCTGGAGGCTGTGCTGCAAGTGATCTACCTCGTGTTTAACGAGGGCTACCTGGCGTCGTCGGGCGAGTCGTTGACGCGGGCCGATCTTTCGAGCGAGGCCATTCGGCTTGGGCGTTTGCTGGTTGATTTGCTGCCCGAGCCGGAAGCGATCGGGCTGCTGGCGCTGATGCTCCTGCACGACTCTCGCCGCGCGGCGCGCACCTCGCCGGACGGCGACATGATCCTGCTCGAGGATCAAGACCGTTCGCGCTGGGATCGGGAACTGATCACGGAGGGGATTGCGCTGGTGCGGGCCGCGCTGGCCTCCGGGCGCTACGGGTCGTACACGCTCCAGGCCACGCTCGCCGCCGTCCACTCATCCGCCCCCAACTTCGCCGCCACCGACTGGCCGCAGATCGTTTCGCTGTACGACCGGTTGTTGCAGCTCGCCGCCTCGCCCGTGATTGAACTGAACCGCGCGGTGGCGGTGGCGATGCGTGACGGCCCGGCGGAAGGCTTGGCGCTGGTGGATGCGTTGCTCGAGCGGGACGAGTTGAGCAACTATCACCACACGCATTCCGCGCGCGGTGAGTTGTTGCGGCGGTTGGGCCGCGCGGCGGAAGCGCGGGCGGCGTACGAGCAGGCGCTCAACCTCGCACAGCAAGGCCCGGAGCGGCGTCTGCTCGAAAGGCGGCTGGCGGAACTGAAAACTGATGACTGATGATTGTCGAAATCAGCCTGCTAAATACGACTATTGAGTGAAAGACCAGATTACCGAGCCGAGCGCAGCGCCTGGCTCAACCATAAGGAGAGACCGACATGCAATTCTTCGTGTATGACCCCAACTTCGATCCTAAGAACGCCGCGCCGCCGACGCCGGAGATGTTGGAAGAGTTGGGCAAATTGACCGCCGAGACAACGCAGGCCGGGGCGATGGTGGCGACCGGGGCGCTGCAACCGACGGGCACGCGCCTCAAGCGCACGAACGGCAAGTTCACCGTCACCGATGGGCCGTTCATCGAACTGAAAGAGCTATTGGGCGGTTGGGCGGTAATCCGGGCCAATTCACTGGACGAGGCAGTTGAGTGGTGCAAGCGCTTCCGCGACATCGTCGGTGACGGCGAGTCGGAGATCGTGCGCGTCTTTGGGCCGGAGGGGGCCTAGCTAGCGCAAGGGCGGGCCTATCAAAACCACCTTGGTGGAAAAATGAGGTAACGAAGGAGTCCATCATGCAAACGATGACTTCACTATCAAGTTTGAGTGCGACGCTGACGAGAAGGCTGCTGGTCGGTGGCGTCGCGGCGGGCCCAATCTTTCTGGTTGTGGGGCTAGTTCAGGCCTTTACTCGCCCGGGGTTTGACATCACGCGCCATCCACTCAGCCTGTTGAGCAACGGAGATATGGGGTGGATTCAGATCACCAATTTCCTGGCGAGCGGACTGCTGGTTATCGCGGGCGCAATTGGGATGAGGCAGGCCTTGCACTCTGGGCGAGGCCGAACCTGGGGGCCGATACTGCTCAGTGTTCACGGATTGGGCCAGATCGGCGCCGGGATCTTCCGGGCGGACCCAGCCCTGGGCTTCCCGCCCGGCACGCCGGCGGATGCCAGCACTATCAGCACAGCCGGCCTGCTCCACTTCATCACTGGCGCGGCGGGATTCCTCGCATTTATCGCCGCCTGCTTTGTGATGGCGCGTCGGTTTGCGGCCCTTCAGCAGCGGGGCTGGGCGATCTATTCCGTCATAACTGGTGTGGCATTCCTGGCAGGCTTTATCGGAATCGCCTCAGGTTCGGGAAATAGTTGGACCCTCCTTGGCTTCTGGATCGGAGTGGTGCTCGCCTGGACGTGGATTTCGATACTGTCGGCGCGACTGATGACTGAACTCCCTAGCGCACAACGCTAAGACAGGAGAAAATAGAAAACCTTGCCGGGTGGCAACGCACACTCTTTCCAAAGCCATCCGGCAAGGTCAACACCCCTTCACACCAGGAGTAAAGACATGACCCCCTCTCAACTCATCACCCAACGCATTGAAGAACTCGGCGACTGGCGCGGTCAGCGCATGGCTCGGTTGCGCCAACTCATCCTCGAAGCTGCGCCGGGCATCAGCGAGGAATGGAAGTGGGATACGCCGGTGTGGTCGCACACCGGCAACGTGGTGGCCGTCGGCGCTTTCAAGGATTACCTCAAGATCAACTTTTTCAAAGGCGCTTCTCTGCCTGACCCCAAAGGGCTGTTCAACGCCGGGCTGGAAGCCAAAACCTCGCGCGGCATTGACCTGCATGAGGGCGACAAGCTGAACGAGGCGGCGCTGAAGGAGTTGATCCGCGCGGCAGTGGCGCTCAACGCGGGCAAGCCCAAAGCGGCCAAGGCCCCGGCGCGAGTCGCAGCGAAGAAGAAGCCGAAGAAGTAAACCCCCCAATCCTCAAAACGAGCGCCAAACCTGCTTCAGCGGGTCTCCCGGTGTTAGCCGGGCGATTCATCGCACGGTTACGGCGTGGGCGACGGAAACGGTAGCGGCGTTGGGAAACTCGGGCCGCCGCTCGACGAGGGGATGAGGGCGGCGAAGAGGAACAGCGAGAGGAAACACGCCATCAGGCCGATGAAGAACAGCACGAACACGCCGCCGCCCGTCACTCCCACCAGCCCCATCCAGCGCGCGCGGCGCGGGTCGAGGGCGTCTTTCGATTGCAGCCACGCCACCAATCCCAGCGCCAGTGCCATGATCGGCAGCGCCCACGTCAGCCCCGCGCACGACAGCAATGCGGCCACGCCCGACATGAGCGCGGCCAGCGCCATCACATCAACGCTGTTGCCTTTGTAGGGGATTTCACGCGGCGGCGATTGCGCGGCGGATTGCTGGCTGGGGAGGATGCCGTCCGCGTAGCGCTCAGGCGGGGTGACGGTCTTGCCCGCTTGCAGCCACTCGGTGGCGTGGTCGGGGCACAGCCGCTCCCCGCTCTCCGCATACCACAGGCACCCCCCGCACACCGCGCGCTGGCAGACCTCGCAGTGCTCGACGGCGAGGCGGTCGGGGTGGCGAAAACAA
>CAZSNP010000026.1:0-52623 GCA_964608265.1 uncultured Anaerolineales bacterium | reverse complement strand
GCGCTGGCAGACCTCGCAGTGCTCGACGGCGAGGCGGTCGGGGTGGCGAAAACAAATGGACTGAGCGGCCATTCGCGACTCGTGATGCGTGAAATGTGATGCGCTGGCATTGATCGGCCCGGTCAATGGTCAAGGGGACCGGCCATGACCGGGCCACACGCTTCACGCATCACGTTTCACGGGGTTAGGTCCCCTCTTCCCACGAATTCAAATACTTGTCCTGCTCGGCGGTCAACACATCCACCTGTACGCCCATCGCCTGCAGCTTGAGCCGCGCGATCTCGCGATCCACCGCTTCGGGGATGGTGTACACCTTCTTGTCCATTGACTTGTAGTTCTTCAGCATGTACTCCGCGCCGAGGGCCTGATTGGCGAACGACATATCCATCACGCTGGCGGGGTGGCCTTCGGCGGAGGCAAGATTGATGAGGCGGCCCTCGCCGAGCAGGTTGATGCGCCGGCCATCGTCGAGGGTGTATTGCTCGACGAACTCGCGCACGCGCTGCTTGCCGGTGGACATGGTTTCAAGGGCGGGGATGTTGATCTCCACATCGAAGTGGCCGGAGTTCGCGATGATGGCCCCGTCCTTCATCGCTTCAAAGTGGCGTTGGTCGAGCACGTGGATGTCGCCGGTGACGGTGCAGAAAATGTCGCCGACCCTGGCGGCCTGCGCCATCGGCATCACCGTGAAGCCATCCATCACCGCTTCGAGCGCGCGCAGTGGATCAATCTCGGTGACGACGACGTGCGCGCCCATGCCGCGCGCGCGCGAGGCCAGCCCGCGCCCGCACCAGCCGTAGCCGGCGACCACAAAGGTTTTCCCGGCCAGCAGGACATTCGTCGCGCGCACAATCCCGTCAATGGTGCTCTGCCCGGTGCCGTAGCGGTTATCGAAGAAGTGCTTGGTGGCCGAATCGTTCACGGCGATGACGGGGAACTTGAGCACGCCGTTTGCGGCCATCGCGCGCAGGCGGATGACGCCGGTGGTGGTTTCCTCGGTGCCGCCGACGATATCCTTGAGCAGCTCGGTGCGGTTTTTGTGGATCTCGCTGACGAGGTCGCAGCCGTCATCCATCGTCATGTGCGGTTTGTGATCCAGCGCGGCCTTGATGTGTTTGAAGTAGGTGTCGCGGTCCTCGCCCTTGACGGCGTACACCGGGATTTCGTCGTGCGCGACGAGCGAGGCGGCCACATCGTCCTGCGTGCTGAGCGGGTTGCTCGCGCACAGCACGATATCCGCGCCGCCGGCCTGCAGCGTGCGCATGAGGTTGGCGGTCTCGGCGGTCACGTGCAGACACGCGCTGACGCGGATGCCCTTGAGCGGTTGTTCTCTGCGGAACCGCTCGAGCACCTGGCGCAGCACCGGCATTTCCTGCTCGGCCCATTGAATGCGGTACCGGCCACCCTCGGCCAGACTGGGGTTTTTGATGTCGCTTTCGATGGTCACTTTCTGCTCCTTGTAGGAATTCAGGAGTCAGAATTCGGGAGTCAGCATTCTGAATTCTGACTCCCGACTCCTGAAGGCTAAAACAATTCGTTGAGCAACTCGCCGTCGTCGAAGTGCTGGCGGAAGCGAGTCATAAACTCGGCGCGGGTGTAGAAGTGATTCTGCGGGCCGGTCTGCTCGAGGCAATACGTCGCCGCCAGCGCGCCGACCTGCCCGCACAGCGCCCACGGCCAGCCGGCGGCCACCCCGCGCAGCAGCCCGCCGCGAAAGGCGTCGCCCACCCCGGTCGGGTCGGCGATCTGCTCGGGCGGCACGGCGGCGATGTCGTTGCGCACGCCGTCGGCGAAGATCGTCGCGCCATTTTCGCCGCGCGTGATGATGAGGGCGTGCACATGCTTCAGCACCTCGGCCTCCCCCCAGCCCGTCATCTTCTCGATCAACCCAAATTCATAGTCGTTGACCGTCAGCGCCCAGGCCCCAGCGACGCCCGCACACACTTCCGGCCCCGTCATGCGCGCCAGTTGCTGGCTCGGATCGAAAACGTAGCGCAGTTTCATCTCCTTGCACTCGCGCACGAATTTGTTCATCGCCTCCGGCGCGCTGGGGGAGATGACGACGAGGTCGGGGCGCGCGGCCAAATCGTACAGCGACTGCACCGAGGCGAAACCCATCGCGCCGGGATAGAACGAGGCGATCTGCGCGTTGGCCTTGTCGGTGTTGGCGAAGAACGAGGCGGTGAACGTGCCCGCGATGACCTTGATCGCGCTGCAATCCACGCCGTGTCGCTCGAGCCAGGCGCGGTATTCGCCAAAGTCCTCGCCGACCGTGCTCATCAGCGCGCCCTGCCCGCCCAGCAACGCCAGCGTGTAGGCGATGTTCGGGCCGATGCCGCCGCGCTGCCGCGTCATGCTATCCACCAGGAAACTGACGCTGATGGTTTCGATCCTCTCCGGCAGAATGTGATCCTTGAAGTAACCGGGGAAGGTCATCAAATAATCGTAGGCGATGGAACCGGTGAATAGGACACGCATAGCAACTCAATAACCAATAACAACTCGCCGATCACGCGTCAGTCGTTATTGGTTATTCTCCTCGCACAGCTCGCGCCAGATTTTTGACAAACGGCGGGCGCACGATGCCGTTCTCGGTGATGATGGCGGTGAGGTATTTGTGCGGCGTCACGTCGAAGGCCGGGTTGCGGGCGGTGATGCCGTGCGGCGTGGCGCGTTCGCCCTTCACTTGAATTTCGAGCACTTCCTCCGCGCCGCGCTCCTCGATCGGGATCTGGTCACCGTGCGCCAATGTGAGATCAATTGTGGAAGTGGGCACGACGGAATAGAACGGCACGCCGTTCTCTTTGGCCAGCACCGCCAGTTGATACGTGCCGATCTTGTTGGCCACATCGCCGTTCGCCGCCACCCGATCCGCGCCGACGAGGCACAGGCTGACCTGCCCCCGGCGCATGAAGTATCCGGCGGCGGTATCGGAGATCAGATCGAAAGGCACGCCCGCCTGTTGCAACTCCCAGGCGGTGAGCCGCGCGCCCTGCAAACGCGGGCGGGTCTCATCCACCAGCACGCGTATTTTTTTGCCCTGCGCGTGTGCGGCGAAGATCACGCCGAGCGCGGTGCCAAAATCCACCGCGGCCAGCGCGCCGGTGTTGCAGTGGTGCAAAATTGTGTCGCCGTCCTCGATCAACGTCGCGCCGTGCGCGCCCATGCGCTGATTGAGGGCCACATCCTCATCGGCCAGCTTCTGCGCCTCGGCCAGCAGGGCGCGGCGCACATCGTCGGCGGTCGCGGGCGGGTCGCGATCCGCGCCTACGTTCGCCGCCACCCGCATCAACCGGTCGAGCGCCCAGGTGAGGTTGACCGCGGTAGGCCGCGATTTCGCCAGCACCGCCCGCGCAGCCTCCAAATCGTGGAGCAGTTGCGCGCGGTCAGCAGCCTGGCTTTGGAAGCCGGCCAGCGCGAGGCCAAACGCCGCCGTCGCCCCGATGGCCGGCGCCCCGCGCACGACCATCTCGGTGATGGCACGCGCCACCGCGCGGTAGTCGCGGAAGATCGGTTGCTCGAAGCGGCCCGGCAGCAGCCGCTGATCGATCATCCGCACCGCATTATCGAACCACTCGACCGTTCGCAACCCTGGCCCTCGCCCCGGCCCGGCTCCCACTGGAGCGGGGTGGAGACATGAAAAACGCGCTCGTGCTGAGCGCGTGCTTGCGGACACCTCGTCAAGCGCGCGCGATTATAGCACGCAGCGAGGTCATGTAAAGAGGCAGGCGGGAGGACTTGTGGCGGGTTGTTAGTCGCCGAGCCGCCGCAGCTTGAGCCGAGGCCCGCGTCGCTCGCTCCAGTACACCTGTGCCCCGGCGAGGTATTGGCGCAACGAGTCGTTCAGCACGCGCCAATGAGGCCGGCCACCGATCACGGTCTTGCGCCCGCGCACAATTCCCTCGCGCAGCAAACGCCGCAGCGTATTGGGGTGCAAGCCGCTGGTCGCGACGGCGGCCTCCAGCGAAATGTAGTCGTCGTTCATCGGGTGCGTGGCTTTCGTCTGCGTGGCGGTGTCCATGTTCACCCTCGCCAGACTTGGGGCTTGAGTGTAGAACAAATGTCGTATAGAGTCAAAGCCTTGTAATTCAAGAGGTTTTATGCAGGTTGGTGCGATATGCGCGATGACTATGCAGCTCAATTTCTCGTCGGTGTCTCGACCGCGCTGGTGGCAGCGGTCTTCAACCTCACCCTCACCGGCCAACTCAACGGCCTGTGGATCGTGGTGGCGTTTCTCGTGCCGTTCACCGTTTTGCAGCTCTATCAGACTGCCGGGCTGAGGCCGGGGCGCGAGTGGCGCGTGCGCGACAATGAGTTAATCGCCGTGATGGGGCAGGCGACCGGGGATGGGGCGTGGGAGTTGGATGCCGCTGAAGCGCGGCCGTGGGCGGTCTTTGGGCCGCGCAGGCCGCTGGCGCACGGCAAGTACCGCGCGACGTTTTATTTGAAAATCAACAGCCTCGTCGGGGATGCGCCCGTCATCGACATCGACGTGGCGGCGCGACACGGCCAGAAGATCATCGCGCTGCGCACGCTGACGGCGCAAGACTTCGGCAAGGCTGATTTATTTCAGCGCTTCCCGCTTGACTTTCATTTATTGCAGGATGAAAACGAGATTGAGTTCCGTCTCTCGACCAAGGGCACGCCGCGCCGGATAGTGCTCGCGGGCGTGAAGGTGGCGCGTCGCCTGTGATCAGCGGATTGGGGTAGCGGGTCAGCGGATGACTCAGTCAGCGCCGGAAGGACAATCCAGCGCTGGCCCCCAAATCCGCTCATCCACTCTGCCGATCCGCTGACTGGCATATGTCCGCTCACACCCTGCTCAACTGCCCGTGCTACACTTTGCGCCATGTCCGCTCGCACTTCGGCTCGCTGCGCACACTACTTTCTACTTTCTACTCTTCTCATGGCAGCGTGCACCACACCCATCCCCTTCCTCGGCCCGACGGCCACTCCAACCGTCACGCTTACGCCGACCCTCACCCCCTCCCCGACACCCTCGCCGACACCGACCCCCACTCCCACGCCGCTGCCCGCAGCCCGCATCGTGCAGGCCGATGAGGCGCTGTTCGCGGGGGATTGGGATCGCGCGATTGTGGAATATCAACAGGTCGCGCGGGAGAGCGACGACGAGCAATTGCGCGCCTCCGCGCAGATCGGGTTGGGCAAGGCGCGGCTGTACTCCGGCGACGCGCAAACGGCGGCGCAGGAATTTGCGCTCGTGCTGGAACAGTTTCCAAATTCGTCGCTCGTCGCCGACGCGCACTTTTTGTTGGGCGAAACGTTCCGTGCCCTGGGCCTGTGGGCGCAATCGGTGGAGGGCTATCGCAACTATCTCGCGTTGCGGCCCGGCGCGCTCGAGTCGTACACACAGGAGCGCATCGCGCAGGTGCTGGCGTTTGCCGGCGATGCGACGGGTGCGGCCGCGGCCTACCGTGCCGCCATCGCCGCGCCGCGCGTCGGCGACGTGAACGCGCTGCGCGCACAACTCGCGCAGCACTATCTCGCGCAGAACGATTTGCCGAGCGCGCTGGCGGAGTACGAGTCCATCTTCCAAACCTCCGATCAGGATTCATGGAAGGCACAGGCCCTCATCCTCAGCGGCCATGCCCTGTACGCCGCCGGCGAGGCGCAGGCCGCCCACGAGAAGTATCTCGCCGCCGTCAACGGCTACCCCGCCGTGCCCGTCAGCCGCGAAGGACTCGTCGTGCTGGTGAATGACGGCGTGCCGGTGGATGAAGTGCAACGGGGACTGACCAACTATCACGCCGAGAGCTACGAGCCGGCGCTGGCGGCCTTCGACCGCGCGCTGGCCGCCGACCCGCAAAATGTGACGGCGCTGTATTACAAAGGCCGCACCTTCGTGGCGTTGCAACGCAACTTCGAAGCCCTGGTCGCCTTTCGGAAAATCATCGCGAACCACCCGAACGACCCGCTGTGGCCCAACGCCTATTTCCAGATCGCCTTCATACAAGACTACCCCGAAGATGTGCAGACCTTCCGGGATTTCGCCCGCGCCGCACCCGAGTCGCCCGACGCGCCCGAGGCCCTCTTCCGTGCCGCGCGGCTGTGTGAGCGCAACGGTGATTTCGCTGCCGCTGCGCTGATCTGGACTCAACTGGCGCAGGAATTCCCCCAATCCACGCAGGCCGCCGACGCCGCGATGCAGGCCGGGATCGTGTTGTATCGCGCGGAGGAGTATTCATCCGCACTGCAACGTTTTGAGCTGGCGGTATCGCTCGGGGATGCCGGCGAGCAGGCGCGCGCGTGGCTGTGGGTGGGCAAAGTGCGACTGGAGCAGAATAACCCCGAAGGCGCACGCGAGGCGTGGACGGCGGCCAGCGGGCTCGACCCGGGCGGTTACTACTCGCTGCGCGCCGCGCAGTTATTGCGCGGCACAGAGCCGTTCACCCCGCCGGCCAGCTTCAATGCCGTCTTTGATCCGGCGCAGGAGTACGCCGAGGCCGAAGCCTGGCTGCGCGAGAGCTTCGAGCAGGCGCGCATCACCGACGACCTGAGCGTGCTCGGCCCCGGCTTGTGGAACGAGGCCCGCTTCGTGCGCGGCGCGGAGTTGTGGAGATTGGGGCTGTTGCGCGAGGCCCACGCCGAGTTCAACAGCCTGCGCCTCGCGGTCGAGGCCGACCCGGTGGCGATGTGGCAACTGGCGCTCTACTGGCACGACCTCGGCGCATACGACCTCGCCATCCGCGCGGCGCGGCGCGTGCTCGACCTGGCCGGCGTCGCCGACGCCACCAGCGGACCGAAGTTGTTGCAGCGGCTGCGTTTCCCGATGCCATTTATCGGGCTTGTCCGTAATGCCGGTGCACAATATCAGGTGCACCCGTTCGTGATGTACGCCAAGATGCGGATCGAGAGCTTCTTCTGGAAGTATGCATTTTCGAGCGCCGCGGCGCGCGGGCTGAATCAAATCATCCCTGCCACCGCCAACGACATCGCCGGCAAATTGCAGATCGCGGACTTCACGCAGGAGGATTTGTTCCGGCCCTTTATCTCAATCCCGATGGGCGCGTATTACCTCGACTTTGTCAACCGCACCACCGGCGGCGACTCGGAAGCGATGCTGGCCGGCTACTATGCCGGGCCGGGCAATGCTCAGGCCTGGCTTGATCTGGCCGAGGGCGACCCCGATCTGTTTGTCGAGGTCATCCGCTTGCCGGACGCGAAGGGCTACGTGCAGACGACGTTCGAGTATTTTGAGATGTACAATACGCTCTACGGTGTGAAGGCGCCGTGATGGAGGCTGGCGATGATTTCAGATACCCTCCCGATCTCAACCGTTACTCGCCACAAATTCAGTGTGGCCGATTACTATGCGATGTTAGAGGCCGGTATCCTCACGGAAGACTCGCGTGTCGAACTGATCAACGGGGAGATTGTCGCCATGTCACCGATCAATCCGCGCCATGCCTCGAAGGTTGATGAGTTGAGCGATCAATTCAGGTCACGTTTGAGTCAGCGCGTCATCGTCCGCTCGCAAAACCCGGTGCGGGTCGGCGACGAGTCTGAACCACAGCCGGATATTGCATTGTTGCAGTGGCAGGCTGATCGATACAAGAAGTCACATCCATTGCCGGGTGATGTACTCCTGATTGTGGAAGTGTCTGACTCCACGCTGGCTTATGATCGCAGTGTCAAGGCCCGACTGTATGCAAGCGTAGGAATAGCGGAAGTCTGGATTGTGAACCTCGCCGAACAGCGGCTGGAGGTGCTGCGCGATCCCGATCAAGCCGATTACGGCGAGCGCCGGCTCCTCAAACCCGGTGAGCGCATCTCGCCACTGGCGTTTCCCGATGTGATATTCAACGTCAGCGAAATCCTGGAGTGACGCTGTTGCCCCTCCTCGGCCTCGGCGCCGGAGGCTTATTGGTCATCTACGGCGCGTTGGTCGCCGTCGCGGCCCGGCGGCGCTGGGACTGGTTGATCGACCATCCGCAGGTGCGGCGCGCGGTGCGGGCCCACGGTCAGCAACGCGCCCTGCGCACTCTGGCGACCATCGGCTTCGGCGTGCTGCTGCTCGGCCTCCTCATCTTCCTCGCCTCGCTCGCTCAACTGAATAGCGCCTGAGTCCGTTCGACTCTATAATCCGCCCGGTGGAGGCTCTACCGTGATGTCCCGCGCGATTCGGCCCACCGTATTGATCGGGTTGCTGGGGCTGCTGGTGGCCGCCTCCCCGGTGTGGGCTGCGGCGGCCGCGCCCGCTTTCACCTCCCCTTACGCCAGCCCCGAAACGCTCGAGGCCTTCCTCGTCTTCAGCGCCCCCGCGCGCCAGAACATCCCCGATGGGCAGATACACTGGGTAGACGCCGAAGTGCCCGGCATCGACGTGCGCGGGCCGGATGGGATCCTCCGAAGCATGTGCCCGGAGGACGGGCTGGCGTGGTCCCTCGCTGAGGGCGACACGGTCGGCGGCGGCGGCCAGTTTGTGGCGGTGGAATGTCAGGGCAGCGCCGAAGGCTGGCAAATGCTGGCCTTTCATTTGTGCGAGATTCAAATTCAGGCTAGTATAAGCGGCTCTCAGCGGCAATATACGCGTGTGCCGCCGGGAGCGCCGCTGGCGCGCGAGTGCAGCCATACGCATCTGAGTCTCGGCTACTACGCGCGCCCCGAGGCGAAAAAAGAAACCTCGTGCCCGCAATGGTATGTGCAGGGCCGCTACTGGGTGAACGCCGCGTGCATGGCGCGCTCACTCAGTTTGCCGGCGGTGCTGCCGGCGTACCTCAGCCTCGAAGAAGATTGGGAACTCCGGTTCCTCACCCCCGAGATGCTGGAGGTTTGGCGACGGTTCGCGTTGCCGGTGGTGTTGCTGGCGCTGGCGGGCTACGTGGCCTTCAGCTTCAACCGCCCCGCCTCGGCCGCGCGGCGCACATGGCCTCCCCAGGCGACCTCGCTGGCCAAGACCGGCATCGTGCTGGGGTTGATCGGCTTGTTGATCATTGCCTCCGCCGGGCCGGTGTGGCCGGTGGGCAGCGCCGGGCTGACGGCGTACAGCCCGGCCGATGCACCTTATCAAGCCATAGCGCGGGCCGTCGGATATCAGGATTGGCGATTGCTCAAGGCCTTCTTCGCCGTCGCCGTCCCGAGGGATTCCGCTGGGCGTCCCGTTGCGCCGGGCCAGGCCGGGAAAGTGTTTCCGCCGGAAGCCGCCGCCGCCATCCCCTTTGGCGAGACCAACGCCGAGGAGTGGGGCACGATTGATCCGACGCGCCCCGGCCCATATGGCGCCTTCCGCGCGTGGGAGGCGGTGACCGAGCGCTGGCCGGTGAGCTTCTACGAGCGCTGGCTATTGCGGCGAACGGTCTCAGCCACGGCGCAGAAGCAGCGCGACGGGTTGACGGCCATCGCCACCAGCCCGAGTATGCAGGCGCTCGGCCTCAGCCTCGGCAGAGTGATTCGGGCCGAGGACATTTACGGCTCCTCGGCGGGCGCGGTGGGCCGCACTCAGATTCTGCCCCAGTATTTTGCGCCCGGCGCTCTGTGCGGCGATGTGGCCTCGATGGATGTGTGGAACGACCCGCTGGCCGTGGCCGAGTGCACGACGCGCTACCTCACGGTGAGCGGATGCTGGGGCAGTTGGTGGGCCAACGGCGATGTGTGGAGCGCGCTGTGTGGTTACAACCCCGGCGCGTGGGATGTGGCCGAGCACGAATGGTATTGGGCGGTGTTGCGCGACCGAATGACGCGGCTGGCCGCGGCCAGCGCTCAATATCGGGTTGCCGCGAGCGGCGATTCACTCGCAGCGCCAGCCGAGGTTAGGCCGGCCGCGAGCGCCCTGGGCGCGGAGCATCTCGTGCCGACGCCGGTGCTCGGTTTGATGGCGACGCAGGCGCTGCTGAAGAACGGGCAGGGCGCGTGGGCGATGCCCGAGCCGTTAGCCCAACTCACGGCGGCCGCCGCGCCGCAGGTGCAAACTCCCGAACGACGCGCGGTCGTGCGCACGGCCTATCGTTTGTTCCGCGCCTGGCTGTTGATTTATTATTCGCCCGAGGAATTACTGGCATTGGGCGTGCAGTTTTGATGGGTTGAGCATCGGCGCATGTTGCTCGAGGACTGTCGGTTATGGAACAAATCGGAAAATCCGTCAACAACTTTCTCGGCTCGGTTGTGGGCATCGGCCTGATCTGTTTCACCTCCTTCGTGCTGCTGCTGGCCAGCGCGCAACTTAATCGCAGCCGCCTCGGCGACCTGCTGGCCGGGGTGGCCGGCGAGACCGCCCGCACCGCGCGCACCGAGAGTTTCGTGTACTGGGGCAAGGTCGTCAACGAGGTGGCCAATGGCTTCGGGCAACCCCTGCCCAATATCGGCGGCGTGGTGACCACGCCCATCATCGTGGTGACGCCCGGCCCGGTTTCAACCGCCGTCGCCACAGCCGCGCCGACGCGCGCGCCGGTGTCGTACGTGCGCAGCACCGCGTATTCCGAGGGAGGGCTGTTGCTCTGGCGCGCTCTGGATACGACCCAGAAGCCGCTGCCGCTCGGCGTGAAGTTGAAAGACGTACAGGATCAGGCCGCCTTTGCCCTTAACCAGAACGGCGGCGACCTGCTCGCCATCTGGTTAGCCAACAAGGTGAAAGCCTGCCAGCCGCTCTACAATCAAATGGTGCAGGCCAACTATCAGGACCCGACTCAGGCCAACACCATTCGCACGGCGGCGGATGGTTTGCTGACTCAGTGCAACCCGCGGCTGTACGAAGCCTACGCCCGCAAGCGCTGGGCAACCGTAGCGCAGTGGCTCAACACCATCCCGCCGGATGAGTCGGTGGCGCTCGTCAACCTGGCCGGAACCCGCCTCACGACCGGAGAAAAGCTCGACGGCCCGGCGCGCGAGAACCGGCCCCAGGATTTTGTGGAAGTGACGTTGCAGGGCATCCCCGAATACTCTTTGCCCAGCGTCACCTTCCGCCTCACGGTCGCCACGCTCAATCAACTGCTCCCCGGGACGAACTGGCAAATTCAGAGCGGCCCATACGCCGTCCCGGGCGAGCTGTTCCCCGCCAACCCGCCCGAGCCGGCCCTGCCCACCGAGGCTGACCTTACCCCGCCAAGCGCGCAGGCCCCCGGCGCAAGCGCCCAGGCTCAGGAAGCGGTCGCGCCCAACCCAGGCGTTTACATCGTGCAATCCGGCGATACACTGTACAAGATCGCGCGCCAGTTCGGCATCAGCCCGCAGGCATTGATTGACGCCAATCGGGCCACGGTCGGCTTCAACCCGGATTTCATCCAGCCGGGGATGCAGCTGCGGATTCCGTAACAGGCCCGGGTGTGAGGCGGAGAGGAGTGAGCGATGTGGTCTAGATTCGAAGCGTGGCTTCATGATCGAGCGGGTCAATTGGTGATCTACATCACGCTCCTCATCATGGGCTTCATCATGTGGGCGATTGCGGTCTACATCTGGCGCGAGTTGTACTACTGGTTCGATTGGGTGTCCGAACCCTCCTTCGTGCTGACGTTTTTGGCGATCCCTCTGCCCTACCTGGGTTTTATGGGATTCATCAACGCGGTGCGTGAGAGCCGCGAACCGGTGAGGCGCAAAGACTGGTTGACGTGGCTGGGGAATGATGACCCCAACAACGGCTCGCTGGTATTGCTCATCTTTCTGTTTTGGAGCCTGCTGTATTGGAATTGGCCGGGCATCGCCCTCAACGCCACCACCATCAGTGTGTGGGGGCTGGTGACGATTTTCGGGTTGTATTTGTTGCGGGCCACCCTGTTTCGCAAACCTGCGCCGGGCCAGGGAGGTACCGGCTCAGAAACATCCAAAAGTAGCTGACAAAACGAAGGACAAGGAAAAAGCGCCCTCGACCGTCCTGCACCCCAGGGGCCAGCCGATCAAGGTCCGGCCCTTCTTCTTTCTGCTGCTCCTGCGCTCTGAGTTCTTCATCTGGGGCGTCTTCACCGCGCTCGTCCTGCTAGTCGCGTTTGCCGCCAACTTCTTCGGCTGGATCGATATATTTGCCGCCGCCGCCATCATGACCGTAGCCATCGGCGTCACGGTCTTTCGCTGGGCCCGTTACTTCCTCACGTACATGGTGATCGATGCTTACGCCAACGAAGGCAAGGGCAGCGTGAGGGTCGAGCGCCTGATCCCCTCGCCCAACCTGCCCGAAAGCGTGGAGATGAGTCTGCAGGACGCGGCCGAGGGCGTGGCCGAGGTCAATACGCTCGGTATCTTCAATACGCTAATCACGGTGTTGCGGCTCGGCTGGCTGCGGGCTTTGAGCATCGGCGACCTGAAACTCCGGCCAAAGACAGGTGTCGCCACTCTGGAGATGTACAACATCCAGGACCCGGAAGGTGTGCGTGAATTGATCAAGGCTTACTGGAAAAAAATCGGTGGGGAGCTGGCCGAGAAGGCCAGGCGCGAAGAGGCCGAGGAGCAAATACGGCGCATGACGGTGGCCGTAGCGCAGGGTATGCGCTGGGCCGAGGACGAAAGGTTCACGCGCTACATCCTCACCAGGCAAGGGCCTGAAATCCCCGAGTCCATCCCCTACGTCGGCGACTCGTCGCCGCCCACGTCCAGCACCTCGAGTGAAACACAGCCCCCAGCCGAACCGCCGCCAGCGTCGGGGGCTGCACCCCCGCCCCGGCCAGGCGCTGACGACCCCTCGGATCCACCTCCGACAGGTCACAACGGCACGACGCCGCATTGACACGCAACCGGCCGCCTCTCATGGAGGCGGCCCGTTCGCCAAACGTTGTTACTGCTCCGGGCTAGGCCCGCGTATCCCACAACGGCTCGGGGACATCCTGCATTTTGTTTTCGTAGCGCGCCATCACGAACAGCGCATCCGAGAGGCGGTTGAGGTAGCGCAACACATACGGCCCCACCGGCTCTTCGCGGATCAGCGCGGCCACGTCGCGCTCGGCGCGGCGGCAGAGGGTGCGCGCCAGGTGCAGGTGCGCCGACCCCACCGAGCCACCCGGCAGGATGAAGTTCTCCAACGGGCCGACCACTTCATTAAGTTCGTCAATCAGCGCTTCGAGTTTGGTGATGTGCCGTTCCTCGATCTGCGGAATCTTATAGAGCGCTTTGTCCTCCTCGCGGAAGCACAGGTCGGAGCCGAGGTGGAACAACTCGTTCTGGATCGGCGGCAGCAATTCCCGCAGGCGGTCACACAGGCCGTGCGCCAGCGCCACGCCGAGGGCGGAGTTGAGTTCGTCCACCGTGCCGTAAGCAGTGACGCGCCGCGAGTCTTTCGGCACGCGCTGGCCGCCGCCCAGGGCGGTCGTGCCATCATCGCCTTTGCGGGTATAGATTTTCGTAAGTCGGGGCATTCGGATATTTCCTCAGCGTGAATGCCGGCCCGCGCCGCGGCCACAACACGTGCGGCCAGCTCGGGCCGGGAAGGAAAGTGCAGATGGGTGTAAGACGCGAGCAGGTTGCCCAGGCGAGCGCTGCCATGAGGCCGACGGCGAAGGTGGTCTTGCCGGCGCCGCTGGCCGGCACGGCGATGAGGCAGCGCGGCACGTTCATGCAGGCCCTCATTGCGGCCTCACTGCGGATGGAAGAGGCGCGCCAGCGCGGCGATGCCTTCGACCACGCGCGGGGCGGGGCGCGAGCAGTAGCTGTTCGCCTCGAGCGCGTACACCCGCCCGGCCTGCGCCGCCGGGATCTCGCCCCACACCCCCGGTTTGGGCAGGGCTTCCCATTCCGCCTGCGCCTGTTCGCGTGAGTAGCCGCACGGGATGAGCACCAGGATATCCGGCTGAGCGGCGGCGACCTGCTCCCAGGTCACGCGGAACGATCTTTCGCCCGCCCGCCCGAGCACTTCCTCGCCGCCAGCCAGGGCGACCATTTCGGGGACCCAGTGCCCGGCGGCAAACGGCGGGTCGAGCCATTCGCAGGCGAAGACACGCGGGCGCGGCCGGCCCTGTACCGATTGCGTGACGGCGGCCAGCTGCGCCTGGAGTTGCGCCAGCAGCCGCGCGCCGCGTTCCGGCACGCCGAGCAGGCCGGCTACGGTGCGTACATCTTCAAAGATGCCGTCTAGGTTGGGCGGCGTGAGCGAGATCACCTTAGGCCGGCCCGGCAGGCGCGCGGCCAGTGCCCGCACCTGGCTGAAGTTCACCGCGCACACGTCGCACAACTCCTGGGTGATGATCACGTCCGGCGCGAGGGCGGCGAGCAACCCTTCGTCCACCGTGTACAGGCTCTCGCCCCGCCGCAGGCGCGCCGCGACCTCGGCGTCAATCTCGGCCGGCCTGAGGCCGTGCGGGATGGCCGAGCGGGTGAGGCGCGGCAAATCGGCCACGACTTCGGGCGGATAGTCGCACTCGTGCGAGACGCCGACCAGGCAATCGGCCAGGCCGAGCGCGCACACGATTTCGGTGGCGGAGGGCAGCAGTGAAGCGAGGCGCACGACGACTCTCTCTCAACCTGAATTCTGATTCATGGCGAATGGTGAATGATGAATGGAGATTTGAACTTTCTGGTCTTACCCACCCAGTGGTCATCGCGCGCGCACCTGTTCGATCAATTCGGACAGAGATCGGAATTCGCGCGGGGGCCGAGTACCGTTAAGGCGCCAGGTTGTGCCGTCCACCTCCACACGCAGCGGCGGGTCCGGGTCGGCCCAGCGCACTTCGTAGCCGATGCGTTCGAGCGCGCGCGCCGTCCACTGCGCGGCGAGGCCTTCGCCGAACAGCGCAATCGGCCCGCACGGATGGCGCAGCACTTTGAAGGCGCCGGCCGCGCTGTCGAATTCCACGCCCTCGCTGCGGAAGGCTTCGGCCAGCGCGCCGTTGAGGGCCAGCTCCTCGGGCAGGCCGACGGCGAGCGCTCCGCCCGCCGCCGAGCCGTTACGAGCCGCCAGCACCCACAACCGATCGGCCACGCGCAGGGCCAGGTCCAGGTCGTGCGTCGAGAGCAGGACGGCGCAGTGACTCTCACGGGCCAGCGCGGCGAGCAAATGCAGCACATCCACCCGGCGCGGCAGGTCGAGGAAGGCGGTCGGCTCATCGAGCAGCAGCACCTGCGGCTCCTGCGCCAGCGCGCGCGCGATCATCACGCGCTGCCGTTCGCCGTCGCTCAACTCATTCACCGGTCGCGCGGCCAGGGCGGCGGCGCCGACCTGCGTGAGGGCGGTGCGGACTACGGCTTCATCGTGCGCGCTGAGCGCGCTGCGCCAGTCGGTGTAAGGGTGCCGCCCGAGCGCGGCCAGCGCGTAAGCCGAGAGGTTGCCGGCCTCCACGCGCTCGGTGAGGACGATGGCCAGCCGTTTCGCCAGCTCGCCGGGGGGCAGCCGGTGGGCGTCGTCGGCGCCGAGGCGCACGCGCCCGGCCAGCGGCCGCTGCAGGCCGGCCAGAGTCCGCAGCAGGGTGGACTTGCCTGCGCCGTTCGGCCCGATCAGGCAGGTGAGTTCGCCCGCGCGCAACTCCAGATCGAGCGGCCCGAGCAGCGCCTGCGCGCCGTAACCGATGACGAGGGCCTGGGTCGAGAGCGTCATGGCCGTGTTCACCCCGCAAAGCTATTCCGCAACTGGCGCTGGCGCACGAGCACCCACAGGATGACGGGCACGCCGAAGAGCGACGTGATGACGTTGACGGGCAGCACCTGCCCGGAGCCGGGCAGCTGCGCGATGAGGTCGGCGACGAGGGCGACGGTGGCGCCCAGCAGCAGCGAGGTGGGGACGAGCACGCGATGATCGCCGCTGTTGAAGAGCGAGCGGCACAGATGCGGCACCGCCACGCCGATGAAGCCGACCGGCCCGCAGAACGCCGTCACCACGCCGGCCAGCAGCGAGGCGCTGAGCAGGATGAGGCGGCGCATGCGCGGCACGTTCACACCCAGACTGCGCGCGTAGGTCTCGCCCAGCAGGAAGGCATTGAGCGGCTTGGGCAGGATGAGCGCCAGCCCCAGGCCGGCCAGCACGGCCGGGGCGAAGACCCGCATCTGGTTCCACGTCACGCCGCCGAAGCTGCCGGCCGACCACAGGCTGAAGGCCTGCACGCGCTCGGGCGCGCTGAAGTAGATGAGCAGGCTGACCAGCGCGCTGGTGAGGTAGCCGAACATCAGGCCGAGGATGAGCAGGCTGAGCGTGTTTTGCACGCGGCGCGCCACAAACAGCACCGCCGCCAGCACCAGCGCCGCGCCCGCGCTCGCCGCCGCCGCCAGCCCCAGGTCGCCGAACAGGCCGAGGCCCTCGATCAGCAACCGGCCGGCGGCGCCCACGCTCAACACCACCAGCGCCACGCCCAGGCTGGCGCCCGAACTCACCCCCAGCACGAACGGGTCGGCCAGCGGGTTGCGGAAGAGCGTCTGCATCTGCAGGCCGCTCACCGCCAGCGCCGCGCCCGCCAGCGCCGCCGTCAGCGCCTTGGGCACGCGGAACTTCCAGACGATGTCGCTCCAGGTGGCGCGCGCCCCCTCCCCGCCGAGCAGGATGCGCACCACCTCCTCGAGCGGGATGCTGACCGAGCCGAGCGTGAGCGCGAGCAGGAAGACGACGGCCAGCGCGCCCAGCAGCCCAACGAACGCCGCCCGGCGCAGCCCCAGCCTCGGCCAGGGAGGGGCAGGTTTTGAATCGGCCCTTTCGGAGAGCGTCGTTTCGTTCATCGGATCGGGTTCGGATGGGTTGGCGACGGCAACGCCGTCGCCAACAGCCCCGGCGCTACTTCAGTTGCCGGTAGTATGTCAGGGCGTGATCCTTCATCAGCTCCGGGTGCAGGATGGCGACGAGGTCGGCCAGCACCACATCCGGGCGGGCGACGGCGCTTTCGTAGTAATCGTTGCCGCCGTTGGGCGTGGTGCGGGCGTCGTTGTTCCACACGTTGCCGGCCTGGTAGGCGGCGAAGTCGGCGAAGCGCGCGTCCTGATCGGTCAGGCTCTTCAGGTCGGGCGCAAAGCCGAGGTTGAGCCAGAAGTCGGCGGCCTGGGCCTTGTCGAAGACTTCCTCGAACGCCAGGTACAAACTGCCGGTGTCGGTGGTGTCGGCCCACGGATAGGTTGCGCCGGCGTCAATCAAAAACGCCGCCGCGAAGCTCTTGCCGCCGGGCATGTACCACGTGCCCTCGTAGGGCGTGCCGACGAAGACCCTGGGCTTGCCTGGGGCTTTGGCGGCGAGCGCTTTCAGGGCTTCGTACTTCTCCACCGTCTCGGCGAAGGCTTTTTCGGCCTGGGTTTCGCGATTGAAGAAAGCGGCGATGAACTTGCCCCACTCGGCGCGGCCCAGCGGCGAGGTGTCCAGCCATTCGGCGTTGAGCGCCACCTTGAGGCCGGCTTCGATCAGCTTCGGATGCGCGTCGTACTCGGGCGAGCCGGAGCTGTAAGCCATGATCAAATCCGGCCTGAGGTCAAGCGCCTGCTCGACGTTCACCGTCGCGCCGGTCCCGATCATCTTGAGTTTGCCGTCCGCCGCCATCTTCAGCACCGTGGGGTTGCTGACATAGGTGGCATCGTCCAGGCCGGCCAGCCGGTCGAGCACGCCGAGCTGCTCGAGGAAGGGCAGATAGGTGGTGGACATGGTGACGATGGTCTTCACCGGCACTTCGATGATCTGCTCCTCCGTGAAGCCTTTGGGTTTGGGCGTGCCGCACTGCACGAGGGCGTACTGGAACGACTCGGTCGCGCCGGGGAACGGCGTCTTCACCGTGAGCACCTTGTAGTGATCAAAGTATTCAATCGTGAAGCCGGCCGAGTATTCCACCGTGGCCTTCTCGGGGAAGTAATCCACGCCCTCGGCGTAGCCGGTGACGCAGGCCTCGGTGAGGTTGGCGGCGGGCGCGGGGATGGCGGTGGGGGCCGCCGTTGGCGGGACGGCAGTGGGGGCCGCCGTTGGCGGGGCGGCCGGCGCGCAGGCCGCCAGCGTCAGAGTCAAAAGAGTCAGGGCTGAGAACAAACGCAACATGGCAAACTCCTCCGGGTTGATGACGACTCGAACACCCGCAGAGAGAGCCGTATCGCCGACGAAAAACCCCTCATCGCAAGGATGAGGGGTGATTGAGGGCGGTCGCCAAATTTCGGGCGAGGCCTCCACCGCCTTTCTGCGAGGTTCGTGGATAGCGCAGGGCAGGCGGGCGACCTGACTCGTTAGTCTCGACTAACTTACAGTTGCGCGACAGCGTCGGACTTGCACCGACTTCGCCGTTTGGGCCCGCACCATCCGGGGTGGCGGGCACCTGCCTTGCTGGGTATTGAATTGTGGCCGGAGTGTATGCCGTTGCCCGAAGTGTGTCAAGTGCGAGAGAAACCGCACCACCCAAAACCTTCGCAGACGCGTGAGCCATTGGCTGACCTCAACCGGGTAAAATGCCGCGCATGGATTTCATCAAGCGCGATTTCACTCACGTCAAACATTTCCCCGGCACACACGGCAACACCCTCGACGATATCCTGCACGGCCTCGACCGCCTTGAACGCATCCCGGCCCCGGTCTTTCCACTGATCCTTCTGGCCCTGGCCTTTCCGCCGGCGTGGGGCAACGCGGCGTGGGCCGGTGCGCTGTGGCTGTTCATGCTCGGCGATTGGGCGCTGTTGGCGGCGCTGCCGCGCGCGAACAAATCGTTCGGGCCGGCGAAGCCCAACGCGCTGCTGCTGGCGGTGCTGCGCGCCCCTTTGGCCGTGCTGCCCCTGCCATGGGCGCTGCTGCCTCAGATCATCGGCACGTTGCTGGTCGTGTACGGTTTCTGGATCGAGCCGCACCGTCTCACCCTCACCCGGCAGTCGCTGGCCTCGCGCAAGCTCAACGCCAACGCGCCGCCCGTGCGCGTGTTGCACCTCGGCGACCTGCACATCGAACGCCTCACCGACCGCGAGCGCAGGCTCAATGCCCTCATCCGCTCGCTGGCGCCCGACCTCATCGTCTTCAGCGGCGACTTCCTCAACCTGTCCTTTATCCACGACCCGACCGCGCAGGCCGAATGCCGCGCCGTTTTGCGCGAGTGGAGCGCGCCGCTCGGGGTGTTCGCCGTCAGCGGCAGCCCGGCGGTTGATCAGGAGGAGGTAATGCCGCAGGTGTTGGAGGGGATGCCGATCCGCTGGCTGCGCGATGAGGCCGTCGTGCTCGATCACGGCGGGCAGCGGCTCGCCGTCGTCGGGCTGGCGTGCACGCACAAACCCTTCGTCGAGCGGCCCCGGCTCGATGCCGTCCTCGCGACCGTGCCGCGCGAGACGTTCACCCTGCTGCTCTATCACTCGCCTGACCTCGCGCCCGAGGCCGCCGAGGCGGGCGTCGAACTGCAACTCTCCGGTCACACGCACGCCGGGCAGGTGCGCTTGCCGGGCTACGGCGCGCTCATCACCGGCTCGCTGTACGGCAAGGCCCTCGAGGCCGGGCGCAAAGACGTGAACGGTCTGACGCTGTACGTCACGCGTGGTATCGGGTTGGAAGGCAAGGGCGCGCCGCGTGTGCGCTTTCTCTGCCCGCCGGAGATCATCCTGTGGGAGCTGGGCGGAAAACAAAACCGCCGCTCACAATGAGCGGCGGCGGGCCGGTGAAAAAAATAAGCGGGCCTTCCGTCGTGATGGAAGGCCCGCGTGTCGAGATGTTGAGAAAAGAAAGTATCAAAGCGAGACAATGATGTTGCTGAACGCGTTGCCAATGGCCGGGCCGAGGATCGCCAGCACGACAATGACGACCACCGTGACGAAAACGAGAATCAACGCATACTCGACGAGACCCTGGCCTTTGTGGTCGGTAAACGTGAGCATAGGGCATCTCCTTCCTTGGGATAAAGGCACACAAAGCCTACCGGTCTCAACATCTCCGGCGCGAGTATACCTTGGTTTGATTTTCGCCTAATGTTGGTCATCGTGTGAGAGAGTTTGGGCATCGGGTTTCACGCCCGCGTGCACGGCCATCGTGCCCAGCATCAACCGCTGATAACGCACCCGCGCGAAGCCGGCGGCCTTCATCCGCGCCGCCAGCGCCTCGGCGGCGAGGAACCCCTCGGTCGAATCGGGCAAATAGGTATACGCCTCGCTGTTGCCGGCCACCCAGCGGCCGAGCGTCGGGATGACGACGTGCAGATGAAACTCGATGAAGGGGCGCAGCCAGTTGCGCGCCGGCGGCGTGGTATCGAGGCACACCACCCGCCCGCCCGGCTTGAGGACGCGAAACTGCTCCGCCCACGCGCGCCCAACATCCGCGACGTTGCGCAAAAGGTAACCGGAGGTGACGGCATCGAAGACGTTGTCGGGGAAGGGGAGGTTGAGCGCGTCGGTGCCCGCCCAACGCACCCGCTCCCCGCGGGCCCGCCGTCGCCCGATGCGCATCATGGCCAGAGTGAAGTCGCCGCCGACCGCCCGCAGGTCATCATCTTTCGCCAGCGCCGTCAGCGCCAAATCCCCGGTGCCGGTCCCCAGATCGAGCAACCGGCCTCCCGGCGGCAGTTGCGCCAGCGCCAGCACCAAACGGCGCCAGCGGCCATCCTGCCCAAACGTCATCAGCCGGTTCATCACATCGTAACGACCGGCGATGCGGGTGAACATCGCCTGAACATAGCGGGCGCGGGCTGAACCGGTGAGGTGCGTCATGGGCCGAGTGCGAAAAATTCTATCACTCGACGTCGGGGATTTCGGCCGTCAGCGGCAGCCAGACCATGACGGTTGTGCCGCGGTCGGCATCGCTCTCGACGGTGACATCGCCGCCGTGCAGTTGCATGATCTCTTTGCAGATGGCCAGGCCAAGCCCGGTGCCCGGCTCGCCGGACTCGCGCGCGGTCTGGCCGCGATAAAAGCGCGTGAAGAGGAGCGGCAGTTCGTCGGGCGGGATCGGCGCGCCATCGTTGTGGAAGCGGACGGCCACGCCGTCGAGCGCGCCAGACGATTCCAGCCGGCTGGTGATGGCGACGTGCCCGCCCGTCGTCGTGTAGGCCACCGCATTGCTGAGCAGGTTGGTGAAGACGCGCACCAGTTGCGCCTGGTCGGCGGGGATGAGGGGCACGTTCTCGTTGGGTGTGTGTTCGACCGTGATCTGGCGCTCCTCGGCCCGGCTGGCGTACAGGCCGATGACCTCCTCGATCAGGGCATCGAGCCGGAGCCAGTCGCGGCGCAGCGAGTGGGATTGGGCCCGCAACCGTGACAGGTCGAGCAAGTCTTCGATAAGGCGGCGCAGTCGCTCGGTCTCGCGCTGCAACACCGGCAGATAGCGCGGCAACAAATCCGCGCCGCGTTTTTCGAGCAGGCCCAGATGCAGCTTGATGGCCGTCAGCGGCGTGCGCAATTCGTGCGAGACGTTGGAGACAAATTGGTCTTTGAGTTTGTCCAGCTCTTTCAGGCGCTCGTTGGCCGCGGCCAGCTCGCGCGTGCGGTCGGCCACGCGGTGCTCGAGGGTCTCCAGCACGCGCGCCCGTTGCAGCGCGCCGCCGCCCACCTCGGCGATGGCGCTGATCAGGCGCAGGTCCGCTTCGGTGAACGCCTGCGTGGCGGCCATGCTGACGCACAATACACCGGCGGCCTCGCTGCCCGCCTGCAGCGGCGCGTAGATGGCCGAGAGCGCGTTCATTTCGTTCTCGCGCCACGATTGCGGCACCGCCGGGAACGCCATCGGGTCGGCCATCAAATCGTTGCTCATGTACGGCCGGTGATTGCGAAACACCCATCCGGCGATGGAGCTGTCGATCGGCAGGCGAACGTCGGTGACCTGCGGCGGCAGCCCGGTGTGCTCGGCGTGTAGCAGTTCGCGCCGGTCGTCGGTGGGGATGAGGATCACGCCCATGTCGCTACGGAACACGCGCAGGCTGTGTTTGAGCAACAACTGCAACACTTCGCCGGTGGTGCCCACCGAGCGCAGGGCCGCCGAGACCTGGGTGAGGGCTTCGAGTTCCTGCGCGCGTTGCAGCGTCTCATCCAACAGCCGGTCTTTCTCGACCGCCAGGGCCAGCGCATCGGCGATTTGACCGAGCAGGGCGAGGTTGGCGTGCGTGTACCCCTCCGGCTCCTCCCACAACAATTGCAATGCGCCGATGACCTGCTCACCGGCCCGCAACGGCAGGATCATGAGCGAACGCGCGCGCGTGCCAACGAACATCTCGGCATAGGCCGAGTCAGGCTGGCCCGCATCGGGCACGAACGTCGAGACGCCGGCGGCGGTGTCGGCCAGCACGGCCAGGTTCGCCATGACGCTTTGCATCTGCGCCAGCGGCGCCTCGGAGGCGCGGCTCGCGCCCACCAGGGCAAAGGCGTTGCGGCTGGCAGTCAGCAACGCCACGCCGACGTGCTGGCATTTCGCCAGCGTGCGCAGCCCGAACGCCAGCGGTTCAAACTCGCGCAGGACGCCGGACTTGACGTTGAGCGAACGCAGCAGTTCGCTGGCTTGCGCCAGCTCTTCGGCGTTGCGACGGGTCTCATCGAACAGCCGCGCCCGGGCCAGGCCGAGCGCCACCTGCGCCGCGGCCTGTTCGGTGCGGCGGATCTCATCCGGCGTGAACGTATGGGTCGAGTGAAAGCCGATCAGGGCGGCGCCGAGCTTCTGATCGCCGGCGACCAGCGGCAGGCCGAGCAGCGATTGCGTCGCATCATCCGCGAACAAATCGGCGGCGAGGTGCGGCGAGTGGCGCACGTCTTCGATGGGCAGCGCCTGGCCCAGTTGCAAAACCAGTTCGGTAAAAGCCAGAGACGGCGCGCTGACCGACGCCATCCCTCGGCCATTGACATCGGACTCGGCCGCGGTGAGCAG
Organism: uncultured Anaerolineales bacterium; assembly: GCA_964608265.1. Taxonomy (GTDB): domain Bacteria; phylum Chloroflexota; class Anaerolineae; order Anaerolineales; family UBA6663; genus JANWXR01. Next base: position 29,987 of record CAZSNP010000026.1, on the reverse strand, counting down.
CGGGCGCTGGCGCGCCTCATCCCACACCGTAATCGTGCAGGTATCCGCGCCGATCAGCTCGCCGAGGCGATGGGCCAGCGAGCGCAGCAGGGCGGGCAATTGATCAACCGTCACCGCCACCTGGGTGATTTCGTTCAGCAATGTGAGGTGATAGACGCGGCCGGCTTCGCCCTCGAACAGGCGCGCGTTCTGCAGGGCCAGCGCCATCGAGACGGCCGCGGCGGTGAGCAGCGGCACCTGTTCCTCGGCGATGAACCGTTCGCGGTCGCTGAGCAGATTGAGCACGCCGATCAGTTCGTCACCGGCCAGCAACGGCAGGGCGATGGCCGAGCGAATTTCGTCCGGGCCGGATGGCAACGGAACCCAATGCGGGTTTACCGTCACATCGGGGGCCAGAACCGGTTTGCGTGTGAGCGCTGCCTGCCCGGTGATGCCGCTGCCCAGCGTCAACCGCAGGGCAGCCAACTCTTCGCGCATCGCCTCCGAGTAGCCAAACAACTTCACCGCCCGCAAGTGCTGACCATCGGCCTCGAGCGCGAACAACGTGGCGCGAACAGCGCCGGTGGTGGAGGCCATGAGGGTCATGGCGCGCTCGGCGACCTCTTGCGGATTGAGAGTCGAGGCCAGGCTTTGACTGAGGTTGAGCAGCAGCTCGAGGCGTTGCTTCTCGCGCGCCAGCGCATCGTAGAGCCGCACGTTCTCGATGGCAATAGCGGCCTGATCGGCGAACAGCCGCACCATTTCGGTGTCAAATTCATTGAAGCGATACGGGCGCTCATCGATCAGGGTGAGGGTGCCGAGCAATTGGCCCTGCCACTGCACGGGAACGCCCAACACTGAGCGAACGCGGTTGAGGGGCGAGCGTTCGTTCGCCGCGAAGAGCGCCTGATAGTCGCCGATGATGAGCGGTTCGCCGGTCAGCGCCACGCGGCCCGCCAATCCCTCCCCGACTTCGACATGGCGGCCCTGCAGGTAGGGCGGCAACTGATGGCTGGCCGCCAGTTCCAACTGATGGGCGTCCGGTTGAAAGGTGTAGAACGCGCCCATCTGCGTATCGAGCAATCGCACTGCGCTCGAGACGAGCATGCGCAACAGCGCCGGCAGGTCGAGCTGAGCGCTCAACTCCAGCCCGATATCGTGCAGCGAGGTGAGTGCAGCCACGCGGCGGCGTTCGGCGGCGAAGAGCTGCGCGTTCTGCATCGCCAGCGCCGCCTGACCGGCGAAGGCCGCCAAACGCTCGGCGTGTTTCGGTTGATAGAAATTCGGCTCGGCTTTGTCGAGCTGAAAGAAGGCCACGACGCGACCCTGCGCCATCACCGGTGCGCCGGCAAACGACCGCACATGCGCCAGCGGCTCGATCCGGACCCAACCCGGATACTCCTGCGTGTCGGAGATAACGAGCGGTTGCCCGCTCTCCGCCATGTATTGCATCGTCGCGGTGGTGTTCAGGTCAAAGCTGAGGTCGCGGATCGCTTCGACGGCGGCCGCGCCGAATTGCTCGTAACCCCGTTGCCGCACCGGCGTGGCGCGCCCCTGGGCCGGGTCAACCAGAAAGACGCTGGCCGAGTCGTACGGCAGGACATCCGTAATCTGATCGAGGAAGCGATCGAGGATGACGTCGAAATCGAGATTGGCGCTCAGGGTGATGGCGGCGTTGCGCAACGCCTCGGCCAATTCGCGCTGGTCGCGCTCGGCCTGGAACAGGCGCGCGTTCTCGAGGGCCACGCCGGTCTGATCGGCGATTGCGCGCGCCAGCCGCGTATCCGAATCGGTGAAGTCGTGCTGCGCGTCAACCGAATACAATTCGATCAGGCCAACGGGCCGCCCGCTGACGCGGATGGACATCATCAGCAACGACGCACAGCCGATGGCCTGAAGTAGCCCGCGCTCGGCGGGGTCGGATTCTTCGTCGTTGAGGCGCGCGCTCCAGATTTCGTTGTGGTCAACCACGCGCCGGGTGAGCGGGTAATCATCCAACGCGTAGTCCGTGTCAGCGAAATTGAAGTCCGCGCCCGACTTCGCCACATGGGAGCCCAGGCTGCGGACGCTGCGCGCGGTTGGGTCGTAGGTGGAGATCACACAGGCATCCAGGCGCAGCGTTTGCGTGAGCATGTCGGCGACGCGGGTGATGACGTCGCGCACGTCGAGGCTGGAGGACACCGTTTGCGCCACCGTCAGCAGGATCGACAGCTCCCGTTCGCGTTGTTGCGCTTCCTCGAGCAACCGCAGGCGTTCAATAGCGACCGCCGCCTGATTGGCCAACGCCAGCGCCATCTCCGCGTCGTGGGTGGTGTAAAAGCCGGGGCGGGTGCTGTCCATGTTCAGCACGCCGATGACTTTGTCCTTCACCAGCAGCGGCACCCCCAGCCAGCAACGGACGTGCTCGGCCCACTCGACCCGCAACCAGCGCGCGTCGGAGTGGGTGTCCGCGACCAGATACGGCTGCCGATCTTCGAGCACGGTCGGGATGTAGGGGAGGTACCCGACCGGTAGCGAGGCCGGCAAATGATCGGCCAGCGGCTGCCCGCGTTGCGCGACGAAGTGCAGGCTATGACCCTGCAGCAACAACACCGAGGCGCTGTCGTATTTCACCAGCCGCGCCAGTTGATCGAGGATGAGGCCGACCAGGGTTTCGCGGTTGAGGGTGGCGTTGAGCAGGCCGGAGACCTCGCGCAGCGTCTCGGCTTGTTCGCGGGCGCCGCGCTCGGCCTCGAGCAGGCGCGTCTTTTCCATCGCCGTCGCCAACTGACCGGCGACCGTCATCAGCAATCGTTCGTCGGCTTCGTCGAAGGCGGCTCGCCGCTCTCCCTCGACGTTGATGACACCGGCGACACGATCGTTGACTTTGAGCGGCACACACAACTCGGCGGGCGCCTCGGCAGACTCGGCAGCCGGTTCCGGCCCGCGCCAGGCCCGGCCACTCGCCGCCACCCGCCCGATGACACCTTCGCCCACTGTGACGTGCGCCGGCACGGTTCCCAAATACGATCCGTGTGGGTGCAACGACAACCCATTGGCCTCGAGCAACAACACCCCGCACTGCCGCACGCGCAGCGCTTCGGCGATCATCTTCGTGGCGCGCTCGATCAGGGCGTCCACCCCGGTGCTCTCGGCCCCGGCCACGGCCACCGCGTGCAACAAAGTCAGCTCATCCACCTGGCGGCGTGTGGCGTCAAACAAACGCGCGTTTTCAATCGCCGCCGCCGCCTGCTCGCCGAGCAGTTGCAGAATCCGCATTTCGCTGTCGCCAAATTCACGCGGCTCAGGGTAGGCGACGTTCATCACACCCACCACCCGCGCGCCGATCTTGAGCGGCAGGCCGATGATGGAGCCGCGCCAATCGTGGGGGGCATTCGTGAACAGCGGATGCGTGTTCATATCAGGCACCAGCATCGGCTCGCCGCTGCGGGCGACGGTGTAGGTCAACCCCTCAGCCCGCGGGGGCGGGATCGAATGCGAGCGACTGCCATCGGCCCACAAGACCGCGCCGAAGGTTAGCCGCTCATGCTGGTACAAAAAGATGGTGGCATTCTGCGCGCCGGGCAGCAGACTCAGCGCGCCGACGAGAATCGAGTCGAGCACCTCGTGCACCGTCAGGCTCGACGTGAGGCTGAGGCTGGCGGTGCGCACGGCGTCCAGCTCGGCGGCGCGCCGTTCGGCGGATTGGAAGAGGGTGATGTTGCGCAGGGAAAGCGCGACATACCCGGCGAAGGCGGCCAGTTGGCGGGCGTGCTTCTCACGGTAATAGCGCGGCTCGATCTTCTCCAGTGAAATGAAGGCCGGCACCTCGCCGCCCACGATCACCGGCATGCCCAACCACGAACGCAGGTGAGGCGTCGCGAGCGTCGGCCTCCAATCCGGGTCGTCGGCCACATCGGCCACGATGACGGGCTGCTGGCTTTCGACCAGCCGGCGCAGATTGGGCGTCTCGGCGACGTCGAAGGTCAGGGCGCGCACCACGCTCAACATCTCGGGGCCGAAGCGTTCGTAGCCGCGCACAACGGCCATGCGCGCGATGCCGGCCTCCACGAGGGCAACCGAGGCGGCGTCGTAGGCGACGAAATCGGCGATGGCGCCCAGCAGCCGGTCGAGGACGACGGCGATGTCGGTATCGAGTGTCAGGGCCAGCCCGACGTCGCGCAGCGCCTCCGCCAGTGCGCGTTGCTCCCGTTCGGTTTCAAGGGCGTGCTGCTTTTCAACCGCCGTCGCCAGTTGAGCGGCGACTGTTGTGAGCAAGCGCTCATCGGCGGCGGTGAAGGCGTTGAGCCTCGGGCTTTCCACGTTAAGGACACCGATGACGCGCTCCCCGACCTTCATCGGCACGGCCAGCTCCGAACGCGTGCTGGCGTTTAGTTCGACGTAATCCGGGTTTTTGGTGACATCGCCCAGGCGACATGCCTGGCCCGTGGCGGCCACCCGGCCGACGATGCCCCGGCCCAGCGGGATGGTGAAGTCCTTGTGGGCGGGCCAGCGCGTCGTCGGATAAAGGCGCAGGAGTTTGGTTTCTTCATCCAGTAGATTGACGCCGAGGCCTTCGGTGTCGAACATCGGGTTGATGATGTCCATCACCCGTTCGGTGAGTCCATCTATCGAAGTCGATTCAGTGGCCACGACGGAGACGGAGTTGAGCAGCGCCAGCTCGCGCAACTGGCGCTCGGAGGTCTCGAAGAGCTGCAGCCGCTGAATGGCGGTGGCCAGTTGATCGCCCAGCGCTTCGGCGAGTTGCAGCGTGAGCGGCGCGAACGACCGCCCCGAGCGGGCGTTGTCGAGCGAGAGCACGCCCACGAGCAGCGTCTCCGACCAGATGGGCACGAGGAGCGTTTCGCCGACCGCGAGCGCGGCCAACCACTCGTGAGGTAAGGCCTCGCGAAGCTGGCCCGCCGTCAACCGCAGCGGCTCGCGTTGATGCCGGATTTGTTCGGCGAACGGGGTGCTTTGGGGATCAAGCGGACCGATGGCCTCGAAGAAGACGCGATCCGCGGCTTGCGAGAAAGCGGTCGGGCGAAAGGCGGCGATTTCCGGGTCGTATAAAAACAGGGCCGAGCGGTCGCACAGCATCCACCCCGGCAATTGGCTGACGAGCGTCTGGGTCAGGTCGGCCACGCTGCTGGCCGCCTGGGCCACCCGCGCCACCTCCAACAACACGCGCCGGATCTCGGCCTCGCGTTTCTGAGCCTCATACAACTGTGCGTTGAGGATGGCGGTCGCGGCCTGATCGGCGAACGTGCCCAGCCAATCCAGATCGCTCTGCCCAAACTGGCCGTCGCGCGCCTTGCTGTCCACATATAGCATGCCGATGAGCCGCCCCTGCACCTTAAGCGGCACAGCCATGATCGAGCGCAACAGGAAATTGACGACCGAGGCTTTTTCGGTGAAGCGCGGGTCCGTTTGTGCATCGAGCGTGACCACCGATTTGCCGGAACGCGCCACCTCCAGCACCACCGAGCGGCTCACTTCGAAATCGGCCTCGCTCAGGCTCTCGCGCCGGGTGTTGCGGGCGATGCGAAAGTCGAGCTTTGCGCCGGTCTCATCCGACAACATGAGGAAGCCGCGCTCTGCGCCCGAGAGGCGGATGGCGGAATCGATGACGACGGCCAGGGCAGATTCGAGGTCGAGCGAGGAGTTCAACGCCCGCGACACGGCGTACAGGGCTTCGACATGATCGCGGGGGGTGGGTGTTGAGACCATGGTTGGCACAAACTCGATTAAGTGCAAGAAGTATGCTTGACCCGTCCCAGCCCATCGGCTAGAATCGCGCCCGGTCGCGGTAGCAATGCCTTACGCGGGTGTAGTTCAGTGGTAGAACGCTTGCTTCCCAAGCAAGATATCGTGGGTTCGAATCCCATCACCCGCTCTCTATTCTATCAAAGGCGCCTCGGCGCGCCGCCGCTGTGGCCGTTTGCCCCGGGTAAAAGCCGGGGCGCATTTTTCGACAAGGCTTCCAACCATTTTCACACTCACCCGGTTGCCGGGCCGGCGGGCGGCCACGCCGGCTGAGTTAGAATTCAGCCTCGATGGATACGCTGAAGACCGCCGGCGCCGCGCACATCTTGTATGTCGAAGATAACGCCGACAATCGCATCCTGGTGCAGCGGGTGCTGGAGGCCGCCGGCTATCGTGTGACTCTGGCCAACGACCCGCACACCGGCCTGGCGCTGGCCGAGGCGGAACGGCCCGATTTGGTGCTTATGGATATCAACCTGCCCGGGATGGATGGGTATGCCATGACGGCCAGGCTCAAAGCCAAACCCGAGTACCGGAGTCTGCGGATTGTGGCCCTGACCGCGAACGTGATGAAGGGCGATTACGAGCGGACGCTGGTGGCGGGTTGCGACGGCTACATTCAGAAACCGATTGATGTGGATGCGCTGCCCGGCCAGATTGCGCACTTTCTTGACCTGCGCTTCTTGAGCTCCACTCCCTGAGGGCATTGGAGACACCGCCTATGTCAGTTGAAACCTACACGCGCGAGCCGGTGAATCCGAAAGACGCCACCATCCTCATCGTCGAAGACAACGTCTCGAATTTCGTGTTGATGGCCCGCATGCTGGCGTATATGGGCGTGCCGCGCTGCGAGTGGAAGACCTCCGGCTGGCAGGTAGTGGAATTCGCCGATACCCTCCCGCGCATCGACCTGATCCTGATGGACCTGCGCCTGCCGTACGAAGACGGCTACGCCGCGCTGAACAAGGTCCGCGCAACCCCCAAACTCAAAGACACCATCGTGGTAGCCGTGACCGCTGAAGCCAACCTCGAGCAACTCAACAAAGCCCGGGCCGCCGGCTTCAACGGCTTCCTCGGCAAGCCGCTCGACCCCGACCGTTTCCCCGATCAGATTCGCCGGTTGCTCAAGGGCGAGCCCGTCTGGGAACAGTGATCGGCTCAATGCGAGGCGGGCCAAATGACACTCCGTCAGAAGACCGTCCTCATCATCGGCGGCACACTCGCTGGGCTGCTGATCCTGCTCTACGTCATCCTCTCCCTGCTCACCCAGCAGAGTTATTCGCAACTGGAAATTGAAGAGACCGAGCAACACCTCGATAGGGCCCGCGCCGCAATCGACGAGGCCCTGGCCGGTCTGCGCGTAAGGGCCAGTGACTGGGCGGCCTGGGATGAAACCTACGCCTTCGTCGCCGGCGACAACCCCGATTACGTTCGGGTCAACCTCACGGATCAGGCCATTGCGCAATTACAACTCAACGTGATGGTCTTTGTGGATGCCACGGGCCGCCTGGTTCACGGTCAGGCGCTGGATTTGCGTACCGGCAGCGCCGCGCCGTTCCCGCCCAGCCTGCGTGAGCTTGTGGAACGCGACACCCCGTTGACCCGACACGCCACCCCGGAAAGCGCCGTCACCGGCCTGGTGATGCTCCCCGAAGGGCCGCTGCTCGTAGCTGCTCGCCCCATCCTCAACAGCGCGTTGCAGGGCCCAATTCGCGGCACGTTGATCTTTGGACGTTATCTCGACAGCGACAGCCTGACCCAGTTCAGCCGCCTCATCCAACTGCCGCTCGGCGTGGCAGCGCTCGACGGGCCGGCCCTGCCGGCTGATTTTCAGACCGCGCGCCAATCGCTCGGCGGGTCAACCCGGGTGTTCACCCAGCCACTAAGCGATGGCATGCTGGCCGGCTACACCCTGCTCAATGATGTCTTTGAGCAACCGGCCCTCATTGTGCGTGTGTCGGCCCCACGCGATATCACCGCGCAGGGGCGTCAGACACTCCAAAACATGACCCTGGCGGTGCTGGTCGCCGGCCTGGTACTGGGGGCGCTGATGTGGTGGCTGCTGGATCGACAGATCCTGACGCGCCTGGCGCAGTTGGGCCGGGTCTTCCAAAGCATTCAAGCTACGGGCGACCTTTCACAGCGCGTGCCGATTGGCGGGGCGGACGAGATCACCGCGCTCAGCCGAACTTCGAATGCGTTGATCGAACAGTTGCAGGCCTCCGTCGCGACCCTGCAACAACGGGAAGGCGAGCGTGGCCGGCAACTCGCCGCCATCGCGGAGATGGGCCGCGCCGCTGTAACCGATTTGAATCTGGAACCGCTGTTGGCGCGCGCCGTTGAGTTGATCCGCGAGCGCTTTGCCTGCGAAGGTGTGGCGATCTTCCTGGTTGAGGAGGACGGTCAGGCAGCGCTCTACGAAACGATCCAACCGCAGTTGAGGCCGAAGGGCAGCCGCCTGCCGGTGGGGACACGGACGATCGCCGGGCAGGCTTTGGCCGCTGGCGCGCCCCAACTCGTGCGGGCCGCTGACGGCACGCCGCGACACGCCGAACACCTTCCCGGGACGCTGGTTCACGCGGCCTTCCCGCTGCGCGCCGGCCAGCGCGTCATCGGTGTGCTCGACCTGCAAAGTAAACGCCGCGAGGCCCTCACACCGACCGATGTCGAGACGCTGCAGATCCTCGCCGACCAGATCGCCGTGGCGGTCGAAAATGACCGTCTGTTCGGACAGCAAAAGCGCGTACTGCATATTGAAGAGCTGACCCTCGCGCTGACGAGCAAGATTCATCAATCGCTCAAGCCCGACACCATCATGGAGAACGCGGCGTTGGAACTGGGCCGCGCGCTCGGCGCCCGCCGCGCCGTGGTGAAGCTGTTCGGTGAGGAACCGCCGCCGGAGGCCAACCGATGATCCGGCCGCAGATCGAAAAGGGCAACGCGTTTCGGGTGGCGTTGGTGCTGCTCGTCACCGCCAGCGTGCTCGGCGCGGCGCTGGTCTTCGCGTACTTCACCTCCCCCGCCATCGCCGGTGTAGAAGTGAGTGCGGTCGCGGTGGCCGTGCTCGGCGGGGTGGCCGCCTTCGGCCTGTGGCTGAGCCACACCGGGCGCGCCTCGGCGGGCGGCGTGGTGCTGGTGCTGGGCCTGGCGCTTCTCTTTCCCTTCACTTCGGCCCTCATCGCCGACCTCGGCATTCTCTTGGGCATTGCGCTGGCGGTGAATGCGGCCGCCATCGCCACCCTCACCCTCACGGGCCGCACGGCCCGGGCGGCGATCGTTATCGGCGTCCTCGCCGCCATCCTCACCCTGCTGCTCGATCTGTTTTTTGATGCGATTGCGACGTGGCCGCGCCTCAGGCTGCCGGCCTTCACTCAGGGCGTGGCCCTACCCATCGCTACGGCGTTGGTGGCCTTAGCCCTCGCCGTGCTCGTCGGCGCCCAGTTCCGCCGCTACACCCTCAGCACGCAGGTTTTGGTGGGATTCCTGTTGCTGGCGCTGCTGCCGATTGCGCTCGTCAGCTACCTCAACGACCAACAGGCCCGGGCCGACCTGCGGCAGGCGACGAATCGCTCGCTGCTCGTCACCGCGCAACAAACCGCCGCCGGGCTGGACGGCTTCATCCAGTCGAACTTGAACGCGGTACAGACTCAGGGCCGGCTGCCTTCGATGCAGGCCCTGCTGGCGTTGCCCGGCGAACAACGGGCCGGCAGCGCGCTCGAAGCCCAGGTGCGGTACGTCTTTGGCATCATGCAATCGAGCCCGCAGTTGATCGCCCCCACTGCCGAGAGGCCGGCCGTCAAAGCCTACTACCTGCTCGATGACGCCGGCGATATCGTACTCAGCACGACGGGCAAGATCGAAGACCCCGACTTCTTTCGCGGCGAAGTTTTGCTCGCGCCGCTGGCCACCGGTCAGGCTTACGTCTCGCCGGTGTGCTTTTCGCCGACGATGGGCGCGACGCTGTTCTTCTCCGCCCCGGTGGTCGATCAGTCGGCGCGGCGGGTCGGCGTGCTGATCGCGCAAGTAGATGCCGGCTGGCTGGGCGAGGTGGTCACGCAAGTCAACCCGCCCGAGGGAGAGGCAGCGCTCACGCAGACCGAGATCGCCGTCTTCGATGAGCACACGCTCGAGCTGGCCCACTCGCGGCCCGACAGCGACGATGTGTGGCGTTTTGCCGCTCTGCCCGATGCGGCCACGCGGCAAACCCTCGAGGCCGCCGGGCGGGTGCCGCCACGCAGCGACGCGGAGCTGAATGCCCGCCTGCCCGATTTGGCCGCGACGCTGCGCGCCCCATCCGCCGGCACGCCGGTCTTCTTCACCGGCGTGGTCCATTCAGCCGGCGCCGCAACGGGCGAGCAAACGCACCTGGCCGCGATTGTGTCACTGCGCACCCGCCCGTGGCGCGTCATCGCTGCACAGCCCGAAAGCGTGGCCCTGCAGCCGGCCCGCGAACAAACGCGCAACACCGTCCTCATCGCGCTGGCGATTGCGCTGCCGGTGGCAGCGTTGGCCGCCCTGGCCACGCGCGCCCTCACCCGGCCCATCACCGATTTGACCGCCGCCGCGCAGCGCGTCGCCGGCGGCGACCTGGCGGCGCGCGTCGCGCCGGCCGCCAACGATGAACTCGACACGCTTGCCCGCACCTTCAACGCGATGACGGCCCAACTGCAAGAGGCGGTGCATACGCTCGAAGAGCGCGTGGCCGAGCGCACCGCGCAATTGCAGGCCACCGCCGACATCAGCCGCGCCACCGCCGGCGTGCGCGATCTGGGCGAGCTGCTCGAACTGGCCGTCGAGATGATCCGCGCCCGCTTCGGCTTCTATCACGCCTCGGTTTTTTTGATTGATGAGGCCGGTGAGTATGCGGTGCTGCGCGAATCCACCGGCGAGATCGGGGCACAACTCAAGGCCGCCAGGCACCGGCTCGCCATCGGCTCGCGCTCCCTGGTGGGCTGGGTGACGCAGAACCGTCGCCTGCGCATCGCCCGCGATGTGGCCGACGATCCATTTCACTTCAAGAATCCGCTGCTGCCTGAAACACACTCGGAGTTGTGTCTGCCGCTGCTCGTCGGCGACCGCCTGCTGGGGGTGCTCGATGTGCAGAGCCGCGAACTGAACGCCTTCGGTGAGAGCGATGTGCAGGCGCTGCAAGTGCTGGGCGACCAGCTGAGCGTCGCTATCGAAAACGCCGAATCGTTCCAACGTACGCAGGCGGCCCTGGCCGAGTCGCGGTCGCGTTATGAGCAACAATTGACGGACCAATGGCAAGACGTGCTCGGCGCCGGCCCGCGCGAGACGGTGTACGAATTGGAGCCGGGCCTGGCGCTCGGCGTAAATACCAATGGCGCTGACGACGACGGCCTGGCGCTGCAAATCCCGTTGCGCCTGCGCGAGCGCACCATCGGGGTGATCGAGTTGCACGGGCGCAGCGGCGGGCCGCTGACCGAGGCCGAGCAGGCCATGCTGTCCACCATCGCCGCGCAACTTTCCACCGCGCTCGAAAGCGCCGTGCTGGTGCAGGAGAGCCAACTGCGCGGCCAGCGCGAACGGCTCATCACCCAGATCACCGACGAGATTCGTTCCACCCTCAACCCCGCCTTCATCCTGCAAAGCGGCATCCGGCAACTGGGCCGCGCGGTCGGCGCCACCGAGGTGGTGGTGAAGTTACAGCCGGGTGAGCGCCCCGCCCCCGGCGGCGCGCGCGGAGGCGGCCCATGAGCGTGCCCAACCCGGCGCGCAATTCGGTGCTGGAGGAAGCGCCGACCACGCCCGACGCCTCCCCACGCGGCGGCACAGTCGAGCCGGCCAACGTGGCCGAGGGCGATAGCGGCATTTTCCGGCGCACCGGCCTGACGCGCGAGCTGCGGGCGGCCATGCGGCGCGCGCGCGAGGAGGTGTTGGATCAACTTCTGCGCGGGCTGCGCTGGGTGGCGTTGCTCTCATTTGTGGCGTACGCCGCCGTCGCGTATGTGTACCATGCCTGGACGTCGCTCGGACTGTACGGCGCGCTCTTCGTTGTTCTGTGGGCCCTGGGTGAGGCGCGTCAGCTATCGCTCGCCTGGCGCGGCGGCCTCTTCATCGCGCTGTTGTACGCCACCTCCATCGTGAGCATGGCGACGGCCGGCATCGGCGGGGCAACCCGCGCCTACCTCGTCATATCGGCCATGATGGTCACCATCCTCTTTGGCGCGCGGGCCGGGGTATGGGCGGCCGCAGCGGCGATGGCGACCTGGTTTGGCGCGGGCGCCGTAATCACCTGGCTGCAGTGGCAGCCTCCGGCCCCGCCCGACTCGTTGGAGTGGGTCAACTGGTTGTCGGCCGGCATCACCCTGATGATGCTCATCGCCGCCGCGGTGTTGCCGCAGCGCCAGTTTCTGGAGACCCAGGCCTTCGCGGCCAGCACCGCGCAACAGAAAGACCAACTCGAGCAGGCGCGCAGTGAACTGAGCAAGAAGGCAATCGACCTCGAACTGGCCTCGCGTATGTTGAACGAGGTCAACCAGCGCCTCACCGCGCAGAGCCGCACCCTCGAACGCCGCGTCACCCACCTGGCCGTCAGCGCCGAGGTGGCGCGCGTGGCGGCCACCCTGCACGACCTCAACACCCTGCTCGACACGGCCGTCAACCTCATCGGCGAGCGCTTCAACTTCTATCACGCCGCGTTGTATTTGCTGGATGAAGATGGCGAATGGGCCGTGCTGCGCGCCTCGAACAGCCCCGGTGGGCGCAAACTGCTGGCGCGCGGGCACCGGTTGCGCGTCGGGCAGGAGGGCATCATCGGATTTGTGACCGCCACCGGGCAGCCGCGTTTCGTCCTCAACGCCGGTGAAGATGCGGGCCTCTTCCCCATCCCCGACCTGCCCGAGTCGCAAAGCGAGATGGCCCTGCCGCTGCGCATCCGCAACGGCATCAGCGGCGCGCTGGACGTGCACTCGACCGAGCTCAACGCCTTCACCGACGACGACATCGCCGCGCTGCAAATCCTCGCCGACCAGTTGGCCGTGGCGATCGACAACGCGCGGCTGTTCGAGGACGCCGAACGCAACCTCGAGGAGTTGCGGTCGCTGCAACGCCAGGCCCGCCACGAACCGAACGCGCCCGGCGCGGCCGTGCCGCTGGCTTACCGCTACGATGGGGTCAACACCGCCCCGTTGCCACCCGAGGATGTGCAACCCGAAAGCGACGCCCTCGAGGTCCCCATTCGCCTGGGCGAGGACACCCTGGGCCTGTTGCAGCTCAAGCGCGAGTCGGGCGACTGGTCGGCCAGCGACAGGCAACTGGTCGGCGCCATCGCCGAGCGGATGGGCATGGCGCTCGAAAACGCGCGCCTCTTCTACGACGCCCGCTCGAACGCGCAGCGGATGACGGCGCTCTCGGAAGCCACGCTGGTGTTGACCGGCCCGCAATTCAGCCGCACCGATTTGCTGGAGGCGATTGCGCGCCGCGCCCGGCAATTGTTGCGCGCCGACAGCGCCGACCTGTGGCTGCCGGTCGAGGACGGCGAAGCGATTGAACTGGCCGTCACTGCGCCGTCCATCGGGTTGTCGGTGGTCGGGCACCGGCTGAAAAAAGATGAGGGCCTGGCCGGGCGGGCCTTCGCCATCGGGCAGCCGCTGCAACTCGATGATTACCAGACGACGCCGGGGCAGATGACGGCGCTGGCGGTGCCGATGATGTGGCAGAATGAAATCCTCGGCGTGCTGGTGGCCAACCGCCTGCAGCCCGACTGGCGCTATACGCCCGAGGATGAAACGGTGGCGCGGCTCTTCGCCAGCGCGGCGGCGTCGGCCCTGTCGAATACGCGCCTCATCGACGAGACCCGCCGCCGGCTGGAAGAACTCGAGACCATCAACCGCATCGGCACGGTGCTGGCCTCCGAGGTCGATCTGTACACCATCCTGCGCCAGGTCGGTGATGCGCTGCTCGAAATCTTCGGTGTACAGACCGGTTACATCGCGCTCTATGACAGCCGCACCAACCTGATCGAGTTCCCGTACTTCATGGAAAACGGTCTGCCCGCGCCGACCGCGCCGGTGCCGCTCGGGCGGGGCCTGACGTCCCACATCATCCAGACGCGCCAGCCGTTGCTGATGGTGCACAACGCCGTCGAGCAGGGTCGCGCCCTGGGGGCGTATACGGTGGGCGATCCGCCGCTGTCGTTCCTCGGCGCGCCGGTGATCGTCGGCAACGACGTCATCGGCATCCTCAACGTCCAGAGCACGACGCAAGACGGCCTGTTCGATGAGAGCGATGTGCGGCTGATGACGATCATCGCCGCCAACCTGGGCGTGGCGATTGAGAATGCGCGCCTCTTCCAGCAGACGCAAACGGCGTTGGCCGAGACCGAGGCGCTGTATCAGGCCAGCGCCGACCTCAACACAGCTCAGAACCACCACCACATCCTGACGGCCCTGCGCCGCCACACCCTGCTGCGCGACGCGCACATCTTGATGCTCAATTACTTCGATGAGCCATGGGGGCCGCGCAACAAGCCGGAGTGGGCCGAGACGCTCGCGTACTGGTACGCCGGCGGCGGCGAACTGGCGGCCAACCGCACACCCGTCTCCTCGTGGATGGGGCTGCTGTTGCAGGCCGATGCCCCGACCATCATCGACGACCTGTCGGGCAACCCGTATATCGATGACAACACGCGGGCCGTGTACATGATCCGCTACGGGGTGCAGAGCGCCCTGTTCGTGCCGCTGGTCGTCGGCGGCGATTGGGTCGGTTATCTGTGCGGGCTGTATTCGAGCGTCACCGTCTTCCCCGACGGCGAGGTGCGCCGGGTGATGGCGCTCTCGCGCCAGGCCGCGGCCCTCATCGAAAATTTCCGCAACGTCACCCTCATCGAGCGGCGCGCCCAGCAGTTGCTGACCGCCGCCGAACTGAGCAATGCGGCCACGTCGCTGCTCGACGAGCGCGAGATCGTGCAACAAACGGTGGAGCTGCTGCGTGAGCGCTTCAACCTGTACTACGTGGCGCTGTTCCTTGTGGAGGAATCGGGCCAGTGGGCCGAGTTGCGCCACGCCAGCGGCGGCGCGGGCGATGCGGCGCGGCTGTTGCTCAAGCTCGGCCACCGGCTGGAGGTGGGCGGCCAAAGCATGGTGGGCTGGGCGGTGGCCAACCGCAAGGCCCGCATCTCGGAGAACGTGGCCGAGGAGACCGTGCGCTACGTCAACCCGCTCACGCCCGACACCAAGTCCGAGATGGCCTTGCCGCTGGTCGTCGGCGAAAGCGCACTCGGGGCCATCAGCATCCAATCCGAACGCCGCAACGCCTTCAGCGAAGCCGACATCGCCATTCTTCAAACGCTGGCCGATCAAATCGCCACCTCGATTCAAAACGCCCGCCTCTTCCGCCGCGTGAGCACGCAGGAGTTCAACGCCAGCGCGCTGGCCAACATCGCCCGCTCGGTGACGGGCAAACTCGACGAGCAGGATGTGTGGCGCACGCTGGCCACCGAGCTGTTCAATGCCTACAAAGCCGACGGCGTCGTCATCTCGCGCTGGGATGAAGGCGGCCAGAGTTTTACGCCGCGCGCGTTGATGGTGGACGCGGCGACGCCCGAGCCGCCCAACTGGCCGGCCATCGGCGAGGCGCTGCCTGCCGCCGACCACCCCGATTTGTTGACGGTCGCCTACAGCCGCACCGCCAGCCTGCGCACCCTCAGCCCCATCGGCGAGTACGAGATTCGCGAAAGCATGATCGTGCCCTTGCTTTACGATGATGCGGTCGATAGTGTGGTCGAGGTGATTTACACCGGGCCGCGCCCCGGGCTGAGCACCGATGACCTCAACCTGCTGCGCGCAGCGGTGACGACGGCGGCCTCGGCGGTGCGCATCGCGCGCCTGTACGCATTGCAACGCGAGACCGCCGAGCGCTTGCTCGAAGTCGATCGGTTGAAGAGCCAGTTCCTGGCCAATATGAGCCACGAATTGCGCACGCCGCTCAACTCCATCATCGGTTTTTCGCGCGTCATCCTCAAAGGCATCGACGGCCCGATCAACGACATCCAGCGCCAGGACCTCGGCTCGATCTACAGCTCGGGCCAGCACCTGCTCGGGCTGATCAACGACATCCTCGACCTCAGTCGCATCGAGGCGGGCCGGATGGAACTGGTCTTCGCCGAGACACATCTGCCGGAGATTTTTGACGGCGTGCTGGCGACGACGCGCGGGTTGGTGCGCGACAAATCCATCGAGCTGCTCAAGGACGTGCCCGCCGACCTGCCGGCGGTGCGGGCCGACCACACCCGGGTGCGCCAGGTGCTGCTCAACCTGTTGTCGAACGCGGCCAAGTTCACCGAGCGCGGCCACATCACCCTGCGCGGTCGCGTCATCGAAGACCCGGCCGGGCCGATGGTGCAGGTGAGCGTGGCCGACAGCGGGCACGGCATCGGGCCAAAGGATATGCCCCGGCTGTTCGAGCGCTTCTCGCAGGTGGATGATTCACCGACGCGCAAGGTCGGCGGCACCGGCCTCGGTCTGCACATCAGCCGGCAATTGGTGGAACTGCACGG
Organism: uncultured Anaerolineales bacterium; assembly: GCA_964608265.1. Classification (GTDB taxonomy): domain Bacteria; phylum Chloroflexota; class Anaerolineae; order Anaerolineales; family UBA6663; genus JANWXR01. The sequence goes on along the minus strand of CAZSNP010000026.1, from coordinate 13,744 downwards.
CGGGCGCATCTGGGTGGAAAGCGAGCCGGGCAGGGGCGCGGTCTTTCACTTCACCCTGCCGCTGTTCACCGCGCAATCGGCGGCGCCCGCCCCGCTGCATGGCCAGCCCACCATCCTCGTCATCGAGGACGACCATCGCCTGTTCACCCTCTACCGGCGCTACCTCGAAACGCACGGCTATGCCCTGATCGGCGTCGAGAGCAGCGCCGAGGCGGTAGGTCGCGCGGCGGATGAAAAGCCGGTGGCGATTCTGCTCGACGTGATGATGCCCGAGCGCGACGGCTGGCAGGTGCTGACGGAACTCAAACAACACCCGGCCACCCGCGACATCCCCGTTATCATGTGCACCATCACCGACGAACCCGAACGCGCGCGGCAACTCGGCGCGGCCGATTACCTCGTCAAGCCGATTCTCGAATCCGACCTCATCCGCGCGCTGCACAAACTGCCCAACGGCGCGCAGGTCAATGGCAAACATGCAAACTAACCCGGGAGCAAGGGCGCAGGGGCGCAGGGGAGACATTGCCCATTCGTGCACCTCGCCCCCCGGCTCCCGCGCCTTGTAAATGCCTCATCCCACCCTCACCCTGTGCGCGGATTGCGGACATCGCGCCCTGTTCCAACCGCTCAAGCTGAGGTGCGATGTCTGCGGCAGCGAGTGGCTCGAGGCCGAGTACGATTACGCCGCCGTGGCCAGCGGCTTCGCTGCCGCGCACGCCCGGCGCGAACCGGGGCTGTGGCGCTATCGCGAACTGCTGCCGCTCAGCGACGCGGCCAACGCCGTCACGCTCGGCGAGGGCAACACGCCACTGTTCGGGGTGATGAACCTCGGGCTGATGCTCGGGCGCAGCCGGATCTTCGTCAAGGACGAACGGCAGAACCCGACCGGCTCGTTCAAAGACCGGCAGGCCGCGCTGGCCGTCTCGGTGATGAAGGAGGCCGGCATCCGCGAGGCCGTGGTCGCCTCCACCGGCAACGTCGCCATCAGCTACGCGGCCTACTGCGCGCGGGTCGGCATCAAGCTCTACGCCTTCCTCACCTCGCTCGTGCCGCCGGAGAAGATGCGCGAGTGCGCGCTGTACGGCGCGCAGGTCATCAAGGTCACCACGACCTACGATCAATCGAAAGGGCTGGCGCAGCACTTCGCCCAGCAACGCGGCATGTATTACGACCGCGGTCTGCGCTCCATCGCTTCGGTCGAGAGCATGAAGACGCTGGCCTACGAAATCGCCGAGCAACTGGCGCGCGTGCTGTTGGCGCAACCGAATGGCCGGCACGGGGCCATGTGGCGCGCGCCTGACTGGTACGTTCAGAGCGTGAGCGGGGGCCTCGGCCCGGTGGGCGTGGCCAAAGGCTTCCACGAGCTGTATCGGATGGGGCTGATTGACCGGGTGCCGTCCATCGCCTGCCTCCAGGCCGAGGGCTGCGCGCCGATGGTGACGGCCTTCCGGCGCAACGCCAGCGTCCCCGACACGGTCGAGTCGCCGCGCACCCGCATCGGCACGCTGGCCACCGGCAACCCGGGCCGCGCCTACTGGTTGCTCAAGCGCCACATCGAGCAGCACGGCGGGGTGATGGAGTCGGTGACCGACGAGGAGGCCTTTCGCGCCATGCATGTGATGGCGAAGATGGAGGGTCTGTCGATGGAGCCGGCCGCCGCGGCGGCCTTCGCCGGGCTGTTCAAGCTGGTGCATCAGGGGTTGATCAAGCCCGAACACACCGTCGTCGTCAACTGCACCGGCCACACCTTGCCGGTGGAGGGCGAGGTGCTCGGCGAAGGCTGGGTGCGCCAGTGGGATGAGCGCGAGCTGGCGCCTCAACCGGCGGCCGGCCCTGAGCCGGAGGGCGTGCTGGCGGCCTTCGAGCGGCTCGATGAACGGGTGCGCTCCATCGCCATCATCGACGATACGCCCGATACGGTGCGGCTCTTCCGCCGCCTCTTGCAGGCCAAGGGCGACTATGAGATTCACGAAGCGAGCAATGGGCGCGATGGGCTGGCGCTCATCCGCGCGGCTCATCCCGATCTGGTGATTCTTGATTTGATGATGCCGGAGGTTGATGGCTTCGGCGTGCTCGACGCGCTGCGGGCGGATGAGGCGACGCGCGATATCCCCGTCATCGTCGTCACCGCCAAGACCCTCTCGCCCGAGGAGCGGGCGCGGTTGCGGACGCAGGCCGGCTCGCTCCTGCAAAAAGGCTCGTTGATGGATGACGACCTGTTGAACGACGTACTGAAGGCCCTGTCGTGACGATTCGATGCCCGCCGCCCCACCGGTATCCCGCATTCCGGAAGGCATAGCGCGCCAGCCGTATGAAAGCTTGCCTGTCTTCACCCCAGACCCAAGGCATCCTCGCCGCGCTGCTCTCGGCAGTCGTGTCGGGCGTGATCCCGATCCTGGGCAAACAGGCCTACGCCGCCGGGGTCGAGCCGTTTACGCTGGCCATGCTGCGCACCGTCGGGGCGGTGGCCGTCCTGTGGATTGTGTATCTGTTGTTTTGGCGCCAATACGTTTACATCTATCCCTTTGGCCTGGCGGGCTGTCTGGCGGCGGGCCTCATCAACGGCCTCGGCTCGCTGATGTTTTACACCAGCCTGCGCGAGCTCAACGCTTCGCTCAGCCAACTGCTCTTCACGCTGTATCCGATCTTCCTCACGCTGTTTTCGTGGCTGGATGGCTATCGCCTCTCGCGGCTGACGGCGCTGCGGCTGGGGCTGGCGCTGGCCGCGGTGATTCTGCTGAAGTGGGCCGACCCGACCAACGCCAACTGGCTGGCGGCGCTGATGATGATCGCGGCCGGCGCGGCATATGCCCTGCACGTCTCCATCAATCAACACACGCTGTTCGATGTGCCCGCGCCGACGGTGACGTTGTACACGCTAACGGGCATGGCGGCGACGGTCTTCATCGGCTTTCTGGTGGTCGGCGCGCCCGCCATGCCGGCGACGGCCCTGGCCTGGCAGCCGGTGATCGCGCTGATGCTGGCCACGCTCACCGCGCGGCTCATGCTCTTCGTCGGCGTCAAGCAGCTGGGCAGCATGCAGGCCGTGCTCATCAATTTGAGCGAGTTGCTCGTCACCATCGTGGCCGCCATAGCCTTCCTCGGCGAGGCGTTCACGCCGGTGCAATGGCTGGGCGCGGGGCTGCTGGCCGTATCGCTGCTGCTGGTGGCGCGCGAGGAGGCGCTGGGTGATATCCCCCGCCCCAGGCCGTGGCTGCAAATCTTTACCTATTGGTTCGCGATGGCCCAGCACATGTTCGACCCCGCGCCCCCGCCCGAGCGCAAGACCATCCCCCCACCGCCCACGCGCTCTGAGGATTGAGCGCCGGAAAATCTGACCAACAAAGTTCAGCAAAATTTGTTGTACAGCGCGCTCCCTCGACCGAATCCGGGTGTTATAATCGCTCGGTCAAATCGTCCCGACTCATGCGCGCCTCGCGCCCCCACGACAAGCCTGTATGCGTTATACCAAAATCGTCTGTACCATCGGCCCGGCCTGCAACACCGAGGAAAAAATCGCGCAACTCATCGACGCCGGGATGAACGTGGCGCGCTTGAACTTCTCGCACGGCACGCACCAGGACCACGCGGCCAACATCGCCCGCCTCCGGCGCGTGGCCAACCGCCTCAACCGGCCCATCGCCATCCTGCAGGACTTGCAAGGCCCCAAAATCCGCACCGGCTGGCTGCAAGATCACAAACCGGTGGAGTTGAAAGACGGCGCGGAGTTCGTCATCACCACGCGCGCCGTGCCCGGCGACGTGCGCGAGGTCAACACGACATACGACGGGTTGCCGGGCGATGTGAAGACCGGCGACCGGATTCTGCTCGATGACGGCCTGCTCGAACTGCGCGTGGAGCGCGTGGCCGACGGCACCGATGTGCATACCCGCATCGTGCATGGCGGTATCCTCAAGGAGCACAAAGGCATCAACCTGCCGGGGGTGCTCGTCAACACGCCGTCGCTCACCGACAAAGACCGCGAAGACCTGGCCTTCGGCGTGCAACAGCAGGTCGAGTATGTTGCCCTCAGCTTTGTGCGCCGCGCCGAGGATGTCGCCCTGATCAAACGCGCGCTGGTGGAGTTGGACCCGAAGGCGGCCAAAACACCCATCATCGCCAAACTCGAAAAGCCCGCCGCCCTCGACAACCTCGACTCGATTGTGGACATCGCCGACGGCGTGATGGTGGCGCGCGGCGACCTGGGGGTGGAGCTGTCGCCGCAGCAGGTGCCGATCGCGCAGAAACGCATCATCGAGGCGGCCAACCGCAAGCGCAAGATCGTCATCACCGCCACGCAGATGCTCGACAGCATGATCCACAACCCCATCCCGACCCGCGCCGAGGTGTCGGATGTGGCCAACGCCATCTTCGACGGCACCGACGCGGTGATGTTGTCGGGCGAGACGGCTTCCGGGCAATACCCGATTGAGTCGGTGAAGATGATGGCGTCGATCGCCGAGGAGGCCGAAGCGCACTCGGGCAAGTACACGCGCTGGGAGGTGCCGGAGGAAGTGACGTCGGACGACTCGATCGCGCTGGCCCGCGCGGCGAGCGAACTGGCGCACGACCGCGAGGTGCAGGCGATTGCGGTGTTCACGCTCACGGGCCGCAACGCCCGCGTGCTGTCGAAGACGCGGCCCAACGTCCCCATCCTCGCCTTCACCCCCGACGCCAAGACGCATCTGCGCATGAGCCTGATGTGGGGCGTCATCCCCTATCTCGTGCCGCACGCCGATAGCCTCGAGACCATGCTCGCGCACGTGGAGGCCGCGCTGCTCCTCAACTCGCCGGTGCGGCCCGGGCAGCAGGTCATCCTCATCGCCGGTTTGCCGCCCACCAAGCTCGTGCCGGCCAACTTCATCCTGCTGCACACCGTGGGCCGCAGCTAGCGTGAGCGTCCCCCCGCCCCGGCACACAGGCGCGCGCTTATTCTTTCTTCTCCTTGGGCGCCGGCGGCGCGACGCTGTTCGTCATCGCCGCGCATGGCCCGGCTGACCGCAACCGGCCGGCGGCCAATTCGTAAACGAGTCTGTCAACGACGCAACTCCGAACAAGTCGGAGCCGGTCGGAATACAGCTTCGACCGCACGTTATAATCAGCGCCGATGGAGCCAGCTGCCGCCCCCCTCCCCGCCGCACAACTGCGCTGCACCCAATGCGGCTCGGAGTTGCATCCCGACGAAGGGGAGCTCTTCGTCACGTGCGCGAATTGCAACAGCACCATCTTTGTCGACAAGTCGCGGGTGGTCTTTCACTACGCGCTGGCCCCGACGGTGGATGAGGCCAAGGCCCGCACCCTGCTGGCGCAGTGGATGGCCGGCAACGCCACCGTCAAAGACCTCGACAAAAAATCACAACTCGTCAGCCAGACCTTCGGCTACTTTCCGCTGTGGTATTTCAAGCGCAAAGCGGCGGGCCGCGATGAGGTGATGCTCGAGGCCGCCGCCGCCACCTCGGTGAGTGAGTTGCGCAGGCTGACCTTGCCGGCCGGTGATTTGCAGCGGTACGACGCCTCGCTCGACTCGCGCGCCGAGCCGCCCAGCGTGCCGCTCGATACCGCCCTCGGCTGGCTGCGCGACCGGGGCGTGCCGCTGAACGAAGTCGCCGAGAGCGCGCTGGTGCACATCCCGCTGTACACCTTCAAGTATTCATTCAACAGCCAGACCTACACCGCGCTGGTCGAGGCGGCCACCGGCAAGACGCTGGCGAATATCTACCCGGCCAAAGCCGAGGCCCCGTATTTGATGGCGGGCTGCGCGTCTGCGCTGGCGTTTCTGGCGCTGTCGCTCATCCCCATCTTCGGCGCCTTGCTCGGGGATGTGAGCTGGGATGGCTATCTCGTTGGGCTGGCGATCTGTTCCGGCCTCGGCGTCATCGCCGCGCCGTTCCTGTTCGGCTTTGCGGCGTGGGTGGCGGCAAAAGTCTAGAAAGCGGAAGGATAGAAAGTAGAGGCGTTACTTTCTACTTTCTACAGACTTCGTATCAATGACCGACCTTCAGACTCTAAGAGGCTTGAACTGCCCGCGCTGCGGCGGCACGGTACCCATCCCCGAAGGGCAGGCCATCGTGCAGTGCCCATATTGCGATCTGCGGGCCGTGGTGCAGGGTGAACGCGGCGCTGGCGAAGCCAGCGACGGGAGAAGTGCGGAGCGCGGCGTGCGGCGCTATCAGGTGCCGTGCCGGGTGGATCGCGCGGCGGCGCAGGGCAAGCTCAACGGCTTCCTCGGCAGCAACCTCGCCATCGCCTTCAACGCCAAAGGGCAGGCGCAACTCAACGAGAGTTTCCTCGTCTGGCTGCCGTTCCGGGCGACGTGGTCGCGCGTGCTCGGCTGGGTATTCGGCAAGGAGAAGGTGGGCAGCGGCAAGAACTCGCGCTGGGAGCCGCGCGAAAAAAAGATCGCCAAAGACATGGTCTGGAACGGCGCGGCCTGCGACGTGGGCGAGTTCGGCGTGCAGCGCGTGCCGCTGCAGCACAACCCCAGCGAGCTCGAGCCGTTCGACGCCGAGGCCCTGCGCGCGAGCGGGATGGTCTTCGAGCCGGTGAACTCGGTGGCCGAGGCGCAGGCGGCCGCCGAGGCGGAGTTCGCGCAGCGGGTGCAGAACGAGGCCGGCATTGACCGCGTCTCGCAGACGTTCACCCGCTTCGTCAACGAGCGCTTCGGCGTCGTCTACTATCCGCTGTGGGTGCTGCGCTACCTTTATCGCGGGCGGGCCTATCAGGTGGTGGTGGATGGGCATTCGGGCGATGTGTTGTACGGCAAAGCGCCGGGCAACACGCTGTATCGCGCGGGCGTGCTGGTCGGCGGCATGGCGCTGGGCGCCTTCCTCGGGGTGGATGTGTCGCTGGGGATCATGGGCGCGGGCATCGGCACCAACAGTGATGACGGCGACGGCCCCTTCATCTTCGCGCTGTTGGTGGCCGCCGTCGGCTTTGGCATGATGTTCTTCGCCTATCGCGCTTTCAGATACGGCGAGGTGTACGAATTCCAGCGCGACAAGCCCAACCGCGTCACCGGCAGCACCTTCACCGATGCGCTGCCCGTGCCCGAAGACGTGAAACGATTGTTGAGGTAGGCGCTGGCTGCTGCCCCGCTGAAGCTATGATCAAACTCCTCCCCCTCAACTGCGCGAACTGCCGCACCAACCTGCCGGCTTACCCCGACGAGGTGGCGTGGCGCTGCCCGACATGCGGCGTCGGCTGGCAATTGAGCGAGGCCTCGCCGACCGGCCTGGAGATGTTGAGCGTGTACTTCGATGCGCGCTGCCGGCCCGACGTGCACGGCCGCCCGTTCTGGGTGGCGACCGGCTTGGTGGGGCTGAGCCGCGACACGTTCAGCGGGGACGAGTCGAAGAAGGCCACGCAATTTTGGGCGCAACCGCGACAGTTCTTCGTCCCCGCCTTCACCTGCCCGCTCGACACGCTGATCGAGCTGGGCCGCGAATTGCTCCTCAACCCGCCGGGGCTGCAACCGGGCGACCCGGCGCCCTTCACCGCCGTCACGCTGCGCCCGCACGATGTGCGCGCCCTGGCCGAGTTCATCGTGATGAGCCTCGAGGCCGAGCGCTCCGACAAGCTCGAGAGCGTGCAGTTCGACCTTCACCTGCAAAAGCCGGAGTTGTGGGTGTTGCCTTGATCAGGCACGCGGCGGCGGGCGGTGTGACCTTGGAGGCTTACGCCCGTCGCCGTGCGCGCAGGAGCACGGTGAGGTACAGCGCCAGGCCGAAGTTGAGGTAACTCAGCCCGCGCGGGTCAAGGGCCGAGCCGAAGCGGGCATCGCTGGTTTGGAATTGCGCCAGCCACGCGCCGAGTTGCGGGATGGCGAGTTGATCGTATCCCACGATCATCACTGCGCCGATCAGCGCGCCGGGCACGCTCCCCGCCCCGCCCAGGATGATCATCGCCAGGGCCATCGCCGAGAGGCGGAAGTCCACCGCGTCGGGATCAATGTACGTGAAGCTCGTGGCGTACAACGCCCCGGCCACGCCGGCGATGGCCGAGCTGACGACGAAGGCCAGCAACCGGTAACGGGGCACGTCCACGCCGTTGCTCGCCGCGGCGACCTCATCCGCGCTGCCCGCCAGCCAGGCACGCCCCACGCGTGAGTGCAGCAAGCGCCGGCTGGCCAGCACCCCGAGCACGACCAGCGCCAACACGAGGTAGTAACGTTCCAGCGGCGTGCGCAGGGTGTGCATGAGCAGCGTGGGCGCGGGGATGGCGGCCAGGCTGCCGCCGTCGCCGGCCGCATTGCTGAGGTTGATGAGGATCCTCTGCGCGATGACGCCGAGGGCGAGGGTGACGATGGCGAGGTAGTCACTGCGCAACCGGCGCGTGAGCGGGCCGTTGAGGGCGCCGAACAGTGCCGCGCCCGCCGCGCTGAAAGCGGCCACCACCCCAAACTCCAGAGGTTGTGGCAGCGCCGCGCCCAGCACGCTGGCATACGGGCTGCTCACCAGTGCGGCCACATAGCCGCCCAGGCCGAAGCTCACCGCGTAACCCAAATCCAGGAGGCCGGCGTAACCGAGCAGCACGTTCAATCCCAATGCCAGCAGCGCAAAAATCAAAACGCTCGTGGCGAGGGAGAAGCGCCCCCAGCCGAACACGGAATCGAGCAGTGGATAGAGCAGGCCGAGGCCGAGGAGCATCCACAGCAGCAACGGCCTGCGCCGGCTGAGGGTCGTCACGGCCAGCGCATCGCGCTCGGTGGCCGATTCGGGGGCGGTGTCGTCATCACCGGTGAGGCCAGCGGGGCGCACGACGAGCAGCGCGATGAGGAGCGATTGCAGCAGCACCGGCGTCCATTGCGCCGCGAGCACGTAATCGCTGAAGGCCGCGCCCACGCCGAGCACCAGGCCCGCGAGCAGCGCGCCGAGCGGGTTGCCGACACCGCCGAGGATGGCCGCCGCAAAAGCGATCAATCCGCTCTGCGCCCCGGCGTTGTTGAAAGTCTGCGTGTAATACGTGACGAAGGTGAAGGCGGCCACCCCGACCAGCGCGCCGCCGAGCAGAAAGGTCTGGCCGATGACGGCGTCGGTATCCACCCCAAGCAGCCGCGCCAGTTCGGCGTTCTGCGCCACGGCTCGCATGGCCTTGCCTGCGCGCGTCCGTTGCAGAAAGGCGCGCACCGCGAACGCGCAAGCCACCGCCAGCGCGATGACGAACAAATCTTTGAGCGCCAGCGGCCAACCGAAGAGCAGGCCGTTCGGCAGCACGTCGGGCACGGGGATTTTGGGCAGCTCGGGCACACCCGGCACCGACCGGTGCTCCCCCGGAATCCAGTTGGGCAGCAGATAGCGCCACAGCAGCGCAACCTGATAGAGCACGAACGAGAGGCCGAGCGTGGCGATAAGGGGCGCGAGGCGCGAATGGCCGCGGAACGGTCGAAAGGCGAGGCGATCGATGACGGCGTTCAACCCCGCCGCGAAGGACATTGCGGTCAGGGCCGTGATGGCCAGCGCGCCGAGCAGCACCGGCGGCGGCGAGTCAGGCTGGATGCCGAGCGCGGCCACGACTGAGGCAGCGACAACGGTCGTCAGCGCGAACACATCCCCATGCGCCAGGTTGAGCGTGCGGATGACGCCGTACACGAGCGTGACGGCGATGGCGTTGAGGGCAATGACCGCGCCATTCGTCAGCCCGATGACGAGGAGCTGCAGCGCCGTTTCAGGCGAGGGCATCTGCGGGAGATTTGAAGAAGGTGGGGGACAAAGTCGGTTTCCTGGAACGATTCACTACTCGGCAGGGTCAACGCCGGTCACTGCGGTTCGAGCAGCGTTCAATGGGCCTGGGGATTTTCCGTCAGCGCGCTTCGTCTCTCGCCATTGACCAGGCGGCAACAGGAGCCGCATCTGCTCAATAATCGCAACTTTCTCTTCCCATGACAACGCCGCGAGCGCCAACCGGCGTTGCGCTTTGGCGAGCAGGATGCCGGAGATGTCTGGATAAGTTTGGCGCATGTGCCGTCATCCGTTCTCGTTCAAGAATCGCTGGCGGAAATTTACCCACTTCGACGCCAGGTCGTGACGGGCGATGATTGCCTCCAAAATTTCGCGATCGAGGACATGGAATTCAAAGAACTGAGACAGGCGTGCGTGATCCTTGGGCCGCCCTGTCTTGAGCATGATAGCAGCCAAATGCTCCGCGCTCAAAACGCGGGTGGGAGTTGAGCCACATTCCACCTCAACTGCTTCCGCCAATGCTTCGTCCGTCAATTCGTCAAAGACCGGCAGAAATTGTACCGGCCACCCCTCGATCACAATTCCTTCGCCCTGCGGCGTGTAGCCGCGCCGGGTGAGATAGGCGTAGAGGGGCGTGAGCGAAACGAGGCCGGAGGTCGAGACGGGGAGGACCACAAAAATATCGAGGTCATACGTCTGAACTGGCTCGATGTAGCGCGTGGCCGCAACAGCCTCACCGATGGCGTAGCGACCGATGAGGCCTGCCTGCTCCAGCTGATTGATGACGGCCAATGTTTTTTCCATCGCGCCTACCCGGCAACATCGTCCGTGATTCGCCTTTGCAGATGACTGGCACTATCAAGCAATCGCCAGCCGTTGAACTCACCGGGAGATATGAAGAAGGCGGGGGACATGGCCGAAAAAGACCGACGCGGTTCTTGAAACCGCGTCGGTCTACCTCAGAATTCTTCCTTCAACACCATCCGCCCGCCGTTCAGCACATAGGTGTGCAAGCCCTGCGGCACGCGGTTATCAATCTGCAGATCGCCGCTGTCCATCAACTCCCACATCACCTGCAGCGGTTCTTTGCCCGGCACCCACTTCTCCGCCAGCACCACGCCGTGGCCGGGCATCACCGTGAACACCACACTGCGCGGGTCGGCGGGATCGCGCAGCGCCGCGGCCGACCCGAAGGCGGCCTTGATGGCGCGCGCCTGCGCATCGGTGGAGCACGAGACCGGATAGTGGTAGTACGGCTCATCCACCGGAACGAACTCGACGTGGCGCGGATTGAAAGCCGCCACGCCGCGATGCCCGTGCAGCTTGGAGCGCGCCGCCGGCACACTCGTCCCATCCACCCTCACCCACGGCAGGGCGCTGTCCATATCGATCAACTCCACCGCTTCGGAGGACGGCGGGTCGTTGCGCTTGCCCTCGACGTGGCGCACCACCGCGCCCAGCCCATCCTCGCGCGCGCCGGTGATGACGGCCAGCTCATCGTCGGTGATGGCCTCCTTCACCACCGGGCGCGCGCTGCCGGTGATGGTGGCGATGAGCGCGCCGAGCCGCGCATCCCACGTGGCGAAGCAACCCTCGCTGTACTGGCTCGCAATCGCCTCACCGACGGCGGGCACGGCGATCATATCCTGCACCCGGATCATCTCGGTGAAGAAATTGCGCCGGCCGAATTGCTGCCCGGCAACGCGCATGGCCTCAGGCGTAGTTAGGGTTTCCCACTCGGCGTGCGAGACGGGCGCGGCCTGCATTAAATGTTGTGTGACATCGCGCGTGCTCACTGCCGTCGCCAGCCGGCGCGCCATGTCGGCGTAGAAGTAGGATGCGTCATCAGCAGCGACGCGCGGATGCCCGCCGACCAGATCAAAGTAGAAAGCGGCCTCGGGGAGCGCGCGCCCCGAGACCAGGACATTGCGGATGCAGACGGTCTGCGCCTGCACGAGGCGGATGAGGGCCATCATCGGCCCGCCGCGTTTGCCCTGTTCGATGAGCGTGTGGTGCGCTTGCGGCGCCAGCCCGGGGAAGGCGAAGTCCGCCGGGTCGAGCGGGGTCTTGCCGAGCGCCGCCTCGAACCGGCCGAGCGTCTCACTCAACGCTTCGGGTGTGATGTGTACGAACGTGAAGACGGTGGGTGTGCGCGCCAGCCCCAGCCGGCGGCGGCCGGTGAGCATGAGTGAATCGCGCCAGTTCACCGGCTGGCCGAACGCGGCCGTGGTGAGCAGCACTTCGGTGTCGGCCTCGGGCTGCGCCTGCACGAGGTGATCATTCGACCGCAACACCGCGAGCAGAGGCTCGAAGACCGGGCGCAGTGCGTCCGCGCCGGGGCCGGGCAGGTAGGCCACGCGCATCGGGCGCAGCCAATCGTGAACGGGCGGCAGACCGAGAGTCGTATCATGAAAGCCAGCAATCATTTATGCCTCAATTCACAAACGGCAGCGCCACGACCCTGCCCGTGACCTCGCCCACCGTCACATCCGTGCCCGGCTCACAGGCGCCGGTCCTGATCACCGAGAGGGCCGCCGGGCCGAGGCCGGGCAACACACCGGCGCTGGTCACCTCGCCCACCACCGCGCCGCCCGCGCGCACCTCCGCGCCGAGGGCCGCCGGGGCCTCGAGCCGCAGGCCGCTCAGGCGTCGCGCCAGCTTGCCCCGGCTCTCCATCCGCGCAATGATCTCCTGCCCGATGTAACAGCCTTTGGTGAAGCTGACCGCGTCCCACAAATCGGTTTCGAGCGGGAGGTAGCTTTCGGTCAGTTCGTGACCGGCCTCGGGCACGCCGGCGGCGAGTCGCAAGAGTTGATAGGTTTCTTCGCTCGCGGCCACCGCGCCAGCGGCCACGGCCCGCGCCCACAACGAGTCGAATTGCGCGGCGGGTGCGATGAGGTGAAAACCGTCGCCGGCCAGCGGGCGGCCCCGCCACACGATGAGGCCCGCCTGCTCGCTGAAGCGATTGGGCCTCAGCGCGCCGCTGCCCGGCAGCAACGCCTCCGCGATGGCCGCCGCCTCTTTCCCAAAGATCGCCAACTGGCTCAGTTCGGCGGAGGCCTCCTCCAGTTTCACTTCATCGCGAAAGAAGATGTAGCCGGCGAGCCAGCGCCGCACGGCGGTGGCGCGGCCCGGCCCGGTGACCATCAGCGCGGTCTCGCCGCGATTGAGCACCCACGGCGCATCGACGATGCGGGCGAGGGCAGTCGTCAGCACCGTCTGGCGCGCCTCGCCGGCGGCGAGCGAGTTCGTGTCGTTGGTCGACATGCGATGCAACAGGTCGAGCCGGTCGCGGCCGGTCACGCGCACGCGGCCCTCGCTGTTGCGGTTGATGAGGACGGCGCCCGTCTGCGCGGCGAGGTAGTCTGAGTCGGTGCTCATCGGCTTATCCATTGCCCGCGCTCCGGCGCCAGGCGGCGATGTGTGCGGCGTGTTCGCGCTCGTGGTCGGCGACCCATTCCACAATCCACTCGCCCATCGGCTGCTCGCCCTGTGGGCGCGGGCCGGCGATCTCTTTGTCGCTCAGCGCCTCGACCTGGCGCAGCAGTTGTTTGTGCACGCCGTGATAGTCGGCCAGCACCCGGTCGAGCGGGCGGTTCCTGTTCTCGCGATAAATCTTATCGTTCATCGCCTCGATCTCAGCGTCGGTGTAATTCAGCTTGAGGCCTTTGGCCCCGCGTTTAAGTTTGGCCAGCCCGGTGACCAGCTCCGCCGCCCACGCGGTGACGTGCGTGAGCGTGTCTTGCACCGACCAGCCCGCCACCGCGCCGGGCTGCGCCAGTTGCGCCTCGGTCAACCCGGCCAGCGCCGTATCGAGTTGTTGGCGCGCGCCGGTCAGCGCCTGCACGAGTTCGATTCTCTTCATCGTCATAGCCTGCGAGGATTGTAAAGTTCGGCGGGCGGGAGGTCAAGCAACGCCGGTTGGGGGGCCGCGGCGTGTGCAAAGTCCAAACGATGCCGACAGTTCGCCCTCTCCCGCGACAGCTTCGGCGCGTTGCACCGAAGCTATCGCCGCCCTCTCCCGCTGGGAGAGGGAGTGGATCGCACCGGTGGAACGCCGCTCCCAA
>CAZSNP010000025.1:11912-57762 GCA_964608265.1 uncultured Anaerolineales bacterium | reverse complement strand
TCGTTACAAGCGCAAGCGCAGGAGGAGGATGGCAAGCGCATTCGGAGGCACCTGTTTTCCCAGGTTGGGGTGCCATAAATCCGTGGAATGCACAAACTGGCGGTTGTGCCGGATGCAGTTATATCAGTTTTCGGCAACACACGGAGTTCAATTATCGAGGTGTATTTGACCCATCGGGCACACTCTACTACAACACAATAGAAGTGAATGAGTATCTCTATGGCGCTGGATCACGTGCTTGTAGTTTCAGTTTTGTGTATCGAAATTGGTTTCCTGGCTGGAATACGGCCACTGGTTGCTAGCGGTCATGCGTGTTGTCCCCACCCATGAAGGATTCACCGAGCTATCTGTCCAGTGTGTTTTTTATTCTTGCGATTGGTGGTGCGTTGGCTAACAGTGTAGCCGGGCTTGTCATCCATTTTCTACCTATCCTTGTTGGATGTAGAGGCATAGTTCCCAACTGTTGGGAGGCGTATTACGGAAGTGGCCCCCAGAGCATTCGTGGTTACATTATTCGAATTGGAATGACAGTATTGATTACCGTCCTAAGCGTTGCAGTGGTTGAATCAGTACGCCAACAACCTAAACACCGGCTGACCATTATCTCAAGGTTGGTGGTCGTCGTTGTAATACAACTCTTTTTGATCTTTCTTACAGGCTGGAGTGTCGGTGTTGCATTTGTTCCGGGCACGCTTCTGCTCATCATTGCCGCAATCTTGTTTTGGTTGATGCCTCAGTCAACAATCCCTGGTTCAGCGTGATCGGCAGTTTTGCATCCTCATCTCAATCGCCCTCCTAGTGCGCCGCTCGGAATGATTGTTGAGAAGCCGTTCACAATCTATTAGTCGCCGGGAGGCAGGCAAATATCACACCGAAGGCTTTTGCCGGAACAAAACGACCCGCGCCGAGCGGGTCATTTTGTTTTTCGACAACGGAAACAGCCGCGGATAAGCGGAAATCCACGGATGGAGGCGCCCTATTTTTTTTGTGCCTCTGTGGAGGCAGCCTCGGCCTCGTCGTCATCCTCCCAACCGATGATCCACACGCACAGCCCGGCCACCAGCGTGGTCGCGACGAGCAGCGCCACCCACTGCCCGGTTTGCAGGCCGACATCGCGCGCCTCGTACAGCACGATGGCATTCATCCCCAACCCCAGCACGATCCACCCCGCGAGGCGCGGGTGCGCTTTGGCCCATTCGATTAATTGACGCATAAGCATTGACGCCGGACGATGGATGATGGGCGAAAGCAACCGCCTCTGCTTTCGTCCGTCGTCCATCGTCTGTCGGCCTCCGTCACACTGGTCTCAACACGCGGTCTTCGCGCAGCTTCTTGTACAACATGCCGGTGCCGTTGGGCATGGATTCGCGCGCGGCCTCGCGCCACGCATCCACCCCCAGCTTCTCGGGCACCTGCGGCGCATAGCCGGCGGCCTCGAGCGATTGCGTCGCTTTCTGCATCAGCGCCATGGGGAAGAAGGCGAGGGCGGCCTCGCACTGCAACTCGCGCGAGGCATTCTCCACGGCGGTGAGCAGCGGCGCGGCCAGCACCTCCAGCGGCGCGCTCGGCGCAAGGTACACTTCATCCACCCGCGACACCAGGTTCTCGACTTTGAAGCCCGCAATCGCCGCCAGGCTGCCGTCGTAGTCGGCCAGCATGTACGCCTTGTCGCCGAAGGCGGCGATCACGTCGGCGCGAGTCAGCTCGCGCTGGCCGAGGGTGGCGGTCCTGATGAAGTTGGCGATGGCGGTGGCGTCGCTCGGTTTGCCGCGCCGCACGCGCACTTCCTTGGTCGCCTGCGCGCCGGGCTTGGCGGTGACGGCGGGCAGCACCAACTCGGGCTCGGTGGGCGCGGCCCTGGCCTGCGCCATCTTGCCGAAGGCGGCCTGCACTTGCGTCCAGGCATCCTCGAAGCTGCCGCTGTTGTCGATGACGATATTCGCCTGTTTGAGCTTTTCAGATTGGGGCGGCTGAGCGGCGATGCGCTGTTTGGCGTCGGTCGCGCTCAGTTTGCGCTTCTCGCGCAGCCGCGCCTCCTGCACCGCCTCCGGCACATGCACCACCCACAGCGCATCACAATCCTTCGCCGTGCCGGTCTCGATCAACTTGATCGCCTCGATCACGGCGATCTTGGCCTTCGAACGGTTGATGAGGATGTCGGTCGCTTGCTTGACGAACGGGTGGATGAGGCTTTCGAGGCGGGCCAGGGCGTCGGGGTCGGCGAAGACGATGCGCCCGAGGCGCGGGCGGTTGATGTCACCCTCCGGCGTGGTCACCCATTTGCCGAACGTCTCGACCACGGCCGCATACGCCGGCCCGCCGCGCCCGATGGCCTGATGCGCGAGCGCGTCGGCGTCGATGGTGAACGCGCCGAGGTGCTCCAACATCTTGCGCACCACGCTCTTGCCGGTGGCGATGTTGCCGGTCAGGCCGATGACGTGCTTGGTGGGCCAACGCTTGCCCATGGGAACTCTTCTCCGTATATCGTGGGCGCGATTGTAGTCGGAGAACTAAAAAGTTGAAAGAGACTGCGATGACCGGGGCGGCAGGGTGACAAGGTGAGGCCGCCTGGTCACCTTATCACCCGGTCAGGCATTTCACGGCCTGTTCGCCACGTACACGTTATTGCCCGCCGCCACGAAGACTCGGAACGAGTCCATCGCCTGAGCGGTGAGCGGTTGCGGCAACGGGAAGAGCGGCTGATATTGCTTGGTGTAGCGCAACTTATGACTGAGTTGATAGAGGCCAGCGTTGTCGGGGTTGATCACCCACACCGACGGCTCCTGCGGCTGGTCGGAGAAGATGCCGGCCGGGCGGCTCAGGTCGGCCAGCCGTGGCCCGGCGCTGCGGCCCGGTCGCTCATCGAGGAACGGCGCGTTCTCATCGCACGCCGTCGTATCGAGGATCGGCGCGCGCGTGCAGCGTGAGAGGCGGCCATCGGCCCGCAGCAGAAACACCGTGCCGCCGCCGATGGTGAAATCCACCACGTCGCTCAAATCGTACACCGTGCTGCTGAAGTAGGGGATGGGTGGGGCGTCGAAGCCGCCGCCCTGCATCGGGAATTGCCAGAGCTGGTTCTGCCCGACGTCGAGCACGTAGAGGTTGTTGGCGAACAACTCCATCCGCACCGGTTGCGAGAAGCCGACCGCCGGCGGGGGCAACGGCGCGACCAGCGCGCGGCTGCCGATAGTGCAATACATCAGTTTGCCGCGATCGTCGAGGGCGATGACGGCGTCGGCGTTGGGGTTGGGCACGTTCGGCTGTGCGCTGATGGCGTCGATCGGGCCGGCGATATGGCCCAGGTCAACCAGCGGGCCGATGGTGACGTCGCCGTACGTGCCGCTGGCGCAGGCGAAGTTCTGATCGAGCGCATACGCGTCGGGCGAGGTGGCCGTGAAACGCCAGACCCGGTTTTGCTTCGAGTCGAGGGCGTACACATCGCGGCCCAGCAGCGTCAACTGCGTCAGCCTCGAGTCGGGGCCGACGCCGTTGGGCAGCAGCGGCTGATAGGCCACGCGCTGCGTCCAGTTGAGCGCATCGAGTTGTGTCTGCGCCTCCTGTCGCAACGGCGGCAGTTGCGCATCGTTCGGGCGGAAGCGCTCGGCGCGCTCGATCCAACCCAGCGCGCTCTCCCAGTGCGGCAACCCGGCGACCGCGTCGGTCTGCGTGCGCGCCACCGTGATTTCCTTCTTCGCTTCGAGCACCGCTTCGGTGAACTGCTCCTGCTGCCCGCGCTGCACGTACAGGATGACGGCCAGCGCCACGATCAGCACCGGGATGAGGATCGCAATCGCGATCTGCGCCGAGGTGGGGATGTGCAGCATCCCTTCGCGTTGCAGCATGCCCTCGGGCAACGTGCGCGCCATCAACCGCCGCATGGCCCGCGCCAGTTCGGTCAGCGATACGCCGACGGCGCGGCCGAACGATCGCAGGCCACGCCGCGCACTCAGCGCCACGCCGCTCAAATCCAACGTGGTCGTTTCACGCCGGAACGGTTGTGGCTCGTCGTATTCTTCAGCCTCTTCTTCGATGGAAAAAGGCGCAGGGCCGCCGGACTCAGCGGGAACCGATTCTGCGTCACGCGCGAACGACTCCACGACGGGCGGCTCGGCTGCGGCGGGCGACGCAAACGGCGACCCGTTGGCCGCCGGGTGCCCGTTTCCCGCCGGGTGCCCGTTGGTCGCCTCCACCTCGGGCTGCATCCCCACCGGCTCGGGCTCCGCGCTGGGCCGGGTCAAATCCGGCCGGAAGCCGCGCTCGGCGAGCGGGCGCGCAGCCGGGGCCGGTGGGCGCAGTCGCGCCGCGAGTTCGCTCAACGACGGCAGGCCCACCGAGGGCAGCGCGATGGCCGGCTTCGGCTTTTCCTCCGCGGCCGCGTCAGCCTCCACGTCGGGCTGCGGCGCGGAGGCAAGCGCGGCTTGCGGCGCGAGGGCCTGCGTGCCGCCCGGCTCGAAGCGCGCGAGCATTGCAGTAAAGTCATGGCCGGCGGCGGTCTTCAGTCGTTCCGCCGCTGCACTCAGAGTCGCCAGCCCGCCGAGGCCGATGAGTCCGGCCTCGTTCCAGTTTGCGTTCGCGCTCAGCGCCACGTACTCGCCTTCGGCCACCGTCGTGTGAAAATAGTGCGCGTCGAGGGCATCGCTCACGCCGAGGGGCCGCCCGTTCGCGGCCGGAAAGCGCTCGCTGGCCTGGGCGTGAGCCACCACCATCGAGCCAGGCCCGCACTGCACGGCGTATAGCTCCTTGCCGCGCAAAGCTGCACACACCAGCCCGCCCTGCACCGGCGCGGGCGCAAACGAAGTTTGCGCTCGAGAAGCGCGTAGCGGTTCTCCCTCGCCGCTCCGCGGCGCGCCGTCCTTCAAGTTTCCCTCGAGCAGGCGTTGATTGACGGCCGCAATCGCCTGCCGGGCGGCGGCCGTCACCGAGCCGGGCGATCCGAAGTACGTCGCGGCGGCCAGGTGCAGCAGGTCGGTGTAGCGTTCGGCGGGCAGGGCGGCGCGGGCGCGCAGGCTCAGACACAGCAACAACGTGTCGCGCTCGCGGCCTCGGGCGGCGCGGCGCGGCGCGGCGAACAACGCGTAACCCGGCGGCTCATCGGGCGAGGACCGCCCAGCGGCGACGTTCAACAATGAAAGATCAACATCCAGGCGATCGGGCATGGCGTGGATTATAGGCGACGGTTCGCGCAAGGCAAGCATAACGAGGGGCATGTGCAAGGAATGTGCCGCGTCGCGACGATACAATAGGTGGCAAGCATAGTGCGTATCACGGCGTCCACAACACGCCCGACGCAATTCGAGGGAGCAGGCCTATGTATGACATCATCGTCATCGGCGGTGGGCCGGCAGGGGTGACGGCGGCGCTGCGGGCGCGGGAGTTGGGCGCGCGCGTGGCCCTGGTCGAGCGCGGGCGGATGGGCGGCACGTGCACCAACGACGGCTGCGCGCCGACGCGCGTGCTGGCCAAAGCCGCGCGTTTGGTGCGCGACGCGGAGCAGTTCGGCGATTACGGGCTGAGCGAACACACGCCGAGGGTGAACTTGCCCCGGCTGCTCGCGCGCACGCAACAGACCATCTATCGTCTGCAAGAGAAGAAGCAACTCGTCGACCATCTGCGGCAGGCGGGCGTCGAGGTCTTTGCCGAGGCCGGCGAGGCGGGCTTTGAGGACGCGACCACCATCGCCTTCGACGGCCGGCGATTGCAGGCGGCCAAATACGTCCTGGCCGTTGGCGGGCACGCGCGCCGCCTGCCGCTGCCCGGGGCCGAGCACGCCCTCACGCACAGCAGCGTGTGGTCGTTGACGCGCCAGCCGCGATCCATCGCCATCGTCGGCGCGGCGGCCACCGGCTGCCAGTTGGCCTCGATCTTCCACGCCTTCGGCACACAGGTGCATTTGCTCGAGGTCGCGCCGCGCATCCTGGCCGGTGAGGATGAAGCGATATCGCACAGCGTGAGCGCTGCGTTCGCGCAACGCGGCATTCACATCGTCACCGGCATCGCCGGTGTGGCCGGCATCGAAAAGACGTGGGACGGATTGACCCTGCATTACACGTCAGCGGCCTCGGCGCCCGCCTCCCTCTCGGTAGAGTCAGTGCTGCTGGCCGTCGGGTGGGTGGGCAACCTTGAGCCCCTCAACCTGCCGGCAGCCGGGGTGCAGACCGAGCGCGGCTATGTGAAGGTCAACGATTTCCTGCAGACCACGGCCGCGCACATCTTCGCCGCCGGCGACCTCACCGGGCGGATGATGCTGGTGCAGAGCGCGTCGAGCGAGGCCCGCGTCGCGGCGGACAACGCGCTGCTCGGCATCACCCACACCTCTGCCGGGGCGCTGCACAGCATCGTCCCGCACGGCGGCTTCACCGATCCCGAATACGGCAGCGTCGGCCTCACCGAGAGCCGCGCCCGCGAGGCGCTCGGCGACGACGTGGCGGTGGCCACCGCGGCATACAGCGACCTCGACCGCGCGGTGATTGATGATCGGCCCGAGGGCTTCTGCAAGCTCGTCATCTCGCGGGGGAGTCAGCAACTGGTCGGCGCGCACGTCGTGGGCGAGCAGGCGGTGGAGGTGGTGCAGATGGCGGCGGCGGGCATGGCCGCCGGTATGACCGTGAGCCAGCTTGCCGAGCTCGAACTGGCCTACCCGACGTTCACGGCCATCATCGGGCTGGCGGCGCGCAAGCTGGTGCGCGATCTCGGCCTGACCCCGCTGGCCCCGGCGTGGCGGACGCTGGGCCGCGCCGCCGAGTGGGAGCAACGGGCGTAAAGCTCCCGCCCCCAAAATTAGTCCTCCCACGCCGTCGCAGGATTGTCCTCTCGGCGTCCTGCCGGGGTGACAATCACTCGCGCCATCCCTTCCCAACTATCCCTGCCAGGTTTTCCTTCATATAATCGTGGCACGTTGGGCTAACTTTATTCTCGATTTGGTTGAGACCTATGCGCGGACTGCGACACTGGCAGACCTTCCTTCGAAAACTTCTGCGCCAAACCCCGGGCCGCCGCAAATCGCGCGGGCAGAGCCTGGTGGAGTTGGCCCTGTTCCTCCCGATCCTGTTGATTTTGCTGAGCGGGCTGGTGGAGTTCGGTTTCGGGCTTAATCGGTATGTGAACGTCGTCGAAGCCACCCGCGAAGGCGCGCGCTCCGGGGTCGACGGTGACCCGGCGCTGCGCGATCTCATTTTCAGCGGCGGGGCGGCGGTCTCCAACACCAATTGCGATACCTCTCGCGATTACTACTCTCAGATCGCCTGCCGCGTCGAGCGCGCCGCGCAGCCCGTCACGCTCGATCCGGCGCAGGACGACATCATCATCACCGTCGTGCGCACCTATCGCGACCCGCGCTGCGAGCCGGAGGCCACCCAGACCCCGCCGCCGGTGGGTGATTGTAGCTCGAACATCCTCCCCGACCCGCACGGTCTGTGGCCCGTCATCGCCACGCCCAAACCCGGCGACACACCGTTGCCCGGCGCGGGCACGTGGTCGGGCGGGCCGGGCCGCATCACCAAACTCGGCCAGTGGATTCGCTACGGCAACTGGGAATCGGAATTCGATCGCGCCGAACTGCAAGCCTATATTGACAACAACCCACAGCCGCTCAGCGCCGGCATCCTCGTGGTCGAGACGTTCTATTACTACGAACTGGTGTTGAAGCTGCCGTGGATCACGCCCTTCGTCGGGTTGACGGCGGGCGGCGAGCCGGCCATTCTGTTCCGCACCTACACGGTGGTGCCGCTGCCCGCCGGTGAGCCGCGCGCCACGCCGACCAACACGCCCACCCCGACCCCCACGCCGACCTTCACGCCCACCCCGCCGCCGCTCAACTGCGTCGGCAACGGCGTGTACCGCGAGCTGTATTACGGTATTCCCGGCAGCGGCGTCACCGATGTGCTGACGGGCACCAATAACTTCACCAACGCGCCGCATGCCAACGTGTTGCAGACCATTTTCGAGTCGCCGACCAACATCACCGATACGTACGGCTCACGCTATCGCGCCCTGTTGTGCGCGCCGGTGAACGGCGACTACACCTTTTGGATATCGGCGGACAACGGCGCCGAGTTGCGCTTCGATACCGCCTCGCGCACGCTCAACCCCGGCACGTTCAATTGGACTCTGGCGGCGGGCAGCGGCACGCGCATCGCCTATGTGCCGGATGGCAGCGCGACGGGCTTCAACAACTTCACGACCTTCCCCGAGCAATCCGGCACCCTCACCGGCCTGCAGCAGGGCTGGTATTACATCGAAGTGTTGCACAAGGAAGAGTTGATCGACGATCACGTGTCGATTCAATGGGATCCGCCGCACACCGGCGCGCAGATCATCCCGCAGGCCAACCTGTATTCGGTGCCGGTCGGCCTGTTGCCGTCAACGGCCACCCCGACCCCCACGCCGACCTTCACGCCGGTGCCGCCCACGCCGACAAATCCATGCGTGCCCAACGTCGTGGACGTGACCCGCTCGCGCGTCATCGTCAACAGCAGCCCGCAGTGGTCGGATAACCAGAGCAACCTGCTGGTCGAGGCGCAACTGCTGGATAACTGCGGCGCGGCCATCGACGATTCAGTGTTTGGGTCGTGGCGCACCGTGTCGCTGACTTCGTCGCGCACGGTATCGGACACAATCGTTTTCAACACGCGCGTGAACAACATCTACTACTTCGATGTGCGCTCGGCGTTTGTCGGCGCCAGCACCTTCACGGCCTCGACCGATCAGGATGGCCCCGGCCCGCTGGGGGTGGTGTCCTTCCCGGTGGCGCCGTCCACCAACACCGGCCAGTTTGTGTGCGTGGCCGGCGCGCAGGACGTGAGCATCAACCCGAACACGCTTCAAATCCTGTACACCAATCCGAACTCGCCGGTGCTCAACCGGCGCCTGGTCACCCTGAGCGTGACCTCGAACAGCGGGTTGCAGGTGAACAGCGTCAGCTTCGGCAACGCCAGCAACGTCATCTGGAACGCCGGGCCGCGCGCGCTGCCGCTCACGCTCACCAACAGCGACTGGACCAGCGTCAACCGCAGCATCCTCTCCGGCCTGGGCCGGCCGCTGCAGATCAACTTCAACGCCCCCATCACCCCCGGCTCAGGCTCGTGGACCTACACGGTCACCGCCGCGTGGGATAACGGCACCGGCAGCAGCCTGTGCACTTCGCTTCCCGTCACGGTGACTCTGCCCTGATCACACCTATGACCAAGCTTCGTCTCACCCTCGCAACGCCCCATCGTGAACGCGGCCAGGCCCTGGTGCTGATCGCGATCTCGTTCGTCGCCATCGCGGCCTTCATCGGTCTGGCCATTGACCTGGGCATCCTCATCGTGCAGCAGGCCCACCTGCGCCGCGCGGTAGACGCGGCCTCGCTGGCCGCCGCCACGCAGATCCGCGAGGGCGCACAGATTGACAAGGTCGGCGAGTTCGCCATTCAGTTCATCGACATGAACGGGTTGGATCGGACGACGGTGCAGGTGAAGACCTGTTATCTCAGCAACCCGTCGTCGCCTTTTCATGACGCCGCGTTGTGCACCAACCCGCCGCGCAAGCTCATCCGCGTTACGGCGCAGATGCCGTTGCGGTTCTCCTTCCTGCCCATCATCGGCCTGCGCGAAACGGTGTTGACGGCCGATGCGACCTCCGAGGCGGCGTCGGTGGATCTGGTGCTCGTCATCGGCACGAATGAGACGATGGGCGAGAGCACGCCGGGCTATGGCGCGGCGTTCGACCCCAATGCGGTGGGCGGCTGCAACGGCAACGCCGGGCCACAAGCCGCGAAGAACCCCAACAATGGCGTCAGCCCGCAGAAATGTCGCCCGCTGTGGGATGCCAAATCCGCGGCCAAAATCGTGCTGGATCGCTTGTACGACGACGCCGACCGGGTGGCCATCGTGACCTATGACGTCGGCGCACGGGTTTCAACCATTACCGATACTCTGAGCGGCACACCGGTGACCGGCTTCCATGTGATCCGCAGCGGCGATGTCAACGCCGTGGATGGAGTGTCGGACTCAACCGGCGCTTATGCTGCGATTGACAACATCACCCTGTTCAACGCCGCGCCCTTCCCCACCGGCAAAGGCATCGGCGAGTTCAGCCCGGTGAATACCTTCTGCACGGAGGATGATCCGACTGATCCCGATTGCGGCGGCATGGCAGGTCGCTCCCCAATCGGGGTCAGCGCCAACTCATTGTGTGCCGGCTGCGGCATTCGGCGCGCGGCGGAATTGCTCAAAGCCGCCGGCCGGCCCGAGTCGGTGTGGATCATCGTGTTCCTCTCGGATGGTTTCGCCACGATGAGCGACATGCCCACGACCTATTCGGGTGATCCGGCCCTGCCCGGCGCTGACAGCAACGGGTTCTGCTCCGGCGGCTTTGGGGCGAGTGGGCCGGTCCCGACCTGGGGACTTTGGAATGCGCCGACGTGCCGCAACGGCGGCTTTGGCGACGGACTGGGGATGATTTCGTACAACCTCGTGCTACCCAACGGCACGGTCGTTCCGTGGTCCGCTCCGAAGATGTCGATTGAGAATCCCTACCTGCGGATGTGTGGCCCGTATCATGCGTCGCAGGCGGCCTGTCCGCCCGGAGCCCTGTACGTTGGCTCAACCGGTGTCACGACCACGGTGCCGTCCACGCGGACAATTGTGGCGGAGGGCGTGCTGACGACGACGAATACGTACACGTATCCCGTCAATGTGGCCGGTCAGCGCGCGCTGTATTACAGCGCCGTGGACTACGCCAAGGACATGATTGATTTCGCCGCGTTGACGGTGCGCTGTGTGCCCCCGGCCGGGCAGACAAACTGCACCAGCCCGATCAGCCTGCCGCTGTACAACGAGGCGGAGACCCATGGCAGCTTTGGCCGGCTGGTGGGCGCGAATGTCTCGATCTATGCCATCGGCATCGGCCCGCGCATCGTGGCTGAGCCGGAGTATTCGGGCGCGCGTCTGCTGCGCTACATGGCCGCGGTGGGCGACGATGGCGACCGGGTGACTGATCCCTGCCTCGATGCACCCGGCGTACCCAAGCCTTTTGCTTCGACGAGTTCGTGCGGGAATTTCTATTACGCCCGCAACCCGCAGACCGATCTTGTGCCGGTATTTGAAGACATTGCCAAGAAGATCTTTACTCGCATCACTCGGTAGGTGACCTATGTGGCTTCTCAAATCGCTCAAGCTGTTTCAGATCAAACGCACCCGCCGCAGCCCCGGCCAGGGCCTGGTGGAGTTTGCGCTCGTGCTGCCGGTCTTGCTGTTGTTGATCTTCGGCATCATCGAGTTTGCCCGCATCTTCGCGGCCTGGCTGGCGGTGCAGAACGCGGCCCGCTTTGCGGTGCGTTACGCCGTCACCGGCAATTACAAGTACAACCCGACGGATGCGACCTTTGGCTACTGCGACGAAGCCACGCAGTTCTATCTCACGCACGACATCAACGGCAACCCGGCGCCGCCCGCCACGGCCTACATTACCACCCAGCAGGATACGTGGAACCCCAATACCGGCGCTTTCGACGCGCCAGCCAACGATTGTCAAATCCTCTCGGGCAACGGCCTCGATTCGATTGAGGCCGGCAAGCGCACGGCGACGATTCAGGACTTCGCCCGCCTGCTCTCCATCCGCGACGAGGCGCTGGCCGGCGCGGTGGCCATCAATCGCGACAGCGCCACCGCCATCAGCGGCGATTACGACGCTTACCTGAGCAATCCCTTCCCTTACAACGCTACGGCCACGCAGGAAGGGTTCCAAGAGACCTACCGCGGCCGCCCTGACCTCTCGGGCTACTTCTGGGTTTCGATCTGCAGCACCCGGCGCAATGACCGCAACCAGGCGGTGGTATGGCTGGCTGACCCGGCGCTCGACCCGGCCCAGGAAAACTTCTTCTACAACTTCGTCCCGCCTGCGCCCGGCCAACCACGCACCTCGACCAACCCGGATATCAATCGTTACCCAGAGCCGTGTCTGGTCGGTGACCTGCGCGATACGGCCACCGACCCATTTGCCCTGCGGCGCTACACCGATGACGCCGGCGGGCCGGGCAATACGGTGCGCGTGAAGGTGACCTTCCGCCACCCGCTCATCATGCCCTTCCTCAGCAGCGTGTGGCCCAACATCCGGCTCGAAGCCGTGCGCGATGGCGTGGTCGAATCCTTCCGCCGCTCGAAGGATGTGGTGGTGGCGCAGGGCTTCTCGGGCAACCAAAACACCGACACCCCGACGGCGACCTTCACACCCTCGATGACGTTTACGCCCTTGCCGGCCACGGCGACCTTCACCCCGCCGCCCTGCACCTATGTCCCGGGCGTCAGCGGGGGCGCCGGAAACTACTTCGCTTTCGAAGCCGAACAATGGATGGGCACCGCCGCCGGCTCAGGCTCCGCCGCCGGGTCGGCCTGGTTTGGCCGGGTGGATGGCGGCGCGAGCAATGGCGTCGCCGTCGAGACCCAGCCGGACTCGGGCGTCAATACGGGCGTGGGAGCGAATGGGCCTCGGATTGACTACTCAGTGTTTGTGACCAGCCCGGGCCTCTACTACGTCTATGTACGCGGCGATAGCGGGCCGGGCGGCGGCGGCAGCGACTCCATCCATATCGGGTTGAATGGCACCCTGATGACGGGCGCCGGCACCGGCCTCACGGGTTTTGGCGGCGGCTACAGCTGGCAGCGCTACTTCAACGGCATTGCGACCACCGTCAATTTCACCAGCTCGGGCGTCAACACCATCAACCTGTGGATGCGCGAGGATGGCACGATCATTGACCGCCTCGTCATCAGCTCGGCGGATTCCCTCTCGGGGGGAACGCTGGATGGGTTGGCCGCCAGCGCCGGTTGGAACGCTTCATGCGGCAGCGCTGCGACCCCCACCCCAACGCAGACGAACCCTCCCACCGCTACATTTACACCGTCGCCAACACGGACGCCCACCCTGACTCCCACGCGGACGAACACCCCGGCCATCACCTGCGCTGGCAGCGGCGTCATCCGCGAGGTGTGGGGCGGCATCTCCGGTTCCACCGTCAGCGAATTGCTCACTGGGTCAAACAACTTCGCCAATGCCCCGGACATCAGCCAGGTAGTGACGACGTTCGAAGCGCCGGCCAACTGGAATAACGACTACGGCACCCGGATGCGGGCGTTTCTGTGCGTAGCCATCACCGGCAACTACCGTTTCTGGATTGCCAGCGATGATCATAGTGAGTTGAGGCTGAACACCACGCGGCTGGCCAGCCCGCCAACGGCCGGCGACTTCACCACGTATGCAGGTGGCGCCGGGGTGATCGCCTCGGTTGATTACACAAACTGTGGCGGCTACACCAACTACCGCGAGTGGCGCAAGTGCGTGAGCGGTTCCGGAGCGGGCTTTCAGCGCTCCAGCACCATTGCCCTTCAGGCTGGCTGGTATTACATCGAAGCCCGCCAGAAGGAAGGCGGCGGTGGCGACCATCTCTCGGTTGCGTGGCGGCTCAATAACTCAAGTAACCCCTCCGATGGTGACGCCTCGGTCATCATCCCCCAGGCCAACCTATACCCGCCCGGCACGCGCGCGACGGCTACCGCAACCAACACGCCGACGATCACCCGCACGCCGACGATCACGCTAACGCCCTCGCGCACCTTCACCCCGACGCGGACGAACACGCCCGGCCCGGCGACGAACACCCCGACACGCACGGCGACGCGGACGAATACGCCCGTCATCCCGACCGATACACCCGGCCCGGTGACGAATACGCCAACGCGGACGAATACGCCGATCCCACCGCCATCGAACACGCCGTCGAACACGCCGAACGTGACGCCGTCGCATACCCCGACGCGCACGCTCACGCCGACGCCGACGCCGACCTGTCCGTGGCCACCGGGTGACCCGAATATCCCGCCGGGCTGGCCGGGCTGCGGATAATGACGACACTGCGCTGAACGACAAACCCGGCAGGGCCAACGACCTGCCGGGTTTCTTTTTCACCCCAACCGTCATTGTCGCGGTTTCCTGTCCGGCATAGAATGGCCTCAATGCGACGCAATGCCTGGCTGACCCCGGTCGCCCGCATCCGCCTGCCCACCGAGTGGCGGGCGTGGGCGTGGCTGGCGATGGGTTATCTTGCCCTGTACGGATTGTGGCTCATCATCCGCCCGGAGAACGAACTGGCGCGCTTGCTCGTCGGGCACGGTGCGAGCTTGTTGCCCGCCGGCCTGGCCGCGGCTGCGACGTTGAAGCAACGAACCAACCCCGCCGTCCCGCTCTATTTGCGCCGGGTGTGGATGTTCCTCGGGTTAGCCCTGGCGCTGTGGGCCGCCGGCGGCCTGCTGTGGTCAGCCATCCGAGTGGTCACCGGCGCGCGGGCCGCGTTGCCCTCGCTGGCCGACCCGTTGTACATGGCCGGCCATTTGCTCGCGCTGGCCGCACTCGTCACCTTCCCCATCCTGCCGCGCGGGCGCTTCGGGCGCTTTCGAGTATTGATTGATCTCGCCATCGTCTCCGGGGTCAGCCTCACCCTGGGCTGGGTGATTCTGGTGCAGCCCATCCTCACCGGGCTGGCCGCGCGGCCCGCCGATACGCTGTGGCTGGCGCTCTATCCCGTTTTGGATGTGATCCTGCTGACGCTGCTGGCCTGCCTGGCCCTGGTGCTTGAGCCGCCCGAAGCGCGTGCCGTGTTTGGGCCGGTGGCCGCCGGCCTGCTGGCCCTCATCGTCGCGGACCTGGCCTATACCTTCCTCGGGCTGCGCGGGCAGACGGGCAATGAGGCCCTGTTCGATGTGGGCCGGATTTTGGGATATTCGCTGCTCGGGCTCGGCGTCCGGCGCGAAACGCGCCCTCAGCCCGTGGGGCGAATGCGCTGGCTGCGCGCCAGCCTGCCTTTGGCGGCGGCCCTCGCCCTCGGCTGGTTCACGATCGCTGAATGGCAACGCACCGGCACCCTCGAACCGCTGGCCGTGTGGATGACGATCATCTTCGGTTTTGCCCTCGTCGCCCGGCAGGGCATCCTCACCGGCGAGACCGAATTGCGCCAGCACGCGCAATTGGTGGATAGCGCCGCCGACCCGGCCTTCATCTGTGATGCGGACGGGCGGCTGCAACTGGCCAACCCGGCCTTCGCCGCCGCGCTCGGCCTGCCCGACCCCGAGGCCGTGCTCGGCGCATCGGTGCTCGCGCATTTTGACCCCGCCACCCATCCCGCCGAGTTGCTCACGCTGGCCCGCCGCACAGGCTGGTCGGGTGAGGTCAGCCTGCGGCGGAGCGACGGCACTCAGTTCCCGGTCTATCTTTCGCTGCGCCCGGTCGCCGATGACGGCGGCGCGCCGCCGGTGCTGGCCGGCATCGCGCACGACCTGAGCGTGCAGAAACGCCAGCAAGCGGCGCTCGTGCAGGCGTACGAAGCGGCCTCGTCGGCGCGCAGCGCGCTGCAGGACCTCAACGCGCAACTCGAGATCAAGGTCGAGGCGAAGACGCGCGAGCTGGCGCAACAGAACGAGGAGCTCAAGACGCTCGATCAGCTCAAATCGGATTTTGTCTCGATGGTCTCGCACGAACTGCGCGCCCCGCTCACCAACATCGCCGGCGGCATGGAGTTGACCCTGACCCTCGCGCAGGATTTGGGGCCGCGCACCCGCGAACGACTCGCGCTGGTGCAGAATGAAATCCGCCGGCTGAGCCGCTTTGTGGAGACGATCCTCGATCTCTCCGCGCTGGATGCCGGCCGCCTGCCGCTCACCCTCGCCCCGCTGGAGGTCGCTGCCGCGCTCGAGCCGTTGCGCGCCCACTACGCCGGCACGCTCGCCGGTCAGCGCTTGCGGGTGGTCACCGGCGCGCCGCTGCCATCCCTCCTCGCCGACGAGCGGGCGCTGGCCAGCGTGCTTTTCCATCTCGTGGATAATGCGCTCAAGTACGCGCCCGACGGCGAGGTGACCGTGAGCGCCGAGGTTGTCTCGCCGCCGGGCGTTCGTTTCAGCGTCAGCGACCACGGCCCCGGCATCGCGCCGGAACAACGCGCCGCGATCTTCGGCAAGTTCCAACGCCTCAACACCGCCGACTCGCAGACGGTGTACGGGCACGGCCTGGGGCTGTATATGGTGCGGCGTTTGCTCAATGCGATGAACAGTGAAATTCACGTCGAGGACGCGACCGGTGGCGGCGCGCGTTTCTGGTTCGACCTGCCCATCGAACATGAAGCGTAAGACGCATTCGTCGCCGGGCTGACCCGGCCTGACGCCATGCCCGACAAACTCCTGCTTGTTGACGACGACCCAACCCTGCGCCATTTGTTGAGCGAGTACCTCGCCAACGAGGCCTTCAGCGTCGTCGAGGCCGCCAACGGCCAGGAGGCGGTGCGCGAGTGTTATCGCGCACAGCCCGACCTGGTCGTGCTCGATGTGATGATGCCGGGGATGGATGGCTGGGAGACGTGCGCGCGATTGAAGGAGATGGCCGATTTGCCCATCATCCTGCTCACCGCCAAGGATGCGGAGCAGGATAAACTGCGTGGCTTTCGCCTCGGCGTGGATGATTACGTGACCAAGCCCTTCAGCTTCGCCGAATTGGCCGCCCGCATCCGCGCGGTGCTGGCGCGCAGCCGGGCCGCCAAACCCGCCGAGCGCCGCACCTTCACCTTCGGCGGGCTGGTGGTCGATCTCGACCGGCGCACCGTGGAACGCGCCGGCCAACCGGTCATGCTGACGGCGACGGAGTTTCGATTACTCGAATCGCTGCTGCGGCGCGAAGGGCAGGCCGTCTCCGAGGCGATGCTGACGCAGGAAGTGTGGGGCGAATACAAACAGCCCGAGGCCGGCGGTGTGCGCCGCTATGTGTGGCTGCTGCGACAGAAGATCGAGCCGGACCCCGCGGCCCCCGTTCACCTCCTCACCGTGCGCGGCTACGGCTATCGCCTGCAACTCGAAAGTTGACCCTCGCGCCACGCTCGCCGGGAGCAGGAGGCGTCAACCGGTTGCGGCCTATCCCCACACCGAGACGGCGATCAACCATTGCGCGGCCCAATAGGTGCTGAGCACCACCCAGCGCGCTGGTCGCCACGCGCGCACAAACTTCTCGTACGCCAGCACGCTGTCCGAAACCACAAACAGCGCGGCCCCCACTGCGGCCAGCGCCTGCGCGCCCGTCGCCAGCCACGCCATGGTCAAGATCACACCCATGTAGACGACCACGGCCAGGCGCAGCCGGCCCAGCCTCGGGCTGAGGACCTGCAGAATGCCGACGCCATACAGCGCGTACGGGATCAACCACACCGGGCTAAGGGTTTCCCAGCCTCGGGTGACGAAGGCCACGCCGTAGCAAAGGTGCGCCAGCAGAAAGCTCACCAGCCCGGCGACGAAGCGATCCGAAGGCCACATCAGCCACACATCGCCGAGCAGTGAAAAGCCCAGGCCAAGCCCGATCGCAATTTGATACGGTGGAGCGGTGGGGGCCGGCGCGATCAATGCGACGAGGGGGATGAGCGTCGTGGCCAGCGGCTTGCAGAGGTAGACCAACCAGCACGGGCCGAGGTAATTCGCACGGATGGCCAGCGTGGCGGAGAGAGAGGCGCCAACAGTGAGTGCAACCAGCGGCCCGTTCATCGGCGAACCGCGACCCCTTCGTAGAACGAGCAGTAGTGGCGGAACCCCAGCTTTTCATATACGCGAATGGCGACGACGTTATCGGCCCGCACGTTGAGGGCGATCGTGGTCAATCCCAGCGCCAGTAACTCGGCCGTCACCGCCGCCGTGACGAGTTGGCCCAACCCGCGCCCGCGCCGGTCGCGCCGCACGTACACATTCCCGATCGTGCCGAGGCCGAGCGCGGGAGAGACGAGGTGAGTGCCCGCCGCCGCCACGAGGCGCTCGCCCTCGCGCACCCCGCAGAACATGCCGCGCTCGAGGTGTTGGCGATGGAAGAAATCGGGCGCCTCGTGCGAGTCGGCTCCGTCAGCGTACAGCGCTTCCAGCGCGGCGAAGTCGGCCTCGTTCAGCCGCGCTACGCCGGCGCCATTCGGCCTGGCGAAGGCCGCCGGGTCAAGCAACATGCGCCGCATATCGGTGAGGTCGCGCACGGTGAAGCAGGCCTCGACGAGCGGCAGGATGTCGGGCCGGATGAGGAGGTACACCTCGCCCTCGGCCAGTGCATTCACCAGCGGGGCAACCTCCGCCGGCGGGCCAAAGGTGAAGAGCACCGGCACGCCGAATTCACGATACAACAGCACCAACGCGCCGCCGCCGGGCGCGAGACGCCATTCGGCGAAGGCGGCCTGCGGCGGCTCCAGGTCACCCAGCGCGTAGACGGCCCAGCCCCGGTCGGTTTCCAACAGGGCGCGGATGCGCGCGCGATCGTCGGTCACGGGGGCGAATGATAGCGCGATCGGGCAAACAAAAAAAACCGGGCGCAACGCCCGGTCGTGGTTGGCGGTGGCCCGATCTCAGAATTGAAAGTAGTTCTCGCGCAGGGGCACGGTTTTGCGGCTATAGTTGAGGACGAAGCTCTGCAGCCGCGCCTCCAGTTGCTCCCACTGCGTCGAGTCGAGCACGCGCTCGAGGGTGTCGCGGTCTTCGGCGATGAACTCGACGAGCCGCATGGGATAGTTGCCGTAGGCGGTGTGCCACGCGCCATTCATCGCCAGACCCATCTGTTGCAGCGCCGGCACCATCTCGCCCAGCATGAATTGAAAGTAACGGTCCTGAATATCGGGCCTGATGTCGTAGGTCAGCAAAAAGCGCACGGGGTGGGCGGAGGCTTTGCTCATGGGTTACTCCGGCGATGACGGGCTTTGGAAGCCGCGATAATTGTAGCACGCCTGAGGGATGCGCCCCGGCCCGCCCGGTTGGCGGTCAGGGTAATTGCAATGTCATGTTGAGCGAAGCGAAGCATCTCATTATGTTGGAGGCGAGACCCTTCGCTACGCTCAGGGTGACAGCGAGGAACGCAACTCATCAGACTTGTTAATGGACTTTGCCATCACCCTGGGTTATCGGTGTATGCCATCGCCGGCGTGGCAGCGTGGATCACGCCATTGCTCAGCCTGGCTCTGTGCCTGGGGATGGCGCTGTTTTTTGCCCTGCCCGCCGCCACGCGCTAACGCCTGCTGGGTGGGTGAGGCGCGCTGCCCCCGCCATTCGGATAGCGACCGCGAGCACGGCCACCGAGTAGAATCCGCCCGGCCTGCTCTCGCGGAGGATTACGAATGCCAGTCTGGTCTGAAATTATTGTGCGCGCGCTGGCGCTGATCGTGGGCGTGTGGCTGGTGGCGAGCGCCGTGCTCTCGGCCCTGCGCGCCTTTGTCCTCCCGCGCTCGGCGCAAGACCCGATCACGCGCTTTGCCTTTCGCGCCATTCGCTTCCTTTTTCATTTGCGCGTCCGGCGTTTCACGACGTACGAACAAAAAGATCGCGTGCTGGCGTTTTACGCGCCGGTGAGTTTGCTGTCGCTGCCGCCGGTGTGGTTGTTCCTCGTCGGCCTGGGCTTCACAGGAATTGACTGGGCGCTCACCAGTCAGCCATTGACCGAGGCGTTCGCCTTCAGCGGCTCGTCGCTATTGACGTTGGGCTTCATCGCGCCCGCCGACCTGCCGCAACGGTTGCTGGCTTTTGCCGAGGCAACCATCGGCCTGATCATGGCGGCCCTGCTGATCTCATACCTGCCGACGATGTATGCGGCGTTTTCGAATCGTGAAACACTCGTCAACCTGCTCGAGACGCGCGCCGGGTCGCCGCCGTCGGCGGTGTACATGTTTGAACTGGCCTTCCCGCTCGGGCGGATGGATCACTTCAACGAGTTGTGGCGCGATTGGGAGATCTGGTTTTCGCAGCTCGACGAAACGCACACGTCACTGCCGGTGCTGGCGTTCTTCCGCTCGCCGCAACCCCATCACTCGTGGGTCACGGCGGCCGGCGCCATCCTCGACGCAGCGAGCCTGTACACCTCGACGCTCGACTATCCGCGCGACCCGCAGGCCCAGTTGTGCATCCGGGCCGGCTACCTCGCGCTGCGCCACATCTGTGATTTCTTCGGCCTGACCTATCACCCCGACCCGCATTACCCCGCCCAACCCATCAGCGTGACGCGCGCCGAGTTCGACGAGGCGTGCGAACGGTTGCGGAAGGCCGGGCTGCCCCTCAAGCCCGATCGCGATCGGGCGTGGGCGGACTTCGCCGGCTGGCGGGTGAATTACGACTCGACGCTGCTCTCGCTGTGCACGCTGACGACGGCGCCGCCCGCTCCGTGGAGCAGTGATCGCGCCAAGCCGTGGCGGCCGGTTCCGTTGTTCGGCAACCTCGGGCGGGTCTTCGAAGGCTGAGCGCCTACTCGGGCCGGGGGCTGCGGAAGGCGTTGGCCCGCCAGCGCTGCAACACAATCCGGGTTGCGGCGAAGGCGAGGTCGCCCGGCAGCGCCTCGCGCCGAAAGAACTCGGCCCGGTCGGCGTCGTCGCCGGCGCGCAACTCGCCGCCCACCACCTCCGCGCGGTAGACGATCAGGATATCCGCGCCCTCATTCGGCGCGCATTTCGGGATCACGTCGAGCAGTTCGGTGACGCGCACGCGCAGGCCGGTCTCCTCGAAAGCCTCGCGTTCGGCGGCCCGCTGCACATCCTCGCCGGCATCCACAAAACCGGCGGGCATGCTCCACTTGCCGCGCTCCGGCTCACCTCGCCGCCGAATCATCAACAGCGCGCCATCGCGCTCGATGATGATCGCCACGGCCACTTTCGGATCGAGGAAGTGGATGCGCTGGCACGCCGGGCAGACGGGCCGCACCGCGCCGTGCGCGAAGCGATAGACGACGGCGTGGCCGCAGCGCGGGCAAAACTTGATTTGGGCAGTGCGGGAATCAGGCTCGCCGGGCGAGTGATCTAGCGGCGAGCCAGCCATGTGACGATGGCGAGGATGGCGGTGACGAGGCCTAGCCCGATGGCGGCGAGTTGCAGCCCGCTCACTGGCACGACCCGCCGTTCCGGCGTGACGGCGGCCGGCTCGGCGTTGGCGGCAGCCGGCAGCGACTCGCGCGCCGTGGCTTCGCCCGCGCCCGGCGCGAGGTTAGGCGAGGCGACCTCGGGCGTCGAGGCGTACTCGGCGACCTGCGTGTTGGTGAATGGGTCAACCCCGGCAACGCCGACGACGGCTTCAGCGGTCGTGGTAACCGCCGCGGAAAGACTCAATTGGGCGCCGGTATCCTCGGCCGGAGCGATGGCCGCCCCGCCACTATCCTGAGACTGTGGGGCCGCGCTCTTCTCCATCTCGACTGCGGCCGGGGCAGAGGCTGTTTGCAGCACGGCGGGCTGTTGCAGGAAGCTGGTGGCCAGCACCGCCACGAAGGCAAAGGCCGAGAGCGCCGTCGCCAGGCGCAGGCTGGGGAAGAGGGTGTTGAGCCACGAGCGCTTCAGCGGGCGCAGGGCTTCGGCCTGTTTGGCGGTGAGGGTGAAGGTGCGCGGAGCTTTGACAGTGGGGAGGTCACGGATGGCGCGGGCTTGCAGACGCAGATCGCGCAGGGCGGCTTTCAATTCGGGGTCGGTGAGCAGGCGCGCCTCGAGCGCCGACTTCTCCGCAGCGGAGAGTTGGTGATCAATGTAGGCGGAGAGTCGGTCGAAATCCTGCTCGGAGATCATGTGGCGGCCTCGTCCTCCAGACGATAAATCCTTGGCAGCAGTTCCCGGATATCCTGCAGACAGTCGCGCATGCGGGCGCGGGCGCGCGACAGGCGCGACTTCACCGTGCCCAGCGGCGCGCCGATGACGTCGGCGATCTCGGCATAATCCATCCCCTGCACGTCGCACAGCACCGTCACCGTGCGCATGTCGTCGGGCAAACGGTCGAGGCAGCGCTGGATGTTGATGGCCAGCTCGTGCCGCTGCGCGCGGTCCTCGGGCAGTTCATCCGGCGAGGCCAGCCGCGCATCCGAATCCATCTCAGTGCCGTCGGGGGCCGTCATCATGTCTTCGAGTGAAACCGACGGGCGGCGCTTGCGGCGGCGCAGCTCGTCGTAGCAGGCGTTGGTGACGATGCGCATGAGCCAGCTGCGGAAGTTGCCGCCGCGATACGAGTCGATGTGCTTGTACGCGGAGATGAAGGCCTCCTGCGTCGCATCCGCCGCCGCCTCGCCCTCGCCCATCACCCGATAGGCGACGTTGTAGGCCAGCGATTGATATTGAATCACCAATCGGTTGAAGGCGCTCAGGTCGCCGTTCTGCGCGTCGCGGATCAGGGCCGGCTCGTCCATCGGCGCGAATAATACCAGAACGTCCTCGGGGTCGGGGTCGAAGCGGAAAGGGTACATGCCAGGCTCTCCTTGCTGTAGAACAAGAACAGCGTAGGTGAGCGGCGTTACCCTCGTTTGCCGGGATGGTGACGGGGCCGTAACGGATTGTTACCGTTTGGTAATTGTGCCCTTTGTGATCTCACAGAAAACGACCAGGATATTCTCCCATGTGAGCGTAGGTGAATCGTCGGTTGACAACGCACGCAAGGGCAATGGTATAAAGACATCGATTAGCCAACCGCCTTGAACATGGGTCGCGATAACATGACGGAGCTCGTTCCAAGCTCACAGTCGAATAGCGATGACGGCGATTGCAGCCGCAGGATCACATTGGGCGAGCTAACGATTGACCTCGATGCTCGACGCGTTTTCTGGAGAGACACAGAAATCGAGCTTTCGCCGCTTGAGTTCCGTTTGCTGGCACATCTCGCGGAGAAAGCCGGGGCTATCGTGTCATTTGACGAGCTATTGCGGGCTGTGTGGGCGTGCCCGTCTGATCGCGGTAGTTTGAGGCAAGTTCGAGACACTATTTACCGTCTCCGTCAAAAGATCGAGCCAGACCCAAAACACCCCAGGTTTGTTCTGGCAGTGGTGGAATACGGCTATGCAATGCCGACTCGCCTCGTTTCGATATATCGGTCTGAGAACACTTCCAATGAGGATGCCGGCAACTCATAAACCATTTATGAAGTTGCGATTTCAATTGCGTAATCAGAAGCCCTGAACTGGGGTAAAACATGCCGGTCGGTCAGCAGCTTGCAAGCACCCGTATATCGCCGACAATTTCCGATGGAGGCTCAAACATGCTCAAGAGAGTGTATTTTCTACTTGGCGCTGTTGCGACGCTAGTGGTAATCGCTGTGGCGGTTGCTTATCCGCGTGTCAATCACGTGAGCGCGAACACAACGACAACTAGCATCGAGCGCCCAGATGCCGGTCAATCTGACAGCATTTCGAACTCGATGGATGCTCGTGTGTCATCGGCTAACAGCCGCGTGAACATGCAGCAGCAAACCGTTGAGACTGCAGACCGAGAGGCACAAGCGGTCGGCAAATTGCTGATTCTCACTGACAAGGCCAACCGGTCTCTGATCAATCCCGGATGGCTTTACATCAAGGAAAGTGGTGAGGGCGACGGAGACCTGAGTGGGCGCGGATCGCTACCGAACGGTCAAGATATTCCCATCAATTACACCAGTGAAATCTGGTATCACTTTGACGACCAACTTCGTGTCATTGAGTTTGTCTCCATCCAGCGCGACGCCAATGGTCAGGCTGTTCAAATCGGCGTGCACAGCAATGGCACAAGCTGGAACTCAGCAACCGGCGAAACATCCGCTCTCGAGCCGTTTGTGTTGAGCACACTGGATTACGGTTTTGCTGAACAGGCCACGGCATTTGCCGCCTCGTCACAAGTTGATGAGATGGCAGTGGTGCTGAATGGCAAGCCGGCGCTTCTCTTTAGTAGCCTTGAAAGCTATCCAGAACCACTTCTCATGGCCGAGGCGAATCAGAGTGTTGTGGCTAACGAGGGACGGGCCTATCTCGACCCCGAAACGGGTCAACTCCTTCAACACGAGATTATTGCCCATCTATCGGATGGAACACAGCGCGTCGTCAGCCGCGTAGTCCTGGAGTTCAAGCCAAATGTGATTCCAACGGCTGAGGTCCTGGAGCTTCTGGCCAGCAGAAAACCAAGCCAGTAAGCTGATGACAATCGAACGCCATTCTATGCAAAAGAGGCAACAATGAAACTTTACATCAAGATATGGTGGTCGTTGATAGTGACGACCTCACTGCTTCTGGGAACCGTCGGAACCAACATCGCTCAGGCCGGAAGTTCAAGCGCAGGCGGTTCCGTAGCTGGAATACCGATCCTGGCAACAAAGGAAATTGCGCAAACCCAGTACACCTGGAGGGCAGGATTCGAAAGCAAGACTCTGTCGGGCACGTACATCAGTGTCATTGGCAGAACTTGGTGGACGGCGCGCGCATTCTGTGAGTCAACGGGCCTATGGACGAACAGCTTCCAGTATGGTGGTCAGGTTGAATACAACAGCCTGTACTGGCGACAGATAAGTCTGTACTATGGATCATGTGCGCCGGGAAGGGAGAGACTCGAAAACCTTGGCGGGCACGACTTCCAGCACAATGGACAGTATTCCAGCCCATGGCCTGTGACAGTCTCACGAAGTGAGTATCACTAGCCACATCGGTTGACAACTGAATAACTGTCGTCGCTACGGGCCACTTCACAGAAGTGGCCCGTAGTCATTGAGGTATAGAAAGTGGATCAGATCGCGATTGAACGCTTCGGCGTGCTCGATGTTGGGTGCGTGGCCGGCGCGCGGGAAGATGCGCAGACGGGCGTGCGGCAGAAGGGCCTGGGCGCTATAGGCATGTGAGATCGGAAGTAACTGGTCGTGCATCCCCCAGACTATGAGCGCCGGCGCGCGGATGGCGGCACGCCG
This sequence comes from uncultured Anaerolineales bacterium, assembly GCA_964608265.1. Taxonomy (GTDB): domain Bacteria; phylum Chloroflexota; class Anaerolineae; order Anaerolineales; family UBA6663; genus JANWXR01. The sequence continues at coordinate 33,076 of CAZSNP010000025.1, read as the reverse complement.
TTGCGCAAAGCTCAGCCGCCGCCGATGGGTCAACATCTGCCGCAGCAGCCCCCAGCCCACCAGCCCGCGCCCGAGGTGGTTGTGCCGCCAGCCGCCGGGATAGCGAATCGTCGTCACCCCCTCGGGCACGCGCTCCGGTGCAAAATAGATCATGCGCTTGAAGCTCTGAAAGGCGAACGGCCACGCGACGCCACCACCGAAGATGTAGGCCAGGCTTGGCAGGATGAGGTGAGTCCAGTACCGGGCGCGTCGAAACACCGGGATGTGCGGGTCGAAGCCGAGCGCATCCACGAGCACCAGCGCGCGCACCCGTTCCGGTTGCAGCAACGCCATCTCGCTGGCCACCGCCCCGCCGAAAGAGTTGCCGACCACGCGCACCTCGGTCACGGCCAGCGCATCGAGCACGGCGAACAGATCGCGCGCCACATCGGTCACATTCATGGGCCGCGCCGGCCGATACGATGCGCCGTGCCCGGGCAGATCGAGGGCGAGCACCGAATACCCCGCCTCGATGAGGGCGGGCAGGTTGAGCCGCCACATATCAGCGGTGATGGAGAAGCCATGCAGCAACAGCACGCACGGGCCGGCGCCGCCGCGCAGCCCGCGAAACACCCTCCCATTAACGGTGAACGACTCATCCACAAAGACGCCCATACGCTTATAATGATACCGCCACCCAGGGATACAAATCACACCGCCCCGACAAACTTCGTGTTCATTCGGGTGACCTCGTGGAGAAAAGATATGTGCGGACGCTTCACCCTCACCGTTGACCCGGCTGATTTGCAGGACGCCTTTGGGTTGAGCGAGCCGGCGCCCGCCGGCCTCACGCCGCGCTACAACATCGCGCCGACGCAACCGGTAGCGGTGGTGCCCAACCTCGCGCCGCGCAAGCTCGAGATGTTCAAATGGGGCCTCATCCCCTCGTGGGCCAAAGACCCGAAGATCGGCAACGCCCTCATCAACGCGCGCGGCGAGACGGTGGCCGAGAAGCCCGCCTTTCGGGCGGCGTTCAAGCGCCGGCGCTGCCTCGTGCTGGCCGATGGGTTCTATGAGTGGAAGCGCACCGGCAAAACGAAGACGCCGATGTACGTCCAACTCAAGGGCGGCGCGCCGTTCGCCCTGGCCGGGTTGTGGGAGATTTGGACTGCGCCCGATGGGTCGGCGGTTAACACCTGCACCATCATCACCACCGAGCCGAACGCGCTGATGAAGGACATCCACGACCGCATGCCCGTCATCCTGCCGCCGTCGGCCTATGATGCGTGGCTCACGCCCGGCGAGTTGCCGGCCGCCGAAGCGCAGGCGTTGCTCAAGCCGTTCGCCGCCTCGAAGATGAAGGCCCGCGCGGTCTCCAGCCTCGTCAACAACCCTCGTTTCGACTCGGCTGAAATCCTGCCGTAGACCGAACTCCATCTCGATTTGGGCGGTGCTGTACGCGCCGCGGCGCGTCTGTACAGCATGTCGAAGTACGGTTTCGAGCCCCCACGGCGACAAGCCATTGCCGCCGCCACTGGTCCATCGCGATGCTGAACAATGAGCACGATTTCCGAGCTAGCCGTTCATTTCCCGCAGTAGTTCCCGCGCCCGCTCGACGCGCACCTGCCCCTCGGCCGCCAGCCGCGCGGCGATGATCTCGACCTGATCGCCCACCGCCCCGGCGGCCACGGCGACCTGCCGCGCGTGCAGGCTCATGTGCCCGCGCTGAATGCCCTCGGTCGCCAGCGCCCGCAACGCGCCGAGGTTCTGCGCCAATCCTACACTCACGATGATCTCGGCCAGCTCGCGCGCCGAGGCCACGCCGAGGATTTTGAGCGCGGCCTGCGCGGTCGGGTGCACCTTCGTCGCGCCGCCGACAATGCCCACCGCCAGCGGCATCTCCAGCGCGCCGATCAGGTTTCCGCCCGCATCTTTTTCCCACACGCTCAACGAGGTGTAACGACCGTTGCGCGCGGCGTATGCGTGCGCCCCGGCCTCGATCGCGCGCCAATCGTTGCCGGTGGCGATCACCACCGGATCGATCCCGTTCATAATCCCCTTGTTGTGCGTGGCCGCGCGATACGGGTCGGCGGCGGCGAAGGCGTAGGCCTCGAGGATGCCGTCGCGCACGTGCTCCCCGGGATAGTCGCCGAACGCCAGTTCGGCGACGGGGATGAGGCAGCGCGCGGTCGCGGTGCGCCGGTCGGTGAGGTTGCTGAGGATGCGCAAATGGACGCGCCCGCCGGTGAGCGACTCGACCACGGGGGCCAGCGCCTCGCAGACGGTGTTGACGGCGTTCGCCCCCATCGCATCGCCCGCATCGTAGATCACATGCAGCACGAGGAACGGGCCGATGGGCGACGCGGCGATCTCGCGCACTTCGATATCGCGCGCGCCGCCGCCGCGTTTGACGATGGAGGGATTAAACGCGTTCGCCAGCGCCAGCAGCCGCGTTTTGTTCGCCTGAAGCTGATCCTTCGCAGCCCCCCGGTCATCAATCTCCAGTAATTGCATTTGCCCGATCATCTCCGGCGCGGTGCTGGTAGCGGTGAAGCCGCCGCCGGCGCGGGCGAGCCGGGCCATGAACGAGGCGCTGGCCACGACCGACGGCTCCTCGATCACCATCGGCACCAGCACCTCGCGCCCGTTCACGACGAAGTTGGCCGCGATCCCCAGCGGCAGCGCGTAGGTGCCGATGACGTTTTCGATCATGTGCTCGGCCTGCGCGGCGGTGAGGCCGCCGGAGCCGTCGAGCGCGGCGAGTTCCTCGGGCGTCAGCGCCGCCCACGCGCCGACGATCTGCGCGCGCTCGGCGAGCGATTCTCGGTAGAAGCCGGGGAGGCGAGAGGATTTGCTGGCCATAGTGCTGGATAGAAGTGGAAAGTAGAAAGTAGTCACGCCACTCGCTACTTTCTACTTTCTATTCATTCGTCGTAACTGCATAGATGAAGTTGTCCAACCCATACCGCCCATCCACGCGCACGCGCGTCCACGCGAAGCGGTCGCCGAAGCCATGCCGGCGACCGTTGACGGTGATGACGCCGCCCCACAGGTTCATCGCCTCGGCGAGTTGCAGCGTCACCGCATCGTACCTGCCCGCCGGATAGCACATGAAGCGCGGGCGCACGCCGACGTTGGCCGCGATGGTCTCAATCGCCCCGAGCATTTGATAAAGCTGCAAATCGCGCGGCTCGCCGGCGAGTTCGAGGTGCGTCTTGGTGTGCGGCTCGATATCCCACCCCGCCGCGTGCAACGCTTTGAGTTGCGGCCAGTTGAGGTAGCGCGGCTGGTCGAGGTCGGCGAACTCGGTGATGACGAAGACCGTGCCCGTGAAGCCAAAGCGCTCCATCACCGGCACGGCATGATCCATAAGCGTGCGATAACCGTCGTCGAACGTCAGCGCCACCGCCTTCTCCGGCAGCGGCGCGCCCAGCGCCAGCGCCTCGGCCAGCGCGTACAAATCCACCACCGCGTAACCGTTGTCGTGCAGATACTGCATCTGCGCCGCGAAGTCCTCGGGCTTCACGGTCAAACTCTGCCGGTAGATGTCGGCGTCGGCCGGCCACGGCTCGATGTAGTGATACATGAGGATGGGCAGCCGAACCGTCCGCAAGCGCGCCTGCGCATCGGGCGTGGGCAGCGGGCGCGGTGTGAGGCTGGGGAGGGGGGAGGCCGTCGGCCCCGGCGACGCCGTTACGCTGGGGATGGAGGCCGGCGTTTGCGTGAGGGTGACCGTCGGCGTGCGGGTTGCGGGCGGCGCGGTGAGCGTGAGCGTGGCGGGGAGGCCGGTCGGCGCGACGGTGGGCGTTGCCGGGGGCCGGGCCGGTGCGCACGCGGCGAGCACGCCGGCGAGGCACAGCCAAAAAATCGAATGCGCGGGCTTGTTCGGGTATGGCCAGCCGTCCGTCTTCCGCTGAAGTTTATTTCCGTCCCACGCTCGTTCCCACATCGCGCGGATGATAACATACGCCCCTCACGCCCAATGCAAACCGACTCTGTGCCTCTGTGGTTATGGCGCGCTGCGACGTGGGGCTTCGGCCTCAGCCTCATCGGCGTGGCCGCGCTGGCCGTCGCGCTCGCCAATGGCCTGGCCGACCCGCCGCGCGCCGGGCCGCTATTGTGGCAAGACGACTTCAAGGGCGATGTCACTCGCTGGCAATTCGAGGCCGCGCCGGGCGCCACGCTCACCCCGCGTGACGGCGCGCTGGTCGCGTCGTTCAACGAGGCGGAGCAAACCGTCACCGCCCTCACCGACGGCCCCGCCGGCGACTTCACCCTCGAAATGGCCGCCGCGCAAACCGAGGGCGAGATCGGCGCGCGCTACGGCCTCGTCTTCGGCTGGCTCGGCCCGGGCGAGTACAACGTGGTGTGGCTCAACGGCAACGGCTACGCCGAGGCCTTCGCCCGGGCCGGGCCGCAACGGGCCGAGGCGTTCCCGTTTCAGCAGTGGCCGCACATCCTGTACGGCAACGCGCCCAATCGCGTGCGGGTGGACGTGCGCGGCGCGCGCGTCACCGCCCGCCTCAACGACGAACTGCTCGCCGAGTTCGACGCCGGGGCGCCGGGCCGGCTCGGCCTCATCGCGCGCAGCACCGGCCCGGGCCGCGTGGTTTTCAGTTGGATCAAGGTGTGGGCAAAAAAGTAGAGACGGGTCGGTGACCCGTCTCCGTGGGCGTTGCGCTGGGTGATTTCGCGGGCTGGCTCAGCTCAGCTCTTCAGAAACTCGGTGCCGAGCGCGTAATCGAGCCAGATGAAGGCGATGCCGCCGAGCGACAGCACCAGCAGCAGCACGTTGCTGTACGCAAACTTGAAGGCCGTCGTGCCAAAGCCGATCTGCTTGATGTTGAGGAACGGGATGGTGAACGGCAACGGGATGGCGGCATAGATGATGAAAACGGTCAGGGCAATGCCGATGACGAGCGAGATGCCGAGCACGGCCAGGCGTTTACCTTGCATGAATGCGTCTCCGGGAATTGAACTGGCGCGATTTTAGTCGAATCAACGAGGGCCGTCAAAGATAAAGCCTGCCCGCCGAGGCCAGCCGCAGCTAGGGCAAATAGCCCAGCCGTTTGAGGGCCTCACGTGATTCCAGGTCACGCGGGTTCTTCTCCAGCGCCACCTTGTAATCTTCCACCGCCTCGAGGCCCCGGCCATACGCCTCCAGCGCGAGGCCGCGCCAGTAATAGGCCTCCTCGAGGCCGGGCTTGGGCGTGCTGTTGATGGCGGCGGTCGAGAGGTCGATCACATCCTGAAAGCGCAGCACATTGTAATACGCGCGGTACGGCCCGAACTGATACCACACCATGCGAAAGGGCAGGCCCACCTCGCGCGCCCGATCGAAGGCCTCGGCCGCGCCGGCGTAATCGCGCAGATACTGCCGGTTGGTGCCGACGTTGAACCAGGCAAAGGCCAGGTCGCGCTCGGTCAGCGTCTCGGTTTCGGCGCGGGCGCGGGCCAGCGCCTCGGTGTAATTCTGTTGCAGGTCGGCCGCCGCGCCGAGCAAGCGTTGCACCTCGGCGTCGCGCCCCGGGCCGGCCGGGAAGATGACGACGAACAGATAGTTGAAGGCGCGCCAGTTGCGCATCACCTCGGCGTACGTCTGCACGTAATCCGGGCCGCGAAACGTATCCTGGGTGACAAAGGTCTGCGTCGCGTCGTCGTAGCCGACAACGGTGGAGTAGTGGCCGAACCAATCCGAACAGCGCGAGCCTTCGTTGGGCGCGCACTGCAAACCCTTTTCGACGAGCACCGGGTAGCCGGCGGCGATGAAGCGTTTCAACAGCGCCACATCCCCGTTAACGCGGATGTACGCGTCGTAGCCGAGGCTGGTGAGGTAGTTGTACATCTCGATCGGCGAGACGTTTTTGTCGTCGGAGATGGGCTTGAGGAAGGCCGCCGTATCCTCTTGCGTGCCCTGCCAGCCCCAGTAGCTGAGGTTGAGGGCGAGCGAGGCCGGGCCGCAGTTGTTGAACTTCTGCTTTTCGTACCGGAAGCCCGTCAGCAGGTGGCTGGATGGCGGCGGCGTGGGCGAGGCGGCGGGCGGGGCGCTGGCTGCCGGCGTCACACTCGGCGCGGCGCCGGCGGCCGCCGTCGGCGCAATCTGCAACACGCCCAGTTCAGCGGCGTCGTCGAGCGCCGGCACGGCGCTGAGCGCGGCGGGGTTCGGCGCGTTGCTCGCGCCCACCATCGCGGTCGGCAGCACCTCGGGCACGTTGTTCTCCGCGCGGAAGCGTTCGGCCTGCCACTCATCCAGCCGGGCCTGAATCCGATCATCGAACACGTACCCGAACCCGGCCAGGGCCAGCGCGATTAAGCCCAGGACGCCGCTGGCCATCACCGCCAACGGCCAGCGGGTCGGTGTTCTTCGGCCTCGATTCATCCTAAAGCGTCGGCCTTTCGCGGCGGGCTAATACTTCCGGCGTGGGAGAGATGGGGCGCGAGTGATGGCAATCGAAAGGCATAGCGACCAAAATTGTAGCATTTCCCCTGACCCTGGGCTGAGGACGACCGGAGCCGGCAAACGGGGCTGCCGCACAGAGAAGCGCGCGAAAGAGCGCCGCCGGTAGGGGTGACCTTTGCGGTCGCCCCACTATCCGCGGCGCTCGCGGGGCGCCGAGCGGCGCCCACAACCCCCGCCAGTGCCCCCGGCAGGAATTGAACCCACATCAGAGCCTTAGGAGTGCCCTGTTCTGTCCGTTGAACTACGGGGGCGTCGCCAGCGATTATAAACAAAAAGCCCCCGGTCGGGGGCTTTCACTTATTCGATTTTGCCGCTCGCCAGCGCCTGCTTCACCTCGCCGATGAGTTGCGTCACCGGGATTTCGCGCGGGCAGGCCTCGGTGCAGTTGAAGGCGGTGCGGCAGCGCCACACGCCGAACTGCTCGCCGAGCACCTGCAGCCGCTCTTCCGCCGCGTGGTCGCGGTCATCGAAGATGAAGCGATGGGCCTGCACAATCGCCGCCGGGCCGACGTATTGCCCGTTGGCCCAGAAGCTCGGGCAGGAGGTGGTGCAGGCCGCGCACAAAATACACTTGGTGCCGTGATCGAAGCGCTCGCGGGCCTCGGAGGATTGCAATCGCTCGCGTCCATCCTCGGGCAGCGGCTCGTCGTTGACGAGGAACGGCGACACCGAACGGTAATGCTCGAAAAACGGCTCCATGTCCACGATCAGGTCTTTGATGAGCGGCAGGCCGAGCAGCGGCTCGATTTGCAGCGTGCCGCCCTCCTTCACCACGTCGCGCACCAGCAGCTTGCAGGCCAGCGCGTTGCGCCCGTTGATCCGCATCGCATCCGAGCCGCAGATGCCGTGGGCGCACGAGCGGCGCAGCGTCAGCGTGCCGTCGTGATACCACTTGACCGTGTGCAGCACATCGAGCACCCGGTCAATCGGGTCGGCCTCCACCGCATAACTCTCGAAGTGCGGCCTGGCATCGGTCTCGGGGTTGTAGCGTTTGATCTTGACTGTGAATTTCATTCTGACCTCAGTCAACAGAACTCAGTCAACAGTGAACAGTCGCCTCGACCACTGTTAATCCTCACGGTTCACTAGTATTTGCGTTCCTGCGGCTGGAACCTGGTGATCGTCACCGGCTTGTAGTCAATGGCCGTCGCGCCCATCCTGGTCGGCTCCATCGTCTCGGCGCCGGTGTAGCGGATGAAGGTGTGCTTGAGCCAATTGGCGTCGTCGCGCTGCTGGAAGTCATCGCGGGCGTGCGCGCCGCGGCTCTCGGTGCGATTGAGGGCGGAGGCCGCCGTCGCCTCCGCCAGGTCGAGCAGACAGCCCAACTCAAAGGCTTCGAGCAAATCGGTGTTGAAGCGCTGGCCCTTGTCATCAATCTGCACGCGGCAGAAGCGCTGTTTGAGTTCGGCCACTTTGTTGACGGCGGTTTGGATCATGGCCTCGGTGCGGAAGACCCCGACGTTGTCCATCATCACCGCTTGCATCTCGTTGCGGATCTTCACCGCCTTCTCGCTGCCTTTTTGTGTGCGAATGCGCTCCAGCTCGCTGACGATGGGGGCCTCCGGGTCCTTGGGCAGCGGCGCGTAATCCGCGCCCTTCACGAACTCGGCCATGGCCTTGCCGCCGCGCCGCCCATACACCACCAGATCCACCAGCGAATTCGTGCCGAGGCGGTTGGCGCCGTGCACCGACACGCAGGCCACCTCGCCCGCCGCAAATAAGCCATGCACGAGCTTGCCGCTCGCCTCCGCCAGCACGCGGCCATCGTTGTCGGTGGGGACGCCGCCCATGGCGTAGTGCGCGGTCGGCTGGATCGGCACCGGCTCTTTCATCGGCTCGACGCCCTGATACACCCGCATCATCTCGATGATGTCGGGGAGTTTCTGCTCCAACTCGTGCGCCGTCACCGTCTTGCCGCCGGGCGCGCTCTTGTATTTGTTGATGCTCTCCGGACGGATGTCGAGGTAGAGATAATCCTTGCCGCCGATGCCGCGCCCTTCTTTCACTTCGAGGTACATGCAGCGGCTGCAAATATCGCGCGGGGCCAGGTCTTTGAGCGTGGGCATGTAGCGCTCCATGAAGCGCTCACCTTTGTCGTTGATGAAGACGCCGCCCTCGCCGCGGGCCGCCTCCGACAACAGGATGCCCATCTTGTAAATGCCGGTCGGGTGGAACTGGAAGAACTCCATGTCCTCGAGCGGCAGCCCGCGCCGCCACGCCGCCGCCACCGGGTCGCCGGTGAGCGAGTGGGCGTTCGACGTCACCTTGAACATCCGCCCGAAGCCGCCCGAGGCCAGCAGCGTCGCCTTGGCGTGAAAGACGTGATACTCGCCGCTGTTGATGTCCATGGCGATGACGCCCTTGCACACGCCGTGCTCGAGGATCAAATCCACGACGAAGAACTCGTCGAAGAATTTCACTTTTTGTTTGATGCAATTCTGGAACAACGTCTGCAAAATCATGTGGCCGGTGCGGTCGGCGGATTTGCAGGCGCGCATCACCGGGCGTTTGCCGTAGTCGGCGGTGTGCCCGCCGAAGCGCCGCTGCTCGATGCGGCCATCGGGCGTGCGGTCGAAGGGCAGACCCATGTGCTCGAGTTCGATGATGGCGTCAATGGCGTCGCGGGCCAGAATCTCCGCCGCATCCTGATCCACTAAATAGTCACCGCCCTTGACGGTGTCGTACATGTGCCATTCCCAGTGGTCTTCTTCCATATTGGCCAGCGCCGCGGCGATGCCGCCCTGCGCCGTGCCGGTGTGCGATCGCGTGGGGTACAGCTTGGAGATGACGGCGACGTCCGCCGCTTTGCTGGCGTGCAGCGCGGCCATCAGCCCCGCGCCGCCCGCGCCCACGATGATGGCGTCGAACTTGTGATGGTGAACCATTCGTTCAGCTCCTTTTCAACTCGAGAGCTCGTGCACCGCGGAGCACGCTGCGAGCGCCGGGAACAGACTCCGCGAACCCTGTGTGCTCTGCGGCAGATTTCTCAAACATTGCTTCGCAACTTACCTGGCATCTTACCCAGCCACTTCGTCTTCAGCGCGGCGAACTTGCGCTCGAAATCCGCCGGGTCTTGCTTGAGGCTCTTGTGCCCGAACTGCGGCAGGATCTCGGCGAAGTGTTGTTCGAGCGCCATCCACGCGATGCGGCCCCCGCGCAGCAGCGCCAGCACGTCGGCGTAATCCTGCTCGGTGCCGCGTTCGATCTTGCTCAGCGCGGTGCTGTACAAGTCGAAATGAAAAACATCCAGCCCGCTGAAGCGCCCGACGAACTCGCTGCGGTCGCGCCAGCCGGCCGGCAGCGGGATGAAGTCGCCGGGCGAGACCAGCTCGATGTTGATCGAATACTTGTCCTTCAAATCGCGCAGCACCCGCAGCAGCCGGTCTTCATCGGCCGGCGACGCCTCGAGCGTCAGGTCAATATCCAGCGTCCGCGAGCGGTAGCCCTCGAACACCACCGTCGCCCCGCCGACGAGGTAGATGCGGCCGTTGACCCGGCTCGCCTCGCCCAGCCGGCGCAGAAATTCGGTGATGCGCTCCGAGTCAACCGATTGCCGCAGGCTCATGGTTTCGGTCTTTGGCTTTGAGCGCGGCCACCAGATGCTCGATGACCAGCTCGTACTCGACGCGGCGGTTGTACGCCACGGGATTTTGCTGCTGATGCCAGGCGGCCAGTTCGTGCAGGCCAGGCTTGCCGAACATCACCTCGGGCGCGGGCAGGCCGAGTTGGGCCGAGAACAAATCGAGCAGGTCGGGACGGGTCAAACCGTAAATCTCCAAACGGGTGCGCCAAAAGCGTTGCAGATACACGGCGGCCATATACCGGGCGCGCAACTCGTTCGCCGCCGCGGGGCTCAACGTCGCCAGCACACCCGGCACGCGCTCGGCCAGTTCGGGATGCAACAGGAAGAGCGCGATGAGGGCCGAGCGCAGCCGCGCGTCTTCGTGGCCGGCCAGGCTGGCGATCAGTTCATCATCGGCCAGCGCCGCCGCGTCACCACCTTCCGAGAGCAGATAATCCACGCCGCGCGCGCGTAAGGCTGCAATCAATCGCTCGCGGTCGTGGGTCAGGTCAGACATCATTCATTGCCGAGAGTTCGCCCTCACCCCCGACCCCTCCCCCGCTGGGAGGGGAGTCAGACGCCCCGCACGCCGCCGATCATCGCCACCGCGCCGAGCGCGACCAGCACGACACAAGCGATGACGAGCACGACGTTGATGAAACGGTTGATCGCGGCCCCGTGCACGTAATCGGCCAGCACCGCGCGCAAGCCGTTGGCGCCGTGGATGACGGCCAGGAACAGGATGGTGAACGTCGCGCCCCAGTTGAGCGGCTGCGCCCAGCGGTCGGCCACATATTGCAGGTCAATGTGGTGCGCGCCGGTGAGCAGCGCGTTGGCCAGCACGTGCGCCCAGATGAGCAGGATCAACAGCCCGCCGCTCCAACGCATGAAGAGCCAGCTCCACGTTTCGAGGTTCCGCCCCGGCCCGGCCACGTAGCGCGGCGCTTTGGCCGTCAGCGCCTGATCGAACGTGCCGCCGTAGGCCAGCACCCCGGTGAGGCCGATGAAGACCGCCGGCACGATGAGGTAGGTGATGCTCAGGCCGGGGAAGGGCACCGGCGGTTCGCTCGGGCCGCAGTTCGCGCAAAGGTAGTAGGTGTACAGATTGCGCGAGATGTAGTAGGCCGCCGGCAACCAGCACAACACCGAGAGCGCGATGATCTTCCAGAACGAGTTGACCTGCAGGTGTTTGTTCCACCAGTTCGGGAAGGTGTCTTTGAGGATGATGTTGAGGCCGTTGATGGCGTGATAGACGATGGCGGCCATCAGCGCGTACTCGCTGAGGAGGAACGGCACGCTGCGGTACAGATCAATCGCATGCCCGTAGCCCTCCGGCCAGAAGTACACCCACGAGGTATCGACGACGTGAATGGCGACGAAGAGCAAAATCGCCAGGCCCGAGACACGGTGCAGGATGTAGGCCCAGTGTCCCTCGCGCCCGTTATAGCGCAGGCCTTCGATGAATTTCGAGATTGGGGACGTTATCGCGGCCATGGGTTGCGCTCCTCCTCATTGGAATGAACAGGCGGAATTTTATCTCAATTCGACTCATGAAGACGGGGATATTCCACTGTAATTGCTTATGAGGGTGATAAAGAGTCGGCCGGAGGGAAGACGCCCATGCGAAAGAAACGCGCGCCGATGGCAACGGCCACGATGAAGGCCAGCGTCAGCGACAGCGAATACACGCCGTACGCCGCGGCCATCAGCCCGAACCACCACCAGAACGACCCGACCTCGAGGCCGAGCGCCACGGCCGCGCCGGCGAAGGGCAACGCGCCGCCGAGCACCAGCATGGCGTTGACGGCGCGGCCCGCCGGCAACCGGCGCGGCTCGATCCACGGCCAGAGCAGCGCGGCCCCCGAGAAGAGCAGCGCGCCGGTGAAGTTCGCCAATGGCCATGCCAGCAGCACGACCGCGCACAGGGCCAGCAGCAGCGTCACACGGCGAGTCGAGACCGCCAGTCGTTCGGCTAGGCGTCCCCAGCCGCCGCGCCGCAGCCAGATCTCCCAGGTCGAGAAGCCCACGACGGCGAGTAACAACACTGTGATCCAATCGTTCGGCGCGCGAAAGACTGCGTCATAGGTGGGCGGGGGATAAGGCCCGAGGCGCGGCAGGACCTTCAGCAATACAAGGCTGATGAGCACCGCGTAGCCGTTGAGCAACGGCGCCGCCGCGCCGAGCAGCGCCAGCCCCTCGGGCACGAGCTGTTGCCAGATGGGCCGCTGCCGCCGGAACTCGAGCACGGTGGCGATGAAGAGCGGCGCGCCCAGCCCGAGCGACAGCGCCGCGCTGGCCCACATCGGCATAGGCCGGCCGGGCCAACTGAGCGCCAGCGCCACGACAACGGCCACGCTCACGGCGACGAGCGTGGCGAGGCCGACGGGGCGTTGGTGTGATGGGAGCATGGGTGGCGGGGCCGGGTGATGAGCGACGTTGCCCCGTCACTCGATCTTTCGGAGTTGCGCGCGGCGTTGCTCGAAGTATGTGAGGTGGGTGAGGCCCGCCTGACGGATGGCGGCCAGGGCTTCGTCGAGGTGCGCGCCGACGTGGTCGGGCCGGTGCGCGTCCGAGCCAAGGGTGACGCGCTCGCCGCCCATCTCCCGATACCAGCGCAGAATCTCAACACCGGGCGTGAGCACCCGCGCTTTGCCGCGCAACGCCGCCGCGTTCACATCCAGCGCGATGCCATGCGCGAGGCAATTGCGCAACACCGGGCGGATGACGTCCTCGTAACGGGCCGGGTCGTACTCACCGTACACACCGAAGCCGATCCGCACCGGCACATCGAAGTGGCTGAGGATGTCGAAGCCGCCGACGCTCGTCATGTGCTCCAGTTCGACAAAGAATTCGCGGAAGGCTTCATCGGCCGGGCGGTCGAAGTAGTCGGGGTCGAAGATCAGCTTCGAGCCGACCCAGTGCAGCGAGCCGAGGGCATAATCGAACGGATAGGCCGACAGCAGCGCACGGGCCTCGTCGGCGAACAGATGCGGCTCGCCGATCTCGACGCCGGCGCGGATGACGAGCCGCTCGTCGAAGACCTGCCGGCAGCGGCGCAGTTCGGCGAACCACGGTTCGGGCCGGAACCAATCGCGCGTGCCCTCGAGGGGATGCAGATCGTAGTGCTCGCTGAAGCCGATCTCGCGGATGCCACTGGCGAGCGCCGCGCGGCACATCACCTCCATCGGCGCTTTGCTGTCCGGTGAGAACAGCGTATGCATATGGTAATCCTGGGGCAACATCGGCGCGGATTGTAGCAGACTCAAAACGGCCTCAGCGCGCAGGCCTGCAGCGCCCCGGCGTGATGAGGCCGCCGCGATCACTCAGCGGCCGCAGCGGCGTCGAGGCCATCGAAGGCCGTGAACCGCTCGCGCCACGCCTCCGGCAGCGCGACGGAGCGTTGCGCGGCGTAATCGTAGGCCACCTGCACGCTGCGGCCCGTCGCCACTTCCGCCTCGCCCACCGTCAGCCGATAGTCGAAGGTGAAGCTCTTGTGCCCGAGGCGCGCCACCCGCAGCCACACCGTCACCGTCTGGCCGAGCAGCACCGGTTTTTTGAACGTGCAGCTTGTCTCGGCCAGGATGGTGCCGAGCGCCATGAAGTCGCTGCCCGGAGTCCATAACCCCAGGGCCGTGAAGTAATCGAAGCGCGCCTGCTCCATGAAGGTGAAATAGGTGGCGTTGTTCATATGCCCCTGCGCGTCGAGGTCGGCGTAGCGCACGGGGATCGAGGTGGAGAAGCGGAAGGTCATGGGTCAGGGGAGGCGACGGAAACAAAAGGAACTGACGGAAACTGCGCGCCGCGGTTTCCCTCAGTTCCTCCGTTGCCCTCGTTTCCCGCCTTTCAGGTGTGGATGTATCCACCCACCAAACCGTGCGCGGCTTCCATGATGGCTTCGGAGAGGGAGGGGTGCGCGTGCACGTTGCGGGCGATCTCCTCGATAGTCAATTCCATGTTATGGGCCAGGGTGAACTCGGGCAGCAGCTCGGTCACCTCCGGCCCGACGAGGTGCGCGCCGAGGATTTCGCCATACTTCGCCTCGGTGACGATTTTGACGAAGCCGGCATAGTCGTTGAGGCCGAGCGCCTTGCCGTTGGCCTGGAACGGGAACCTGGCGACCTTGACGGTGTGGCCCTGCTCTTTGGCCTCCTTCTCGGTCAGGCCGAAGGAGGCGACCTGCGGGTGGCAATACGTCGCGCGCGGCATCGCGACGTAGTCGAGCGTCACCGTGTGCTGGCCGGCGATGTTCTCCGCGCACACGATGCCCTGCGCCGAGCCGACGTGCGCCAGCATGAGCTTGGCCGTCACATCGCCCACCGCCCAGACGCCGGGCACGTTGGTCGCCAGGCGCTCATCCACCACGATCGCGCCGCGTTCCATCGCCACGCCCAACGCCTCCAGGCCGAGGTTGGCCGCGTTCGGTCGGAAGCCCGGCGCCCACAGAAGTTGCTCGGCCTCGAGCGTTTCCGCGCCGCCCGCGCCGGTGACCTTCACCTTCACACCCGCGCCGGTCGCCTCGACACTCTCGAACTTGGTGCCGGTCTTCACCGTGATGCCGGCGCGGCTGAACTGTTTGCCGACCTCCGCGCCGACCTCCTCATCCTCGCGCGGCAGCAGCGACGGCAACATCTCGACGAGGGTGACCTTCGCGCCGTACGCGTTCCACACAGTGGCGAACTCGCAGCCGATGGCCCCGCCGCCGATGATGATGACCGAGGCCGGCAGCTTCTCCTGCAGGATGGCGTCCCAATACGTCAGCACCTGCTTGCCATCGGGCTGCACACCGCCGAAGAGCGCCACCGTCGCGCCGGTGGCGATGACGATGTTTTTGGCGCTGAGCGTTTTCCTGGCGCCGTCTTTGTCGGTCACTTCGAGCGAGGCTTTGGTCTTCAACAGCGCCGTGCCCATGTGCACGTCGATCTTGTTCTTCTTCATCAAGAACGCCACGCCCCTAGTCAGCCGGTCGGAGACCTGCCGCGAACGTTTGACCGCCGCGCTGAAGTCGAGCTTGAGATTGTCAAAGGCGAAGCCGAAGTCCTTGCCGCCGTGCCGCAGCATCTCGGCCACCTCGGCGTTTTTGAGCAACGATTTGGAGGGGATACAACCGACGTTGAGGCACACGCCGCCCAGCCACTGCTTGTCCACGATCGCCGTCTTCTGCCCAAGCTGCGCGGCGCGGATCGCGCACACATAGCCCGCCGGCCCCGCGCCGATGACGACAACGTCATATTGGTCTGCCATAGTTGCTCCTCGCCGAAGAATATCTGGGGGTCAAGCCTCGGCAATTCTACCAAGAAACAACCCACGGCCTTTCATAAGCCCGCGCACCCTTCACGGAAGTTTCACCCAACTCTCAGCGCTCGTTTGCGGCGTGACCGCGGGCCGCTCGCTATAGTGTCCTCATCCGTCGTTGGCACAAACCAGTGAGCGTTGGGTGTGATGCGAACAGCCTTTGGGATTCGACTGTGGGTGGGGATCGGTGTGCTGGCCGGGCTGGCGCTGGCGGCGCAACGGCTGCCGAGCGCCACCGCGCAGAGCGGCTTGAACAACATCCAGCTCACCCCGGTATTGTTGACGGGCGGCCTGAGCCAGCCGGTGCACGTTGCCCACGCCGGCGACGGCCGGCTGTTCATCGTCGAGCAGCCGGGGCGCATCCGCCTGTACAAGAACGGCGCGCTGTTAAGCGCCCCATTCCTCGATATCTCCGACACCGGCGCCAACCGGGTGAAGTGTTGCGGTGAGGAAGGTCTGCTCAGCGTCGCCTTCCCGCCCGGCTACGGCACAACCCGCAACTCTTTCTATGTGTACTACGTGAACATGGCGGGCAACCTCGTCATCGCCCGTTATCGTGTCACCGCCAATCCCGATGTGGCCGATGTCAACAGCGAGCAGATCGTCCTGACCATCAATCATCCGACGAACGGCAACCACAACGGCGGGCAACTGGCCTTCGGCCCGAACGATGGCCGGCTGTACATCGGCCCCGGTGACGGCGGCAGCGGCGGCGACCCGCCGAACAACGCGCAAAACACCAATCAACTCCTGGGCAAGATTCTGCGGATCGAGGTCGAGGCGGGCAATCCCGTCACCTACACCGTCCCGGCCTCCAACCCCTTTATCGGCCAGGCCGGTTACCGCAGCGAGATCTGGGCCATCGGACTGCGCAACCCGTGGCGTTTTTCCTTCGACCGCCAGAATGGCGATCTGTACATCGGCGATGTCGGGCAGGGGGCGTGGGAGGAGATCGACCATCAACCGGGCAACAGCGCCGGCGGGCAGAACTACGGCTGGCGCTGTTACGAGGGCAATGCCGCTTACAACACCAGCGGCTGCGGCCCGGCGAGCAACTACACCTTCCCGGTTCAAGTGTACGATCACAACGGCAATTGCTCCGTGACCGGCGGGCACGTCTATCGCGGCACACTCTTCCCGAATATGCAAGGCGTCTATTTCTACGCCGACTACTGCAGCGGGCGCATCTGGGGTCTGCAATTCAACGGCAGCAGCTGGCAGAATCGATTGTTGTTGGATACGGCCTACGGCATCACCAGCTTTGGGGAGGGCCTCGACGGTGAAGTGTATTTCACCGAGACCGGCGGCAGGGTGTATCGGCTGACGGACGCCAGCGGCCCAACGGCAACCCCAACCTGGACCCGCACGCCGACCAGCACCGCTACCCGCACCCCCAGCCCGGCGCCGTCGAACACACCCACGCCGACCGCGACGAGCACCCTGTCGAACACACCCACCGCCACTGCAACAGCGACGAACACGGCGACCCACACCCCCAGCCCGACGCCGTCGAACACACCCACGCCGACCGCGACGAGCACCCCGTCGAGCACACCCACCGCTACCGCGACCGTGACGCCGAGTAACACGCCGACTGAAACGTCAACGCCGACCCGTACTGCAACTGACACGCCCACCGTGACCGGCACGCCACCGACTGCGACGCCATCCGTCATGCCAACGTCCACGCTAACCGCGACCCCGACCGCAACCCACACCAGCACGCCGACGAGCACCGCGACGGTGCAGCCCACCAAAACGTTCACGCCGACCCCGACCCTGACGCCGACGGTCAAGGTGTCGGCCACCGCCGCGCCTCGCTTCTATTGGCACTACTTGCCCCTCATCCACAACGGCGACCAACCGACCGTGCCCTACTCGCGCAACTGACGGCCGGCGTAGGGCGTGTGCAAAGTCCAATCTACGCCGTCATTTCGCCCTCACCCCTGCCCTCTCCCGCTGGGAGAGGGAGTGGGCCGTGTCATTGGAGGGCTGCTGCAAAGCGTCAGCACCGACTCCCCTTCTCCCAGCGGGAGAGTCGCTGCGCTTACGGGGCTGGGGGATGAGGGCGAACGACGAGACTTTGCACACACCCTGACGGCCAGCGCGGCACGGCTTCACACGGCCCGGGTTTTGCGCTGAGGTTTGCGCGGCCGTAACAAAACCGGGCACGCGGTAGTGTGCCCGGTTCGTTTAGCGCCGGCCGGCTGCGGGGAAAATGCGGAGCGCGCGTCGTCCAATCGCCTGAGGTGCGCCTTGTCTCCCGCCATTGGCCGGCATCACATCAGTCCCATCCCTCCAACGTCGTCTTCATCGTCGCCATAAAACGGTCGGCGACCGCGCCATCGAGCACGCGGTGGTCGAAGGTCAGCGTCAGGTAGGCCATCGGGCGGATCGCAATCGCATCGTTGATCACCACCACCCGCTTCTCCATCTTGCCGACGCCGACGATGGCGGTCTGCGGTTGGTTGATGATGGGGGTGGCGAAGAGCGAGCCGCTGACGCCGTGATTGGTGAGGGTGAGCGTGCCGCCCTGCACCTCGTCGGCCCTGAGCGCTTTGCCCCGCGCCCGTTTCGCCAGGTCGTTGATCTCGCGCGCCAGCCCGAGCAGCGACTTCTCATCGGCCCGTTTGATCACCGGCACGATCAACCCCTCCTCCAGCGCCACCGCCATACCGACGTTGACTTCCCGTTTCAATAGAATCTTCTCGTCCGTCCATTGGCTGTTCACGAGCGGCACGGCCTTCACCGCCGCCACCATCGCCGCAATGAAGTATGCGGTCAGGGTGAGCCTGACCCCGTCGCGCTCGAAGGCGGCTTGATTTTTATCCAAATGCGCGAGCACGCGGCTGAGGTCGGCCTCGAAGACGGTGGTGACGTGCGGCGAGGTGTGCTTGCTCCGCACCATATGCTCAGCGATGACCTTGCGCATGCCCTCCACTGGAATGAAGTCCGAGTCGGGTGAGGCGGGACGGACGGGTGGCGGGGGAGGAGTGATCACTTGCCCCTTGTCCCCCTGGCCCGCGAACTGCAGCTCCGTTGGCCGGAACAAGTCGCCGTCGCCCACCTGCTCCCACGCGGGCGCTTCGGTTTTGGCCGGCGCGGCGGTGCGGGTTTCGAGGAAGGCCAGCACATCCTTCTTCGTGATGCGCCCGCCCTGTCCGGTGCCTTTGATTTGATACAGATCGACCTTGTGCTCGTCGGCGAGCTTGGCGACGACGGGTGAGATAAAGCCGAGGTCGCCTTTGCGGGTGACGGGCGGCGGGGTGATCGGCGGCGGCGTGGCGGCGTGATGTTGACCGTTGCCGGCGCCGGGGAGGGCAACCGGCTCCTCGCCCGGCTGGCCGATCAGCGCAATCGGTGTGCCGACCTTCACCGTCGCCCCCTCGGGCACCAGCAGCTTCAGCAGCACACCGCCGGCCGGGGCCGGTATCTCGGTATCGACTTTGTCGGTGTTGACTTCGAGCAGCGGCTCCAACTCGGCGATGGAGTCGCCCTCGCGCTTGAGCCATTTGCTGACCGTTCCCTCAACCACCGACTCGCCGAGTTGAGGCATGATGACGTTGGTGGGCATGAATTTCTCCAATAACCAATAACCAATTGCGCAGTTATTGCTGATCAGTAATTGGCGAGTTCCCGCATCGCCGCCGCGATTTTCTCGGCATTGGGCATGAACCAATCCTGCATCGGATGGCTGAACGGCACGGCGGGCACGTCGGGCGCGGCTAGGCGTTTCACCGGCGCGTCGAGGTGCGCGAAGGCCTCGTCGGCGATCACCGCCGCGATCTCCGCGCCGTAGCCCATCGTCAGATTATCCTCGTACACGATCAGCGCCTTGCCCGTCTTCCTGACCGAGGCCACGACCGACTCGCGATCCACCGGCAGCAGCGTGCGCAGGTCAACGACTTCGACGTTGATCCCCTCCGCCGCCACGACCTCGGCGGCCCTGAGGCAATAGTAATGCATCATGCCATAGGCGAACACCGAGAGATCCGTGCCGGCGCGAGTGATGTTCGCCGGGCCGATGGGCACCGTGTACTCGCCCGCCGGCACCTCGCCTTTGATGAGGCGATAGCCCTTCTTCGGCTCGAAGAACAGCACCGGGTTGGGATCGCGCACCGCCGCTTTGAGCAGCCCCTTGGCATCGTGCGGGCTGGAGGGGATGACGACCTTGAGGCCGGGCACATGCGTGAAGAACGCCTCGAGCGATTGCGAGTGATACAGCCCGCCGCTGATGCCGCCACCGTACGGAGCGCGGATGACGAGCGGCACCGTCCACGCGCCGTCGGAGCGATAGCACATCTTGGCCGCTTCGTTGACGATCTGGTTGAAAGCCGGGTGGATGAAGTCGGCGAATTGAATCTCGCAGATGGGCCGCATGCCATACAGCGCCGCGCCGATGCCGACGCCGGCGATGGACAACTCGGCCAGCGGCGAATCGATGATGCGGTGCGGGCCGTATTTGTCGATCAGCCCCATCGTGGCGCGGAAGACGCCGCCGCGCTTGCCCACATCCTCGCCGGTGATGAACACGCGCTCGTCGCGCGCCAACTCCTCGTCCAGCGCCGCGCGGATCGCTTCAATCAGAGTCATCTCTGCCATGACATTCTCCAGTTATCAGTTATTTGTTACTGGTTATTTGCTCCGCGTACACCGGATACAATCCCTCGCCGGCATCGGGGTACGGCGCGGCTTCGCAGAACTTCACCGCCGCTTCGACTTCGGCTTTGATATCGGCTTCGATTTGCTCGTGCATCTCCACCGCCAGCAGCCCGGCGTCTTCGAGGACGGCGCGGAAGCGTTGGATGGGGTCGCGGTCCTTCCACTCCTCGACCTCTTCGCGCGAGCGATACGAACGGTCATCGTCGTCGGAGGAGTGCGGGGTGATGCGATAGGTGCGCGCCTCGACGAGGGTGGGGCCGTCGCCGGCGCGCGCGCGGTCGGCCGCCTCCTTCATCGCGCGATACATCGCCAGCACGTCGTTGCCATCCACGCTCACGCCGGCCATGCCGAAAGCCGCCGCCCGCTCGGCCACGGTGCGCACCGCCATCTGCTTCTCCACCGGCGCGCTGATGGCGTATTGATTGTTCTGCACCAGACAGATCATCGGCAACTTGTGCACCGCCGCCCAGTTGAGGCCTTCGTACCACTCGCCCTGCGACGTCGAGCCTTCGCCGATGCAGGTCAGGCACAGCTTGTCCTCGCCGCGCAGCTTGATGGCCAGGGCAATGCCGGCGGCGTGCGGGATCTGGGTGGCGACGGGCGAGGAGGTGCTGACGACGTTGGCGCTGCGCATGCTCCAGTGGCTGGGCATCTGGCGTGCGCCGGAGGACGGCTCGCCCTTCTTGCCGAACAACCCGAGGTAGAAATCGCGCGGCGTGTAACCCAGGGCCAGCATCAGCGTGAGGTCGCGATAGTACGGCACGAGCCAGTCCTCGCCGCGCCGCAGCGCAAAGGCGGCCCCGGCCTGCGCGGCCTCGTGCCCGATGGCGGAGATATGAAAGGCGACCTTGCCCTGGCGATGTAGCACCCAGGCGCGCTCATCGCAGCGGCGCGAGCGCAGCATGACGCGGTAGATTTCGAGCAGGGTTTCGGTGGAGAGATCGGTCGGGAGGCGTAAGTTTAGGGCGGGGGGTGAAGCGACTGCGGCTGTGGACATTCGTTTCTCCATCAGACTCTGCGCCGAGGCCGGCGGCGCTCGGCAATTTACACAACTATCACCCGTTTGGGCCTGTTGATTGTAACCGAAAGCGGGTGGAGAGGCGGGGGGAATTGTGGGCTACAAACAACCATGCAACAGTGGTTTTGGATCGTGATCACAACGGCGCGGGGCAGCGGATGTGGGCAGCGGATGTGGCAGCGGATGTGGCA
>CAZSNP010000025.1:8941-11812 GCA_964608265.1 uncultured Anaerolineales bacterium | reverse complement strand
GGCAGCGGATGTGGCAGCGGATGTGGCAACGGATGTGGCAGCGGATGTGGCAACGGATGTGGCAGCGGATGGGGGCAGCGGATATGGGCAGCGGATGTGGGCAGCGGATGGGGCAACGGATGTGGCAACGGATGTGGCAACGGATGTGGGCAGCGGATGTGGCAACGGCTGTGGGCAGCGGATGTGGGCAGCGGATGATTGAACCGGAGGCAGGAGCGAATTGAATCCGCGACGTGGTCGCGACGCCGTGCAAATCCCTCGTCAACATGCGTGCGGCAACCGCTGGCTGAACGACAGCGTCGGCCCGTCGCGGAGCCAAATCTCCAGCACCATCACCGAGTCGGGGCTGGTGATGAAATCGAAGCGCAGGGTCGTCGGCAGGCGCTCGCCGCTCTGCCAGTGCCAGGCGTAGGTGTTGAGCGTGCACACATCGAAGAGCGCGGCGTGAAACAAATCAACGCGCTGCGGGGCCAGCGCCAGCCCCAGCCCGAGGCACGCGCCGAGTCCGGAGAGGCAGACGGCGAGGACGAAGACGACGAGCAGCCACGGGCTGGCCCTCACCCCCCGGCCTCCTCTCCCAGCGGGCGAGACGGCGTCGCGCTTCCCAACATCAATCCGTGCCATCCGTTGGCCTACTTCGCCAAACCCTCGGCCACGATCTCAGCCACATCTTTGATCTGCATCTCGGTCTTGATCGCCGTCTTCGCGTCGGTGAGCATGATCATGCAGAACGGGCAGCCGACGGCCAGGGTGTCCTTGCCGGCCGCGATGGCCTCGTTGAGCCGGTTGTGGCTGACGCGTTCGCCCCCGTGCTCCTCCTCTTTCCACATCTGCGCGCCGCCCGCGCCACAGCAGAACGATTGCGTTCGATTGCGCGGCAGCTCGGTGACGGCCACGCCCGCACCCTGCAAAGCCGCGCGCGGGGCCTCGAACACGCCGTTGTGCCGCCCGAGGTAGCACGGATCGTGGAAGGTGACGTTGGCGGCGCCTTGCGCTAACCGCGTCGGGTCGGTCTTGAGCCTGCCCGCCGCCATCAGCTCGGCGATGAGTTGCGTGTGATGGACGATGTCGTAATCGCCGCCGAAGTCTTTGTACTCATTCTTAAGCGTGTGCAGACAGTGCGGGCAGGTCGCGACGATGCGGCGTTTTGCGCTGCCTTCGACAGCCAAAACCTCATTCAATAGCTCGGTGTTCTGCGAGGCGAGTTGGAAGAACACGGCCTCGTTGCCGGCCCGCCGCGCCGAGTCGCCGGTGCAGGCCTCGCTCTTGCCGAGCACGGCGAAGTTGAGGCCGGCGGCGTTGAGCACTTCAACAAAGGCGCGGGCCGTTTGCCGCGCGCGCGGATCGGTGGCCGGCGCGCAGCCCACCCAGTACAAAATCTCAAAATCGGGATTGTGCTCGACGGTCGGCACGTTCAAGCCCTGCGCCCACTCCATCCGCTGCGACGGGCTGATGTTCCACGGGTTGCCCTGTCGCTCCATCCCACGAAAGGCGGTCTGCAATTGCTCGGGGAATTTGTTCTCCATCAACACCAGCGCGCGGCGGAGGTCAAGGATGTCGCGCATCGGCTCGTTGCCCACCGGGCACACCTGCACGCACGCGCCGCAGGCCGTGCACGCCCACACCGCCGCCTCCGAGATCGCGAAGTCGAGCAGGCCCATCGAAGACTCTTTGCCCGCCGCGATTGCCGCGCCTTCGTCATTCAAAAAGTACCGCTTGTTGATCTCGAGCGCCGAGGGCGAGAGCGCCTTGCCGGTGACGTGCGCGGGGCAGGCATCCTGGCAGCGGTTGCACATGATGCAGGCATAGGCATCGAACAGCGCCGGCCACTCGAGTTGCTCGATCCTGGCCGCGCCAAACTGGGTCAGCGACTCGTCGTCGAAGTTGATCTTCTCAAGTTGCCCGGCCCGGCGCCCCGGCTTGAAGAGGAAGTTAAGCGGGGCCATGAAGATGTGGATGTGTTTGCTGCGCAGGAAGTACGGGATGAAGAGCAGGATGGAGCCTAACGCGCCCCAGAAAAACACATGCTGCATCACCGTCAGCGTGTTGAGGCCCATCCCATCCCACAGCGCGCTGATGGCGGAGGCGAACGGCTGCCACACGTCTTTGTCGGGCCGGCGGATGAACTCGACATCGCCGGGGATGGCGAGGTGAAAGGTTTCGCCGAGGAAGCGCGAGCCGACGTGGAAGAGGATGAAGCCGCCGACGATGGCCGAATCGCGCCGGATGCCGGCCCTGGCTTTCGGGTGCACCAGCGTGCTTTGCAGAAACTCGAAGTCTTTCGAGCCGAGGGCGAAGCGGCGGAGGAGGAGCGCGCTCATCCCGGCCAGCACGCCCACCGTGAGCAGATCCGCCAGCAAGCGGTACACTCCATCCACCACCGGCAGCAGCCCGCTGGTCGGGAAGCGATAACCTTCGATGAAGCCGTTCAACCCATCGCCGACGTTGACGAGCAGGTAGTACGTGAATCCCCAGGCGATGAAGGCGTGCCACAGGCTTGGCCCGAGTCGCATCTGCCAGGTCGGTGAGAGGGTGATGAATTTGGCGAGCGCCGACTGCGCCCGGCTCAGCGCGGCGCGCCAGTCAATCGCCTCACCACCGCGTCCGCGTCGCAGGATGCGGCGGATGCGGTCGAAGGCGAGGTAGCCCTGATAGGTCGCCCAGCCGGCCAAAGCGATAAAGAGCACCTTCTCGATCAATGTCAGCATCGGTCTCTCCGCAAGCAATACGCCTCTGCCCGGCCAGGCGGCCAAGCAGAGGCGTTGGGTTTAACGAACTCGATTGGACGCAGCGGGCGTCAACATCGGGTAATCTCCCCTGCGAGAATACCACACCGCCCGTTGATTCAGAAGGTCAGGCCAGCGCGGGCGC
>CAZSNP010000025.1:0-8841 GCA_964608265.1 uncultured Anaerolineales bacterium | reverse complement strand
ACGTGATCGACCAGCTTGCGCCACTCGGCGCCGCACGCCTCGCGCAGTTGCGGCGTCACCCTGGGCGGATAGAGGATCTCGGTTTGAACGTACATGCCACGCTCCCTTATGTGAATCAACAAGGCAGGCTTGCAACCTGCCTTGCGATGGTGCCAATGGATAAACTCTATGGGGATTATAAGAATCCGAGTCACAAAATCAAGAGTCAATTTCGCCGCGAGGGCGGCAGCACCCCAAACGTTAGTTTCAGACATATTACCAATTGGAAACATGTCTTTATGGGGTTGTCATCACCGGCGGGAGGCGTGGTAAATACACGGATGTATCGTCCTGCCGAGGCTCACTGAAAAGAGGTTTGCCATGTTTCGATTGTCTTTCTCCCTCCTCGCGGCGACGCTGCTGCTCGCGGCCTGCGGCACGCCCACGCCCAGCGCCCCTTCGCCGCTGCCACCCACCGACACCGTCGCGCCTGCGCCGACCGCGACGGCCGCGCCGGCCCTGCCGAGCGCGACCCAGCCTCCGGCGAGCACGCCCACCGCTGCGCCGCCGACCGAGACTCCCACCCCCGCGCCGACTGCGACCGCCACCGTGCCGCCCACGCCCGACCCGAACGAAGGCGTCGGCGACGTCATTTACAGCGATGCCCTGGCCGGCACCAGCGCGTGGAATTGGACCTTTGCCGATGACGCGGCCAGCTTCGGCGTCTCGCGCGAGCAAGGGCAACTGAACACGCTCGCCAGGCAGAGCAACACGTGGCGTTTCGTCATCAGCCCCGATACGCTGCGGATCGGCGACCAGCAGATTCGGGTCAATGCGCGGACCAACGTCTGCGCCGAGAAGGATGAGTACGCGCTGCTCTTCCGAGGGAACGTAGATGCCGAAAGTGTGTACAGCTTCTACGCCCTCAAGCTGCGGTGTGATGGCTCCGCCAAACTCGATTTGTTGCGCGGCGCCGACACATTTGTGATCGTGGATTGGACGAAGTCGGAGGCGATCAGGGCCGGCGCGGAGGCGGACAACGCGCTCACCGTATGGGCGAGCAAGGATCGCCTGCGGTTCTACGCCAACGGGCAGTATCTGTTCTCAGCGCAGGACTCGCGGTTGGTCAGCGGCTTCTATGGTTTCTTCCTCTACGACCGCACCAATGCCAACCTGTCGGTGAGTTGGAAGAATCTGGAAGTGCGCGCGGTGGCGCCGTAGGCGACGCTCTGCGAGCGTGAGCGAAAAAGTGGCCGGGCCGCTTTTCATGCGGCCCGGCCACTTTCGTGTTTAGGGGGCAGGGTGCTCGGTTTCCGTTACCCAGCCGCGTAGGTCAACCCGCGCAGCGCCGCTTTGCGCCGCGCCTCCACCGCCGCCTGGATCATCAGAAATTCGCCCACGTTGTCGAGCGTGAGCAGGCCGACGAGTTGCCCGCCGTTGAGCACCGGCACCATGCGCGCCTGCGCCGTTTGCATGCGGACGAAAAGCGGCTCGAGCATTTCGAGCGGGTCGGCGGTGAAGTATTGGCGCTGCATCACCTCGGCCACGCGGGCGCCGACGCCGCGCTGCGCGAGCGCCGCGAGCAAATCGTGGCGCGTCAACACGCCGACCACCCGCCCGTCATCCACCACCGGGAAATCCTCCTGCGAGCCGGCCATGATCAAATCGGTGGCCCGCAACAGCGGGTCGTGCTGGCTCACGGTGCGGAAGTCGGTAAGCATGGCCCGGTTCACCGGGATGCCGCCGAGGGCGCTCTTCATCTGCACCAGGCTCGCCTCCTGCGAGGCCGCCATCCACACAAAGAAGGCGACGAACAGCAGCAGCGGGTTGCTGAACAGGCCGATGAAGCCGAACAGCAGCGCCATCCCCTGGCCGAGTAGCGCGGCGATTTGCGTGGCGCGAGTGTACTCCATCCGCATCGCCAGCAGCGCGCGCAGCACCCGGCCACCGTCCATCGGGAAGGCTGGCAAGAGGTTGAACAGCACTAACGAGACGTTGACGTACATCAGCCGCTCGAGGAACGGCCCCTCGACCAGGCCCATTCGCGGGATGGGCGTGAGCTGGCCGGTGCTGAACAGATAGACAAACAGCGCCAGCGCAATGACGACGTTGACGGCCGGGCCGGCCAGCGCGACCCACAGTTCCTGGATCGGCTTATCGGGCATGCGCTCCAGCCGCGCCACCCCGCCGATGGGGTAGAGGGTGATATCGCGCGTTGGGATGTGGTAGCGGCGCGCCGTCAGCGCGTGGCCGTATTCGTGCAGCACCACACAGCCGAAGAGCGCGAGGATGTAGACGACGCCCTCCGCCGCCCCGGCCAGCGTGCCCGAGTTCAGATACGACGTGACGCCGATAAAGCCGAGCAACAATAGAAAGGTGAGGTGGATGTTGACATCGATGCCGGCGAAGCGGCCGAGCCTGATTGACCAGTTCATGGGGAGTATCCTTTGTAGACCATTCAACGCTATAGTAAAGCCTGCGTGTTAGAAATGTGTCACTGGAAAATGAGCGTGGGCTGAATGTGGGGCACTGCCAAGCCGGATGGATGTACAAAAACGACACAAGTTGCCGCGGAAGTCACTGGCGGCTACGGTTGAGAAATACTCCTCACGGCGAGCTCCAAATTTGCACTGTGCCATCATCGAGTGCCGCGGCCAATTGCGTGCCGTCCCACGAAAAGGCCACATCCCAGACCGGCCCACCGTCCGCGTTCAACACACTCAGTTCGCGGCCCGTCGCCGTATCCCACAGCCGCACCGTTCCATCCGCCGAGGCGGAGGCGATCGCGCGCCTATCGCGCGAAAAGACCGCTCGGTTGACTTTGCCGGTATGCCCGGTGAGAGTGCGCCGTAATTCGCCGGTATCCGAATCCCACAGCTTGAGCGTGCCATCCCACGCGGCGGAGAGAATCAGCCTGCCATCCGGCGCGAAGGCGACAGAGCGTACAGCCTCGGTGTGGCCGGTGAGGGTGAGCAGCGGCGAGCCGGTGATCGCATCCCAGACCCGCACCGTTTTGTCCGCCGAGGCGGAAGCGATCCGTTTGCCGTCCGGCGAGTAGGCCACTCCCCAGACCCAACTCGTGTGGCCGCTTAGCATTCGAATGGGCGCAGCGGCTGGCTGGGTTGAATCCCACACTTTGACCGCGCCATTGCTGCTGCCGGCGGCCAGCCAGAGGCCGTCGGGCGAAAACGCGACACTGGTCAGTTCGCCGGGCGGCCCGCCAAATGTCGGGACGGAAAAAAGCGAGAAGTCTCCGCCGCCCAGGTAGAGGAGACTTCCATCTTTGGAAGCCGTGCTGAGTGTTTTGCTATCCGGCGCGAGGGCGATCTGATAAATCCAGCCGCCCTGCTCGGCGGTCGGCGGCACGTTGTAGGGGTCCTCGTCAACGATCGCATCCCGGCGCACCGTCCCATTGCCGGACGAAATCACGAGTTGGCCCTCGCCAAGAAAAAGCACACCCGTGGCCGGGCCGGGTTGTGCGCGAAGCGCCAGTGAGACCAGGGGCTGGCCGTTGCCTGCCTCGAGGAGACGGATTGAACCATCGTCACGAACATCCAGCAGGCGGCCATCTCTCAGCACGTGCACCCGTTGGGCGGCGAAAGTTGAACTGAGTGCCCCGGTGTTCGCATCGGCAAAGGCATAGGTATTGGTGATGACCTGAACGAGCAACCGCCCATCCGGCGTGAATTGGGGTGAGTTCCCGTCGAGCGTAAAGCGGGCTTGCGGGCCGGGGCTGGGGATGTCCCACACACTGACACGCTCCGCATCGCCGGATTGAGTGACGAGCCGGGCGCTATCGGGCGAAAATTGGGGCGCATAACCGGTCGTCAAAAGCAAGCGCTCTCCAGTTTGCGCTGACCAGACCGACACCTGTGTCTCCGTTGCCACAGACAACTTTTGCCCATCGGGTGAAAAGGCCAGGCTGTTCGCGTAGAAACCATCCAGTGCGATGTGGAATTTTTCTTGCGGCGGCCACACGTCCCAGACTCGCAGCGTTCGTCCGTCAGCAGTTGCCAGCAATCGCCCATCCGGCGAAAAGGCCGCCAGCGGTTTTTGAGTTGTGGTCGTATCCGGCGGTGTGGGCCTGAAGAGTAATTTGCCGGTCTCCACTTCCCACACGGCCACGCCGTTGAACGAGATGGCCGCCAGCCGGCTATCGGGCGAAAAGGCGATGGCCGTCGCCGGAAACCACCCTTCCGGCCACGTGCCGAGCGGCTGGAGCGTTTGCATGTCATGGAAGCGGGCGGCCTGGCCCCGTTGGACGACCAGAATTCGGCCATCGGGCGAGGGATAAGCCCGTGTGCCGATATGAGGCATGGCCGGCCAGGGCACGCGGAGCCTTCCCTGTCGCTGTCCGGTCGCAATGTCAAAAAACGTCGCTCCGAACGGGGCGACATCCCCGCCCGAAGACGTAATCAAGGTGCGATTGTCCACCGCAAAGTAGATTTGGATGGGGAACGCTGTTCCGGTGTCAATGTATCTCAGCGGCTTACTGGCCGCGAGATCGTACACAAAGACCCCGTCGGGCTTGCCGATGGCAACGTGTGATTCGTCATTGGAAAACGCCACATCCCAGATCGGGCCGGACGGAAAAACACCGCCTTCAAATCCTTCCCGGCTGGGCGGTGTAATCCGCGCGAGTGGTCGCAGCGCGGCGGCATTCTCCGGAGCGATGGCATTGGGCGCGGGCGAAGGCGTCGGCACGACCCGCAGCTGGGGCAGCGGCGTCGGCGAAAGTGTCGGCGGAGGCGAAGGGGCGGCGGGCAGCGGATAGCTAATCGGTGAGGGCGAGGGGAATGGCGTGAGTGGAGCCGGATAGCCGCCCGGCAAAGTGGGCGGAAGGGGAACGGGATAACCTAGCGGTGTTGGCGAAGGCGCCGGCTCGATCTGCACCGCAAGCGAAGGGGTTGACGGCGGAGCGGTTGGCGGTGAGGCGCGCGTGACCGGCTCAGTCGGAGTTGGGGTTGCGTTGCACGCTCCGATGAACCCGAGCACAAGCACAAGCCACAGCATCTTGAACATCCGCATCCGGTCACCTTTCCGCCAGCATGACGATTGTAATCCCGATTTGTTCCTCAGCCCTTTGCGCGCTTCGCGTCTTCGCGGTTACACTTCCCCCAAAGACATGGAGCTTCACCATGAAAATTGGCATCGTGGGCAGCGGGTTTGTGGGGGCGACGGCGGCGTACGCGCTGATCATGCGCGGCATCGGGCGGGAGATTGTGCTGGTGGATGCGAACGCCGCCCGCGCGCAGGCCGAGGCCGATGACCTGTTCCACGCCGTGCCCTTCGCGCATCCGCTGGACGTGCGCGCCGGCGATTACGCTGACCTGGCCGGGTGCCGGGTCGTCATCCTCACCGCCGGCGTCAACCAGCAGCCGGGCGAGACGCGGCTGCAACTGCTCGAACGCAACGCGGCGGTGTTTCGCTCGGTGGTGCCGGGTGTGTTGCAGCATGCCCCGGACACGATTCTGCTGGTGGCTACCAATCCCGTGGACGTGATGACGCACCTCGCCGCCCACTACGCCGCGCCGTTTGGCGTGCCGGGGTATCGCATCGTCGGCTCGGGCACCACGCTCGATACCGCCCGCTTCCGCGCGCTGCTCGGTCGTCATCTCGGAGTGGACTCGCAGCACATCCACGCCTACGTTCTGGGCGAGCACGGCGACAGCGAAGTGCTGGCCTGGTCGGCGGCCGCGGTCGGCGGCATCCCGCTGGCGGAGTATTGCCGCGAGGCCGGCGTCACGGTGGACGAGGCCGACCGGCAACGCATTGACGAAGGGGTGCGCCGCGCGGCCTATCACATCATCGCCGGCAAGAAGGCCACCTACTACGGCATCGGCAGCGCGCTGGCCCGCATCACCCAGGCCATCCTCGGCGACCAGCGCGCCATCCTGAGCGTGTGTACGCCGCTGGAGGAGATCGCGGGCGTGCGCGACGTGACCGTCTCCGTGCCGCACCTGGTCGGCGGGCGCGGCATCCTCGGCACATTGTCCCTGCCGCTCGACCCGCAGGAACAGGCCGCGCTGGCCCGCAGCGCCGGCCTCATCCGCGAGGCCATCACCGCGCTCATACCAGCGCAAAGACCGACATAAGGCCGGCAGGTCTGGCGAAAACTCGCCGGCGGAATGTGTCGAAATCGAACCCCGTTCGGTGTCGGTAGAGTAAACCAACAGTTCACAGGAGACGACACCATGCAATATCTCATCCTCATCTACAGCGACGAGAAAGCCGATGCGCAAGTGTCGAAAGAAGAACAAGAGGCCTGGATGGGCGAGTATAACGCCTACACTCAGGCGCTTGTTCAGGGTGGCGTGATGAAGGGCGGCGAGGCCCTGCACCCCACCTCCACCGCCACCACCGTACGCGTGAAGAACGGCAAGACCGTCACCACCCACGGCCCGTTTGCGGAGACGAAGGAACAACTCGGCGGCTTCTATATGGTAGAGTGCAACAACCTCGACGAGGCCATCGAGTGGGCGGCCAAATGCCCCGGCGCGCGCGTCGGCTCCATCGAGGTGCGGCCGGTGATGGATTTCAGCCAGGCGTAGCAGGGCCAAACACCTGACAGATCTTTGGAGACCTGTCAGGTGTCTGCTTCGGATATCACCATGCTTACACCGCTCACCGTCCTGCAACAGCTCGAGGCCATCCGCGCGGAGACGCTGCGGCGCTTCGAGGCGCTGACACAGGCTGACCTCGATTGGCGACCACCGCTCACGCCCGAGAACAGCGGCGGCTGGTCGCTGGGCGAGATGTTCCTGCACATCGCCCTCGACGAGCACTACTTGCGCGAGCAGATCGCGCGGCCACTGCTCGAAGGCGTGTCGCCGCCGGCCAGCATCCAGTTCATCCCGCCGCCGCCTGCGCATGGGCTGGCGAAGGGTGGGATTCGATTCTGGTTCGAGCGAGCGCGGGCGTTGACGCGGCGTTTGCTCACCGAGTGGCCGGCGGGGGCGAACCTCGAGCTGCGGCACGATGGCGGGCTGGTGGAGGTTTTCGGCGGGCCACCGCTGAACGGCCTCGAATGGCTCGAAAGCTACGGCGGGCACGAGGCCTTTCACCACCGGCAGATTGATGCCGTCATCGCCCAACTGCCCGGGAAGGTTGTGGCTTGAGGTAGCGACGCCCTGCCGGGCGTCGCTACCCTCAATTGGGAGGTAACATGGCTGCCAAAACAAAATCCCGCACGATGCCGGAGTGGAAAAAGCCGGACCCCAAAATGGCCGAGCGTTTCAACGCTGCACTGCCCGTTCACCCGGAGGCGCAGCCGAGGAAGATGTTTGGCTATCCGGCCTGCTTCGTCAACGGCAACTTCTTTGTCGGGATGCACAACGACAACGTCGTGGTGCGGCTGCCCGGCGACCTGAAGGGCAAGTTCCCCGAGCTGGCGCGGGCCGAGATCTTCGACCCGATGGGGACGGGCAAGGGGATGAAGGATTGGTGGATCATCCCGCCCGCGATCACCCGCGACGACGCGCGGCTGGCGAGCTTCTTCGAGGCCACGTTCGCCGAGGTGCGCCGGCTAACACCAAAAGAGAGGAAACCGAAAAAGGCCGCGGGCAAAACGCGCTGAGGGCGCGCTTACCGATTCTGCGGCGGCAGTGAAACCGGCAAATTGAAGAATGCGACGATGGCCGGGTTGCGGCAAGTCATGATGTCGGCGATGTGCGCGCCGCTGAAGGTGACGACCTGAACGCCGTAAGCGTCGTGTCCCCCGGTGTTCTCATTCAACTTGTATAGCCCAAAGGCCGGTTGGCCGTTGGCCCGCGTCGGCAACAGCCGCCAGCGCCCGCGCGCCGGCCCGCTGAAAATCGTCTTGCCCACCAGCCGCGCAATCTCCCCGCGCCCGCGATACCACGCCGGGATGGGCGGCATGCTGAAGGTGGCCTCCTCGGTGAGCAGCGCCACCAGCCCGTCCACGTCGGCCGTCTCCCACGCCGATACATAGCGCTCCAGTTGGGCGCGCAACACGTCATCGGCCGGTGGCGCCGGCAGCCCGTGCGGGTGCCGGGCCAACGTCTGCCGCGCGCGGTGCAACGCGCTCTTCACCGAGCCGACTGTTTGCCCCAGCGCCTCGGCTACCTCGCTGGCCGGCCACTCCAACACATCCCGCAGGATCAACACAGCCCGCTGGCGCGTTGGCAGAAGGTGCAGCGCGGTGATGAAGGCCAGGGCCACGCTCTCGCGCACGGCGTAGCGGGCCTCCGGGGTTTCGGCCTCGGGCGCGAGCGGGTCATCGGGGAACGGCTCCAGCCAGATGGGTTCGTTGATCGAGGCTGGGATGGGCTGCTCGGCGGCGGAAGCGGCCTCGCGCGCGCTGGGCAGGCTGCGGCGCGGGCGCTGCTTGAGTACATCCAGACAATAGTTCGTGGCGATGCGGTACAGCCAGGCGCGCAGCGTGCCCCGGCCCTCGAAAGTCTCGCGCCGCCGCCACGCCCGCCACAGCGTTTCTTGCGCCGCGTCCTCCGCCTCCTGCACCGAGCCGAGCATACGATAACAGTGTACGCGCAGCTCGCGCCGGTACGGCTCGGTGGCGGCGCTGAAGGCGTGCTCGTCCAGCATGCGCAGGCCGGGCGAAACGGGGACATCGGTCGGGGGCACAGACATGTCCGGGGGCATTCTACCCCAACTGTCGCCGGCGGTCAGCGGGGTTTCCGCGCCGCCAGGGCGAGCGCAAAGCCCGCGCCGAATTTTCGCCCTCACCCCGGCCCTCTCCCGCTGGGAGAGGGAGTGGGTCGCGTAATTTGTAATCCCGCTCCAAATCATGAGTGTAAACCCCCCTTCTCCCAGCGGGAGAAGGGGTCGGGGGATGAGGGCGAGCGCAAGGCCCGCGCCGAATTTTCGCCCTCACCCCGGCCC
>CAZSNP010000024.1:4962-58862 GCA_964608265.1 uncultured Anaerolineales bacterium | reverse complement strand
AGCTGAGGAGCGCAGGGTGTTCACGCAAAGGTTGTCGGCCAGTGGGCAGACCGGCGCGGTCTCGAAGGCCGCGCCGGTCTGCCCTGACAACTCGTGCGTGCACATCTTGATTAATCGACCTGTGCGGAGACGAAAAATCGTGGTAATATCTCGCCCGGCCCGGCCCACAAAGCCGGGACTTTCATGCCGCTCGACGCTCCGTGTGCCCGCCGTGTGGCGGGTGAGAGCGGCTTAGCCAAACGCAAAGGAGTTTCCATGTCCCTCATCTCCATGAAGTCACTGCTGGAGACGGGTGTTCACTTCGGCCATCGCACGCAGAAGTGGCATCCGAAGATGAAGCCGTACATCTTCACCGAACGCAACGGCATCCACATCATCGATCTGCAACAGACCGTCGGCGCGCTCGACGAGGCCTGCAATCTCGTGCGCGATACCGTGCAGCGCGGCGGCACCCTGCTGTTCCTCGGCACCAAACGCCAGGCGCAGGAGGCCGTGCAAAAGGAAGCCGAGCGCTGCCATATGCCGTACGTCAATCAACGCTGGCTGGGCGGCACCCTCACCAACTGGAAGACGATCAAAGAGCAGATCAATGAGTTGAAGCGGCTCGAAGACGGCAAGGCCAGCGGCAAGTTCGACGCGCTCACCAAGAAAGAAAACCTGATGATCGACCGCCGCGTGACCAAGCTGCTCGACCGCATCGGCGGCATCCGCACGCTGACCAAACTGCCCGACCTGCTCTTTATTGTGGATGTGCGCCGCGAGGCCACCGCCGTGCACGAGGCCAACGTCCTCGGCGTGCCGGTGATCGCGCTGGTGGACACCAACTGCGACCCGACCGGAGTCGACTACGTCATCCCGTCCAACGACGACGCCATCCGCGCCATCAAGTTGATGACGGCCAGGATCGCCGACGCCGCGCTCGACGGCTTGAACATGCGCAAAGATCAGCCCGCGCCGGCCGGTGACGAAGATCACTACGGGGAGCCGGAAGCCAGGGATGAGGATCTGCTCGGCCCGGCCATCCGCGCCAAGATGGCCTCGGGCGAACTGGAATTCACCCCGGCCGAAGAAAGTGCCAGTGCCGAATGAGTACCGTGGAAATCTCTGCCCAAATGGTGAAGGCGCTGCGCGAGGCCACCGGCGCCGGTATCCTCGACTGCCGCAAGGCCTTGCTCGAGAACAGCGGCGACTTTGAAAAAGCGGTGGCCTATCTGCGCGAGAAAGGCCTGGCCTCGGCGGCCAGGAAGGCGGGCCGCGAAGCCAGGGAAGGCAAGGTCGAGCTGTACAGCCACGCCGGCGGGCGCGTGGGCGTGATGGTGGAAGTGAACTGCGAAACCGACTTCGTCGCCCGCACCGAGCAGTTCCAAAACTTCGCCCACGACCTGGCCCTGCACATCGCCGCCACCTCGCCGCGCTACATGGATGCCGCCGACGTGCCCGGCGACGTGCTCGACGGCGAGCGCACCATCGCCCGCAACCGCGCCAGGGAAGAGGGCAAGCCGGAGAAGGTCTGGGATAAGATCGTCGAAGGCCGCCTCGACAAGTTCTATCAGGAAGTGTGCCTGCTCAAGCAGCCCTACGTCAAAGACGAGAGCAAGACCATCACCGAACTGCTCAAAGAGACGATGGCCGCCACCGGTGAGAACATCATCATCCGGCGCTTCGCCCGTTGGGAACTCGGTGAGGCAACCAACTAGACACGGGGCAACGGGTGGCTGAGAAATCAGTCACCCGTTTTTTGTGCCCGTCAACATCTGGGAACGGAGAGGGGCGTGGGGAGGCAGCCTGCGCGGCTGCCCCCATGCCCCGGCTTCCCGCTGTGAGGTTTCATGGCTACTCCCCACTATCGCCGTATCCTGCTCAAGATCGGGGGCGAGGCGCTGGCCGGCATCGGCGGGCACGGCATCAACCCCGATAACGCCGAAGAGATCGCCAGCAAGGTGAAGATGGTGCGCGACCTCGGCGTCGAGGTCGCCCTCGTCATCGGCGGTGGCAACCTGTGGCGCGGGCGCGAGGGCATTCAACACGGCATGGAGCGCGCGACCGCCGACTACATCGGCATGATCGGCACGGTGATGAACGGCCTGGCTTTGCAGGACGCGCTCGAACGCGTGGCCGTGTTTACGCGCGTGCAGACCGCCATCGAAATGCGCGCCGTCGCCGAGCCATACATCCGCCGCCGCGCCATCCGCCACCTCGAAAAGGGCCGCGTCGTCATCTTCGCCGCCGGCACCGGCAACCCGTACTTCTCCACCGACACGGCCGGCGCGCTGCGGGCGATGGAGATCGACGCGGATGTGATGGTCAAGGCGACCAAGGTGGATGGCGTGTACGACGACGACCCCAAACTCAACCCGCAGGCCAAAAAGTTCGACACGCTGCCGTACATCGAGGCGCTCAACCGCCGGCTCAAAGTCCTCGACAGCACCGCCATCAGCCTGTGCATGGATAACAGCCTGCCGATCCACGTCCTCAATTTGTGGGAGGGGGATTCGCTGGCCCGCGCCGTGATGGGCGAGAAGGTCGGCACCATCATCGGGCGCTAGCCAGCGGATGCGATAACGGATTAGGGGATGCGGCGCCCGCGGGCCGGCTGATCGCGAGCGTCCTCCGCTTATCCGCCACCCCCATCCGTTGGACACTTGCAACTCCCGTCCGTGCCGAGTATGCTTGGCGCAATCCGTGTTCCCTGACTCTTCCCCCAAAACGTTATGGTCAAAGACGCGCTGCACGAAGCTGAAGCGAAAATGAAGGGCGCCATCACGGCCCTCGAAGACAACCTCGCCACCATCCGCACCGGGCGCGCCTCGCCCGCGCTGGTGGAGCGGCTGGCCGTTGAGTATTACGGCTCGCCGACGCAACTCCAGGCGCTGGCCACGATCACCGTGCCCGAGCCGCGCCAGTTGCTGATCAAGCCCTTCGATCAAACCTCGCTCAAAGATATCGAGCGCGCGATCCAGGCCTCGGAGTTGGGGCTGACGCCGAACAACGACGGCAAGGTCATCCGCCTCAACCTGCCGCCGCTCACCGAGGAACGCCGGCGCGACCTGGTCAAAGTCGTCCACCACCGGCTGGAGGAGGCGCGGGTCTCCATCCGCAACATCCGCCGCCATTCCCATGAAGACCTGCGCGAGTTCGAGAAGGAGAAAATGATCTCGGAGGACGAACTGAAGCGGGGCGAGGCCGACTTGCAGAAACTCACCGACCGATATGTGGCCCGGGTGGATGAACTCGGCCAGCGCAAAGACGCGGAGATCAAAGAAATCTAGTCGGCAGAAGGCGGAAGGCAATCAGCAGATTTCTGCCTGTGGCCTTCCGCTTTTTGCCTGCTGCTCATGGCTGACAACAACTCCGCGCCGCTCGAACGACTCCCGCAGCACGTCGGCATCATCATGGATGGCAATGGCCGGTGGGCGATTGCGCGCGGGCTGCCGCGCCTGGCTGGTCACCGCGCCGGAGTCGAAAACCTGCGCCGCATCATCACCGCCACGGTTGAGTTCGACATCAAATACCTCACCATCTACGCCTTCTCCACCGAGAACTGGGGCCGCCCGCCCGAGGAGGTGCGCGGGCTGATGTTTATCCTCGACGAGGTGCTGCAGAAGGAACTTAACGAACTTCACAAACAAGGCGTGCAACTCCGCCACATCGGCCGGCTCGAGGGGTTGGCGCCCAGCACGCAGGAAATGGTGCTCGACGCGGTCGAAATGACGAAGCGCAACACGCGCCTGACCCTCAACGTCGCCTTCAACTACGGAGGCCGCGCCGAGATCATGAACGCCATCCGCCAGATGCTGGCCGACGGCGTCAAGCCCGAGGCGGTGAACGAAGACCTGGTCAATCAATACCTCTACACCGCCGGCCAGCCCGACGCCGACCTCATCATCCGCACTGCCGGCGAGCTGCGTGTGTCCAACTTCCTCCTATGGCAGGGCGCGTACGCCGAATACTACGCCGCCGATGTGTATTGGCCCGATTTCGACAAGACGCAATACCGCCGGGCGCTCGACCACTTCGCCTCGCGCGAACGGCGCTTTGGTCTGACCTCCGCGCAAATCACTTCGGCCTGAATGCTGTCCGACCGACTGGCCGTCATCATCCTGCTCATCCCGCTGTCGGTATGGGTCATCGTGCTGGGCGGGCCGGTCTTCAACCTCATCCTGATCGGCGCCTTTGTGCTGGCCGCGCGCGAATACGTGCGCATGTTTCGGGCGAGCGGCCACCGCCCGGCCGGGCCGCTGTTGCTGACGGGCGCGCCGCTGCTCCTGGCCGTGCGCGCCTTCCCGCTGGTGGAGTTCGGCGTGGTGCTGACGCTGATGATGATCGCGGCCCTGGCCTGGCATCTGATCGACTACGAACGCGGCGCGCCGGCGTCAGCCACCGATTTTGTCATCACCCTCGGCGGCATCATCTACTTGGGCTGGATGGGCAGTTATTTCGTGGCGGTGCGCGCTTTGCCGGATGGGTTTTGGTGGACGGCCCTCATCATCGGCGCGGTGTGGATCGTGGACAGCGCGGCCTACATCGTCGGGCGCGCCTTCGGACGGCACAAGCTTGCGCCGCGCCTCAGCCCGAGGAAGACGTGGGAGGGGATGGCGGGCGGCGTGGTGGGTGGCGCGCTGGGCACGGCGCTGCTCGGCTGGGTGTGGGGCTTCGGCGCCGGGCCGGGGAGTCTGGTGAGCTGGCAGACGGGCGCGTTGCTCGGGGCGCTGGCCGGGATGGTCGGCCCGCTGGGTGACCTCGGCATCTCGATGCTGAAGCGCGAGACGGGCGTGAAGGATTCGGGCGCCGTCTTCGCCGGGCACGGCGGCGTGCTCGACCGGATAGACTCCTGGCTGGTGGCCGTGCCGGTGGGTTATTACGCGGTGCTCGCGTTGCAAGGATTCGTCGGATAGTCGCGTCGTCACGTAGCCCGATAGTCGAAGCAGCCTATGACTACTCGACCGCATGAAGACATGACTCAGTGATCACCATGAGCGAACAACCTGATCGCAACCTGGCTTTGGAACTGGTGCGGGTGACGGAGGCGGCGGCGCTGGCGGCCGGCCGTTTCATGGGCCGCAACGACAAAGAGGGCGGCGACAAAGCCGCGGTAGATGCGATGCGGCTGGTGCTCAACACCGTCGAGATGGATGGCATCATCGTCATCGGCGAGGGCGAGAAGGACGAGGCCCCGATGCTGTACAACGGCGAGAAGCTCGGCACCGGGCACGACCCGAAAGTCGACATCGCCGTGGACCCGATTGACGGCACGCGGCTGCTGGCGCTCGGGCGACAGAACTCGCTCTCGACGGTGGCGATGGCCGACCGGGGCACGATGTTCAATCCCGGCCCGCTGGTTTACATGGATAAGATCGCCGTCGGGCCGGAGGGCAAGGGCGCGATCGACATCGAGGTCTCGCCGCTGGTCAACCTCCGCAGCGTGGCGCGCGCCAAAGGCAAAGAGATCCGCGACATGACGGTGATGGTCCTCGACCGCCCGCGCCACGAAAAGCTCATCGCCGAGATTCGCAAAGCCGGCGCTCGTATCCGCCTGATCACCGATGGCGATGTGGCCGGGGCCCTGATGACGGCCTGGCCCGAGTCGGGTGTGGATCTGCTGATGGGGGTGGGCGGCACCCCTGAGGGCGTGATCTCGGCCTGCGCGCTCAAGGCGATGGGCGGCGAGATCCTGGGCAAGCTCTACCCGCGCAACGACGCCGAGGCGCAGAAGGCGCGCGATATGGGCTACGACCTCGACCAGGTGTTGACGCTGGACGACCTTGTGCGGTCGGATAACGTCTTCTTCGCCGCCACCGGCATCACCGACGGCGAGCTGCTCGACGGGGTGAAGTATTCGGGCGACGGCGCGCGCACGCACTCGCTCGTCATGCGCTCGAAATCCGGCACTGTGCGGGAGATCATCTCGCGGCACAAGCTCGGCAAACTGGCGCAGTACAGCCAGGTATCGTATTGAAGCGCTCGCCAAGCATGCCCAGGCCGCCCAGTGCCTTTGCGAACCTGGCGAGCTTTGTGAGGGTACACTCATGTCGCACAGCGCAGCCAGGGAATCGGTTGAGGCGCTGCTCACCCCGCACACGCCCGAGGTGCGGGCGCTGGTCGAGCGGCTGCGGCGGCTGGTGAAGCGAAGCGTGCCCGAGGCGACCGAGGCCGTGCAACCAAGCTGGCACAGCCTCAACTATCGCCATCCAGCGCAGGGTTACGTCTGTGGTATCTTCCCCTTCATAGGGGGTGTGAAGCTGGTTTTTGAGTTTGGGGTCTTGCTGCCCGATCCGGCCGGGCTGCTCCAGGGCGAGGGCAAACAGGTACGCTTTGTGCATCTCCGCCGGTCGAGTGATATCCGCGTGAAGGCGCTGCAAGGCTTAATCCGGGCCGCGCTCGAGCTGCCCGCCGACCGCACGACAAAGCTCGAACTGATCCGGGCCAGGGCGGTGCGGGGTTAGCGCGCCGATAACGTTGTCACAAGATTCAGGCAATTTTTAGTTGACGCTGATCGGGGCACAGTGCTATACTGCCCGTAACTCGCCCCACCAGTTGTCAGACGGCCTCACTATCCTTCTAACTGCATAATACGATTTGCGCTGAGCGAGCCTATCCACATCCAACTTCGTACCCGCCACGGGCGCCGGCCCGCTGGTCGTCATTGGGCAATCCAACATGGACATCGCTGAATTACAACAACAGAGCCTCTCCGAACTGCGTTCCACCGCCCGCCAGTGGGACATCCCCGCCTACAGCAAACTGAAAAAGGAAGATCTGATCTTGCGTTTGCTGCGCGCCAACGCGGAAAAGAACGGGCTGGAGCTGCGCGGCGGCATCCTCGAAATCGTCGAGGACGGCATCGGCTTTTTGCGCGCCGAGCACTATCTGCCCGGGCCGGAGGACATCTACGTCTCGCAGTCGCAGATCCGCCGCTTTGGGCTGCGCACCGGCGATATGGTCATCGGCCAGGTGCGCCCGCCGAAGGATTCGGAGAAGTATTTCGGGCTGTTGCGCGTGGAGACGATGAACGGCGTGGACCCGGATGCGGCCAAACGCCGCCCGACGTTTGAGTCGCTCACCCCCATCTTCCCCGACCGGCGCTTCGACCTCGAGACCACCAAGAATCTACTCAGCACCCGCTTTCTCAATCTCATCGCCCCCATCGGCATGGGGCAGCGCGGGCTGATCGTCTCGCCGCCCAAAGCCGGCAAGACGACGGTGCTCAAAGACATCGCCAACGCCATCAGCACCAACTACCCCGACGTGCACCTGATGGTCGCCCTCATCGGCGAGCGCCCGGAAGAGGTGACGGATATGGATCGGTCGGTGGAGGCGGAGGTGATCGCTTCGACCTTCGATGAGCCGGTGCAGAGTCACTGCCGCGTGGCGGAGATGGCGCTGGAGCGCGCCAAGCGGCTGGTCGAAAGCGGGCGGCACGTCGCCATCCTGCTCGACTCGCTTACCCGCCTCGCCCGCGCGTACAACCTCGTCGTCAACCCGTCGGGCCGCACGCTCTCCGGCGGCCTCGACCCGGCGGCGCTCTATCCACCCAAGAAGATTTTCGGCGCGGCGCGCAACATCGAAGAGGGCGGCTCGCTGACGATCGTGGCGACGTGTCTCGTCGATACCGGCTCGCGCATGGATGATATGGTGTACGAGGAGTTCAAGGGCACGGGCAATATGGAGTTGCACCTCAGCCGCAAGCTGCAGGAGCGCCGCATCTTCCCGGCCTTCGACATCGAGCGCTCGAGCACCCGGCGCGAGGAGTTGCTGCTCGGCCCCGACATCACCCCGCGCGTGTGGCTGCTGCGCCGGATGTTCGGCCAGATGGTCACGCAGCCGCCGAACGGCGCCGGGCTCGACATCACCAACGCCACCGAGGCCATCCTCGACAACCTGCGCCAGACCGACAACAACATGGAGTTTCTGGAGACGCTGGGCAAGAACGGCAGCGACAGCGGCGGCGGGGGCGGCGGCGGTGGCCGGCGCGGCCGGCGGAGTTCGTCGGACGATTAACGACCGGGAACTGAGGGAAACAGAAACTCGGAGGCCGCGTGGCCTCCGAGTTTTTTGTTGGAGGAGTCCCCGTTTCCGTTCCTTCCGGCTTGCTACCAGCCGCGCAGCCGCGCCATTGCCCATTCATACAACTGCTGGTAGCCCAGCGCCGAGTTGCGCCAGGAGAAATCGGTCGTCATGCCGTTGCGCTGGATGGCGCGCCAACTGGCCTTGTCGGTGTTGAAAATGTAGATGGCCTGTTGCACCGCGTTCCAAAACGCCTCAACGGTGAAGTCGTTGAACAGGAAGCCGGTCTGCAATTCGCGCACCGTATCGGCCAGACCGCCGGTGGCGCGCACGATGGGCACGCTGCCGTAGCGCATCGCGATCAGCTGCCCCAGGCCGCACGGCTCGAACAGCGATGGCATGAGGAACATGTCGCTGCCGCCGTACACCAGCGGCGCGAGGTCGGGCGCAAAGCGCAGCACCGCCCGCATCTTGTCGGCGTGATAACCGGCCAGGTGGCGGAACATGTCCTCGTAGTTCGACGCGCCGGTGCCCACCACCACAAACTGCGCCTCGCCCGCGCCGCCGTTCATCAACAAGTGAATCACATGGCCCGTGATCTCCATCCCCTTCTGCGCGTCGAGGCGGGTGACCATGCCGAGCAGCGGCACGTTATCTTTTTGCGGCAGGCCGAGCTTCTGTTGCAGCGCGCGCTTGTTCTCGAGGCGGGCCTCGATCGAATCGGCGGCGAAGGCGCGGGCGAGATTTTTGTCGGTCTGCGGATTCCACACCTCGACATCCACGCCGTTGAGGATGCCGTGCACATCGAAGCTGCGGAAGTGCAGCAGATTCTGCAGGCCCCAGCCGCCCTCGCGCGTCATGATCTCGCGCGCATAGGTCGGGCTGACGGTGCTGACCAGGGTGGCATGGAAGATGCCGCGCGCCATGAAATTCACCGCGCCGTACGGCTCTTCGGTGAGGCCGTGGGTGAGGACGCCGAGGTAACGGAAGACATCCCAACTCGCCAACCCCTGATGGGCGAGGTTGTGGATGGTGAAGACCGACGGGATGCCGCGAAACGCCTCCAGGCTCTGGCCGGTGGTGGCCAGCCAGGTGACGGCCGGCGCGGTGTGCCAATCGTGCGCGTGCAACACCTCGGGCCGCCAGCCGAGCCGCTGACAGACCTCGAAGGCGGCGCGACTCAAAAACGCAAAGCGATAAGCGTCATCGTTGTAGCCGTAGATTTCGGGCCGATCAAACAGCGGGCCGTGCGCCACGAAATACACCGGCACCTCACTGCCCGGCAGCCTGCCCTCGTAGATCCCCGCCGGCAGGCCGCCCGCGCCGGTGGGCACAATCATGCCGCCGGGCAGCGCGCCGAGCTGGCCCGCGCGGCCCTGCTGCTCGATCTTTTGATACGCCGGCATGACGACGCGCACATCGTGGCCGAGCGCCTTGAGCGCCTTGGGCAGTGCGCCGGCCACATCGGCCAGCCCACCCACCTTGGCGAAGGGCGCGACTTCGGCGCTGATGAAAAGGACTTTGAGAGCCATTGCGATTGCCGATGTGAGATTGCAGATTTGCGATTCGGAGACGCGGCGTGATTGTAAATCTGCAATCAGCAATCTGCAATCAGCAATCTTATGTGGGCTTGACGCTCGTCCTTCGGCGCTGATAGACTTTCGGCCTCGGGGGCGGGAGACTTGGAGTGACGACGAAAGCATCGAACTGGCTTGCCAAACCCGAAACGTGGCTCGGCCTCGCGGCGCAGAGCCTCACCGTGCTGTTGATCCTCGGCGCGGTGTGGATGGCTCAACAACGCTCAGCGGACGCCGAACCGGCCATTCAACCGGCGTTGCCCACCGCGATCGCCTCCCAGCCGGAAGCCGTTTCGGCTGTCGGGGGCGCTTTCCCGACCCAGGCCGTGTTCGATGTCGCCTTCAGCGACCCGGCGGTCATTACCCGCAACGCCAACCCCAAGACCGACATCCCCACCCGCGCGCGGGCGACGATCGAAACTTACACCGTGCAAAAAGGCGACACCATCTTTGGCATCGCCGCCAATTTCAACCTCAAACCCGACACGATTCTGTGGGGCAACGCCGAACTGGCCGAGAATATCAATTTGCTGCGGCCCGGCAAGGTGCTGAACATCCTGCCGATTGACGGCGCGCTGCGGGTGGTGCAGCCGGGCGACACGCTCGAAAACATCGCCAGGACCTTTCACGGCAACATTGACGAAATCCTGGCCTATGCCGGCAACGACCTCGACCCGGGCAACCCCGAGCAGCCGTTGAAAGACGGCCAGGCCATCATCATCCCCGGCGGCTGGCGCGATACGGTAACGTGGTCGCTGCCGGTCGTCAGCCGCGCGCGCGGTCCGGGCAGCAGCGGCGAGCCGGGCTCGTGTCCCGGCGGCTATTCCGGCCCGACGGGTACATACACCTTCGTCTGGCCGGCGAACAATCGCTACCTCTCCGGGTGGGATTACAACCCGAACACGCACCCCGGCCTCGACATCGCCGCCGGGTTGGGCGCAGCGATCTATGCCTCGGATACGGGCGTGGTGGTGTTCTCCGGCTGGAGCACGCGCGGCTACGGCAACCTCATCATCATCGATCACGGCAACGGCTGGCAGACGGCGTACGCGCACCTCAGCCAGATCAACCTTGCCTGCGGGGCTTCGATCTATCAGGGCCAGCTCATCGGCCTGTCGGGCAACACCGGCAACTCCACCGGCGCGCACCTGCACTTCGAGATGCGGCACAGCGAGTATGGCCGCGTGAACCCGTGGCAGTTCCTTCCGTGAAACGTAAAACGTGGTACGTGGAAAAGGCCAGGCCCATCCCGTTTCACGCCTCACGTCTCACGCTGTTCCATCAGCGAATCACCTTCGTTCATCGCGCGCCTGTGGAATGATCTCGTCAACGCCGGATGGCGCGAGGCGGCGCTGCGCTATGCCTCGCACATGGTCGTGCTGGCGTTGATGCTGGTCGTGATCGGGCTGAGCCGGGTGACGTGGCCGGCCGTCACCGGCCTCGCGGCGGGGCCGTTCGCCGAAGTCACACCGCAACCCGAAGCGACGCTGCCCGCTGCGCCCGAGTCGGCGCCGGCTGCATCCCCGCCCGTCTTCGGGGCCGTCATCGCCGAAGAGGCGCAGGTGGCGCGGCTGACCTCGCCGCACACCCTCATCGCCACGCGCGGCCGCGCCGAGGTGATGACGTACACGGTGCAAGCCGGCGACACGCTGTTTGGCATCGCCGAACGTTTCAACCTCAAACCCGAAACGATTTTGTGGGGCAACTACTTCACGCTCAAAGATGATCCGCATCTGTTGCGCCCCGATCAGGTCCTCAACATCCTGCCGGTCGATGGCACCTATCACTTCGTCACCGAGGGCAACACCGTCGAACAGATCGCGAAGTTCTATCGCGTCGCGCCCGAGGCGATCGTGACCTGGCCGGGCAACGACCTCGATGCGGACAGCCCGGTGCTCAAGCCCAACGCGTATCTCATCATCCCCGGCGGCACGCGCGAGTTACAGGCCTGGGTGCTGCCAAGCCTGCCGCGCGGCTCGACCTCGGGCTCGCGCGCGGCCAGCAACTTCGGCCAGTGTCCGGGCGGGTACAGCGGCATCCTCGGCACGGGCACGTTCGTGTGGCCGGCGGCGGCGCGCACGCTCTCGGGCTTTGACTACACGGCCATCCATCGCGGCATTGATGTGCGCGCCGGCAACGGCGACCCGATCTTCGCGGTGGATAACGGCGTGGTGACGTATGCGGGCTGGAACGAGTGGGGCTACGGCAACCTGGTCGTGATCGATCACGGCAACGGCTGGGAGAGCGTGTACGCGCA
This sequence comes from uncultured Anaerolineales bacterium, assembly GCA_964608265.1. GTDB lineage: Bacteria > Chloroflexota > Anaerolineae > Anaerolineales > UBA6663 > JANWXR01. The sequence continues at coordinate 47,024 of CAZSNP010000024.1, read as the reverse complement.
CCTCAGCGCGTGGGGGGTGCAGTGCGGCCAGAGCGTGGAGCAGGGCGCCGTCATCGGGCAGGCCGGCGCGACGGGCCGCGCCTCCGGCCCGCACCTGCACTTCGAGATTCGGTACAACGGCGTGTTCACGAATCCGTGGACGGTGTTGCCATAGCTTTCAGGCCGGCGCGGTCCGGCCCCAGGTGGATGGTCACAAACAAAAGACACGGAGTTGCTCTGTGTCTCCGTGTCTGGGTAGCCGGTCTTCTGTCCCCGCGACTTCCGCCCCTAATCCCCCGCGCTGGCGAGGGCCGCCTGCCGCTTCTCCACCTTGCGCAGCTCGGCCACGCGCGCAAAGCCCACCATCCGGCCCAACTCCTCATCCCACAAACGCCAGCTCAACGTGTTGAAGCTGGTGCGCAGCGTCAACGTCGGGCTGTGCTGGAAGAGGTCGTTCTCACGGTAAGCATCTTCCAAGCGATAGAACGGGATCTTCGGGCTGAGGTGATGGATATGGTGAAAGCCGATGTTGCCGGTGAACCACTGCAACACCTTCGGCAGCTTGTAATACGAACTGCCCTGCAACGAGGCCTGCACGTAATCCCAATCCGGGTGCGGGCGCCAGTACGTATCCTCGAACTGATGCTGGATGTAGAACATCCACACGCCCACGATCGACGAGATGTAGAATATCGGGGCCTGCACCAGCAGGAACTGCTGCCAGCCGACCAGCGCGCACAGCAGCGCCCACCAGCCGGCGACGGCCAGCGTGGTCGCGTGGACGCTCAGCGTCACCTTGCGCGGCTCCTCGGGATACGCGAAGCGATGGAGCACCAGAAACAGAAACGGCGCCCCGATGAGGAAGAGGAACGCCGGATGGCGCAGCAGCCGGTATTGCAGCCGCCGATACCACGGCAACGCCATGTACTCGCGCACCGTCAGCGTCTGCACGTCGCCTATGCCGCGCCGGTCGAGGTCGCCCGAGGTGGCGTGATGGATGGCGTGGCTGTGACGCCAGGCATAATACGGCGTGAGCGTCAGCACGCTGACCAGGATGCCGACGAGGTCGTTGAGCTTCTGCGACTTGAAGTACGCGTTGTGACCGCAGTCGTGCTGGATGATGAAGGTGCGCACCAGCAGCCCGGCGGTGGGCAGCGAGAGCAGCAGCGTCAGCCAATATGAGACTTGCAGGCTCCATACCATCAGCCCCCACAGCAAAGAATAGGGCACGACGGTGATGAGGATCTGCCGCACGCCCTCGCGGACGTCGGGGGTTTGATAGTGAGCGACGATTTTGGTCCAGGTAGTGGCCTGGCCCTGAGGTGCAACTGACATGACAAACTCCTGTGATAGGCCAACGCTGCGGCGCTGGCCGGCGAACCGAAACAAACTGGTACGGTGAACGACAGGAGCTGGCGCTATAAGCGCAGGGGCAGGCTGAGGGCCTGAAAGACCGGGGTGAAGCGCGGCGCCGGGGTGATGAAGAAGTATGCCGGCGCGGCGCGGCGCTGGGTGAGGCGGCGAGCCGCCGGGTGTTGCAACACCCACAGCATCAACGCGGTGTACAGGACGGAGAGGATGGCCGCCGCCGCGGCTACCTGCATCCATTCGGCCGGGATGCGACGGGCCGGGGTGCCGGGCCGCCCGCCCGAGGCAGCCTGATACTGCATGACGTTGGCGCAGTAGTGGGTGAGCAGCGCGGCCTTGAAGTTCTCGACCGACATCGCCACCGACTGCCGCAGCGAGTGCGGCGAGGGCGCGCTTGCAGTGGTCTGCGCCGCCAATTGGTTTTCGAAGCCATGCATCGAAGCTTGAGCGCGATGCCACGCCTCGGCCAGCCGCAGGCGATAGGCTTCGGTGCGGCGCGCCGAAAACCACGTGCCGCGCTTCGTCCGCGTGCGCGCCAAATCCAGCGACCGCAGCCGCTGCAATCGCCGCTGCGCCTCAGCCAGATAGGGATTTGCGCTCAGGTTGGGCAGGTTCGCTTCGGCGCGTTTGAGCCATTCGCTCGCCGAAGCGGTGGGGAAATTCATTGGCCTCATTGTAGCCGAGGCGGGTGGAATGCCACAAGCAATCTGGGATTAAGGTCGCGTGAACTTCTGCAACAGCACCTCATCCCCACCGCCGCCCACCGGCAGCCGTTCGCCCGTCTCTGCGTCATACAACCCCACCACCAGCGCATAGCTGCCCGGCGCGAGATCGAAGGCATAGTCATCCTCGATGTACTCGCCCGCCAGCCACAATGAGGTCGGGTGCGCGCCGGCGCGCGGCGCAGCATCAGCCTGGGCCACGTTTTGCCCGGCCTCATCGCGCACATGCACGAAGACGGTGTAATCGGTGCGCAACTCGGCGGCGCGCATGTGCCACACGAGGCGGAGGCGGGTCGTCGGGCCGGGGTCGAGCGTGAAGCCCACCAGCGCAATCGAATCGCCGAAGAGGGTTTCGGCCCGGGTCATGGCCGGCGGTGGGGCAAACGCTCGCGCAACGGGGATGGCCTCCATCGGCGACAGCGCAGCGTCGCTGGGGCTTAGGCCGGAGCCGGGCACGCTCAGTCTCACCTCCACCGGCCCCGCCGCCGCAACCGGCATCCGCAGGGTGATCGGTTGAATCAGCGCGCCGCTCACCGCCAGCGTCCCATCGAACACCGTTTCCGCCCCGATCGCAACTTGCAGCGGCGCGGTGATGGCGCTGTCGGAGAACCAATACAGCCTGAGGTCGAAGCGTTCGTTCTGGCGGAGGGTGGTCGAGCGCACGGCGTACCCGAGCAATTGAAGATCGCCGGCCAGGGTGGACTGCGCCGGCGCGGTGATAGTGTGCGCCGTGCGCACCAGCGCGGCGCGGAACGCTTCGCGCGTGGCAGCGGCTCGCCCCGGCAACGCCAGGTTCCCCACCACCGCGCGTTCGCCGCCAAAGCCGCCGCTTGTGTTGAGGCGTGGCAGGCTGGCTTTCCCCGCCTCGGAATACAGCCCGGCCTTCACCGTGTACTCGCCCGGCGGCAGCCCGAGGGGCAGCGGCAGGCTCAGGCGCGTGAGCAACACATCGCCGGCGACCCATTGCTCGGAGGGAAAGGTGAAGCCGCTGCTCTGCGCCCACTCGCGCCCGTCGGCGTCGTACAGCCGCGCATACGGGAGGTAGTCGCGCACCTCGACGGCGTTCACGATACGCCAGCGCAAATCCACCCACAGTGAGTCAGCGTTTGACGTGAAGCGATAACCGCTGAGCGTGATGGCGTTGCCAAAGTTCTCGTCGAGCGACTCGAAGGCCGGCAGCGGTGGGGTCTCGCCGGCGCGGAAGCCGTACACGCGGAACTCACCCGCCGGCTGCGTGTATTCGAGCGCGCTGTCCCATCCCCTCATCCACTCCTCCGGCAGCGGCGCGGCGGCAGCGATGAAGTACAACGCCTCGCGGTCGTCGGGGATGGCGAGCGACGTGCCGCCGGTCAGCCACTGCACGCGCGCAAAGTCGCGGGCGAGGAACGCCAGCGTGGGATGGCGATAGTGGATGGCGGAGACATACGGCGTGACCGACTCGAAGGACTGATGATTCATGTACTCAGCGATGCCGGTGAGGTCGGCGTCGTTGTTCAGGCGTTGCGCCGGCAGGCTCGCCCACTCGACGAAGTATTGGCGGTAGGTCGTGAACGCGCCGAAAGCCAGGGTGATGAGGGCGATGACGGTGAGGGGATACGGCGAGGCGAACAGCGGGCCGGGCGCGCGCCTCTGCACCCAGCGGAAGCTCACGACGAGGCCGCGCGCCGGGTAGACGAAGACGAGCGGCGTCAGCCCGAAGGCGCGCAAGTTCGAGGGGAATATCTCGTTGACGGCGATGGCGCTGGGCAGCAGCATGAACGGCAGCCAGGCCAGCAGCAAAAATTCCGCGGCCAGGCCGACGGGCGAGTGCCCGCGCCGGAGCAGCACTGAGTGCGCAGTCGCCAGCAGGCCGATGACGAAGAGTACCCCGAGCGGAAAGGTCGCGAAGAGCGGCAGGCCAGGGAGGTTGTAACGGTCGTACGGCTCGCCGTTGAGGAACAACATCTCCCCCGCGCGCTGCACGCCCTGCCACAGCAGCCCGCCCTCACCCTCGCGTGGCGCGACTTGCGAGAAGCGGTTGAAAAAATCCTCGGGGTGCTGGAGGAAGTACAGGCCGAGCGGGGCAAAGGTGAGGGCGGCCGTGAGGCTAAACAGCGCGAATGGCCGCGCGAAACGTGAAACGTGAGGCGTGCGCGCCGCGCCGCTGAGCAGCGCAATCCAGAAGATCGCCAGCGGGAACGGAAACAAACGCGCGGAGAGATACGTGTAGGCCGCCAGCCCGGTGCAGGCTCCGCCCAGCACCATATCCAATACCCATTTACCGCTTGTCGCCCGCCGCCACAATCCCCGCAACAAAAACCCCAGCGCCAGGCTCTGCACCAGCGGCTGGCTGATGACGCGGAAGCCGAAGCGGGAGAAGGCGATGTGGAAGAACGCGACGGCGAGCAGCACCGCGGCCAGCAGAGCGACCTGTTGCGAGGCCGGCTCGCCGCGCGTGGCCTGGCGCACGGCGAAGAACGCGGCCGGGATGGTCAGCACGCCCAGCGTAGCCGCCGCCAATCGCAAACTGAAGACCGAGGACCCGATGAGGTTGAACCACGCGGCCAGCCAGTAATAAAACAGCACCTCGTGGCCGGTGAAGGCGGTGATGAAGATGGGGCGTTCGCCGCCAAAGGCAATGCCGTTGCCGAGCAGGGCCGTGGCCGCCAAATCGTAGTGCAGCCCCGGCGGGAGGTCGGTGAGTTGCCACAGCCGCAGAAACGCGCCGGCCAGCGTGGCGAGGGTGAGGACGAAATGCAGGCGGCGCGGCATGGGAGGATTTCTGATGGCGGATTGTAGATTGCAGATTGGCAATCAGCAATCAGAAATCCAAAATCGAAAATCAGAAATTGTGCACCGCGTCAATCAACCCCTTCTCGCGCGCCACGCGGTCGAAGTAGCGATAGGCCACCCACGTGATGACGCCGAAGGCCGCGGTGATGAGGCCAAGGATGCCGAACAGCTCCGCGTTGGTGAAGCCGGCCAGGGTGGGGAAGGCGGCCGCGCCCGGCCCGAGGCTGGCGCGGCGCAGCAGTTCGAGCCAGTACGTCATCGGCATGACGTAGCCCAGCGGCTGCAGGAACGCCGGCAGCACGCTGAGGGGGAAGATCGCACCGCTGAACAAATACAGCGCCGCCGCCACGCCCTCGCCCACGAACCACGGCTCGGTGCGGATCGTCATCGTCCACGCGCCGATGAAGACGCCCATGAAGGTGAGGCACACCACTCCGAGCAGCAGCGCCGCAAGGAACATCAGCCAATCAACTGTGAGCGGGTTGAGCGGCACGCCGAAGAGCAGCGCGCCCGCCAGCAGCGTCACGGCCACGGCGATGGTGCCGGTGATGAAGCGCGCCACCGCCCGGCCAAACATGTACACCGGGATGCTGACCGGCGCGATGTAAATGTATTTGAGCGAGCGATAGCGTTCCCGGTCGTCGAGCACCGAGAACGACGCGCCGGCCATCACCGCGCCGACGTAGATGTAAAACGCATTGCCGAGGTAGATGTAGGCGTACACCGGCGAGCCTGGCCCGGCCTGCGACACCGCGTTGTACATGAAAACCAGGATCAGCACGCTCGCCACCGGCTTGACGATGGAGAAGGTGAAGAACAGAAACGGGTCAGTCCAGTTGCTTTCGATCTGCCAGCCCAGCCAGGCAGCCGGCACAAACGAGCGGCGGATGGTGGATAGCATAGTGCCTCGCCAGCAGAAGGCAGTAGGCAAGGGCAGAAGGCACAGGGCAGTTTGCTACTTACTGCCTTCTGCTTGCCGCCTACCGCCTTCTGTCTGTCAACGTCCCTTCCTCAATCGCTTTGCGCTCCATCAGGGCCAGCCAGTATTTCGCGGCGGCGATGAAGACGACCGCGAGGACGACCAGCGCGGCGATTTCGATTTCGACCGGCAGCCAGCCGAGCGTCGGGCCGCTGGCAAAGACCAGTTGCCGCATCGCATCCAGCCCGAGGGTGAGGGGGATGAGCGACGAAGCCATCGCCACCACGGCGCCGAAGCTCTTCACCGGAAAGTAGAAGCCCGCGATAAAGTACACCGGCTCCTGCAGCAGGTTGGCGATCTGCCATGCCTCGCGCCCCCACAGCAGAAACAACGACGACAGCAACATCCCCAACCCGTACAGCGCCGCCATCGTCAGCATGAAGACGGCGAAGAGCTGCGCGTAACTGGCGATGGCGAATTGGATGTTGAAGAGCAGCGTGCCCAGCACGGTGATGATGGCGGCGCGCAGCGTGGTGGCCAGCATGCCGCCCAGGGCCATGCCGAGCAAAATCGCCATGAGCGAATTCGGGGCCATGATGTACAGCGCGAGATTGCCGCTCTCTTTTTCCCAGTACAGTTGCGACGCCATCATCCACATCACGTTGAGCCAGAAGGCCGTCATCGCGCCGCCCATCACCACGAAGCCGATGAACTCCTCGGGGGCCTGGATGGCGCGATAGACATAGATGTAACCGATCGTCCCGAGAAAGGGCAGCGCGGTCTCGAAGAAGATCCACGCTTTCTCGCGTTGCTGGCCGATGAGGCGCGGATAGGCGCGCGCGAAGACCGTGCGGACGAAGAGCCGCCAGCCTCGGTCGGGCGTTGCTGTGTCAGTCGAGGATGCCATGGTTGATCGCCGGTGGGCGGGTGAGCCGGTGGGCTGAGGCGAAACGACCTCACTCGCTCATTGCTTCACCCGCTCATCCCTCCACTCGTTCTGCCTCGGACAGGCTCATCCCCACCAGGTCCACAAACACATCCTCGAGCGTCGGCTCGCGCTTCTGCAGGTTGAGCAGGGTGGCGCTGTGCGCGGTGAGCGCGCCGATCACGCCGCTGAGCGCATCATCCGCCTCGAGGATGAGGTTGAGCTCGGCTTTGCCATCCAACGGATTATGAGTGACCTTGCGCACGCCCGGCAACTGGTGGAAGGCCGTCAGCGCGCCGTTGCGCAACGGGCTGACCTCCAGTTTGAAGATGGCGTCGCGCTGCAAGCCGCGCTTGAGGTTCGCCGGCGAATCGCAGGCCAGCACGCGCCCACCGTTGATGATGGCCACGCGATCGCACAACTCCTCCGCCTCGACCATGTAATGCGTCGTCAGCAGCGTCGTGCGCCCGGGCCGCTCGCGCATCCACTCGCGGACAAAATGCCGCACGTCGCGGCCCGCGCCGACGTCGAGGCCGAGCGTCGGCTCGTCGAGGAAGATCACCTCCGGCTCGGTGATGAAGCCGCGCACGATGTTCATCTTCTGCCGCAGCCCGGTGGAGAGGTCGGAGGACTTCGTGTTGGCGCGGTCGGCCAGCCCGACGACGGCGAGCAGCGCGTCGATGCGGGCGTGGGCGGTCTTCGTATCCAGCCCGTAAAACTGCCCGAACATCCACAGATTCTCGCGCACCGTCAGCAGCCCGTAGCCTGAGGACTCGCCGCCGCTGACCATGTTGATGCGCGGGCGCACCTCCTCGGGCTGGCGCGCCGCATCGAAGCCGGCCACCAGCGCCCGGCCCGAGGTCGGCGCGAGCAGCGTGGTGAGGATCTTGATCAACGTGGTCTTGCCCGCGCCGTTCGGCCCGAGCAGGCCGAAGAATTCGCCGCGCGGCACCTCGAGGTTGACCTCGGCGAGGGCCACGCGTTCGGTGGCCTCACCCTTCTTCGCGCCGCGAATCTTGTAGATGCGGCCAAGGGCTTCGGTTTTGATGGCCGGGGTGTCAGGCATACGACCTCCGCAAACGTGATGATTTGTTCTACACCGACGGACAAAAAAAGACCGCGAGCCGGTCGGTGCTCACGGTCTTCACGGATGGCGAAGAAACGCTAACGGCGACAGGCGCGTTGGGCAGCGATGGTTCCGCTGAGAGATGCAGGGTGAACGTAGTTCATTGGCTCCGCGCCGGTCCTTTCATTGAAGTCACGCGAGTTTACCACAGCCCTTCGCGCGGCGACAAGGAGCGCCTTTGGCGGGGGTGCATTTCTACATTTTGGCGGGGCCGCATCCTGAGCGGAGGCCAGCCGCTTTTGCGGGCCGCAGTCGAAGGAGCGGCCAATAATGTGGAATGCACCCCTTTGGCGGTGGGCACGCAAAGGATGTCAGCCAGTGGCCAGACCGACGCGATCTCGAAGACCGCGTCGGTCTGCCCTGACAACTCGTGCGTGCACACCCCTTGACCGGCAGGGCTTGTGCAGCGTCACCGGGCTATCTCGCTTCCCCAGGCCTCCTTCGACTTCGCTCGGGACAAGCTCTTCTCCCGGCGGGAGAAGGGGAGTCGGTCGTGCCAATCGGGGGCGGCCTTCAACTGCCGCGGCCACTCGCTCCACCGGCGGGCGAGGGCAAAGTGCCGGCGGGGTTTGGAGCATGCACACACCCGTGGGTCAGAGGTGTTTTCGTTGACTGCCCCAAATGCGAATGATAGAATCTCCGCATGCAAGGCCCGCTGGACGCATTATCAATTCACCATGATACGCTTACCGGCGACGGGTGCCCGTAGCCGGTTTCGCTTAAGGAGACTCATGACCTCAGCCCCTGCTCCCGCTTTCGCGAAAGGCCTCGTCGGCGTCATCGCGGCGCAGACCGCGCTGTCTTCGGTGGACGGCCAGAACGGCGTGTTGACCTATCGCGGCTACAACATCCACGACCTGGCCGGGCGTGTGTCGTACGAGGAAGTGGTGCATCTCCTGTTCTACAACACGCTGCCGAATGCGAAGGAGCTGGCCGACCTGCGCGCCGAGCTGGCCGCGCAGCGCAGGCTGCCGAAGGCCGTGCTGGCCCACGTCGCCGCCGCGCCGAAATCCGCCACGCCGATGGACGTGCTGCGTTCAGCGGTCTCGATGCTGGCGTATTCCGAGAAGGATACGGAGGACATCTCGATTCAGGCCACGCAGCGCAAGGGCATCCGGCTGGTGGCGCAATTCCCGACGCTGGTCGCCGCCATCCACCGCACGCGCAAACGCAAGGAGCCGCTGGCGCCCAGGGCCAGGCTCAGCCACGCCGAGAACTTCCTCTACATGCTGCACGGCGAGGTGCAGAGCAAGCTCCAGAACGAGTCGATGAACCTCTACCTCGTGATGCTGGCCGATCACTCGCTCAACGCCTCGACCTTCACCGCGCGGGTAGCCGCCTCGACCAATGCCGACCTGCACGCGGCGGTGACGGCGGCGCTTGGCTCGCTGAAGGGCAACCTGCACGGTGGGGCCGCCGAGGCGACGATGAATATGTTGCTCGAGATCGGCAAGGTGGAGAAGGTGGATGGCTTTGTCGAAAATGCCTTTGCGACCAAGCGCAAAATCATGGGCATCGGCCATCGCATTTACAAGACCGGCGACCCGCGCGCGCAACACCTGCTCGAGTGGGCGAGCAAGATGGAGCATGCGCAGGGCAGGGGGCAGCGCTATGTGGATATGGCCCTCGGCGTCGAGAAGGCGGTGCTGCGCCACCGCGAGCTGTACCCCAACGTTGATTTCTTCTCCGCGCCGCTGCTGTACTACCTCGGCATCCCGCCCGAACTCGACACCTGCATCTTCGCCGCCTCGCGCATCGCCGGCTGGACCGCGCACGTCATCGAGCAGTACAAAGACTCGGTCCTCATCCGCCCCGGCGCCGACTACATCGGCACGAAGACGGAGACGTTTATGCCGCTGGAGCGACGCGGGTAGTCCGTCCTGGTTTTGAGAGATTTCAACGCAATGACGCAACGGGGCGGAGACGCAGGGAAAAGCATTTCTTTGCGCCTTTGCGTCTTTGCGCGAAACAATTGCGTTAGAAAAGAACGTTACCCGAGCCTTGCGTATCTCCCTCGGGTGCGTACAATCGCCCCATGACCACGCGCAACACCGATCCCCGTTTCGCCTCGCTGCCCGCCCAACCCGGCATTGAACAACTGCGCTGGTACATCCGGCAGACCGCTGCCGGCACGCTCAGCATCCACGAATTCCTGCAGGACTTCCGCGCCGTGCACGAGGCCGCCGAGAAGGCCGGCGGCGCGCGCTACGCCTCCGAGGAGGAAGCGCGCGCGGTGTGGGATGCGTTGTGGGCGGTGGAGTTTTGCGTGGGCACCGCCCCGCGCCCCGAGGGCGACCCCGACGAGCGCATGATCCCCGAAGAAGTGCTGGTCACCGTCAAACGCGCCGCGCTGCATCTGGCGGGGTGAGTTTCATCGCACAGCCTCTGTGGCTTCAGCCTTCTCAGTTCTCGGATTGCGCCGCTCAACGTTGAGCGGCGGCGTGTTTTATAATCGCCGGCATGCGCTATCGCCCGGCGTGGGCGCGGCATGTACACCTCGGGCAAGTTGGCTATAATGCCCACAGGAAGGCAGGTGCGCAGCCATGACTGATATAGCCATCACAATCCCGATAGATGCAGAAACGGCGCGGGTGTATCGCGAGGCATCGGTAGAAGACCAGAGAAAAATCCAATTACTCCTCCGCTTGCGTCTGCGCGAGTTGGCGGAACTTCCTACCGCATCCCTGCGCCATGTGATGGATGAGATTGGCGCGAAGGCGGAAACGCGCGGATTGACGCCGGACATTCTCAAAGCGTTGCTTCGTGACGAATAGTCCGCGTTGTGTTTTTGACACCAACGTGCTGGTGAGCGCGCTGCTGTTGCCGCACACTATTCCGCGCCAGGCTGTTGATTGGGCTGTGGAGCATGGGGTGATCCTGGCCTCCGCAGAGACGATTGACGAACTGAATGAAGTCCTCCGCCGCCCGAAGTTTGATCGCTACGTCCGCGAAGAGGAACGCCTTCGATTCCTCGCCAGTTTCATTCACGAGGCGACACTTGTGGAGGTTGGCGTCAAAATCGTTGCTTGCCGCGACTCGAGGGATGACAAGTTTCTCGAATTGGCTGTAAGTGGCAAGGCGGACACTCTCATTAGCGGCGACGGTGATTTGCTGACACTCCATCCCTTTCGTAGTATCCCCATCCTTACGCCTGAGGATTTCCTAAAGCAACTGCTAGAATGATGCGTGTTTTATAATCGCGCCCATGCGCTATCGCTCGTCGCGCACGCGCTCGAACCGGCCCGCGCTGATCGCACTCTTCATCGTCAGCGTCGCCGGCGGGCTGGTCATCGCGGCGGCCCTGTCGCTGCCGCATATCGTTTCAACCTCACCCGCCACCGGCGCGCAAAACGCCTCCCCGCACGCGCGCATCCGTTTGACCTTTGACCGGGAGATGGATGCGGAGTCTTTGAAGGCCGCGCTGACCGTGCAGCCCGCCATGCCCGGCGCCTTCGCGTGGGAGGCGGCCACGCGCACCCTCACCTTCATCCCCGGCCAGAGCTGGCCGTTGTTGAGCGCCGTCACCGTCACGCTGAGCGGCGGGCGCAGCGCGCTCGGCCTGCCGTTGCTCGACTCGCGCACGTGGTCGTTCACCGTTGGCGAGGAGCGCTTTGCCTTCCTCACCGGCGCGCCGCCCAACCTCGCCGTGCAATCCATCACCGAGGGCGATGCGCCCACTGTGCTGACCAGCGAGCCGTTCGGCCTCGAGGACTACACCATCCGTTTCGATGGCGAGCAGATCGTGTACGCGGCGCAACGCGAGGACGGGGGCGCGGATCTGTGGGCGATTTCGATCGAAGGCGGCGCGGCGCGCGAGGTGCTGGCCTGCCCGGAGGCCGCCTGCCTCAACCCGGCCTTCTCGCCCGATGGGCAGCGCGTGGCGTACGAACGGCAGACGTTGGTGGAAGCCGCGAGCGGCGCGCTTGAATTCGGCGAGCCGCGCGTGCATGTGCTCACGCTCGATACGGGCGAAGCGGCCGCTGTGGGCGATCCAGCGCATCAAACCCGCGCGCCGCAATGGGGGCCCGATGGTCGCCTGAGTTTCTACGACGCCGTCCGCGCCGCGGTTGTCATCCTCGATCTTGCCTCGGGCGCGACGACCTACATCCCCAACACCGCCGGAGAAGCGGGCGCGTGGTCGCCCGACGGGCTGAGTCTGGTTCTGCCGGAGGTGGTGTTGCAGGAGACCGCCGCCGTGCCGAGTGTGGCCGGGTTGTACAGCCGCCTGCAGCGGGTGGCGATTGCGACCAACGCCGCGCAGGTTCTTTCCGGTAACGGGGTTGTAGAAGATGTCTCTCCGGTGTATTCTGTCTCGGGCGAGTGGCTGGCCTTCGCGCGCAAAGGGTTGACGCCCGAGACGTGGTCACCGGGCCGGCAACTGTGGCGCATGCGGCCCGATGGCAGCCAGGCGCAACCGCTGACGAGCGCGCCCGACTTTCATCACAGCGCCTTCGCGTGGAGCTTCGACGACCGGCGCCTGCTGTACATGCGCTCGAACGCCACCGACCCGGCGGCGCCGGTGGAGATTTGGCTGATGATGGCAGATAGCTCGGGCGCGCGCAAACTGGTGAGCGGGGGCTACGCGCCAAAGTGGTTGCCGTAAGGCCGACGCTGGCCTCGCCCTTACGATTGTGAGAATTCATGAGTGACCTGATCAATCGCTTCGCCCCGGATTTCTCCCTGCCCTCGGCCAACACCGCCCGGGTGGCGCTGAGCGATCTGCGCGGGTCGTTCGTCGTGCTCACCTTCTGGTCGTCGCAGTGCCCGTGGAGCCGCCGCGCCGACGTCACGCTGGTGTACCGCGCCGCGCAGTGGGAGGCGAAAGGCATCCGCGTGGTCGGCATCGCCTCGAACCTCAACGAATCCGAAAACGAAATCCGGCTCGAGGCCGAGAACCGCGGCGTGAAGTACCCGGTGCTGCTCGACCTCGATCAAAGCGTCGCCAACGCCTTCAAAGTCCGCACCACGCCGCATTTCTTCCTCCTCGACCGGCGCGGGGTCATCAAGTATGCCGGCGCGCCGGATGACGCCACCTTCAGCCAGCCGCGCCCGAAGAAGCTCTATCTTGACCTGGCCGTTGCGGCCATGCTCGACAATCGCACCCCGGAACCGGCGGTGACGTTGCCGTTCGGGTCCGATATCGTGCGGCAAGCGATCACCGCGCCCGCTGAAAAGCCGGCCGTTCAACCTCGTAATTGAGGCGGCGCCGGCGCAAACTCAACCAAACTAACGCCTCCTACAATCTGTGCCGGTGCAGCCGATAGCATATAACGGCGGATTGGTACTGGCGCCGGGAGTGTGATGGTATGCGATTGTTTATGCTGACGATGCGGCGGGTAGCGTATTGGGGAAGTGTGGCCGCCACCCTGCTGCTGTTGTGTGGGCCGGCGGCGAGCGCGGCCGCGCAGGATGGCCCGAGTGAAGGGGTCACCCCGGCCGCCAATTCGTTCGTTTACCTGCCGCTGGTTGTGCGCGATTACAGCGCCTTACCGCCTTTCGTCGCCCAGGTCATCGCCCTCACCAATCAGGAACGCACCAGTCGAGGGATCGCCCCGCTGGCCGTGCACATGACGCTGGTCAGCGTCGGCCAAAACCACTCGCAGGATATGGCCATCCACGATTTCTTCAGCCACACCAACCTCAGCGGCCAGGCGCCGTGGGATCGCATGACGGCGGCCGGCTACTTGTGGACGGCTGCGGCGGAGAACATCGCGGCCGGATACTCGACGCCGGCGGACGTGATGGCCGGCTGGATGGGGAGTTCCGGCCACCGGGCCAACATCCTCGACCCCAACCTCGAGGAGATCGGTGTCGGCTACTACTTCCACTCACCCGATACCGGTTCGGTGAATTACACCCACTACTGGACGCAGGTGTTCGGGTCGCGCTGATGCAAAGACCGGCGCGGTTTTCAAGACCGCGCCGGTCCGTCCGATTTCCCTCACTCCCCCCGTTTCCTTCCTTTCCCTCAGTCTTTACAACGCCACCTGCGGCAGGTGCGTCATGGCCTCATCGACGGCGGCCTGCGGATACTCGTAGTCTTCGAGCCTGCCGCTGTGATAGGCCTCATAGGCGGACATATCGAAGTGGCCGTGGCCGCACAGGTTGAAGGCGATGACCCTCTTCACCCCATCGCGCTTGCAGACGAGCGCCTCGTCAATGGCCGCGCGCACCGCGTGGTTGGCCTCGGGCGCGGGCAGGATGCCCTCGGCCCGGGCGAAGGTCACGCCGGCCTCAAACGTCTCGAGTTGCTTCACGGCGCGCGCCTCGATGTCGCCGTGGTTGACGAGCGCGCTCACGCTCGGCGACATGCCGTGATAGCGCAGACCGCCGGCATGTATCCCCGGCGGGATGAAGGTGTGGCCGAGGGTGTGCATCTTCACCACCGGGGCCATCGCCGCCGTATCGCCGTAATCGAAGGTGTACTTGCCCCTCGTCAGCGACGGGCACGAGGCCGGCTCGACGGCGATGACGCGCGTCCGCTTGCCCTCGGTGAAGTTCTTGTGCAGGAAGGGATAGGTAAAGCCGGCGAAGTTGCTGCCGCCGCCGGTGCAGCCGATGACGATATCGGGATACTCGCCGGCCATCTCCAACTGCTGCAATGACTCGATGCCGATGACGGTTTGATGCATGAGCACGTGGCCGAGCACCGAGCCGAGGCTGTACTTCTTCGCCCCGCCCGAGGTGGCTGCGGCCTCGACCGCCTCCGAGATCGCCAGGCCGAGCGAGCCGGGGTGATCGGGCTTCTCAGCCAGCACCGAGCGCCCGTATTGCGTGCGGTCGGTTGGGCTGGCGTACACCTCCGCGCCGAAGTTCTGCATGATGATGCGGCGATAGGGCTTCTGGTTGTACGAGACTTTCACCATGTACACTTCCAGCGCCATCCCGAAGAAGCTGCACGCCATCGACAGCGCGCTGCCCCACTGCCCGGCGCCGGTCTCGGTCGTCAGTGCCTTCGTCCCGGCCTCCTTGTTGAACCAGGCCTGCGCCACCGCGGTGTTCGGCTTGTGCGAGCCGACCGGGCTGACGCCCTCGTACTTGTAATAGATGTGCGCGGGCGTATCGAGCATTTGCTCGAGCCTGATGGCGCGGTACATCGGCGTGGGCCGCCAGAGTTTGTAGACTTCGCGAATCGGTTCGGGGATTTCGATCCACCGGTCGGTGCTGATCTCTTGCAGGATCAGGCTCATCGGGAACAGCACGCTCAGGAAGTCGGGGGTTACGGGTTGCAGGGTGCCAGGATGCAGCACGGGTTGCGGGGGCACGGGCATATCGGCGTTGATGTTGTACCACGCCTTGGGCAGGCGGCTCTCATCGAGCAGGAATTTGTGCTGGGTCATATGCGGTTGTCCTTGTGAAAGTGGAGCGGGCCTGTCCAGATGGTATCCGGATTAGGGCAAATGTCAACGGGCCGGCTCCCATGTCGGAGCCGGCCCGTGGGGGCACGCGGTGGTGCTGCGAGGCCGGGTTATTTGTTGACCAGCGTCAGCGTGCCCGCCCCGATATCGACGTTGATCGTCAGCCGGGAGGCGCCGCTGCCCGACTTCTCATATGTGTCGCCAGCCGAGGTCCACGTGCCCTCGGTGTTCACCGTGTTCAGGCCGCCGCTGACGTTGACCTCGGCCGGGGTATCCGCCGGGAGGAGGAGGGTGAGGGTGCACACACCGACCTTGATATTGACGGTGCCGTCGCGCATCAGCGTGCCGCCGAAGTCGAGGGTGTACGTGCCCGCGCCGCCATCGAAGATCATTTCCTCGAAGCCGGCGTTGCCGAGGTTGGTCAACGTCACGGTCGAGGCGCCGGTGCTGTAGCGCAGCAGCGACATCGTCTCCGGGTTGGGGTCGGCGAAGTTCACCGTGCTCGAGGCGGCGCCATCGGAGATGGCGAGCCGCCGCAACGCCAACCCGCCCAGCTCCATCTTGCCGTCGTACGCGCCGGCCTTCACATCCAACTGCATCGGGGCTTCGCCAAGCTTCAAATCCCAGGCGTTCTTCACATCATTGGTGGGGATGCCGCCGTCGCTGTTGCCCTGCGACACGGTCACCGTGTCGCCGTCGCGCGTCACGGTCGGCTTCCACTCGGTGACGTTGGTCGTCACCGTGCCGCTGATCAAACCGTCGCCGCCGCCGGCCAGCGTGAGGTTGCCCGCCCCCATCTCCAGTTTCACTTTAGCGACCTTGGCGTCCGGCGCGGCTTCGGCAATCGTCACCGTTTCATCCGGCCCCACCTTAACGGTAGGGAGGTTGACATCGAAGTTGGGGCCGCAGGCCAGCGTCGCCAGCACCAGCACGGCGATCATCGCAAACAGGCGTTTCATACTAAGTCTCCGTGATTGAAAAACGACCTCGCTGAGTCAACCACTATTACGCGAGGGGAGGAGGGCGGGTTGCGGTCAGGGCCGGGGCTGTAACTCGGCCAGGCGCGGATGGCCAGCGTAGACGCCATGGTAGCGCGAGGGGAGCATGGCGGCGATGCGACACATGATTTCGGTGGTGTACTCTTCGAGTTTGGCGGCGCGTTCCCCGCGCTCCACCGGCGGCAGCGTGAACGGCGGGCCAAACGTGGCGGTGATCGGCCGGCGACGCAGCCGCTTCATGTTCTCGCCGAGGTGCTCGGTGCCGGTGACGGCCAGCGGCACAATCGGCACATGCGCGGCGAGGGCCAGCGCCGCCGCCCCGGTCCTGGCGCGTTGCATGGCGTGGGTCGGGCTGCGGGTGCCCTCCGGCGCAACGCCGAGCACGCGGCCCTCGTGCAGGGCCTGAACCGCAGCTTTCAGGGTGGAGGGGCCAATGGCGCCGCGATGCACCCAGATGGCATCCACCGATTGAATCACGCGCCGGAAGAACCAATGCTCACGATAGGTGTCGGCGGCAAAGGCCGTCATGCGCCGGCGACCCATGAGGACAAAGCCCAGCGGCGCATCGAAGCGGCTGAGGTGATTCATGCACACCAAGAAACCGCCGCTCGCCGGGAGGTTTTTTTCATCATACACCTGGAGATCGGCGAACAGGTTGAAGAGGAAGCGAAAGGTGGCTTGCAGCGCGACCACTGCTCCCGGCGGCCAGGTGCTGCGGACGAAGACGGGTTGATCGGGCATGGCTCTATTTTATCCGCTCGGCGAGCGTTGATTCGGCGGGGAACTTTCCCGGGCGGGCCATCCGTCGGTAGGGTAGACTTGACGCAAGGAGTGAGCACTATGTTGAAGAAGCTGATGTTGACGATTGGGTTGATGAGCGCCGTCGCGCTGGCGGCGTGCCGCCCGGTGGATTTGCCCACCGCGCAGCCACCGGCCTCCGGCGATGCGACCCCGACGCCGGGCGCGAAGCCGGCGCCGCTGCCCACCAGCCCGGAGGATGGGGTTGTCTCGGCGACGCCCATCAACGATGAGAAGCCCCCGAGCCTCGGCCCGGCGGACAAGCCGCTGCCCACGCCCGCGTACGCGCCGCAGGCCGGCGATAGCGCGTTGGTGCGTGATGCCGTCTATGTCAGCGAAACCGAGTTGCTTCTGTTGGAGAGCTTCCCGGCGCAGGTCGTGGTCAGGCTTGGCGGCGCGCTGCCGACGCCGTGTCACGAGCTTCGCGTGGCCGTCGCTGCGCCGGAGGCACCGGGCAAGATCGCCCTCGACGTGTATTCGGTGGTAGACCCCAACCGCATCTGCGTGCAGGTGCTCAAGGACTTCGAAGTGAGCGTGCCACTCGGCGCGTTCGCGGCGGGCAATTACAGCGTGTGGGTCAACGACCAAGCCGTCGGTGAGTTCAGCCCGTAGTTCGCTTCATCACTACCCTTCGAATCAGAGACGCCTCCCCGGGGCGTCTCTGTGTTTGCCTCCCCGTTTTGGCGGTGCGCGGCGCATACACAACTCTTATGCTCGCCAACCTATACTCGCTCCGTTGGCTGCGGGAGTATAATTTTCGACGATGACCACGGCGGCCGATCCACGCTGGCAGACCGAACGCAACCTCTGGCTGGCAACCGTCCGGGCCGATGGTCGCCCGCATCTGGTGCCGATCTGGTTCGTCGAAGACGCGGGCCGCTGGTACATCTGCACCGCGCCCGGCAGTGTGAAGGCCCGCAACTTGCAAAACAACCCCCGCGCGATCTGGTCGCTCGAAGACGGCGACAACGCCCAGGTTTGGGAAGGGCTGGCGGTGGCCGTCGCGCCGTCGCCGGCTGTGATCCGCAAGTTCAAGGAGAAATTCGATTGGGACATCACGACCGACACCGAGTATGGCCTGGTGTTCGAATTGACGCCCAATCGCAAGGTGATGGGCTAATCGTGAAACGTGATACTCTGAAATTCAGGCTTTCGGTCGGGTGACATCGGCTTGTCACGACCACGGCTCGTGTATTACGCATAACACCGCAAAGGATATTTCGACATGATGCGCTTTGATCGTTTCACCGAGCGCGCGCAGGACGCCGCGCAACGGACGTATGAAATCCTGCAACGTTACAGCCACATGCAGGTGGATACCGAGCACTTGTTGCTGGCGCTGCTCGAACAGCCCGAGGGCGTGATCCCGCAAATCCTCGAGCGGCTGAGCGTGGATCAGGAATACATCAAACGCCGCCTCGACGACGTGCTGCGCGCCTCGCCCAAGGGCGCGGCCATTTACGGCGGCGGCACCGGCCAGGTGTTTTACACCCCGCGCATCAAGCGCATCCTCGACCTGGCCAACGACGAGGCCAACCGGCTCAAGGACGAGTACATCTCCACCGAGCACCTCTTCCTCGCCATCCTCTCCGAGCGCAACACCGCCGTCGCCCGCATCCTCTCCGAGGCCGGGGTGACCAAGGAACGCGTCAACGAGGTGATCAAGGATATCCGCGGCGGGCAGCGCGTCACCGACCCGCAGGCCGAGGCGCGCTATCGCACGCTGGAGAAATACTCGCGCGACCTGACCGCCATGGCCAAGGCCGGCAAGCTCGACCCCGTCATCGGGCGCGACGAGGAAATTCTGCGCGTGATCCAGGTGCTCAGCCGGCGCACCAAGAACAACCCCGTCCTCATCGGCGAGGCCGGCGTGGGCAAGACGGCCATCGTCGAGGGGCTGGCGCAGAAGATCGCCAACAACGACGTGCCCGAGATCCTCAGCGGCAAGCGCGTGCATTCGCTCGACCTGGGCGCGATGATCGCCGGCTCGCGCTTCCGGGGCGAGTTCGAGGAGCGGCTCAAGGCCGCCGTCGAGGAAATCCAGCGCGCCGAGGGCGACATCATCCTCTTCATTGATGAGCTGCACACCGTGGTCGGCGCGGGCGCGGCCCAGGGCGCGATGGATGCCAGCAACATGCTCAAGCCGGCGCTGGCGCGCGGCGAGCTGCAGTGCATCGGCGCGACCACGCTCGACGAATATCGCAAGCACATCGAAAAGGACCCGGCGCTCGAACGCCGCTTCGCGCCGGTGTACGTGGATGAGCCGAACATTGACGACACGATCAAGATGTTGCACGGGCTGCGCGACCGGTACGAGGCCCATCACAAAGTCACCTTCAGCGACGCCGCGCTGGTGGCGGCGGCCAAACTCTCGCAGCGCTACGTCACCGACCGGCGCCTGCCCGACAAGGCCATCGATCTGATGGATGAGGCCGCCGCCAAGTTGCGCGTGGCCCTGTACTCGCTGCCGGGCGAACTGAAAGAGATGAAAACGACGATTGACCGTCTCCAGGCCGAAGAGGAACAGTTCGGCAATGCGCGCGATTACGAACGCGCCGCCCAGAAGAAGGCCGAGCGCTTGCGCATCGAGGGCGAGTTCAAAGAGAAGCGTGACAAGTGGGAGAAGGAACATCACCTCGATGAGGTGGTGGATGAGAAGGACATCGCCTCCGTCATCGCGCAGTGGACGGGCATCCCGGTCAATCAGATGATGGAGACCGAGGCCGAGAAATTGCTGCACATGGAGGAGCGACTGCACGAGCGCGTCATCGGCCAGGATGAGGCCGTGCACGCCATCGCCGACGCCATCCGCCGCGCGCGCAGCGGGCTGAAGAACCCCAAGCGCCCCATCGGCTCGTTCATCTTCCTCGGCTCGTCGGGCGTGGGCAAGACCGAGCTGGCCAAGGCCTTGGCGGCCTTCATGTTCGACGACGAGGACGCGCTGGTGCGGGTGGATATGAGCGAGTACCGCGAGCAGCATACCGTCAGCCGCCTGTTCGGCGCGCCGCCCGGCTACGTCGGGTACGAGGAAGGCGGCCAGCTCACCGAAGCCGTGCGCCGCCGCCCGTATCGCGTGGTGCTCTTCGACGAGATCGAAAAGGCCCACCCCGAGGTGTGGAACGCGCTGCTGCAGATCCTCGACGATGGGCGGCTGACCGACGGCCAGGGGCGCGTGGTGGACTTCCGCAACACGGTGCTGATCATGACGAGCAACCTCGGCACCGAGTTTGTGAAGCGCTCGGGCAGCCTCGGCTTCCTGCGCAAAGGCGAGGACGGCGCCGCGGAAGATCAAAGCACCGAGAAGATCGAGAAGGCGCTCAAGTCCACCTTCCGGCCCGAGTTCCTCAACCGCATTGATGAGATCATCACCTTCAAACCGTTGACGGTGGAGGATGTGGAGAAGATCGTCCTCTTGCAGATGAAGGAGATTCAGGACCGGCTGGCCGAGAGCAATGTGACCGTGGTGCTGACCGAGGCCATGCGGCGCTGGCTGGCGCGCGAGGGTTTCGACCCGCAGTTCGGCGCGCGCCCGTTGCGCCGCGCCTTGCAGAAGCACGTCGAAAGCCCGCTCTCAGTTCAGATGCTGCAGGGCACGGTCAAGTCCGGCGATACGGTGACGGTAGATTACGTGGAGGGTGAGGGCGTGAAGTTCCAGCGCGGCGAACCCGCGCCGGTTGAGACACGGCAGTTGGCTGAAACCAGCGTGTAACGATGGCGCAGGACATTCACAGGGAAAAAGGACGGCTCTCGTAGCCGTCCTTTTTTTGTCTCAGGTGTTTCTACTCGTGCAAGTCCAAAACCCGAGAGGAGTTCACGATGAACACGCGACCTATGTTCCTGGCCGGCGCGCTGCTGCTGGCCGCCTGCCAGTTTCAGGCCCACACCACCGTGCTGCCCGACGGCGCCGGTGAGTTGCGCACCGAGGTCGGCTTCACCGCAGAGGAGCGCAACAATCTCATTCAGCAGGGCACGAACACCGCTTCGGACTTTTGCAATAGCGCGCAGCAAACGTCGCGCAACGTCACCGTGACTGAGGCGCAGCGCGGAGCGATGACGTGGTGCGTGACGGCCACTCGCTTTCGGGATTTGGATGAGTTGCGCGGTTTGTACGCCGAACAGAAGGGTGTCACCGTCAACCGGCTGGCAGTGACGGATAACAAATTCGAGTACGAAGTTGCATTGGACACTTCATCGGCAGACTCCAGCCTCGCCAACTTCACCGCGATCACGTGGACGGTGACGCTGCCCGGCGCGCCGCTCAGCCACAACGCCGCTCAAGTCAGCGGCAACACCCTCACGTGGGCGGTGACGCCGAAAAGCGGGGTGGTCAACCTGCGCGCGGAAAGCGCGGTGGAGAAGACGGGGCCGGATTGGTCATCGCCCCTCGTCATCGCCGCGGTCGCAGCGGGCGGCGTGTTGCTGGGGATGGCGGGCGCGGTGCTGATTTTCCGCCGGGCGCGGTCAGCCGCTGCCCCGTAAAGCAAACGGGACGACTCGCGCGAGTCGTCCCGTTCGTCTCCCCGGCTCCTTGAAAGAGTCGCCGTCAGCCTGTGGTCGGGGTGCGCGGACTTGAACCGCGGACCCCCGCGTCCCAAACGCGGTGCGCTTCCAACTGCGCCACACCCCGATTGCGGCATTCTTCGAATGCGGCATTCTTTGAATGCGGCTGGATTTTACCACGCGGGCCGTCGGCCGATGGGCGTCGCCACAACGGATCCGCGGATGCGGTCCGCCGAACAGATCGCCGCGCCTCGATGCTACAATCCCGCAATCACCCAATCACCCGATCACTCAATCACGCGATGACTTACGCCAGCCTCGCCCGCTACTACGACCTCGAAAACGCCGCCTTCACCGAAGACCTCGACTTGTGGATTGAGCTGGCCGAGGAACACGGCGACCCGATCCTCGAACTGGGCTGCGGCACGGGGCGCGTGCTGCTGCCGCTGGCCCAACGCGGCTATGCCGTCACCGGTGTGGATAACTCGCCGGACATGCTGGCGCGGTTGCGCGACAAACTGAAGAGCGGACGATTGAAGACCGCGCCGATCCTCCTCGAAGCCGACCTGGCCACCTTCGCGGTTGAGACGCGTTTTGCGCTGGCGCTCATGCCCTTCAACACCTTCATGCACCTGCTCAGCCTCGAAGCGCAGCTCGCCGCGCTTACGAACATTCGCCGGCACTTGCGCCCAGGCGCCACCCTCGCGCTCGACGTCATCAATCCAGCCGAAGCCTACGCCGCGCCTGAGGCGGGGCTGGCGCTCGAACGTTCCTTCGCCGATGGCGATCGCGCCGTGCAAGTCTTCTCGTCGCTGCATTTGGACCGCGCGGCCCAGCTCGGGCACATCACCTGGCTGTATGACTCGGTGGGCGAGGCCGGCAGCGTGCAACGCACCAGCGTGCCGCTGACGATGCGCTACACCTTCCCCGGCGAGATGCGGCTGCTGCTCGAGCGCTGCGGCTTCAACCTCACACACCTCTACGGCGATTACGACCGCTCGCCGTTCGGCGATGACTCAGCGCGCATGATTGTGTTGGCGAAAGCAATAACCGATAACCAATAACCCGTTATCGGTTACTGGCTATGGTGACGCTGCGTGTTGAAAACCCCGGCGCCCTCACCACCGTGCAAGACCTCGGGCGCTACGGCCACGAACGGTTCGGGGTTCCGGTGAGCGGGGCGATGGATGCGTTTGCGTTGCGAGCGGCCAACGCGCTCGTGGGCAACGGGCCGAACGCCGCCGGGCTGGAGATGGCGTTCGACGGCGCGGCGGTGAGGGCGACGGAGGATTGCGTCGTCGCCGTGGCCGCGCCACACGATGGTTCGGTGCGCGTCAATGGCCGCGCGCTGCCGGCGTGGACGGCGTTGTTCGTGCGCGCCGGGCAGACTGTTGAGGTGACCAAAGCCTCGGGCTATGTTTACCTCGCCGTGAGCGGTGGGATAGAGGTGCCGCTCGTGCTCGGCTCGCGCTCGACGTATCTGCGCGGGGGCTTCGGCGGATTGGAGGGCCGCGCGCTGCGGGCGGGCGATGCGTTGCCCACCGGCCCGGCCCGCAGCCCGTTTCCCCTGGCGGGCCGCGCGCTCCCGGCGGCGCACCGGCCTCCCTACCGTGAGCAACCCGAGCTCGAAGTCCTGCTCGGCCCGCAGCTCGATCACTTCGACGACGAGGCCCGCGCGGCCTTCCTCAACGCGCCGTTCACCGTGTCGAACGACTCCGACCGGATGGGGTATCGGCTGACCGGGCCGGCCATCGCGCCTCAGCGCGCCGACCTCATCAGCGAGCCGATGCCCCTCGGTGCGGTGCAGGTCCCGGCGAACGGCCAGCCCATCGTGATGATGGCCGATCGCCCGACGACCGGCGGCTATCCCAGGATCGCTACCGTCATCCGCGCCGATGTGCCGTTGCTGGCTCAGTGCCCGCCCGGGGCGGCGACGCGTTTTCGCGGCACCACCGTCGAAGCCGCGCAGCAAAAACATCGCGCGCAACTCGCGGCTTTGAAGATGATTGAGAGACCGGATGAGGCCGAGAGCTTTATTTGAACCGCGAAGATGCGGAGCGCGCAAGGATTTTTCCACGCCTTCGCGTTCTTTGCCTCCTCGCGATTAGTTTTGTATGCGAACGATTGACTTGAACTGCGATCTCGGCGAGGGTGCGAGCAACGATGAGGCCCTCATGCCCCTCGTCACCTCGGCCAACGTGGCCTGCGGCCTGCACGCCGGCGACGCGCACACCATGACCCGCACGCTCCGCTGGGCCAGGCAATACGGCGTGGCCGTCGGCGCGCACCCCGGCTACGCGGACCGCGAGCATTTTGGCCGCCGCGAGCTTGACCTCTCCGTGCCCGAGATCGAATCGCTGGTGCTGTTTCAGATCGGCGCGCTGGCGGTGTTGGCGCGCGCGGAGGGCGTGACCCTCAGCCACGTCAAACCGCACGGCGCGCTGTACAACCAGGCCGCGCGCGACCGGGCCCTGGCGACGGCGATTGCGCGCGCCGTCCGCGGCTTCAGCCGGGAGGTGATTCTGGTCGGGCTGGCGGGTTCGGCGCTGATCGAGGCCGGGGCGGAGGCCGGGTTGCGCGTGGCCAGCGAGGGCTTCCCCGACCGGGGCTACAACCCCGATGGCACGTTGATGAGTCGCGCGTTACCCGGCGCGGTGCACGAGAACGCCGAGGCGGTGGCCGCCAACGCGGTGCGGCTGGCGACGGAGGGGCTCCTGGCCGGTGCGCGCCGCGTGAGCGTGGACACGCTGTGCATTCACGGCGACGGGCCGCACGCGGTCGAATTCGCGCAGGCGGTGCGCGCGGCGTTGGAGCAACGCGGCTGTGGATTGCAGCCGTTGTGAGCGTGCCATACTCTCGACCACTGAGTGAGGTGTCTATGTCAGTCGCAACGCGGTACGAACATGTCGTTCTGGATGAAGCGGGCACACCGATGGTTGCCGGCACGACCATGAAAGTAGTCGAATTGGTGCTGGCTCGTTTGGCCTACGGCTGGAGCCCCGAAGAGTTACACTTTCAGTTTCCCCACCTGACCCTCGGCCAGATACATTCGGCGCTGGCGTACTACGGGGATCACGCAGCGGAGCTTGATCGCGAGATTGAACGTCGAAGTGAGCGCGTTGAGCAGTTGCGGCAGTCTACGCCACCAGCCCCACTGCTTGCCCGCCTCAAGGCTGATGGATTGATCTGATTCCGCTGGCGGGGTACATGGATCACCATGTGCCCATCAGTTGAAAGTTTCGATCGGTCGTTGTGTCCACGACTTGGAGATACTGGCCAGGGTGGGCGAGCCGCATGATCTCCGCAATCAAATCTTGTTTTTGCCCCTGTAACACCCGGGTTTTGTGCTCGTACATGGCCCGCATCCGTCGCGCGCTGCTTTGCCAGCGCTCGCGCAATTCTGCTCGCCGCTCAGCAGCCCCACGGCGATGGTGGCCAAAGGCGTGCTGGCCCCGATAAATGCGCCGTAATCCACCCACAGGATCCGGCTGATGGAAGGCCGTGATGGGTTCATCGGTTTCCCCAATCCCCTGTCGCCGGGCCTAATTGTCAATCGGCACGGTGAAGGTGAAGGCGCTGCCTTTGCCGATTTCGCTGCGTACGGTCAGTTCGCCGCCGAGCACCTCGACGAGGCGCTTGCTCAGGTGCAGCCCGAGGCCCCAGCCGGTCTCGGCGCGCACGGCGGGGTCATCCGACCGGAAGAAGGCCGAGAACAGCTTCGACAAATCCTCGCCTGAGATTCCGATGCCGGTGTCGGCCACCGTCAGGCGGATGAAGGGCGGCGCGGCCTCGGCGAGCAGGCCGATGTTGGCCCCGGCGGGCGAATACTTGTTGGCGTTGCTGAGCAGGTTCATCAGCACCTGCCCGAGGCGGGCCGGGTCGGTGCGCGCTTTGGGCAAATCGGGCGCGACGCGCTGCACCACCGTCTGGCTCTTGGCCTCGACCGCGGCCTGGATGTGCTTGACGGCATCCTGCACCGCCTGGGCCACATCCACTTCCTTCAATTCAATCTTGATGCGGCCGCTTTCGATGCGCGAGATGTCGGCCAGGTCGGAGACCAGCACCGACATGCGTTCGACGTTGGCCCGCACGGTGTTGAGGAACTGCTTTTGCTGGTCGGTGACCGGCCCGGCGATGCCGTGCAGCATCAGTTCGGCGTAACCTTTGATCGACGTCATCGGCAGTTTGAGTTCGTGCGAGACGGTGCGGACGAATTCGCTCTTCGAGTCGTTGGCGCGCTTGAGGGCCGCGTACAGGCGCGCGTTCTCAATGGCGAAGGCGGCGTGGTCGGCCAACCGCGCCAGAAACTCGCCGGCGCTGCTGCTGAAGGCGTGCATCGGGCGTTCGAGCACGATCATCGCGATCATCCGGTCTTCGTGGATGACGACGGGCGCGATGAGTTGGGCCGGTTCGCCGGTGCCGGTGTTCGGCGCCAGGCGTTGCACCTGCCGCGCCGCCAGCGCCGCCTGCACCAGCGGGTCGCTCATTGACCGCACCGAGCCGACGGCACTGGCCGCCGAGGGGGTGAGCTTGAGCGGGCGCGTGCCGCTCAGCCCGTGGCGCGCCACCGTGCGCACCACCCGCCCGTGGTCGCCGTCCTCCACGATCCCGATCCAGCCGGTGCGCGCGGCGGTGTAGCGCGCCGCCCACTCCAG
The DNA here is from genome assembly GCA_964608265.1 of uncultured Anaerolineales bacterium. Taxonomy (GTDB): domain Bacteria; phylum Chloroflexota; class Anaerolineae; order Anaerolineales; family UBA6663; genus JANWXR01. Next base: position 20,904 of record CAZSNP010000024.1, on the reverse strand, counting down.
CGTCAGCGACATCACCTTCTCGAAGTCGAGCGTGGAGTTGAGCTGCCGGTCGATCATCTGCATGTTCTGCAACTCGGCGATGCGGGCGCTCAGCGCCTGATCGGTGCGCGTGTACAGACGCGCGTTCTCGATGGTGATGGCCGCCTGCCCGGCGAACGTCGCCAGCAGGTCGAGGTCGCTTTGCTGGAACAGCCCGGCCTTGATCTTGTTATCAACGTACAGCGCGCCGATGATCTTGCCGCGCGCGCTCAGCGGCACGGCCATGATCGAGCGCAGCGCGTAGTTGATGACCGAGTCCTGCGATTGGAAGCGCGGGTCTTGCTGGGCGTTGGTGGTGACGACGGGCGTGCCGGTCTGGATGACCTCGCGCACCACCGAGCGGCTGACCTCGAACGTGGCCTCCTCGAGCGTTTCCTGTCTGGCGGTGCGGGCCAGCCGGAAGACCACTTCCTCGGTCTCATCGCCCTCGACCAGCATGAGGAAGCCGCGCTCCGCCCCCGTCAGCCGGATAGCCGCGTCGAGCGCGACCGTCAGCGCCTCGTCGAGGTTGAGCGAGGAGCCGAGCGCGCGGGAGACTTCATACAGCGCGGCCAGCCGGTCTTGCGCGGGGGCGGAGGGTTTGGATACCATGATGAGTCGGTTCTGTCTGCGTACACCTGACAGGCCTTCAAGACCTGTCAGGTGAGGCGAGATGCTATTTCACGGGCAACTGTACGGTGAGTTGGGCCGTATTTGCCACCATTCCTTGCACGAGCGCGGGTCCTGAAACGAGCCACTATCCGCGAGAGCAATCACAATCTGCGTGCCGGCGGCCTGGCCCAGCGGATGACCGGCCGGCATGTTGACGAGGTTGTAACTGCTGCATCGATTGCCGCCGCACGGAACATAGCGCGCGCCGGAATCGAGTGAGTTGTAGAGGGCCAATAGATTCGAGTCGGTCACGAGGCCGTCAATGTGAACGGTGTACCCGTTCGGCGCGACCGAGTCCTCGCGGGTGTATTTCAGAGTCACGCTGTTGCCGTCGGCGAACAACACCAGCACTTCCATTCCGCCACCGATGTCGTACCCCGAAGTGGGCACGTAAATTGTTTCACAGGTTGTGGTTTGCAGGCCGAGCGCTGTCACCGGATACACCGTCAACGGGCTGCCGCGTGTGCCCGGATCGGGCGAGGGATTGTAGTTCCAGCTGTTAACGCGATAGGCTGCGGTGAAGGTGGGCACGCGATTTGGATTGAAGAGCGTCGCAAACTGCGGCGGCTGAGTCGGATCATCGCTGCCATAGTCCACGAAGTTGAGCAATCCGCTGCCCGGCGCCGGGTCGTAACTCCGCATCGCCAGATTCTTGTCGGGGTGGTTGAAGTTCGGCCGCACCGGGTTGTCGCTATCCCACTGAAAGGCCTGGCCGGATTGATAACTGGCGCTGGTGGGCGGGCAGCCCTTGATGATCAGCGGCAGGTACACATCGCCGGGGCCGGCGCGCACAGCGCTCGCCGCCAACAACACACCCAGCAACCCCACCATCCCCAATCCACGAAAAACGTTCTTCAACATTGTGACCTCCATGAAACTAGCGTGAGTCGGCTTAGCCCTGGCTCGACACGGAGGCGGTTCGAAGGTAGGCACACTGCCGCTGCAACACACACCGGCCACACTCGGGGTTGCGAGCATGGCAGACCTCGCGCCCGTGGCGGATGAGGTTGAGGTGCGCGGCGTAATACGCGTCAGCGGGGAAGAGCGCTTCGAAGTGGGCGTGGCAATCGTCGGCCGACATGGCCTCGGGGCGCAGACCCAGCCGGCCGGTGACGCGATGCACATGCGTATCCACCGGGAAGGCGGGGAGGTTGAGCGCAAACAACATGACGATGGACGCCGTCTTCGGGCCGACGCCGTTGAACTTCGTCAGCCAGGCGCGCGCTTCGGCGGAGGGGAGTTGCCGGAGGAATTTGAGGTCGAGCGAACCGCGTTCGGCGGTGATGGCGCGCAGCACGGCCTGGATGCGCGGGCCTTTCTGGTTGGCCAGCCCCGCCGGGCGGATGGCCTCCATCACATCGGCGGTCGCGCCGTCGCGCACGGCCTCCATCGTGCCAAAGCGCGAGCGCAACCGGTCGAAGGCGCGGCCGCTGTTGAGATCACTGGTGTTCTGCGAGAGGATCGTCAGCACCAGTTCATCCACCGCCGGCAGCTTCTCCCAGTCACGTGTCGGGGGGCCGTACGTCGCGAGCAGCGTGGCGTGCACGCGCGCACATTTCCGCCGCAGGCCGGCGAGGTTCACGCGGTGTCCGTTCGGGCCGGGCATGCGTGCGATTATAACCGGTCTGTGCGGGCGGACTTGGTTGGCGCACGTTAGCGTTCGCTGAACGGCTTATGGCAATTGGCCGCAGCGCATGACATATACGCGGTCGCGGTCTGAATCAAGCTCACCCGATTCAAGCGGGCCGGTGTTGTCGTAGTCGGAGACGCGATAGTGGCCGGGCGGCAGCTCGCCGCTCTCGGTGGAGCCGGGGTTGACGCTGATGGTGAAGGTCTGCGCGAGGGTGACGTTCTCGAACGTCCACACCCACACGCCCTCGCGGCTCGCGCCACTCTTCGGGTCGGGCGGGCAATTGTGGGTCAGGGTGTATTGTAGCGGCTGCGAATTCGTCACCGCCGCCGGCGTGCTCTTCGGTTGGCCGCCTCCCGTGGGCGCGGGCTCGTCGCACAACCTGCCCACCAACTCCCCCGCGCTCGAATCCCACACCACGCTCTCCCCGCCCTCGGTGAAGGTGTATTGGCCGGGCGGCAGCTCGCCGGCCGCAGTTTCGCCCGGCGCCAGCGCAAGCGTGCCGGATTCCGGCCCGCTGTAATTGATCGTCTTGCTGATCTGGCAGCCGTTGGTGATGGTGTAGACCAGTGGTGGCAGCGGGTCGCCGGAGTCTCCGCTGCCCCCATCGGCCGGCGGGGTCGGGGTGCCGTCGGGATAGACTTCCTCGACCACTGCCTCAGCCTCGGGATTAACCTCGATCCACTCTCTGATGTCATCGGCTGTGAGTGGTTCGGGGGGGCTGGGGGGCAGGCCGTCGTCGCCCGCCGAAGAAGACTGCCCATCGCTGAGCGCCACCTCGCCCCGGTCGTTGCGCAAACCGCATTCGCCCTCGAGGCAGGTGACGACGACGGCCTGCGTTTGCGGATCGTAACTCACGCCGAGGTAACTGCCGCGCACGCTGGCCACACCGACCGGGGTCTCGACCTCGAGGCTGCCGCCCGTCAAAATCACCCACACCTGCCCGGCGACGAGTCGAAGACGCGTGAACGGCTCGGCGGCCTCGAGGCTGACCTCGGCCACGATGAACTCGGAGTTTGGCCCAAGCCGGACGATGGTGCCCTCGGTGAAGGTCAACCGCACCTTGCCCTCGAGGCCGGTGCGCACCAGCCCGCCCGCGGTCACCGCATCGCCCTCGCGCGCGGCGCTGAAATCGGCGGCGGCGGCCAGCCGGGCCAGCACTTCGTTTGCCAACTCGCTCAGCGTGGCCCGGCGCGTTGGCGCCGGTGGCATCGTGGGCTGATGGCGTTGGACGACTTTCGTCGAAATGGTCGGCGCCGCAGCCTGAGGCGGCGCGGAACCGGCCTCGGCGACGACGGCCGGCGCGGGCGAACAGGCCGTCATCAACAGAGCCAACAAAACCAGACAGCACACGGCGTACAGGCAGCAGAAAAAAGTTCGCAGGGTCATACACGCCTTCCTCTCACGCGTGAGTGTGCAAACTTCGTTCCACCCCGGCCGGTTGAGTGCGTTGGGAGCGTTGCGGGCGGGCGGCCCGCGAGGGTCAGTCGAGCGTAGCCGTCACTGCTGCGTGACGAGGTATTTGGCCAGCGGCAGCAGCATGTCGTGCATGTCGAATGCGTGCCAGATATCTCCCGCGCCGATTGCGCCGGAGGTAAACACGGTCGCGCCCAGCACATACGCATCCTGGCGCATCTCCGCGTCGTACCACGCCAGCACATTGACATGGCTTTGGTGCGCGTCCGGCCCAATCCCGTTCTGCGCCCACCACTCACCGTACGGCTTCCAGCCGAGCGCGCCGGGGCCGCCGCAGGCCGTGCCACTCACCCCATCCACGCCCAATTCGCTGATGATGAGCTTGAGGTCGCCCCAGCCGCGCGGCTTGAGATAGCCCTCGTACCAAAAGCGATAGCGCAGGGTCAGCGGGCCGGCGGGCACGCCGATAGCGGGCGCGCCGGGGATGAGGCCCGGTGTGCCGGTGCTCACGCCGCAGGCCAGCGTCGGCGCGTTGTATTCGTGCAGGTGAAAGACGCCGCCACAGCGCCGCGCCGCTTCGAGGGCGGGGAGGAAATCGGCCATCAGCGCGTACTCGGGCACGCCGACCGAGAAGCCGCCCACCGCCGCCCGAAAGCCTCGGGCCTGCATCTCGCACGCGCGGCTCGCCTCGAACCTGGCGAACCACTGCATGCGGGCCGCATCGGTCGGCGCGAATTCATTCCAGCCCTCCCAGTAATCGACAAAAGGATTGAGCTGATAGGTTTGCAGGTTGATCTCGACGTAGGCCCGGCCGGCCTGGGCCGGGTCCACCGTGCCGATCCACTCCGATTGCTCGGCGGGGAGGCGACCGACGGTGACGGTCTCGGGAGAGACCTCCTTCACCTCGCGCAGCCAGCCCACATCGCCCACGGCCTTCACGACGCGGGGCTTGGCGCGGCGGATGTGCTCCATGACAAATGTGTCGCCGGTGCCGACGGCATGGATGCCGAGTTTGCTGGCGGTGAGCCCGGCCAGAGGCGCGGGCCAGTCGAGCGTCGGGCTGGGGGCCGGTGTCGGGAGGGGCGCGGGTGTTTCCGTCGCCGGCGGCGCGGCGACCGGGGCCAGTGGCGTCGCGGAGTCGCCGGAGATGAAGGGGATGAAGATAGCGCGGGTAGCGTTGGCGGCCGGGGTGGCCGAATCAGGTCGCGCCGCAACCGACGTTGCCACCGATGAGGGCGGCGAGGTATTGAGGGGAGCGGTGGGCGTCACCTGGCTGCACGCGCTCAGCCAACCCAGGCCGAGCGCCAGCCCGATGCGCCCTGCCCACGCGACGTGCGGGCCGCACATGTTCAGCGTTGACTGGCGACGTAATGGGACAACGCTATCAGGACTTCGCTGACGTCGAACGGGTTCCAGAAATCACCGCCGCCCACCGCGCCCACCGTAAACAGGGTCGCGCCGATCACGTAGTCGTCCTGGCGCAACTCGCGGTCCAGCCAGGCGAGCTGGCTGACGTAGGCATTCGGCGCATCCGCGCCGTAACCGTTCTGCGTCCACCAATCCCGCAAGTCTTTCCAGGTGCGGGCGCCCTCGACCGCCGGGCAGCCGATGGCCGGCACGGCGTCAATCCCCGTCTCGCTGATGATGAGGGGCAAATCCCCGAGGCCGCGCGGCTTGAGGTAGCCTTCGTACCAGTAGCGATAGCGCAGGGTCAGCGGGCCGGCGGGCACCCGCAACGCGGGCGCACCGGGGATGAGGCCGGCGACGTTCGTCTGCACGCCGCACAGCAGCAGCGGCTTGTTGTATTCATGCAAATGGAAGATGCCGCCGCAGCGATGCGCGGCTTCGAGCGCCGGGACGAACAATTCCATCTCGGGATAAGTGTTCGGCCAGCCGACGGCGAAGCCGCCGACGGCCGCCCGATAGCCGCGCGCCCACATCCCGCAGGCGCGGGCCGCTTCGAACTGCGCGTACCAACTCAGTTGATCCGGCGAGTCGTACACAAACTCGTTCCAGCCCTCCCAGTAATCGACAAAAGGATTGAGGCGATACTGTTCGAGATGATCGTTGATGTAAATCTCAGCCGCCGCGACCGGATCGAGCGCGTTGACCCAGGTCTCGTCCTGGCCGTAGATGCGGGCCTGCGTCACGATGTAAGGCGAAAGCTCTTTGACCTCGCGCAGCCAGCCGTAGTCGCCGACGGCCTTGACCACGCGCGGCTTGGCGCGGCGGATGAACTCCATCGCCGACGGGTCACCCGTCGACACCGCATGGAGGCCGAGGCGGCTGTTGCTGATCCACTCCGGCGCGGTCGAGGGCCAGTCGCGAATCGAATACGGCCCGAGCACGGCGAACGGCGACACCTGCCGAGGCGCGGCGGGCGGAGATTGAAAGTTGTGGGCGACCAGTGGAACGAAGTAGCGGTAGCCACCCGAGGCGCCAATGACGGCTGAGGTGGGTCGGGCATTGACCGTCTCCGCCGAATTGGCCGGCGCGGCCTCGGCCACAGCCGGCTCGACGCCGAAGGCAATCACCCGCGTGGGCGTGGCCCCAGGCTCGGGCGTCTCCTGCACCGGCGCGGCCACCACGTTGCGCTGGGCCCCTTCACCGGGCGAATGGGGGCCGCCGGCGCCGTTCGCGCTGCCGGCGTTGTTCCACACGCCAAAGGCGCTGAGCGAGATCGTCAACACGGCCGCGCCCAGGAACATCGGCGCGCGCGCGGATAAACGTGGTCTAGGGGTCACCGGCATCGCGGGCAGTATGGTTTGCATGGGAATTAAAGTCAATCCGCAAAATGGTTGGGCTTTGTATGTCGGCATGACATAGCGCATGCTATACTCGCGCTCATTCACCACAGAGAGCGCGGAGTTCGCAGAGAAACATCCTTATCTCTTCTCCGCGGCTCAAGCTGGCATGGCAACACACACGATCCTCATCACCGGCGCCAACGGCGAAATCGGACACGGCCTCATCGAACACCTGGCGCCACAAGCCAACGTCCGCATCGTGGCGCTCGATGTGCGGCCCCTCGATTCTTCTTTGCAAGCAAAGTGCCATCGGGTGGCCATCGGCGACATCCTCGATGCCAGCATGCTGGCGCGGCTGGCCGCCGAGCACGACTTCGACGCCGTCTATCACCTCGCCGCGCTGCTCTCCACCCGCGCCGAACGCCAGCCCGGCCTCGGCCATCGCGTGAATGTGGATGGCACCGTCAACCTGCTCGACCTGGCCGCCGAGCAGGCGCGCCAGGATGGGCGCACCATCAAGTTCATCTTCCCGTCCTCGATTGCGGTGTACGGCCTGCCGGATTTGGAGACGAAACATCGCGCGGGCCGCGTGCGCGAGACCGATTGGTGCGAGCCGCGCACGATGTACGGCGTGAACAAGTTGTACTGCGAGCAACTCGGGCGCTACTACGCCCGCTACTATCGCCAGCTCGACGCGGCGCCCACGCCGGGCCGGATTGATTTTCGCGGGCTGCGCTTCCCCGGCCTCATCAGCGCGGCCACGCTGCCCACCGGCGGCACCAGCGACTTCACCCCCGAGATGCTGCACGCCGCCGCGCGGGCCGAGCCGTACAAGTGCTTCGTCCGCGCCGACACCCGCATCCCCTTCATGGCCATGCCCGATGCGATTGCGGCGCTGCTCACCCTCGCGGCGGCCCCGCGCGAAGCGCTCTCGCGCCTGATCTACAACGTCGGCGCGTTCAACCCGTCGGCGGGCGAGGTCGAGGCGTTGCTGCGCGGCTCGTTCCCACAGATGCAGGTGACCTTTGCGCCCGATGTGCGCCGGCAGGCGATTGTGGATTCGTGGCCCGCCGCTGTGGATGACAGCGCCGCGCGCAACGATTGGGGTTGGGCGCCGCGTTACGATATGCGCAGCGCGTTTGGTGAGTATTTGATCCCGGCGGTGAAGGAAAGATACCGGTGAGCCGGAACCGATCCGTCCTCGGCCTCGGGCTGCTGCTGCTCGCGGCCTGCCAACTCAACCCGGCCACCGCGCCGCCCCCGGCGCCGACCGCCATCGCGGCCACGGCCACGCTCGCGCCGCCGACCGCCACCGGCGTGTTGCCCGCAACCGCGACGCTCGCCGGGCCGACGGCCACCGCGACCGATGATCCACTGGCGACCGGCACGCCGACCCCCGCGCCGGGGGCCGCGCCCGATCCTGAACTCGGCGTGGGGGCGACGTTGTTCGAGGAGAGCTTCGACGGGAGCAGCGGCTGGGAGTGGGCGTTCTCCGACGCGGTCGCCACGTTCTCGCTCGGCGACGGGCGGCTCAACGCCGTCATGGCGCGTTCGGATTCGGGCTGGCGCGCCTCGGGCGGGCCGGAGATCGAGGTGCGCGACGCGCAATTGCGGCTCACCTCGGTCGTCAACCTGTGTTACGAGAACGATGAGTACGGCCTGCTCTTCCGCAGCAAAGTAGAAAGTGGAGGGGCGCTGAGCGGCTATCTCTTCAAGCTCACCTGTGGCGGGCAAGTGCGCGTCGAGAGCCTGCGCAGCAGCCAGCCGAGCGTGCTGATTGACTGGACGGCGCCGGCCTTTGTGCACAAGAGCGAGAACGTCTTTATGATCTGGGCCGCGCGCGACCGGCTCAACTTCTATCTCAACGAACGCTTCATCGGCACGGTCAACGACCGCACGCACCGCCAGGGCGGCTTCGGCGTCTATCTGCGCGACCGCACCGCCGGCGGCGCGTCGGTGAGCTTCACGCGACTGACGATCAGGGAAGTCGTCGCGCCGTAGCCGATGGCGCGTGGCCGATGGTGACCTCCGGAGCGATGACCATCGGCCGGCCGCCATCCGCCAGCAAGGAGACCGACATGGCCATCACCGGCACCACCACCGCCAACGTCAACTTCCGCACCGGGCCGGGCACGCAGCACGGCGTCATCCTCACCCTCGCGGCCAGGGCCACCGTCGAGTTGATTCAGGAGCAGGGCGATTGGCTGAAGGTGCGGGCTGTCGGGCGCGAGGGCTTCGTGCACCGCAAGTTTGTGGCGCTGCAATCCGCAACCCCGACGCCCGCGCCAACGGTCGAGCCGCCCAAACCGCCCACGCCGCCGCCCCCGGCCCCGAAGCCGGTGACGCCCGCCCCGCGCACCTCCATCGGCGCGAGCCTCGGCGAGGCGCCGCTCGAACCGCCCGCCGAGAAGAAGCTGCGCGTCAATCCCAAAGACCCTTTGCTCAACCGGCTGGCCGCCAGCATCTGGAACAGGTACGGCAGTTTGCTCACCGCGCTATCGGGCGCGCTCGGCATCGAGCCGGCCGTGGCGATTGCGGTCTTCGCGGTCGAGTCGGGCGGCAACTGTTTCGACCCGGTGACGAAGAAGATGATCATCCGGTTTGAGAATCAGGTCTTCTTCGATCAATGGGGCCGGCACAACCAGGCGATCTTCGATCAGCACTTCACCTTCAACCCCGCCCAGCGCTGGCTCGATCACAAGTGGCGGCCCACGCCGCACGAGGACTGGCGACCCGCCGACCGCCCCGACTTCCACGGCGCGCAGGATCGCGAGTGGGCGGTGTTCGAGTTCGCCAATGGATTGAACAGCCAGGCGGCGAAGAGCTCCATCAGCATGGGCGCGCCGCAGATCATGGGCTTCAACTGCGGCCTGATCGGTTACGCTTCGGTCGGCGAGATGTTCGACTCGTTTGCGGCCAGCGAGCGCAATCAGATCATCGGCTTCTTTGATTTTGTGCGCGGGCCGGCCAACGACAACCGCCGGGTGGAGGCGTTGCAGGCGCAGGACTTCACCACCTTTGCCTCGTTCTACAACGGCAAGGGGCAGGCGGTGAAATACGGCGGGTTGATCAAAACCACCTTCGAGGCCTTTAGCCAAATGAAGACGGCCGCAGGGATTTGAGCGTAAGGCGCGGCGCGCCTCTACGATTATAATCTCATCCGTTCGTTCCATTGCCATCCGTTGACTCAATGCCCGCGACCAAGCGCCCCTTCCGCAACAAGCTCAACAACCTTCAACCCAAAGAGTGGCTGAAGTTCCAGAAGTCGTGGTTCATCCACAACCCGCCGCCGCGCCGCAGGGACGTGCTCACGCACCCGGCCAAGTTCCCCGAAACCCTGGCGCAGGAGTTCATCGAGTTCTTCACCAAGAAGGGGCAGACGGTGCTCGACCCGATGATGGGCACCGGCTCGGCGCTGGTCGCCGCGCTGCGCGCCGGGCGGCACGCGGTCGGCATCGAACTCAATCCCAAGTATTTCAAAATCGCCGAGCAACTGCTGGCCGAAGAACACGCCGCGCACCCCAGGCTGAAGCTGCAACTCCACAACGCCGACGCCGCCCACGCGCCGCAGCTCGGCCTGCCCCAGGTTGACTACGTCCTCACCTCGCCGCCGTATTGGGACATGCTGCACGCCAAGGGCGCGGAGAATCAAAAGAAGCGCCGCGCCACGCCCGGCCTCGACGTGGTGTATTCGGATGATTCGCGTGACCTCGGCAATGTGCGCGATTACGAGGAGTTCGTCGAGCGGCTGGCGCAGATTTACGAAGCGCTGTGCCCGGCCCTCAAGCCGCGCGCGTATATGACCATCATCGTGAAGAACGTGAAGAAGGGCGGCAAGATCTATCCGCTGGCGTGGGATTTGTCGCGGCGGCTCGAACGCACGTATACGCTCAAAGACGAACGCATTTGGATGCAGGACAATCAGCGCCTTGCGCCCTACGGGCTGGGCAATGCGTGGGTGAGCAACACCTTTCATCACTACTGTCTGCAGTTTCGCAAGGAAAATGGCTGAACCTGCGCCCGCGCCGAGACGGCGCACCGGCTGGCGGTGGCTCGGCGGAGCCCTGCTGGCCCTGCTCGCGGCCTATGGGCTGAACCTGTGGCGGCCCATCTGGCTGGCTCCGCCCTGGTTGACGCTCACGCCACTGCTGTATCAGGTGCTATACGTGCCGGGCTTTGCGCTGCTGGCGCTGGCGTTCTGGCAATTGTTGCCTCAGCGCCGTGTTCTGGCGGTGCTGCTCACTCTTGTGGTATCGCCCGCGCTGTGTGCCGGCTGTTTTCTGGTCACCGCCACCCTCGCGCCGCGCAGCCAGGCGGAGGTGATCGCGTTGGGTGTGCTGAGCGGCGAACTGGGTATGCAGACCTTTGAGTGCCGCGCGCCCTCCGAGCGCGTTTACGAATGTGACTGGCGGCAGGGCTCCTCCGATGGGCCGGAGGTGTGGATCGTCTCGTACCGTTGGGCGGCCCGGCCGGGCGTGCCACTGATGTGGCTGATCCGCGCCGACGAGAGCCGCACAAGCGACCCGCGATGATCTCCGCCGCTGACCTCCTCCGCCTCCCTTTCGATGACTCGCTCGCCTGGGCGGGTGTCGAGTATGCGAAGAAATCGCTGCACTACACCTACGACCGGATGAACTTACAGCCCGGCGCGCGGCTGCGCAAGATCGTGGCGGGCGTGGCCGTCGAACTCGCCTTCCGCCGCTGGCTCGATGCGAGCGAGGTGCCCTACGACCTGCTCGGCGCGACGGCCTTCACCGAAAAAGACAAGTATGACCTGCGCCTCGGCGGGCGACGCTGCGACCTCAAAAGCTTCCTCCTCAGCAAACGCGACGACATCACCGCGCTGCGCCGCGACCCGGCGTGGCTGCTCGACGCCGCCGCCCTCGTGCCCGAGGACCAACTGCTCGCCCACTCGCTGGATGACGGCGACATCTACGTCTTCGGCTTCCTCGCGGGATTGGAGGCCCGGCAGCGCGAGGATGTGGAGAAGGCCGCGCAGGCCGGACGCCGCCTCGAACTGGTGGTGACCCCGGAGCGCGAGGCGTGGCTGGGCCGCGAGAAGTGGCACTCGCTCGGCAAGCTGGCGCTGAAGACTGATTTGGCCGCACCGCTTGAAGTGGAAGTGGGCGGGCAGGATGCCGACCGCGGCGCGCTGGTCGAGCATCTCACGTTGCCGCCGCGCACACGCGTGGAGACCGAGCATGAGTATCACTCGCTGCTCTATCTGCGCGTCACCCGTTTGCCCGAGGGGCCGGTGGGCGTGCGCAGCCCCGTGCTGCAAGACACGCTCCTGGCCGCGCCGACCGATTGGCACAACATCTGGGTCTACGGGATGGATGTCTTCATCACGGGCTGGATGACGAAGGGCGACTTTCGTTCGCACGCCAGGCGGCTGCCCGCCGGCTCAGCGGTGAAGCAATACCATCGCACGCAGACGAACAACTACGCCCTGCACTGCCAGCACCTCCACCCCGTGCGCGCTTTAGCCGAGCGGGTGAAGGCGTTTGCGAAGGCGATGCGAGGTGGGCAGTGAGTCTCGCGCAAAGGCGCAAAGAAGTAGAGACGCGCCGCGGCGCGTCTCTACAACAAACGTGTCAACTCCCGCCGCAGCAACTTCCCCGCCGCATTGCGCGGCAGTGAGTCTACGAAGGTGAAGCGCGCGGGGATTTTGTAGCGCGCGAGCCGCTCGGCGCAGAAGGCGCGCAACTCGTCTTCGGCCACGGCGCCGCGCCGCACGATGAAGGCCGCCGGCGCCATCCCCCACACCTCATCCGCGAGGCCCGTCACCCCCGCCTCCGCCACCGCCGGGTGGCTGAGCAGCACCGCCTCAACCTCCGCCGGGTACACGTTCTCGCCACCCGAGATGATGAGGTCGTCGCGCCGGTCGAGCACATACAAATATCCCTCGTCGTCGAGCGCGCCGAGGTCACCGGTGTGCAGCCAGCCGTCGCGCAACACGCGCGCGGTAGCCTCGGGATTTTGCCAGTAGCCGGCCATCACCGTCGGGCCGCGCACCAAAATCTCATCGTGCTCGATCTTCACCTCGGTGGGGAAGAGCGGCTTGCCCGCCGAGCCGAGCTTGCGCAGCGCATCCTCGGGCGCGAGGGTGGCGACCTGCGAAGCCGCCTCGGTCAGGCCATACGTCTGCACCACCGGCACACCACGCCGCGCGCACTCCTCGAGCAGCCGCCCCGGCGCGGGGCCGCCGCCCAGCAGCACGCAGCGCAACGCGGGCGGATACGGCCTCGCCCCGCGCGCCTCCAGCATCCGCTGCAACATCGTGCCGACCACCGAAATGATCGTCACCCGTTCATCATCAATCGCTGCGTTCACCGCAACCGGATCGAACGACTCGTGCACGATGACGGGGATGCCGTAGATCACGCCCCGCAATAAAATCGCCAGCCCGCCGATGTGGAAGAGCGGCAGGCACGCCAGCCAGCGGTCGTCGGCGTGCAGGCCCAGGTTCAGCGCCGAGCCGACCGCGCTCCACCAGTGATTGCCGAACGTCAGCACCGCGCCCTTGGGCTGGCCGGTGGTGCCGCTGGTGTAAATGATCGAGTGAGGCTGGTCGAGAGAAAAGTGGAGGGACGAGGGTGGAGGGAGAGCGATGACAGATGACTGAAGACTGTTGACTGCAACGCATGGAATGTTGAGTGATTGCGCAACGGCGGCATGGGCGTCATCGTGGAGGAGACGGGCGGCTTGCGAGTCGGCCAACTGCCAGCGGAGTTCGGCGGGCGTGAGGCGCGTGTTGAGCGGAACTAGCACCGCGCCGAGGCGGCTCAACGCGTAGATGGCGGTGACCAGCGGCGCGCCGTTGCGCATCAGCACTGCCACGTGTGCGCCCGCCGCCACGCCGCGTGCATGCAAATCCCCCGCCATCGCCGTCACGCGCTCATCGAGTTCGCGAAATGACCAGCGCGCCTCGCCGCAGGCCAAAGCCAATCGCTCGGGTGTGAGGGAGGCGCGCTGTCTCAACCAATCCAGAAACATGAACTACAGAAGGCAGTAGGCTGAAAGCAGAAGGCAGCGAACTGCTTTCAGCCTACTGCCTACTGCCTTCTGCCTTCTGGTCAGGGTAGTCTCGGGAACTTCGAAAAATCCGGCTTGCGCTTTTCGAGGAAGGCGTTCTTGCCCTCCTGGGCCTCCTCGCTGAGGTAGTACAGCAGCGTCGAGTCGCCGGCCAGTTGCTGGATGCCGGCCAGCCCGTCGGTGTCGGCGTTGAAGGCGGCCTTGAGCATGCGGATGGCGAGCGGACTCTTTTCGAGAATCTCGCGCGCCCACTGCACGGCCTCCTCTTCCAGTTCCTCCACCGGCACGACCGCGTTCACCAGCCCCATCTCCAGCGCCTGCTGCGCGTTATATTGCCGGCAGAGGTACCAGATTTCGCGCGCCTTCTTGTGGCCGACGATGCGGGCGAGGTAGCCCGAGCCGTAGCCGCCGTCGAAACTGCCGACCTTCGGCCCGGTCTGCCCGAAGATGGCGTTCTCGGCGGCGATGGTCAGGTCGCACACCACGTGCAGCACGTGCCCGCCGCCGATGGCGTAACCGGCCACCATCGCGATGACGGGCTTGGGCATCAGCCGGATGACGCGCTGTAGTTCGAGCACGTTGAGGCGCGGCACGCCATCCTTGCCCACGTAACCGCCCTTGCCGCGCACGGCCTGGTCGCCGCCGGAGCAGAAGGCCTCGCTGCCCGCGCCGGTGAACAGCACCACGCCGACGTTCTGCGCCTCGTGCGCGTGCCGGAAAGCGTCGAGCATTTCGTGCACGGTCTGCGGGCGGAAGGCGTTGCGCCGCTCGGGCCGGTTGATCGTGATCCTGGCGATGGCCTCGCCCCTGGCGTGCTCGTAAATGATGTCGTCGTAGTCTCTGACTTTGAGCCACTTCACGGACATGGAATGAAATCCTTTCAGGCGATGCAGAAAGTAGAGAGTAGAAAGTAGCTGCGGAATTACTTTCTACTCTCTACTTTCAAAAAATCCACTGACTCGCTCGCGAAAACGCGTCGGTTGTTCGATATGCACCGCGTGCCCCGCCCCCGGCACGACGGTCAGTTGCGCGTCGGGCAACGAGCGCGCCATCGCGCGGGCGATGGTGACGTACTTTGTATCGTCTTCGCCGGCGAGTAACAAGGTGGGCGTGCTGATTTCGGGCAGGCGCTCCCAGAGCGGGGATTGTATCCCGGTTCCGAGGCCGCGCAGGCTGCGGGCGAGGCCGCGCGGGTCGTTGCGCAGCCGTTGCGCCCTCAGCGCCGCGCGGGTTGCCTCGGGCAAACGGGCCTGCGAAGCAAAGAGCGGCAGCGCCTCCCACCGGTTCACAAACGCTTCAATCCCCTCCCGCTCGGTGAAGTCCGCGAGGTCGTTGTCGCTCTGCACACGGGCCGCGCGCTCGGCGGCGTCGGCGATGCCCGGCGAGGCGCTCTCCAAAATCAACGCCCGCACGCGCGCCGGGTGCGCCGCTGCGAAGTGCAGGGCCACCCGCCCGCCCATCGAGTAGCCGAGCACGCGCGCGCGCTCAATCCCCCAGACCCCGAATAACGCATCCAGGTCGGCCACGCACGCTTCCATCCGATACCGCGCCGGATCGGCGGGCGAGTCGGTTTGGCCGTGGCCGGGCAAGTCAACGGTGATGACGCGGAAGCGCTGCGCGAAGTATGCGGCGTGCTCGCGCCAACTGGCGGCGCCCCCGCTGAAGCCGTGGAGCAGCACCAGCGGCGCGCCGTCGCCGCGCTGCTCGGAGTGATAGTGAACGTCGTTGACGAGAACTCGCGGCATGGGAATTCCCCAATTCTCGAGAGTCAAGGAATTGGAGGCTGGGAGATCGCCTCCGCCACCGCCCTCCACACCTGCCGGTGCATGGTCACGTTGCTGTCGCGATTCGTGCGGACTTCGACAAGCGTGAGGTCGTCACCCTGCAAGCCGCAGCGCACCGCCTCGCGGAACTCGGCCCAATCATTCGGGCGGTGGAGCCGCGCGCCGTACAGGGCGGCGGCGTGCGCGAAATCCAGCCCGTGCGGCGTGCCGAAGAGTTGCTCGAAGTGTTCGGGGTGCGCGGCCTGCGGCAGAAAGGAGAAGATGCCGCCGCCATCGTTGTTGATCAGCACGATGGTCGCGCGCACGCCGTTGAGTTTGCCCGCCAGCAGCCCGTTCAGGTCGTGATACAACGCGATGTCGCCGATGACGAGCACCAGCGGCTCATCGCTCGCCGCCGCCGCGCCGAGCGCCGAGGACACCACGCCATCAATGCCGTTAAGGCCGCGATTGCTGAGGAAGCGGATGCGGCGCGCATCGCCCGGAAAGAACGTATCGAGGTCGCGCACCGGCATGCTGCTGCTGGCGAACACGGTCGCGGCCTCGGGCAGGCACGCGGCCAGTTCGGTGAAGGCGCGGCCCTCGAACGGCTCGGTAAATTGAGCGAGTTGGGCGTCCATCGCGCGGCGTGCCCGCGCGGCGA
>CAZSNP010000024.1:0-4862 GCA_964608265.1 uncultured Anaerolineales bacterium | reverse complement strand
GGTCCGCCAGCGCCGAGCACGCCCACGCCGCATCCGCGTGAACGACCTCCGTCGCCAGCCGCGCGGGGTCGGGCCAGTCGTCGCCGTCGGCAATGACAATGTGCCGCGCGTTCGGGTGGCGTTGCAGATATTGCAGCACGGGCTTCGAGGTCGGCGGTGCGCCAAGGCGCAGCACGATTTGCGGTTCGAGTTTTTCGACCGTTGCGGCGTCGCGCAGAAAGGCGTCGTAGTTGTCAATCACGTTGGCACGGTCGTGCGGGCCACAGCGCACGCCGGAGAGCGGGTCGGCGAGGAGGGGGAAGTGCAGCACTGCCGCCAGTTTCGTCACCGCCGCCGGAAAGCCGGGATCGTTTTGCATCCCGGCGACGATGACGCCGCGCGGGAGATGAGTGAGTTCATCTGCGAGCCACTGCAATTCGGCTGTGCGCGGGCCGGAGAGGGCGGCAACGAACGGCCGCCCTTCCGCTCGCGCCACATCCACCACATCGGGTTTGAGCGGCACCAGCGGCTCGCGGAAGGGGAAGTTGAGATGCGCCACACCCGCCGGCTCCGCGACGGCGACCGCTGCCGCGCGCGCCGCCGTGCCCCGGGCGTACCGCAGCGCCTCATCCGAGGCCTCCGGCAGCGCCATCTCCACAAACCATTTGGCGTAATCGCCGTATAGCTTGAGTTGATCCATCGTCTGCGGCGCGCCCGCGTCGCGCAACTCATGCGGGCGGTCGGCGGTGAGGACGATGAGCGGCACCCGGGCGTAACGGGCCTCGACGATGGCGGGGAAGAAGTTGGCCGCCGCCGAGCCGGAGGTGCACAGCACGATGACCGGCCTGCGTTTCGCCTTCGCCATGCCGAGCGCGAAGAAGGCGGCGCTGCGCTCGTCGAGGTGCTGCCACATCTTGAAGCGCGGGTCAGCGGCGAAGGTCAGCGCCAGCGGGGCCGAGCGCGAGCCGGGGCAGAAGCATACGTCGGCCAGGCCGGCGCGGGCCAGCTCGTCGGTGAACGCGCCGACGTACAGGGCGAGGATGTTTTGTGAGTTCATCGGGTGACGATAGACGACGGACGGCCGGCGACGGAGGGCGGAAGATGCACAGGCAGAGATGTTCGCTGTCGTCTATCGTCCGCCGTCCGTCATCCATCCTCGGTCAGTGCACTGAGCATCGGCTTGAGCTTGAGTTCGGATTCGGCGTACTCGCGCTCGGGGTCGGAGTCGGCGACGATGCCGCAGCCGGCGAAGAGGGTGGCCGTGCGCCCGCGCAGCAGCGCCGAGCGCAGCGCCACGGCGAACTCGCCCTCGCCCGCCGCGTTCACCCAGCCCACCGGCCCGGCGTACCAGCCGCGATCCAGTTGCTCGTGCTCGCGGATGAATTGCAGCGCAGCCTCGCGTGGCCGCCCGCCGACGGCGGGGGTGGGGTGCAGCCGCTCGATCACGTCGAAGATGGTGTAACCCGAGGCCAGTTGCCCGGTGATGGGTGTGCACAGATGTTGAATGTTGCCGAGCTTGAGGAGCTTCGGCTCCGGCGCGACGCGCACGCTCAGGCACGTCTCGCCCAGGGCCTCGGTGATGGCCTGCGTGACGACGATTTGCTCGCGCCGGTCCTTGGCGCTGTCGAGCAGCGACTGGCCGAGGGCGTCATCGGCTGCGGGGGTCTCGCCACGCCGGATGGAGCCGGCCAGGCTCATGGTGTGCAGTTCACCGTCACGCAAGCGCAGCAATTGCTCGGGCGTCGCGCCGAGGAAGCAACTCTCGCCGCGCGCGATGGCGAACAGATAGCAGCCGCGATAGTGGGCGGCCAGCCGGCGCAACGCGGGCGACGGGCGGAAGTCGCTGTCGGATTCGAGCTGCACCGCGCGGGCCAGCACGACCTTTTCAAACTCGTCGCGTTGGATCGAATCAGCGGCGCGGGCGACTTCGGCCTGCCAATCCTCGGCGGCGCGCCATTCGCGTCGCGCGATGCGCGGGGGGTGACCGTTGCCCGTAAAGTGTCCGTTGCTGCGTGAAGGGCTCAGCACCCCGGCGACCAGCGCCTCCAGCGCGGAGGCGGTTTCCGCCGCCTCGGTGTCCGCCCTCACCACCGCGTTGACCGTCAGCCACATCTCATCTTCATCGAGCGTGAACAGCAGTTGCGGCAGCACGAGGTGGGCGTGGCCGTAGCCCGACCACAGCGGCGAGGTGGGGCGTTGCGCCTCGAAGGCGAAGCCGCCGAGCAGAAGAGGGCCCGTGCCCGGCAACCCGCGCGGGCCCTCTACGATCGCTCCGCTCAACAGATGCCGCCAGGCGTTCGCGGTTTGCCGGAACCGCGAGGCCTCAACGGCCTCAAGCGCGTGGGCGATGCCCAGCCCGACCAGGGCGTAATCCCCGCCGGGTTGTGACCAGAGGAAACGTTCGGCGACGAGGGGCCGCGCGCGTTCGAAGAGATCGATCACCTCGAGCGGCGCAATCGGCTCGCTGACGCTGACGACCAGCGGCCGGCCCGTTTGCCGCGCGCGCTGCTGCCCGCGCCGCAACGCCGCGCCGAGCGTCGAATAAGCGATTGCGGTTCCGAGTGGGGCCTGGATCATCGTTGCTTATACCGCCGAGTGGGATTATATCGCCGGGCCTCGCGCCGGCAGGCGCCGATTGTAGCCGTGATGGTTGGAAAACGTCGAGCTATCACGAGCGATTGTGACGATCAAAGCCTGGACTTATGAGATGTCTGGCGCGGGCGGCGATAGAGTTAGGGCGGCGCGGGAGGGGGCTGTAGTCGCCAGGTTTGATCGCAGGCTCGGCACCACGCTGCGCCCTGGCGTTCCGTTTGATCAATCCAAAAGTACCGGGCACGGGCGGCAAAGCGCTGACGTATAATCACCGCGAAGGACACGCTGGCATGACCGCTCCGCTCACCACCACGACCGTCACCACGATCACGCCCGGCAAGCTCATGGGCGAAGTCACCCGCCTTGTCGGCGAATTGAAGAGCAACCCGCTGCCGACCCCGGTGGCCGAAGGGCTGAGCGGGCTGCACTACACCCTCGAACGGTTGCAGCCCCAGGTCGAGGCGCAGGACGCCGAGCTTAAGCGCCTGCGCGCGCTGGCCCGCACCGCCGAGGTCATCAACTCGTCGCTGGATTTGACGACGGTGCTCAATCAGGTGATGGACACGATCATCAAGCTCACCAGCGCCGAGCGCGGTTTCCTCATGCTCAAGGATGAGCGCGGCGAGCTGCAGTTCCGCATCGCCCGCAACCTCGAACGCGCCACCATCGACAAGAGCGATTTCAACGTCAGCCGCACCATCCTCAACACGGTGGCCGAGAGCGGCGAGCCGGTGGTCACCACCAACGCCGCCGCCGACCCGCGCTTCTCCGATCAGATGAGCGTCGTCAACTTCAGCCTGCGCTCCATCGTCTGCGTGCCGCTGCGTTTCAAAGACCGCATCACCGGCGTGATCTATGTGGACAATCGCATCCGCACCGGGCTGTTCACCGAGAAGGAGCGCGACCTGCTGCACGCCTTCGCCAACCAGGCCGCCATCGCCATCGAGAACGCGCGCCAGTATCAGCAGGTGCTCGAGTTGAAGGAGTTGCTCGACAACGTCTTCGCCTCGATTGCCTCGGGCGTCATCACCACCGACGTCAGCGACACCATCACCCTGTGCAACGCCGCCGCCGAACACATTCTGGGGATGCCGCGGGCCGCGCTCGAAGGCAGGCCGCTGAGCGACGCCATCCCCGGGCCGCACGATTTCATGACGCAGGTCAAGACCGAACGGCGCGCGCTCATCGGCCACGAACTCAATCCCCACCTGCCGCAGCGCGGCGCGGTGAACTGGAACGTCAACGTCTCGCCGCTGCGCGACAGCGGGCAGGGAGGCACGCAGGGGCTGGCGATCGTGGTGGACGATGTGACCGAACGGAAGCGGCTGCGGAGCAAGTACGAAGTCTTCACGCGGATGGTGCCGCCTCAGGTTGTCGAACGGCTGGATGTGACCAGCCTGCAACTCGGCGGCCTGCGGCGCACGGTCAGCATCGTCTTCGCCGACATCCAGGGCTTCACCTCGCTCAGCGAAAACATCGACCCGGAAGTGCTGATCGAGAAACTCAACCGCTACGTCGGCACGGCGGCCGAGGCCATGCTGCTGCAGGAAGCGACGGTTGACAAGTTCATCGGCGATGCGGTGATGGCGTTCTTCAACGCGCCCGACGATCAGCCCGATTACGCGCTGCGCGCCATCCGCGCCGCGTGGCAGATGCGCGAGGACATCGAGGAGTTGCGCAACGAGATGGAGCCGCAGTTTCGACTCGGCTTCCGCATCGGCGTGCACGTGGGCGAGGTCATCGCCGGGCTGGTCGGCACCACCGACCGGCTGGATTACACCATCATCGGCGACACGGTGAACACGGCCAAACGGATTCAGGAGTACGGCGTGACGCGGCGGGTGACGCTGAGCGATGCGATTTATCAATTGGTGAAAGATGATGTCGTCGTCGCCCCGCGCGAGCCGATGCAGGTGAAGGGCCGCGCGCAGCCGGTGGCGGTGTATGAACTGGAGGGGCTGAGGTAACCGGCGCGGCGCCGTTATAATGAGGGCAGAGGTCTGTATGGCACAAATCTCGATGGACGACCGCCAAGTGAAGGACTTGCTCAAAGAAGCCATCCTCGAGTTGCTCGAGGAGCGGCGCGATCTGTTCTATCAGCTATTCGCTGAAGTGATCGAGGATGTTGGTCTGGCGCAAGCCATTCGCGAAGGAGCAGGAACAGAGCGTGTCAACCGCGAGGAGGTGATGCGGGCGCTGGAGCAAGCGGCTTGAAGGTTGAATTCAACAACAGCTTCTTGCGGGACCTCAAACAACTCCGCGAGAAGCGTTTGAAAGAGCGAGTCGCTGAG
>CAZSNP010000023.1:12852-60686 GCA_964608265.1 uncultured Anaerolineales bacterium | reverse complement strand
GCATCCGTTCGGCGATCAGTGTTCGCTCATATTCAGCCACCGCACCCCGACATCGGCGCACAGGCGCTCCGCGCCGAGGAACGCCAGGAAATTGACCCGGCTTACAAGCGTCAGTTGAGCGCCTTCCAAATCGGTTGGCGCAAATTGCACCGTTGGATCAGTTGTCAAAGTTCTGCCCTGCCCAACTTGACTTTGCGGCTCAGTCTATTCCGGCTCGCCCCGGCTCGGCGAAAGTGTTAGCTACTCAGATGAACTCGGATGACAAAGTATCTTCTCCAAACGAAACCGCTGTCAGGGCCTAAGTGAGCCAACTCGCACATGGTCGCCTGGAAGGGTGCCACACTGTTCGCGTTTATTATGCGCCCGAGCCCCCAATGACCTTCCTATTCGAAGAAGAATTGTGATCCGGCATGTGCCACCGCCTGGCACGTGGTTCAATCTGACCGCGCTTCGGCCTCGCGCTTACACGGCGGGTTAACGGCCACGTTGGGCGCACCTATCGCACCTTCGCCTTCGACACAGACACCCGCGCCTCGCCGCCGTCTCGTTTCTATCGCTGCTGGTTGATCACATACTTCTCGAGGAAGGCTTCGGTGCGCTCGAGGCAGTCGCGGCGGCTGGCCTCTTTGTTGAAGCCGTGGCCCTCGTCGTCGTACAACACCAGTTCCACCGGCACGCCGTTGCCCTTCACGGCCTCAGCGAACTCCACGCTCTGCTGATACGGCACGGCCTTGTCTTCCTTGCCGTGAAAGAGCAGCACCGGCGCGCGCACGGCTTTGACGAACGTCAGGGGTGAGCGTTCCTTCCACTTCAGCCCGGACTCGGGCAGTTTGCCGATCAGGCCGAACGCATAGTTCACTTCAAAACGGTGCGAGCCGAGGCGCAGATCGTACATGTTGCCGATGCCGTACAGCGACACGCCGGCGGCCCAGAAATCGGCATCCTGCGTCAAGGCCATCAACGTGGTATAGCCGCCGGCGCTGCCGCCGGTGATGACGAGTCGCTGGGCATCCGCGACGCCGAGTGAAATCAGGTGCTCCGCGCCGCGGCGGGCATCCTCCACATCCACCATGCCCCACGCCCCGTTGAGCAAATCCTGATACGCGCGCCCGAAGCCCGTGCCGCCGCGATGGTTGACGAGCAGATAATGCCAGCCGCGGGTGGCGAAGTATTGGGCCTGGGCGTGCCAGCCCAGCGGCACCTCGGAGGTCGGGCCGCCGTGCACCTGCACGATCAGCGGCCGCACACCCTGCGCCTTCTCGCCGGTAGCGGGATAGAAGATGCCCCAGCACTCCACTTCGTCGTTCGCCGGCCAATGGATGACCTCGGGTTTGGAGAGCGAGGCGGCCTCGATGAGGCCGACGCCGCTGGTAGCGCGCGCGGTGCTTGCGCCGGTGCGGGCATCCAGCGTTATGAGTTGATACGGCGTGGTCGGGCTGCCGGCAATAGAGGCCAACTGCTCCCCGCGCACCGCGAGTCCTTCGAAGACGGTCCAGCCGGCGGCGATCTCATTCACGGTGCGTTCCGGCCAACTTATCCGCAGCAGCGTATCGCGGCTGTGGTGGCGGCGCACCGCGAACAGGCTTTTGCCGTCGCTCGACCAGCGCAGCCCAAACTCGCCCGGCGCCCAATCCGGCCCGCCGATCTCGCCCTCGCCCGTCTCGACGCGTTGCGGGTTGCGGCCGTCGGCCTCGGCCACCCACGCCGAACGCCAGCCGCCCTCATCGCTCGTGAAGGCGATGAGTCGCCCGCCCGGGCTGAACTGCGGCGAGCCAAAGCTGACGCGCGGCCTGGACAGGGTGTTGAAAGTAAGCGGCGATAATTGCGCGCTGGTCGCCGCGCGCCCCGTCGGTTTGGCCAAACTCGCAATCCGCAGCCGCGCTTCATCCCACGGCATATCGAACTCATCCCATTCGATCCACGCCATCCGTCGCCCGTCGGCGGAGAAGGTCGGGTTGAAGGCGTACCACGGATCGTCGGACAACTTGACCGGCAACGTTTTGCCGCGCACGTCGCACAGCAACACGTTGCAACGCCGATCCCCCTCGGCGAGGAAGGCCACGTACTGGCCGTCGGGTGAGAAGGCCGGCGCGGCCACCCCCTCGTACGCCGGGCACACGGGCCACTGCTCGCCGCTGGTCAAATCGATCCCATGCAAACGGCCATCCCTGGCCGCGTACACCAGGACCTCATCGTGAACGGCGAACAACGCGCCGCCATAGCCGATGCCGCCGCTCGGGACCGGGTCGGTCGTGAGCACTTGCGTGAGGCCGGTCGAGAGGGTGTGGCGGACGATGGCGCGCTTGCCATCCGCCGCGCGCACGTAAAAGAGTTGATCGGCTGACTTGCCGAAGGCCGGTTCCGAAAAGGTGTGGCCGAGGTAAACGCGATTGGCGGGCAGGGGTTGATGGGGCATGGGGCAGGCGATGTCGCGACGAGGCACGCGGGGTTGTTCAAGCGCAACCCTTCGGCACTTCGCTTGTCTTCGTGTTCCGTGGTGGACTCTCGTTACGCGTGCACGACGAGGCCGTTGACCGAGTCGCGCCGGCCCTGAGCGCGGTCGGTGGCAGCGGCGATGAGCGCGCGGAAGAGCGGATGCGGGCGGTTGGGCCGCGAGAGAAACTCCGGGTGAAACTGCGTGCCAACCATGAACGGGTGATCGCGCAGCTCGGCGATTTCGACCAGCCGCTCATCGGGCGAGAGGCCGGAGAACAGCAGGCCCTTTTCGCCCAGCGCCACGCGGTAGTGATTGTTGAACTCCCAGCGATGGCGATGGCGCTCGTTGGCCACTGCGCCGGCCGGCAGATCGTAGGCGTCGTCGGCCCGGGTGCCGGGGGTGAGTTTGCACGGGTACAGGCCCAGCCGCATCGTGCCGCCGAGGTCCTCGATGCTGCGCTGGTCGTGCATCAAATCAATCACCGGCGTTTTGGTCGAGGCATCGAACTCGGTGGAGTTGGCGCCGTCGTCACCGAGGGCATAGCGCGCGAACTCGATGCACATCGTCTGCATGCCGAGGCACAGCCCGAGATAGGGCACCTGGTTTTCGCGCGCGTAGCGGGCGGCGGCGATCTTGCCTTCGATGCCGCGCGCGCCAAAGCCGCCCGGCACGACGATGGCATCGGCAGCCCGCACGGGCTCCCAGCCCCGGCCCTTCTCCAACTCCGCCGAATGCACCCACTCGATCTCGACCTCGCGGCCCAGCGCAAAGCCGGCATGCTTCAACGCCTCGCGCACGCTCATGTACGCGTCGTGCAGTTCGACGTACTTGCCGACGATGGCCACCCGCACCACCGGCTTGTCGCGCCGCACCTCGACCACCAGCTTCTGCCAGTCGGCCCACTCCGGCTGGCGCGTCGGCGTCAGGCCGAGGCGCTGGATGACGATCTCGGCCACCCGTTCCTGTTCGAGCAGCAACGGCACTTCGTAGAGCACGTTGGTCGTCACCATCGGGATGCAGGCGCGGGCTTCGACGTCGCAGAACAGCGCGATCTTCTGGCGCAGGTCGTCGCTGACCGGGTGATCGGAACGGGCGACGATGATGTCGGGGCTGATGCCGAGCGAGCGCAGCTCGCGCACGCTGTGCTGGGTGGGTTTGGTCTTCAGCTCGCCCGTCGCGCCGATGTACGGCAGCCAGGTGACGTGGACAAAGATCGTGTTCTCGCGCCCGACGTCGGTCCGCATCTGCCGCATGGCTTCGAGGAACGGTTGTGACTCGATATCGCCGACCGTGCCGCCGACCTCGACCAGCACCACCTCGGCCCCGCTGTGTTTCGCCACCAGCACCATCCGGCGCTTGATCTCGTTGGTGATGTGCGGGATGACTTGAATGGTGCCGCCGAGATAATCGCCGCGCCGTTCCTTGCCGATGACGTCGGAATAAATCTGCCCGGTGGTGACGTTGCAGTCGCGGCTGAGGCTGACATCAATGAAGCGCTCGTAATGGCCGAGGTCGAGGTCGCACTCGGCGCCGTCGTCGAGCACGTACACCTCGCCGTGCTGATACGGGCTCATCGTGCCGGGGTCAACGTTGATATACGGGTCAAGTTTTTGAATGGAGACTTTGAAGCCGCGCTCTTTGAGCAGGCGACCCATGGCGGCGGCGGTGACGCCTTTGCCCACTGAACTGACCACCCCGCCGGTGATGAAAATGTATTTGGTCATTCACTGCTCTCCGGTCACTGTGGCGACGCGCCGCGGCGCGTCCGTACGCACAAAAAAAGGGGGCGGGGAGTTAGCCGGTTGGCTACTCCCCGCCCGGTGGCATCGGATTAGCGGAACGCGTCCTGGGACGCTGACAAACTTGAACCCTCATCACAACGGCGCGGACTATACCACGACCGCTGCGATTCTGGAAAGCAATCCGAAGTCGGCCCTCCGTTGGAAAAGTGTCGGCGGCCCGGCTGCTTCCGGAAGACGATGATGGCGCGGCTTGCGGCGCGGCTTGCGGCCCGGCCTCGGCGTGGTAGACTTGCCGCACGTTTGTGATTCGGGAGAAAAGACGATGACATCCGGACGATCGTGGCGGTTGCAGGAAGCCAGGGTCAAGAAGAAGGGCATTGACCCGGTCTGGCGCGGCATCGGCTGCTTCATGTTTCTCATCCTCACTGTCGGCAGTTACTTCGTCGCCGACGCGGCGCTCAACGCCATCAACGACGCCAATCGCGTCAACCGTTTCCTGCCCGCGCCGTTTCAGGGCGGCATCCCGCGTTACAACCTCAACTTCTACACCTACGAATTTCCGCGCGCCGTCACCGAGATCGGCCCGCTCAAGCTCGACCGCCCGATCAAGACCGTGCCGCTGCGGCTTGAGTTCATCAGCCTGGCCGCGACGCTCTTCATCAGCATCGTCGGCTTTGGGCTGATGGTGTTGATCTGGGGGATGCTCAACCCGCCCAAACTCGGGCCGAAGGACGCGCCGCCCGTCCGGCGCAAGATCGACCCGCGCAAGGTGCGCTGAGCGGCGTGGCCCTGCGGCTGCGGGCAGCGTTGCGGCTTGACGAGGGCGAAGTCGTCGCCATCGTCGCCGAGCATGAGCCACAGCGCCGGGCCGACGCGCTGTTCCGCCTCGCCGAGGATGTGGTCGAGGCGGGCGGGCGCGTCATCACCACCAGCACCCTGCCCCTGGCCATCGCCGACCTGCGGCGCGCACCGGCTCACCTCTCGGCCTTCGAGGCCAACCGGGCGCGGGTCGAGGCCGCGCTGCGCGCCGGCCCGCATGTCCTCATCACCGGCCCGGTTGACCACACACTCGGCCGCGCCGCCGGGGTATCGCCCGACCTGATAGACACACTGCCCGCCATCCCCGACCTCGCCGCCCTGCTCGTCGCCACCGACGCGGCCAACATCCCGCCCTCGGCCACGCGGGTATTGTTCGCCCACACGCCTGCGTCGCCCATCCCAAACCTTCGCTTGCCGGTGGATGTGATCCTCGACGATGAGGTTGATGCTTCGGAGCGGCGACCAACGGCGCGTCTCGGAGCCGAGGCTCTGTTGCGCGAACCAGCCATCGAATCGGTGCTGATCGGGAATCGGCGCCAACCCCGAGCGGTGCGCGAGGTGTGGGCGCGCGCGGGCGCGGTGGTGCTGGCAGCGGGCCGCTCGACGCGGATGGGCCAATCGAAGCAGCTCCTGCCGTGGGGTGAGGGCAGCCTCATCGGCGAAGTCGTGCGGCGGCTGCGCGCGACCTCGGTGCACGAGATCGTCGTGGTCACCGGCGCGGAACGCGAGCCCGTCGAACGCGCTGTGGCCCTGGCCGCCGAGGGTGATGGGCGGGTGCGCTGCGCGTTCAACCCCGACTACGCGACAAGCGAGATGGCGCGCTCGTTGCAGGTCGGGCTGCGCGCGCTCTCGCCCCGATGCCGCGCCGCCCTCATCGCGCTGGCCGACCAGCCGCAGATCGAGCCGGCCACGGTCGAGGCCGTGCTGCAACGCTGGCGCGAGACTCTAGCCCCGGTCGTCGCGCCCTTCCGCGCCGGCCAGCGCGGGCACCCGCTGCTGTTTGACCGGGCCGTGTGGCCGCAACTCCACGCGTTGCCCCCCCAGGCCAACCCCCGCGCCGTCGTGCAATCCAGTGAGGTCGAGCGGGTCGAAGTTGAGTCGGCCTCGATCCTGCAAGACATGGATACACCCGAAGAGTATGAGCGTCAGCGATCCATCGGCTCGGGCAGCGCCAGCACAGACCCGCTCCGATGATGAGCCACCGGCCCGGCGCCCGCGCACAGGAGTTGATACCGGTGGTGAATTCGCGAGACGGTGACAGTCACCCTGATCCGCCCCCACGCGTGAGTTGTTATAATTCCACCCACGATGACTGACAGGCAGGCTCCGTATCTCCGTGTCCACTATCACGTCGAAGGCCGCGGGCCGGATGTGTTGCTCATCCACGGCTGGAGCAGCTCGCGGCGGATGTGGCAACATCTCACGCCGGCGCTCGCCCGCACGCATCGCTGCTGGTCGCTCGATCTGCCCGGCTTTGGCGATTCGGACAAACCCGGGGACGATTGGTATTCGATCCCGAAGTTCACGGCCTCGGTCCGTCACTTCATGGAGACGATGGGCCTCGATCAGGTAGCCGTGGTCGGGCACTCGATGGGCGGGATGATTGCGCTGGATCTGGCCTCGGCGTCCGCCGACCGGGTCACGCGGCTGGTCGTCATCAACCCGGTGGTGACGGGCCGCGCGTATCTGCGCGCCTTCGCCCGGTTGCGCCCACGAGCCTCGCTGTTGCAACGCACGCATGAGCTTTCGCGCCGCCTCATCCACCCGGTGGTGCGCCACCCGCTGAGCACCACGCTCAACAACGGCGTGCGCTACCTCGGCCGCCGCGCCGAGGACTTCACGCGCGCCACCCCCGAGTCGTTGCTCGGCAGCGGGCGCGCCATCGCCGATTTCGATACGCGCCCGACGCTCACGCGCATCACCGCCCCCACCCTCGTCATCCTCGGCAAGTTCGACGCGCAGGTGCCCAACTCCGAAGGCCATCTCGTGGCGGCGCAGGTGGCGAATGCGCGCCTGCTGGTGTACACCGCCGGCCACGCCATCACCGATGACCGGCCCGGCGAGATGGTGCGCGTCATCCGCGACTTCATCGGCTGAGCCTTGCCCGTCGCCACGCTGCGTGTTTTCATCGCCCTCGAACTGCCGGCCGAGGTAAAGACCCAGCTCGGCGCGTTGTCGGCGGCGCTGCAACGCGCCACGCCGCGCGGCTGTGTGCGCTGGGTGAGGCCCGAGGGCATCCACCTCACGCTCAAGTTTTACGGGGAGGTCGCGCCCGAGGCCGCGCTGCCCTTGCACGGCGTGGCCGAGGCAGCAGCGCGCTCGGCCGACTCGATGGCGTTCACGCTCGGCGGCGTCGGGGCCTTTCCAAACCTCCACCGACCACGCGTGATCTGGGCCGGACTGGTTGGGGATGTGGATGGACTGAGGCGGCTGCGGCGGGAGGTCGAAGCGCGCTCGCAGCCGCTGGGCTTCGCTCCGGAGGCGCGCGGCTTCAACCCGCATCTCACCCTGGGGCGGGTCAACCAGCCCCTGCGCGGCCCCGATCGGCACGCCCTGACCGGGGCCCTGACGCGCGTGACCGTCGAAGCCCGCTCACCCTTTGTCGTGACCACGCTGGCGCTGATGCGCAGTGAATTGAGGCCGGGCGGTTCGGTGTATACGACGTTGCACGCGGCCCGACTTGGTAGCCCGATTGAATAGGCGATGCTAGAATTCGCCCCATGCCATTGAGAGGAAACCCGCTCTGAAAACGATTGACCTCGCCCGCTCGCTCGTCGAAACCCTCGAAGACAAGAAAGCCGAAGACATCATCCTGCTCGATCTGCAGGGCCAGTGCTCGTTCACCGACTATTTCATCATCTGTACCGGCGGCAGTGAACGCCAGTTGGATGCGATTGTGGACGCGGTGGGCGAGATGGCGCGCAAAAAACATCGTCTCAAATCGCCGCGCGTGCAGGGCCAGCCCAGCGGCGGGTGGATGCTGGTGGATTTTGGGGACGTGATCATTCACGCCTTCTCACGCGATCAGCGCCGGCGCTACCGGCTGGAGGAACTATGGCATGAGGCGAAGGTGGTGTTGCGGATTCAGTAGCCAGATAACAGAAGACAGACAACAGAAAAAGAGCGAGGCTGACCTCGCTCTCTTCGTTTTAGCGTTGCCTGCCAACTATTTACTGCAGTCTGCCTACTGACTTCTGGCTACTGTTTACTGTTTCTCGTACACCCACCGCTCGCCGTCGCGCCCCCAGCCGATGATCTCCTCGGGCTTGAACCACAGGCCCAGCTCGAAGGCGGCAGTCTCCGCGCCATCGGAGGCGTGGATGAGGTTGCGACCGATCTCGAGGG
This sequence comes from uncultured Anaerolineales bacterium, assembly GCA_964608265.1. Lineage (GTDB taxonomy): Bacteria > Chloroflexota > Anaerolineae > Anaerolineales > UBA6663 > JANWXR01. Next base: position 52,343 of record CAZSNP010000023.1, on the reverse strand, counting down.
CCAGGTCGCCGCGAATGGTGCCGGGCGCGGCGGCAGTCGGGTTGGTGGCGCCGACAGTCTGGCGCACCGCTTCGATGGCTTTGTTGCCCTCCCACGCCATGACGACCACCGGCGAGGAGATGATGTAGCTGACGAGTGGCTCGTAAAACGGTTTGCCCTTGTGCACGGCATAATGGCGTTCGGCATGCTCGCGGCTCACCGCCTGCATCTTCGCGGCCACCAGCCGCAGGCCGCGCCGCTCCAACCGGCCGATGATGTCGCCGACCAGCCCGCGCTGCACCCCGTCGGGTTTGATAATGACCAGGGTCTTCTCCACAGTATCCTCCAATTTTGGGCTGCAAACGGCCCGCATTCTACCAGAAAGGGCGACAACTCTTTCCAACGATCACTCAAGCGCTATTCTGTAATGCACAGGCTATAATTGCCGCACGGTCTAACGATGAAGATATTGATCGTGGATGATGATCCGGTGCTGAGGCAGATCCTGCACACCTATCTGGCCCGCGCCGGGTACGATGTGGCGCTGGCCGAGGATGGCCGCACGGCCTGGGAGGCCTGGCAGCGCGATCATCATCGCCTGCTCATCACCGACTGGATGATGCCGGTGATGGATGGGCCGGAGCTAATCCGCCAGGTGCGCGTGGCCAACTATCCGGGCTACACCTACATCATTATGCTCACCGCCAAGGAGGGCAAGAGTGATGTCATCTTTGGCCTGGAATCGGGGGCGGATGACTACCTCACCAAGCCGTTCAACGCCGGGGAACTGCGCGCCCGCATCTCCATCGGCGAGCGCATCCTCAACCTCGAGCGCGACCTGCAACAGGCCCTGGTGCGGATGGAGGAGCTGGCCACTCACGACGCCGTCACCGGCCTGCTTAACCGGCGAGCGCTGTACACGCACGGCGAGGCCGAGCTTAATCGAGCCCAGCGCGACGCCAAGCCGCTGAGCTTTGTGATGTTGGACATTGATCACTTCAAATCGGTCAACGATAACTATGGCCATCTCATCGGCGACCAGGCGTTGCGGATGGTGGCGGATACCATGGCCCGTAATCGGCGGCCCTACGACTGGGCCGGGCGCTGGGGCGGCGAGGAATTCCTCCTCATCCTGCCCAGCACCGATATGGCCGAGGCCGCCCAGATCGCCGACCGGCTGCGGACGACGGTGAACGAAACGGCCGTGCCGCTGGGCAACGGGCAGAGTCTGTATCTCAAGGTGAGTTTGGGGGTGACGAGCAGTTCGGCGCGGCAGGGTGATCAATACACGCTCGACCGGTTGACGAGGGAGGCCGACGACGCCCTCATCCGCGCCAAACGCGAGGGCCGCAACCGTGTGTGTGTGTATCGGCCCGAAACGACGGTGTTGGGCAGGTAGGGGCAGGGCCTGCCCCTGCCCCGGGCGACGGCCCGTGTCGCCGCTACAGGTCGCGGCGCGCAAACCACCCCAGCGCCAGCGCAAAGACCACCAGCATATACACAAGCGCATACGCGATCATCACATCACTCGGGGGCGAGGCGCCGGCGAACGGATTGAACCCCGTCATCGCGCGCAGCAGCGGTGAGCTCATCTCGTGCGCGGCGCGTTTCCACAACGCCTCGCTGGGGTTGATGAGGCTGGCGAAGATGCCGACGTTGACGGCGGTCTCATTGCGCAGCGCGCCGCCGATCTGTTCCACCCAGCCGCCGATGAAGGCCAGCCCGTACAAGCCAAAGACCGTGCCGCCGGCGGCCAGCGCGCTCATGCGGCTCGAACACGCCAGCGTGATCGTCATCATCAGCAGCGCGGTGAGGTACATCAACCCAAGGGCCCGCTCCAGGTTGGGCGCGGTGTAACCGGCCTGGAGACGGACGCTGACGATCACCCCGCCCGCCATCACCAGCAGATAAAGCAACAGCATGCCGGCGAAGCCCAGCCACTTGCCGATGACGATGGCTGAGCGGCGGATTGGTTTGGTCACCAGCGCTTGCACGGTGCCGGTGTTGATTTCCCCGGCCAGCGTGTCGGCGGCCAGCAGCGCGCCCATCGCCAGCGTGAGGAAGTTCACCGCGTACAGCCCGGCCGTCAGATCCACGTTGAAGGCTTGCCGGGCCGCCGCGTCCTCGAGCGAGGCGCCGCTGCGCGCGGCCTCACCCCGGATGAAGAAGAAGCCCAGGCTGAAGAGGAGCAGGAACGCGCCGCCCAGCACGATCGCGGCAGTGACGATGCGCCGCCGCCACGCCTCGCGAAAGGTCAGGCGGGCGATGACAAGTATCGGCGACATAGGCAGTAAGGCGTGCGTCAAGAGTCACGTGTCAGGTATCAGGTATTCGTGACACCTGGCGCATGACACTCGGCGCTCACAACACCCCCTCCGTCCCCACCGTTTGGATAAAGACTTCTTCGAGCGACAGCCGCTGCGGGGTGAGCGCGTACACATCCGCGCCGCCCTGCACCAGGTAGCGTGTGATGGCCGGCAGCGCGCCGTCCTCCGCGACCGACAGCGTCACGTGCTCGCCATCCGCGCGGATGTCGCGGCCCCAGCGTTCCAGCCCGCCGAGCAGCTCCGGCGTCAGCCCGCGCGCGCGCAACGTCACGCTCGTCTGCCCGTTCGCCAGCGCCTTCAACTCATCCACCCGAATCACCTCCCCGTGTTTGATGAAGGCCACGCGGTCACAGGTGATCTCGATCTCGCTCAACAAATGCGAGTTGAGAAAGACCGCCGTGCCCTGCGCGCGCAGGTCGTGGATGATGTCGCGCACGAGGCGGCGGCCCACCGGGTCGAGGCCGGAGGTCGGCTCATCGAGGAAGACCAGCCCGGGATCGTTGAGCAGCGCCTGCGCGAGACCGACCCGTTGCAGCATCCCTTTCGAGAACGTGCGCAATTGCTTGTCGCGGAACGGTGCGAGGCCGACCAGCTCGAGCAGCTCAGCAGATCGCGAAGCGATCGGTGCTGCGCCCATGCCGTACAGTTCGCCGTGCAAGCGCAGGAACTCGCCCGCCGTCAGCCAGTCGTGGAAGCGAAAATGCTCGGGGAGGAAGCCCGCCTTGGCCCGCGCCGCCCGGTCGCCGATGGGTTTGCCCAGCAGCGCGCCGCGGCCCGAGGTCGGGGCGACCAGCCCGAGCAACATCTTGATTGACGTGGTTTTGCCCGCGCCGTTCGGCCCGAGGAATCCAAACACCTCGCCGCGCTTGACCTGCAGCGTCAGCCCGCGCACGGCGACGTTCTCGCCGAACTCTTTGCGCAGTGATTGGGTCTCGATGGCGTTGTCGGTCATGCCGGCATGATACAGCGACAAGGTGACCGGGTGAAGGGGTGACAGGGTGAAACACTCACCCAGTCACCGTGTCGCCCGGTCACCTTGTCAAAGCGACCTGAGAACTAAAGACGCTACTGAATCGAGTTCGCCAGCGCCAGCGCCTCGGCCTCGGTGCCGAAGCCGCTCAGGCCGTAGACCATGCCGTTCTTCGCCCACACCACCGCGTACCGCGTCGCGGTCTGGCCGTCCTCGGCATAGGTAATGAACTGCCCGGTCACGCCATCCACGTTGACTTCTTTGTACGTGGCGGCGTCGGTCGGCACGGGGATGACGAGGGTGGTGCCCCAATCGATGCGGCTGCTGAAGTCGCGGGCTTGTTCCGCCGACATGCCGGTCACCTGCAGCGCGATCTCGGCCAGTTGCGCCAGGTTCACCTCCGCCGGGGTATTGACCACCGGGCTGGGGATTTGGGCGAGCTCGACGCAGCGGCGGAAACTTTCGTCGCAGTTGCCGTAGCTCGTCACCACCCCGGCCGGGATGTCGGCGCTGATGGTGGCCCCGTCCACCGAGGCCGGCAATTGCAGATCGCTGCGGCCCAGCTCATCGAGCACGGCCTGGCCCTGCGCGCGGTTGATGGTGAACTCGAAGGCGGAGCCGCCATTGACGAGGAAGCCGTTCGGTTCGCGACCCGCCAGCGTGCGGACGGTGAAGCCGGCGAGTTGGCTGGCCTCTGCGGCGGAACCGACTTCCTGCGGCTCGCCGGCCTCGCGTGTCACGCGCATCGACTCCGAGAACAGCGCCGACACCTGCCGCGCGGCCGACTCGTCGTTGAGCGGGCGGCTGAAGTTGTTCGCGTCAATGGGCAGCACGGCCACCTGCTGCACGCGGAACAGGCCGAGGAAGGCGCTGAAGGCCTGCTGCACCGGCGCGAAGGTGAAGGCGGCGATGATGGCCGTCAACACCACCAGGCCGGCCAGCACGGGCCGCAAGCGCGGCCAGAGTTTCTTCGACATGAATTGTTTCTCCTTTACGATTTGGGACTGATACCTGGATTGGAACTTCAACAGCGCGGCTTGTGCGGCGGGCGCGGATTGTGCGGGCGCGAGCGCGGTCAGGCGACCGGCCACGCGCGTGTGCTGCCCGGCCAGCGCCGCCAGCCGCGCCCGGCACTCCGCGCATTCGCTCAAATGGCGCGCCTCCGCCGGGCCGAGTTCGCCGTCAATGTGGGCGCGCAGTTGACCTTCGTTGAGATGCATCATTTCTCCTCCCGCCACTGCCTTTCGAATTCCGCCTCGGCCCGCGCCAGCAGCGTGCCGATGGAAGTCGGTGCGACGTTGAGCGTGGCCGCCAATTCCTGATACGAGAATCCCGAGTAGCGCAGCACCAGCAGTTGCGCATCGCGCGGCGGCATCCGGTTCAGCACTGCGCGCACCCGCTGCTGCTCCTGTGATCGCTCGACGGTCGCTTCGGGGTCGGGCTGGAGGTCGCGCTCCAGCGCCTCGTGCCCGGCGGTGGCTTCGTACAGCGCGCGGCGTCGGCTCGCTCGCAGGGCGTTGTAGCCGAGGTTGGTCGCCACGCGATACAACCAGCCGCCCAGTCCCGTTCGCTCGCGCGGCGGGCGCTGATAGAGCTTCCAGAAAGTTTCGAGCGCCAGCTCCTCGGCCTCGGCGTGATCGCCGACGAGGCGCAGCAGCACGCCGTACACGCGCGGCCAATGCACGAGGAACAAGGCTTCAAACGCGGGCGGCGGCTCCTGGGCGGAACCGGCTTGCCTCGCCCGCAAGTTATCGGTCACAGTCACCGGTGATCTCCATCTTCATCATACAAACACCGGCGAGGCAGAGAATGTGACGGGTGAAGGGGGGCGCTGTGTCAACCGTCGCGTGTCTCTCATTGCTGCCGCCAGTGGAGAAAGACTTGCAGCACGCGCAGATTGGCCTCGTAGTCGGTGTCGCGGTGGTTGGTGAGCTCGATGTCGAGCGCGGCCAGGCCCTGGTCGGCGGCCCAGTCGGAAAACTGGCCGGTGTACTCGCAGCCCGTATCGAACGGCGGATAGCTGTAGCGGCTCGCATCCGCCACGGCCTCGGCCAGCCGGATCGAAGCCTCGGTCGAGCCGTTCGTGCCGCCGGCGAAAACGCCCAGCGCGGCGCTGTGGTAGCTGAGGCTGGCATCGAAGTTGTGTTGCAGGATGAAGTCCGCCAGCGCCTTCGTCTCCGGCTCGCTCAGCGGATACTCGCCGCCGGTCACCGGGCGGTAAATCCAGCAACCGGAGCGCGGCCAATCCGCCTTCCAGTTCGCCGGCCAGTTGCGGTTGAGGTCCACCCCGCGATCGTTCATCTGCCCATCCACCCCCCACGAGCGCGCGAAGCCGTCGGCGTTGAGGACGCGCAGCATGTACAGCGTCACGTCGGGCGGCACGAAGTCGGGGTTGTCGTTGAGCATCGCGATCAATTGATGCGCGAGCAGCACCGTGTTGTACTCATATCCGCCGTGAATGCCGAAGATGATCAACTTCTCCACCGGGCCGTTCCCAAATCGGTACATCTCCAGCGGGCGGTTGCCGGCTGAGTACCCGATGACGGTAACGTTGCCGGGCGGTGATGTAATGCTGACGGGCGGCGTGCGCGGCGAAACGCCAGGCGTTTCGCTTAATCGAACGGCTGTGCCGTTCGCCGTGGGCGTGGGCGGCGGCGTGCGGGTGGCGGTCGGGGTGTCGGTGGGGGGCCGCGTCTTCGTCGGCGTGGGGGATTGAAACGGGGTCGGCGTCCACTCGGGCGGGAGGGTCGGGGCAATCAGCCCCGGAGCGTTCAGCGCGGCCAGGGTAGGCAGCGGCTCGGCTTCGGCGGTGGCGCAGCCGCTGAGCCCGTACAGCGCCAGCGAGTAGATCAGCAAATAACCGAAGGCGCGCCGCACGGCTTACCTCATCCGTTGATCCGTTACCCATCCTCTGCCATCTTCGAACTCCATCACCCAACGGTCGTGCTCATCGTAGAAATAGCGCGCGCTGAAGGCCGGCGCCTCGGGCGGCAGGCTGAAGAGGCGCGGGATAAGCGTGAACAGATCCTCGACCAGGGCATATTCAGCCACCCGGGCGACCGGCACCCATTCCAGCGCGCCCTCGCTCGAGGCCGACGTTTCGCGGGTCAGCGCCGCCGCCGTGAACACATACAAGCCGATGCCATCCGCCTCGCCGGTGTTGATGGTGACCACGCCCCGCAGCCGCAGGTCACGCACCGGCACGCCGCTTTCCTCGGCGATTTCGCGGGCGGCCGCGGCGTAGACCCCCTCGCCCCGCTCCACATGGCCGCCCAGCCCGTTGTACCGGTTGGCCCAGATCTTCTTGGTCGGCGCGCCCTTGAGGAGCAGCACATCGTCGCCGTGCGTGACGAAGCACAGCACGCGCGGGATGAGCTTATAGCGATCTTTCGAGTGGGCCACGCCCTGCTCCACCGCCGGCATGGCGGTGATTATATTGCAACTGGCGCGGGGCCGGCTGCGTAGAAGATGGCGAACGACACGGCCCGACAGCGGCGCTAACGCAAATGTCGGCTGTTTGACGGTGATTTCAACGGCAAGAATAACCGGAGCGTTGTACAATTGCTGCGGTTTCAGACTGGAAACTCCATAGTCACTCGAGGAGACAAGACCCATGAGCGACCTCTTCAAAAAGATCACCGACGCGCGCGGCCTGCTGGAAAACCTGGTGGACAAGATCCCCGGCTTCCACGGCTACATGGAGAAGGAGAGCCGCCGCGACGCGGACAAGCTCCTGCGCGACACCATCGCCACGCGTTACGGCGAGCAGCTCGACCGCATCTCGATGTTGCAGACCCAGCTCATCGGCAGCGGCGGCCTGGAATACGTGGACGACTTGCAGGAGGCGGCCACCCGTTTGCAGCGCTTCATTGATACCGTGAAGCACGCGGCGCGCGGCTACTCCGGCTTCTTCAGCGCCGTCAAGGTGAAGGAGAAGGAGTTGGCCAAGCTGTATGCCTTCGACAACGCCCTGCTCGACAACGCGGGCCGCGTGACCGCGGCGGTGGATGCGGTCGAGGCCGCCGTCAACAACAATGAAGGCATCCCGGCCTCGGTGAAGAAGCTCGTCGGCCTGGTGGCCGAGTGCAACACCACCTTTGAGCGCCGCAAGGAAGTGCTGACGGCGGACTAATCACCAGTTACAGATTGCCGTTTACCAATGGCTGGTCACTCAGGCAATTGGTAAGCGGTAAATGGAGAATTCCCATGTTCAAGAATCCTTCCGGCCGCATCTTCGACATCATCGATTACCCCAACATGGGGCCGAACGAAATCATCAAGCGCCTGCCCGAGGGCGGCAACGGCAACTTCCGCATCGGCTCGCAGGTGCGCGTGTACGAAGGTCAGGCCGCCGTCTTCTTCCGCGATGGCAAAGCGCTCGACACCTTCGGGCCGGGCCAGCACACCATCACCACCGCCAACATCCCGTATCTCATCGACCTGGTTGGCAAGCTCTTCAACGACCGTTCGCCCTTCGCCGCCGATGTCGTCTTCGTCAACACGAAAGAGTTCGCGGAGATGGGCTGGGGCACGCCGCAGCCGATCCTGGTGAAGAACCCCGGCATGGGCCTCGGCGTGGCGCTGTTGCAGGCCTTCGGCACCTACGCCTTTCAGATCAGCAACCCGCAGCAGTTCGTCGCTCAGGTCGTCGGCGCGCGGGGCGCCTTCAGCACCAGCGACATCCAGAACCGCTTCCGCTCGATCATCCTTTCCAAGCTGCAGGACCTGATCGCCGAGACCGGCACCAAGGCCGGCAAGAGCGTGCTCGAAATCATCGCCCTGACCGAGGAGTTGGGCGCGGGCGTGCGCGCCAAGGCGCAGGAAGATTTCAAGGCCATCGGCGTCACGCTCAAGCAACTGTACGTCAACAGCATCAAGCCCGATGAGCGCGGCGCGGAGCAATTGCGCGCAATGGGTATGCTGGATATGGCCACCTACACCCAACTGCAGGCCGCCGACGCCATGCGCGACGCGGCCAAGAACCCCTCCGGCGGCGCGGGCCTCACGGCCGGCATCGGCGCGGGCGTGGGATTGGCGAACGTGATGGGCCAGGCGTTGCAGGGCGGCCTGGCGAACACGATGCAGGGCGGTGTGGCCAGCGGGGCAGCGGCGGGCGCCGGGGCGGCGGCTGCGGCGGGCGCGGCCTCCCTGCCGGATGTGATGTCGCCGGCGCAGGCCGCGACCTATCTCCAGGTTACCGAGGCCGACATCACGCAGATGATCGAGGGCGGGCAGATCAAGGCCAAGAAGATTGGCTCACAGTTCCGCATCGCCAAGAGCGCGCTGGACGAATTCCTCAAGTCGTAAGGCCGCACAACGTGAATCAAAAAAGACCCGGAGATCATCCGGGTCTTTTCGTGTCTGGAGTCGTTTTAGCGCGGCAGCCGGCGGCGGGGCCTGGGGTCGTCCAGCCGCATCAACACCCGTTGGTGTTGGATCTCCCTGCGGTATTGCTGGATGGCTGGGACAAGCACGACCGCCACGACGAGCACAAGCAGGATCAGGACTTCCATAGTTGCCACGCCTTCGATGACCTTCAGTCTACGTTCCATTCAACCTTACACCTATGATAGGCAGAACCGGCACGGACTTGAGTTTGTAATGTGCGGGATGAGTTGGCGCACCGCGCATAGCGACGCGCCACCACTTATTGCCGTCGCAATCGCCCGACCCAGTCCATCAGTACCACTCGCAGCGGCAGCCGTCGCCCGCGCCAGAAGTAGCGCTGCAGGCGGCGGCGCGCGCCCCATTCCGCGAGCGGCCCCCAGCGGAGATCAGGGCTGCGGCACAGGGCGATCTCGCGGCCCGGCACGGCCTCGACCACGTTCATCTCCATCGGCCAGCGTTCCAATCCGAATGAACGCTCGGCGGTCACGCCCGGTCGCGTCGTCAGCACATACGGCGCGCGCAGGTGACGGGGCGATTTAGTCGCGTACAAATCCACGTCGTACTCGAATCCCCTCAAGGTCGCGGTCAGCCGATTGAGGCGGCTCGGCAGAATCTCAAAGAATGAATCGTAGACGGCCAGCGAGTCAGCCAAACGCTTGAAGCGGAAGTGCGTCTGCACCTCCTGCAGCGGCGTGTGGAGGAAGGCCGTGCGGCGCGCGAAATGCGTGCCCGGCTCGCCCGCCGCCGCGCAGACCGAGACGCGCGGGTACACGCTATAGCGGCCGGTCGTCCCCGCGTACCTGGCCAGCATCGGATACCAATCCGTCTTCGGGAAACGGGCGAACAATGGATGCAGCCCATCGGCCCCGGCCGGCCACGGGTCGTGCGCGGCGCGCCAGGCCTCGAAGCGCTGCCACTGCTCGCGCGTGAACGCCTGCCCCACCACGAACGGCACGTTGAGGAAGAACACGTCCGCGTCATCGGGCAACGGCACAAACGGGTCGTGGGTGTAGCCGTTGAACCACAGCGCGTAAAGACTCACATTGGCGATGCCGTCGTCATCGCGATAGAAGTCGAGCGCTTGTGAGGCGAAGGCGTAGAACGAGCGCGCCACGACGAAATCATCTTCGAGGTGAATCACGGCCCCGTAGGTCTGCGACAGCCCCAGGCAGAAGAAGACGTTGCCGATGAGGCCCAGCGGTCGGGGATGATCAACGATGTCTTTCGGGCCGTGCGGCCACTCAACGGATTGCGCGACGGCCAGCGTCTCCGCGCGGGAAGCCGTTCGCCCGCCGTCCACCGCAATCACCAGCCGCACGCGCTCGCCCGCCGGGTACGCCGCGCGCGTCACGGTCGCGAGCAGGCGGCGCAGGCTGGCGGGCCGGTTGAAGGCGGAGATGACGAGGGTCGGGAGAATCGACATGCGAATCGAAGTCGCCGGGCGGGCCGAAGCTACGACGTTGGCTCAGGGGCTCCCCGGCGGCGCGCCTCCGAGCGCGAAAACGCAAACAGACTCGCCGCCAGCCCGCACTCGCTCAGCACCATCGCCCAGCCCGCGCCGATGAGGCCCCACGGCGGGATGAGCCAACCATGCAGCGCGACCGAGACGACGAGGGTGAGGAGCGTGGCGAGCAGCAACCGATACTCGGTGTTGCGGGCGACGAACTGCACCGAGAGGTACGCGCTCACGCTGTACGGCACGAGCAGCCACACCAGCACCCGCAACCCGGCCGCCGCTGCGGCATACGGCGCGCCGAACAGGAGCTCGATCAGCCAGCCGGCCCATTGGGTGACGCCCCCGGCCAGGGCGAGCGAGAGCACCAGCAACAGCCACGGCGCGCGGCGGGCCGCCGTTGAGCGTGGCGTGCGCGAGGCCAACGGCAACAGCGCCCCGAGCAGCGCGTAGTGCCCGAGCCTGAGCCCCTCCACAATTCGTGCCGCCGCCGAGTACAGCCCCGTCGCCGTGTCATCCGCCAACCTTGCCAGCGCGAGTACGCCGAGGCGCTGATAGACCATCGCCAACGCCATCAGCAGCGCCAGCGGAAACGCGGCCCGTAGCACGGCGGCCAGCACCGTGCCATCCCAGGCTACACTCACCGCGAAGCGCGGCACGACGCGGCGACACAGCCACAGCGCCATCACCCCCGCGAAAGTTTGCGCGCCGAAGGTCGCAGCGGCCAGGGCGGGCAGATCGGCCCGCGACTGCACGAGCCAGGCCGCCAGCGCCAAGACGAGTGCCGCCGCCATCAGATTGAGCCACGCGAATTGTTGCAGCGCGTCATGCGCCCGGAGTGCGGCACTGAAGGCGGTGTACGGCGACAACGGCAACAACGCGAGGCTGAACCACAGCAGCAGCCCCGGCCCGCCCACCGTCCACACCGCGAGCAGCCACAGCGCGGACAGGCCGAGTTGCAGCCAGATCGCCGCGCCGAGCAGCGCCGGGGTGGCCCGGTCGTCGCGCGCCAGTTCGCGGATGATGACGGTGTCGGTGCCGAAGGTGGTGACGGCGTTGCCGATGGTCGTCATCGCCGCCAGCCACGCATACTCGCCGAAGCCGGCCTCGCCCAGCCGGCGCGCGAGCACGAGGCTGAGCGCGAGGCTGAACCCTTGCGCGCCCGCGCGGGCTAAGGCCAGCCAGAGTGAATTCACGCCGAGTTGTCGCATGTGACGCCTCTCGCCAGGGGGATCAATCGGCTCGCTGCGACCCGGGCGCGCCCGGCGAGAGAGAAGAATTCGCCCACAGCGCCAGCACCATCGCCAGCAACGTCCGCGCCGGGGCCTGCGACCACCACAGATGATCGAACGGCGCGCTGACGAGCAGGCCGAGCAGCGTCGCCGACCACACGGCCTCGGTGATGCCCATCACCGCGCGCCGACGCCACACGCGCCGGGTGAACGCAAAGACAGCGACCACCAGCACCGCGCCCCCAGGCAGCCCCGTCTCGGCGAGGATGAGCAACGGCGCGGAATGCACCGGTTCGAAAGGATAGCGTTCGGGGAGGGTGCGGGCCGCCCACTGCACAAAGCCCGCCGCACCCACGCCGGTGAGCGGTTGCGCGCGGAACGCCTCGAGGCCGTAGCCGATGAGCAAACTGCGTTCGAGCATCGAGGCGCGTTCGAGTTCGTTGGCCGATGGCGACACATCCGCTCGCGGGAGGATATATGGCCACAGCCAGGCCGCCGTGAGCGCTGCCGCGACCGCGCCAAGCGCCAGCGCGCTGCGCAAGCGACCGCGCGAGTCGCGAGGCAGCAGCCCAATCAATCCAACGCTGCCGGCCAGCGCGCCAAGCCACGTCGCGCGCGAGATCGTCAGCACGAGCGTGACCGCGACGAGGACGAGCAGCGCCAACCACCAGCGCCGGCCCGTCGCCAGCCAGCGTTCCCACGCCGCGCCCGCCATCGCCAGCAACATCGCCCCGAGCACGTTGGGATGCGGCCACGAGCCGTAGGCCCGCAGCCAGCGCTCGCCCGTCGCGCTGGCCGAGACGCTCGCGCCGCGCAGCGCCGCGTCGAGGTCGCCCGGCCAGCGCAGGTAGAGGTCGTGCAGCATGAACGTATTTTGCGCCAGCGCCTGCGCCAGGGCCAGCCCGCACTGAGCCGCGATCACGCCCCCGAACAGCCACCCGATCCAGCTCGCCTCGGGCGGCTCGTCCCGCATCATCCCGAACAACCCCACCAGCAGGGCGAGATGCAGCCCGAAGGCCAAGGTGAGGCTGCGGTCGGAGGCGTTGAGGGATGAAAGCGCAACGACGCCGGGGAGGAGGAGCAAAGGCGTCGGGCGCAGCGGGGCGCGCCGGATGAGTCGCTCGATCAGCCACAGCGCCAGCGTGAGAGTCAAGGCAACGTCGCTCGCGTAGATGAGGACGCTGCGATAGGTGAAATAAATGTGCGGCAGATCGTCCGCGCCGGTGCGCGGCGCCGCGGCCCACCACAGCGCGAGCAGAATCACGGTGAGCGCCAGCCCGGCCCGGCGCACCGCCCGCAGGTTGGCGCGCGCAACCCTCGTCGCCAGCGGCGCGAGCGAGGCGCCGAGCACGGCCAGCGGCACGAGGCCCCACCACAGCGCGGCCACGCGGTCCTCGGCCGGCGGGGCGACGCGCACCGGCAACACATCGTCGCGTTCCCACGCCTGCACCGTGCCCACCTCGAAGCGATAGGCCCACCCGGCGGCGCGCAACACGGGCGCGTAGTCTTTGTGATTGACGAAGGCCCAGCGCAGGCCGTAGCGCCCCGGCTCGCGCAGAATCGGCGCAGCGGCCCACACCCCGCGCGGATTCCACACCGCGCCGTCGAGCGCGCCCAGGCCGCTGGCCCGCAACTCGGGCAGCGCGCGCGCGGTGTGGTAGTTCCCATCGAGGGTGCCGTTGCTCGTCAGCGCGCTCAGCTTCGCGAACTGGTCGCCGAAGCCGAGGGCCAGGTAGCGATACTGCGCCTGCGTGTTGAGGAATTGAACGATGGGGGTGAGGTTGACGGCCGGCGGCTGCGTGCGGGCGATTAGAGCGAGGCAGCCGGAGGCCAGGCCGCAAGCCGCCACAGCGCCGATGAGGAACACCGCCCGGCGTGGCCGCCGCCTCAGCCCCGTGAGCGTTGCCCCGGCGGGGAGCAGCAAGCACAGCGCCGCCCACAACCCGAAGCGATCGTACGTCAGCCACTCCCAGCCCGCGCCGAACAGCAGCCGCGGCAGCGGCGTGGTGCCGCCGAGGTTGAGCACGAACAACGGCCCGGCCGCCAACGCCAATCCCCACCAGCGGCGCTTGAACAACAGCGGCAGCGCCAGCAGCAACGGCCCATACATCGGCCAGAAAAAGAACAGCGTCGCCTCGGGCCGCTCGATGAAGTTGTATCGGCTGGCGTGGTCAATCGGTGTCTGCAACGCTTGCCCCGCGCTCCACTGCAGAAACGGCCAGAGCACGAGGGCGACGGCCAGGGCGGAGAGGGCCGCCCAGACCAGAATGCGATCGGTCGCGCGCGTGAAGGCGGAAACTTGAAACGTGAGGGCGAGGGCGGCGAAGGGGACGAAAAGAAAGGCGGCGTGATGGGTGGCCGCAGCGGTGGCGGCGAGCAGGACGGCATGCAGCAACGCGCGCTTGTCCCCGGTACGGAGGAAGTGCGCGCCGCGCGCGAGGGCGAAGAGCAGGGACGTCGTCGCCGCCAGCGTGGGCAGTTGGCCGAACGACCACGCCGCGAGGCTGAGCGCGGGCAGGCCGATCGCCAGCAGCGCGGCCCAGTTCGCCGTGCGCTCGGGCGCGAAGGCCCGGGCGAAGGCCCGCACCGCCAGCGGGAACGCGGCCAGCACAGCGAGTTGCACCATCACATACGCCGCTTCCTCGCCCAGCCACCGCAACGCGCCGGGGTACGCCTCCGGTGCGGGCGCGAAGGCGGCGATGATGAACTCCAGCGGCCACGACAGCAGCGCGATGAGTCGATGCACCAGCGGCGGGTACGATGCCGTGCTGAAGCCGAGATACCAGCGTGGTTCCCACAGGCTCCACCAATTCCGGCGATAGTGGTCGGCGAAGAAGATGTGGCTGTAACTATCGTAGGCGAGCCGTTGCGCGCGCAAAATCACAAACGGCGCGTTGAAGAGCAGCGCCAGCCGGACGAGGCCGACCGGATTAAGTTGCCGCTCAAGACTGCGCAGCAGTGGCCGCATCTTTGAGCAGGGCTTCGTAGCGCGCGCACGTCGCCGCGAGGGTTAGCCCCCCGACGGCGTGCACGTTATGCTCGGCCTGCGCGCGCCGCAGGGCCCCGTCCGCCAGCAGGGCAGCTAACCGCTCGCCCCACGCCTCCGCGTCGCCCGGCGGCGCGAAGTTCACGCGCAGATTCGCTTCCGCGGCGGCAACGCGCAGGTCGGGCAAATCGCTGACAAGGAGCGGGCGGCCATGCGCCGCCGCGCGGAACATCACCGACGACGAGCCGGTGGTGGCGAGATAGGGCAGCGCGACGAGCGTCGAGTCGGCGAACAGCGCCGGCAGCGCCGCCTCGGCTTGCGGCCCGCGCCAGCGCAGCCCGCTCTGCCTGTTGGCCGTGGCCCGCACCGACCCGAGGTAGCCGGGGAAACGCGCGTGGTCGCTGCCCGCGATCGTCAACGTCGCGCCGGGGCAACGCGCGCGCACGGTGTTGAACGCGGCGAGCAGCGTCTCCAGGCCGCGATGCGGGGCGTGATGGGAGAAGAAGAGCACATCGCGCGGCGGCGCATGCGCGGGCCGGGGCAGCAGCGTCGCGGCGGTGTAGGTGCCGAGCGGCAGGTGACGGACGTTGTGCGCGTTGTAGCGCGCCCGCAGCAGGCGCGCGTACTGCCCCAGCGTCACACACACCACGTTCGAGGCCAACAGCATCCGCGTGGCCAGCTGCGCGCCCAGCGTCGTGATCGCGCCGTTTTGCATCCCGAGGTCGCGCGCGTGCACCGTCTCGAACACTTCGTGCAGCGTCGTCACCACCGGGATGCGGGCGCGGCGCGCGAGCAACGGCGTCATCAGGGCCATAAAGTTCACCCGGCGCGACCGGCCAAACATCGCCATGCCGGTGTTGAACCACAGCACATCGGGCCGCGCCTCCCACAAGGCGCGCCACAACGCCGGCAGCGAGCCCGCGTCGTCGCGTCGCCACACGCGGCGCACCCGCACCGGCCCGGCCTCGTCGGCGGCGCCATCAAACGCCTCGGCCAGCACCGTGATCGTTGCGAAGCCTGCCCGGGCGGCGAGGCCATGGGTGACGTGCCAGCCGTACTGGCCGAGGCCGGTCAGCTTGGGCGGGAAGGCGGAGATAACGGCGAGGTGCATGAGGCGTTGCGCTCAGCCGGCCGCGTGGGCGGGTGCGGTGATCTTGAGCCACGGAAACGGCGAGCGAGGAGTCGAAATCGCCAGCGCCTCCCACCACCATTGCGTCAAACGGGTGAGCGGCGAGCGCGGGTCGTACACGGTCTCGGGCCGAAACTCCGCGAACGCCGAGCGCAGGTGATGGTGATAATCGTCAGCCATAAAGGCCAGCCCTTTCTGAGCGTAGTAACGGCGCGTGCGCTCCCGCGCGGCCTCGACTTCGCCGGCGGCGTACAGCGGGCTGTCGAGCACATGCACCTCGCCGCCCGGCACGCACAGTTCGAGCAGCCGGCGCAACAGCGCGGGCAAATCGGCGAAATACTGGATCACGCTCGCCGACACGATGAGGTGAAACGAGCGCGGCGGCAACGGCGCGGCGAACACATCGCCGTAGAGGAACTTGAGCCGGGGCCGCTCGATGAAGACGCGCGCGGCCTGCGCCAGTTCACGCCGGTTGAGGTCGAGGCCGTACACGCGCACGTTGGGCAGCGCGGCCAGTTGATGCGCCATCCACCCGTTGCCGCAGCCGAGGTCGAGCACGTCGAGGCCGCGCTGCAGGCGGGCCACGTAATCGGCCAGCCGCCCGAGCGAATCGGCGCGTGCCCCCCACTCCTGCGCCAGCGGGTGATCGGTCGCAATCTCGGGCAGGGCCCGCACCACCTCATCGGGGTACAGCCGGTTCTCGCGCGCCCGCACGCGCCAGTAGCGGTCTTCGCGCTCGGCGTGCGCCGCCGGGTCGGAGAGGTAGTACACACCCTCGCGTCGCTCGACCCCGGCCAGCAGCATTTCAAGTTCGGCGCTCATCGAGCAGCCTGGCGTTCGATGTCCGCATCCTTCGACTGCACCCCGGCGTTGAGTTCGGCCGTCACCATCACAAAATCGCCCAGCGAATTCAGAACCGGCCAGCGCGTCACGCGCGCGTCAATCTGCGTCAGCGCGCGGAAGAGGCGCGGGAAGCGATGCGGAAAACGATCCATGAAGGCTGGCGGGCTGAACAATGATAATGACTGAAGACCGATGAGAGTGAAGGCCGGGCCCAGCGCGCGCACAACCTGCGCGGGCGAAAAATAGAAGGTGGCGACGCGCGCGCCCTCGACGTTGGCCCGCGTCGCCCCGCGCACGCGCCGCAGCGCCACGCCGAAGCGACCGCGCAGCGCCTGGGCCAGCTCCCACGGGCACACCCGCGGCATGAAGACCCACACCACGAAACCACCGGGCCGCAACACGACCGGCAACTGCTCGGCCACCGGGCGCAGATCGGGCACGCAGTTCAGCCCACCGAAGTTGGAGAAGACCAAATCATACGGCCCACCGGCTGCATGGCTGAGTTCCAGCACCGACAGCGGCTGCACGGTGAGTTGATGGCCCAGCCCGCGCGCCGCCACTTTGCGCTCGATCTCGGCCAGCATGCCGTCGGCGATGTCGGTGGCGTGCACGCGATAGCCGCGCTCGGCGAAATACGCGGCGTCCTCGCCGGTGCCGGCGTTGAGTTCGAGCAGGCAGCTGCCGGGGGCGATCAGGCTCATCACCCGCTGGCGCACCACGCTGCGCGTCCAGCGGATGGCCGGATGCGTGGCGCCGTAGTCATCGTAGACTCCGGCCTTGCGCGAGAAGCCGAGGTTGATCGAGTCGAGGTCGAGCATCAGCACACGTTGTGCGTCTGGCGGCGTGTGGTTGCCGGACTACGCGCCACGCAGCACATACGCCATCAGGCCAACCCGCATCTGCGCCCAGCGCAGCGCCTCGTACAGTGCGCGCGGCCGCTCGCGCCAGCGACCACGCCGCATGATTTTGTGCAGCCGGTGTTCGGCGTGGATGAAGCGGTGCAGCAAGCGATAGAACTCGGCCGGGAAGGGGCCGTGATAGAGCATGGCCAGATCATCCGAATCGCGCCAGTTGCGCTGCGCGCCCAGCTCGGCCTGGACGCGCTCGTGAAATCCGGTGCCGGGCAACGGGTACGACACCGAGATGCCGATGTCGTCGGGCAAACTATCGCGCACCATGCGGCGCGTCAGGGCGATGTCGGCCCAGGTCTCGCCGGGATACCCGAACTGCAGGAAGAACCCGACGCGGATGGCGTGGGCGCGCAACACCGAGGCGGCCCGGTGAATCTCGGCCACGGTCTGCCCCTTGTCCATCGCGTCGAGGATTTTCTGCGAGCCGGATTCCGCCCCCATCCACACCGTCTGGCAACCGGCGGCGGCCAGCGCGGCGGCGACCTTTTCGGTGACGAGGTCGGCGCGCTGCAAACACTTGAACGGCACGGCGGCCCCGGCGGCGCAGGCGAGTTGGGCGAAGCGCTCGATCCAACCGGGCTTGAGGCCGAAGATGTCATCGGCAAACCAGATGTGATCGGGCGCGAAGTTGTCCTGCAACCACTTGAGTTCGGCGACGACGTTCTCGGGCGAGCGCGCATTGTAGCGCTGGCCCCAGATGGGCTTGGCGCACCAGTTGCAGTGATAGGGGCAACCGCGCGTCGTCACCATATTCATCGAAAAATAACCGTGCCGCTCGAGCCAGACGCGGCGGTAGCGGGCCATGTCCACCAAATCCCAGGCCGGGAAGGGAAGCGCGTCGAGTTGTTTGAGCGCGGCGCGACGTGACCCGCGAAGCGTTGAGCGTGGGGCCAGGCCGGCGATCGAGGCCGGGTCTTGCGATGAACGGCCTGAAAGCGCGTCGAGCAACTCACCGAGCGTTTCTTCGCCTTCGCCGAGCAGCACGAAATCCGCGCCCCGTTCGAGGTAGAGCGCGGCGTGGTCGGTGGCATCGGCCCCGGCGACGATGACGGCGCAGCCGCGCGCCCTGGCCATCTCGATCATGGCGAAGGCTGCTTCGCGCATGCGGAGCAGACACATCTTGCTCAGGTAGTTGAAGTTGTCTTCGTACAACACGGCAAAGCGCGGCTTATGCTCAGCGAGCGCGGCGGCCCACTCGTGTTCGCCCCCGGCCAGCATGGCGTCGAACAGTGCCACGGAATAGCCACGTGCCCGCACGTAGCTCGCCGCGTACAGCGTGCCGAGCGGCGGGTAGGGCTGCATCGCCTCCCACAGTTTGGGATCGAAGCGCAGGAAGTAGGACTGGCCGAAGAGAATCTCAGTCATCAGCAATCAGAAGCCGGGCCACCCGCGATTCGTAAGCGGCCAACACCCGCTGGCCGTGGTCGTTGAAGTGGCCTTTCACGTGGTCGGGGTCGAGCTGCGCGGCCGTTGAGCGCGCGGCCTCGCGGTTGAACTTGCGCTGCTTGCGGCGCTGTTCCCAGCGTTCGAGCCGGTCGCCAGTCTGGCCGCCCAGCCAGCGCTCGCCCAGTTGCCGGCCACGCGGCCAGGCATGGCCCCCGCTCGGCGCCTGGATCAACGGGCAGGTCGCGTTGGGGAGGTAAGCGTGTGTCCACACATTCGCCAGCCGCATATCGGCATAGAGCGCGCGCCCGGTCAGCGGCACCATCTGCGCGAGTTCGTGGGCGATGAACAGATCGCGTTGTGATTGTGTGAGCGCGGCCGACGACAGCAGATAGTTCGGGCACAACTCGACGCCCAGGCGGCGCGCGACGCGCACCACGCCGATGCACAACGCCCGCGTCAGCCACACGCGGCCGGGGGCGGTGACGATGAGGAGATCCACATCATCGCCGGCGGCGGAGAGGTTGTTCATCGCCAGCGCGCCGGTGACGGCGACCATGCGCACAAAGGGCAACGAGGCGATGACGCTGCCCCAGCGTCGCGCGCGCGGCCACAGGCTGGCCGAGTGGCGCTCGCGTTCGGCGCGCACGCCGGCCAGGTCGGCCCGATCCGGCAGAAAGAAGAATCCATCGCGCTCGACAACGTCGCCCGCCCGGCAGGCCGCTGCCACCGCCTCGGCCACCTCGGCCAGGGATCCCTCGCCGATCAAATAGTGATGCGCCTCACGGATGGTGAGGGCATAGTCGAAGACATCGGCATAGGCCAGCGTTCGCAGGACTGCGGGCACAACCGATTCAATTGTGGTCGGGGCCGGCGCAACGGCAAGCATCAGGTTCGGCGTTTGTGGATTTGGGTCATTATAGCGATAATCACGTGCGGGTCTGTCCGAATTCTCACTGATCTCTCATCGGAGCAAGTATGTGGACGCTGCTGGGCGTGTTGCGGCTGGCCTTCGCCGGGCCGGTGATCGTGCTGGTCACGGTCTTCATCCTGATTACGTCGCCGCTGCCGGTGCGCATTCGTGACGTGCGCCTGAGCGCGTGGTTCGCCACGCTGGCCGCCCGGCTGGCGATGCTGATCTTCAACGTGCGTTTTCGCTGTCTCAACCCGCAACTGCTGGCGCAGCATCACGGCTTCATCTTCGCCAATCACATTACCTACTTCGACATTCTGATGATGCTGCACACCCTGCCGGTGCGCTTCCTGAGCGCGGCCGAGACACGCAGGATGCTGTTCTTTGGCCCGGTGGCCGAGGCCATCGAGACGGTCTTCGTCAATCGCAGCGACAAGGCCTCGCGGGCGGCGGCGCGCCAGGCCCTGCTCGCCGCGCCCAGGTACCCGCCGATCGTGCTCTACCCGGAGGGCGGCGTCGGCCCGGCCAACTCGTTGCAGACCTTTCGCTACGGCGCGTTCGAGACGGCGATGGAGGGCCGCATCCCCTATTTGCTGGCCGCCATCCGCTACAGTCGCGGCGACATCATCGTGTGGGGAGACGGTGAGGGGTTCATGGCCTCGTTCTGGCGGCTGGCCTGTTTCCCCGGCCCCATCGTCGCGGAACTCGTGCCGTTGCGAGTCGTGCGGCCGGAACCGGGCGATGACGCCAAACGGCTCGCCGGCGAGGCGCACCGCGAAATCGCCGCGGCGATGGGCGTGACCCCGCAGATGGATGTGCGATGATGATGCCCAGGGGGAGATGAAGAATGTCACTTCTGCCCGGACTATAATTCCGGCATTCTGGCGCGAGGAAAACCTGCATGGCCACGTTGCCCGTCAAACGCATCGCCCTCAGCACCGGCGGCGGCGACGCCCCCGGATTGAACGCCGTTATCCGCGCCGCCACGCTGGCCGCCCTCAATCGCGGCTGGGAGGTGCTCGGCATTCGCGACGGATACAACGGCATCATGTTCCCCGAACGGTACGAGCGCAACGACGGGGTCTTCCGCCTCACCCGCGATGCGGTGCGCGGCATCACCCACCTCGGCGGCACCATCCTCGGCACCACCAATCGCGGCAACCCGCAGAAGTTCCCGGTGCAACAGCCCGATGGCTCGTGGATCGAGGTGGATCGCACCGATGAACTGGTGCGCCTCTTCCAGATGCGCGAGATCGACTCGCTCATCAGCGTCGGCGGCGACGGCTCGCTGGCGATTGCGAACGTGCTGGCGCAAAAGGGGCTGCGCGTCGTCGGCGTGCCCAAGACGATTGACAACGACCTCGACAAGACCGTCGCCACCTTCGGCTTCGACACGGCCGTATCGTTCGCGACCGAGTGCATCGACCGGCTCTTCTCCACCGCCACCTCGCACGGGCGGGTGATGGTGGTGGAGGTGATGGGGCGCTACGCCGGCTGGATCGCGCTGAACGCCGGCATGGCCACCGGCGCGCACGCCATCCTGATCCCCGAAATCCCGTACGACCTGCAGCCGGTGGCCGAGACCATCCGCCTCCGCGAGAATCGCGGCTCGCGTTTCTCGATCGTGGTGGTGGCCGAGGGCGCCAAGCCAAAGAATGGAACGGTCTCGGTGCTGGGCAAGGCCGTCGGGCAGGCCGAGAAGCTCGGCGGCGTGGGCGAGAAGGTGGCCCGCGAACTCGAGGCCCTGACCGGCAAGGAGTCGCGCGTGGTGGTGCTCGGGCATTTGTTGCGCGGCGGCACGCCGACCTCATCCGACCGGCTGCTGGGGTTGCGCTTCGGCGCGGCGGCCATCCGCGCGCTCGACGAGGGGCATGCGGGGGTGATGGTGGCCCTCAACCCGCCGACGGTGGATTACGTGCCGCTGGCCGAGGCCACTCACCGCATGAAGAGCGTGCCGCTCGACAGCGATAGCATGCTGACGGCGCGCGACCTCGGCATCTGTTTCGGAGATTGAGCCAGCCGACTCGAGGCAAGCCCTATGGCAACAACGATTGAGCCCTCAACTCTGTGGCAAACGCTGCGCGCCGACACGTTGCGCCTGGCCAGCCTGGCCCTGGCCGTCATCGGCGCGGTCAACGCCGGCTACCTGGCGTGGACGAAGGCGATGAACACCAACATCTATTGCGGGCCGGGCAGCACGGCCTGCGATGCGGTGTCGGCTTCGCAATACGGTTACCTGCTCGGCATCCCCGTGTCGTACCTCGGACTGGCGAGCTACCTCGCCCTCATCGCTCTGGTGTTGCTCGAAAGCCGCGCGGGCTTCTTCAAAACCAACGGCCCGCTGGCCGTCTTCGCGCTCACCCTCTTCGGCACGCTGTTCTCGGGCTACCTGCAATACGCCTCGCTCGTTGCGCTGCGCGAGGTGTGCCCGTACTGCGTCGTTAATGCGGTGGTGATGGCGGTGCTGCTCGTACTGTCGATCCTTCGGCTGAGGCGCGCGCTTCTGTGACGCGCCCAACGATGTGCCCGCGGCCTCGGTGATGCGAAACTGATCAATGCTTCGCGACTCATTTCTCTACCTCTCACGCGCCGGCTGGGCGCAGACCGCCATCACCCGCATCCCCATCGCCTGGCAGATGGCCTCGCGCTTCGTGGCCGGCGAGACGATTGACGCCGCCATCGCCGCCGTCCGCACCCTCAACGCCAAAGGCATCCACGTCACGCTCGACTTCCTCGGCGAGAGCGTGACCACGCGTGCCGAGGCCGCCGCCGCCGCCGATGAATACCTGCGCGCCATCGGCGAGATCGCGCGCAACGGGGTGCGGGCCAACGTCTCGCTCAAGCTCACGCAGTTCGGCCTCGACATTGACCCGGCCTTCTGCACCGAAAACGTGGGCCGGGTGATCGCGGCGGCCAGGGAGACCGGCAACTTCGTGCGGATTGATATGGAGGGCACCCCGCACACCGATTTGACCCTCGGCGTGCTCGCCGACCTGCGGCGCGACTTCGACAACGTCGGCACGGTGCTGCAATCGTATCTCTACCGCACCGAAGCCGACCTGCTCGCGCTGGCCGACGCCGGCGTCCGCATCCGCCTGTGCAAAGGCGCGTATCACGAGCCGCCCGATAAGGCCTTCCCTCAAAAAGCCGATGTGGATGCGAACTATGTGAAGCTGGCCCGGTTGCTGCTCGATCGCGCGGATAACGCGCCGCTCGACGCCTCGGGCCGCACGCCGCCGCTGCCCGCCCTGGCCACCCACGACGAAAAGATGATCGCGGCAGCCAGGGCCTACGCTGCCGAGAAGTCCATCCCCCGCGACCGGTTTGAATTTCAGATGCTGTTCGGCGTGCGGCGTGAATTGCAGGATCAACTCGTGCGCGAGGGATATGCCGTGCGCGCCTATGTGCCCTACGGCACGCACTGGTATCCCTACTTCATGCGCCGCCTCGCCGAGCGACCAGCCAACGTGTGGTTCTTTGTCTCCAACTACTTCCGACGGTAAAGGCCCTCAGGCGCGGCACGCGACCCCGTCCGGAACTTGGCGCGCTGCGCGTGCTTTGCGAGAGCTATCGCAACGGCTATAATGCCCGCCATGTCCACTGCCAACGGACAACCGAACACCGAGCCGCCCATCCCACCCTCCCCGGTTGAGTCGGCGACGCCGGCGCCAGCCTACACGCCGCCAGCCGAACCTGCCGAACCGGAGGGGCTGACGCCGCAACAGCGGGCCTACGTCGTCGGCGGCGCGATCTTCGCGCTGTTGATCCTGGCCGGGTTGATCGCCGGCGCGGTGTGGCTGATCAACAACCCCGACCGGGCGGCCACGGTGCGCGATGTCTTCATCATTGCGATGGCGCTGGAGATGATCCTGATCGGCGCGGCGCTGACGGTGTTGATGGTGCAGTTGGCGGTGCTGACAAACCTGTTGAAGAACGAGATCAAGCCCATCCTCGAAGCCACGCAGGAAACCGTCAACACGGTGCGCGGCACGACGATCTTCGTCAGCGAAAACCTGACCGAGCCGATCATGAAGTTGAACAGCTACGTGGCCGGGTTGGCGAAGATGGTGGAGACTTTGAGCGCGCTGGGCAATATCTTCCGGCGTTGAGTGGGGATGGCGCCAAAGCGCCGACTACGAACCAATCACAAGGAGATTTCACATGGCAGACAACGACGACAGCGACTTTGGCGCTTTCTTTACCGGCTTCGTCATCGGCGGGCTGGTGGGCGCGGCGGTTGCACTGATCCTCGCGCCGCAGTCGGGCGAGGAGACGCGGGCGCAGTTGCGCCAGCGCAGCATCGAGTTGCGCGACCAGGCCTACGACACGGCCGAGGACGCCCGCCGCCGCGCCGAGGACGCCGCGATGCAGGCCCGTGAGCGCGCCGAGCAGGCCTCCGCCGAGGCGCGCGCCCGCGCGGAGAAGCTGGCCGCTGAGGCCCGCGCCCGCGCCGAGGAACTGGCCGAGCGCGGCAAGGCCGTGTACACCGAACAGCGCGAGAAGATCACCACGCGCCTCGGGCGCAAAGCCTCCTCGGCCACCGAGGGCGCGGTCGAAATCCCCAGCGAGGGTTGACGCGCATCCTTCGCGCGCCTCACCTGCTCAGGGGCAGAATGGCCCGGCCACGATGACCCGACGCAATGTGTGTCATCGTGGCCGAGCTATTGGCGGCCACCGCAAATCCAACCGGCCGGAGCCTTGACCCCTGTGAGCCGGCGGATACTGGTTAACGTCAGTTCGGGATAAGGCCGCGCCCTTCGACTACGCGGCTTGCGGAGAATCTACGGCGCATCCTGAGCGGAGGCCCGCCTGCTCTTGGCGGGCCGCAGTCGAAGGAGCGCCGCTCCGCTCAGGGTGCTTGTCTTATTCTGTGTTATCCCGAACTCACGTTGGTTACGGCACCGGAAGTATTCTCAACTACCACAAGTCGCCACGCATTCCGCGAATTCGATGCCTCAATCCCCAATGGCGGACTGACTGACCGGCCCGGCCAGCGAGTTCTCCAACAAAGTCCGGGTGGCGCTCCGCAGCGCATCGAGCGTGAGTCGTTCGGCGTGAATGGGCGCCACCGTCCACGCCAGGCTGAGCTGCACGTCGTGCTGGCGGTTGAGGTCGCCGAGCAGGCGGCGGGTGAGGGAGCCGACTACGCGCTCACCGGCGCTCTGGGCGTGCTGCGCCGGGCAGCGCATCAACGCCGCCACGAATTTGCCCTCGCGATAGTGGCAGACCAGGTCATACGGGCGCAAACTGCGGGCGAGCGCCGCGCCGATGTGCGCCAGCGTGGTGTTGGCTGCGTATGCCCCGACCTTCTTCTTCAGCGCCTCCAGCCCTTGCACCTCGATCGTCAAACACGCCGCGGCTGAACGACCCGGCAGTGGGAGGTCTCCCTGCAACTTGAGCGCCCTCACCCAGAAGCCGTAGCTGTACAGCCCGGTCACGGCATCGTGCGCCTGGGAGCGTTGCCACGATGACTGCACCCACAGCCAGGCTTCACCGGGTAGATACGGCAGGCGGCGGACGAAGCCAATGACGCGCCAGCGCAATTGTTGCAGGGCCGGCGCGACCGGCCGGGCGGGCCTGGCCTGCGGCAGCGCCTCCTTCTGCACGATGTAAAAGTCCCTGGGCGGCTTCAGCAATCCGTAGAAAACGCCGGCAGCCTCCATCACCGAAAAGACCGGGATGAGAATGAGTTGCGCGGCCAAGCGCAGCGCGAACGTCACAGGCGCCTCCCGCCAGTCGAAGGTGCGGCAGTATCCAACCAGATAGAGCAACAGGTAATACGAGAACGACAGCCCACCGGTGACCGCCAGCCACAGCGGCGTGCCCGTCGGGATGAGAATGTTGACGTAGACCATCATGATGCACAGCCAACTAATGGACCACAGCACCATGAAGGTGCCCAGCACGAGTCGATGCTGGAGGGGGATGCCGGGCGCGAGCACGCACAGCCATAGCCCGCCAAACCAGCGCCGCCGCTGCTTCACGAAATCCGCCAGCGAGAACGGCGACTTCTCGTACATGTACGCGTGGATGAAGCGGAAGCCGATCCCGCGTGCCTGTGCCATGAGTGCGAAGTAAGCATCCTCGGTGATGCTGCCGGCGAACCCGTGATCGAAGCCGATGGCCTGTTCGACGGCGTTGTTGACGACGACGAACGAGCCATGCATGCCGAAGAAGGCGCGGCCGTTCTCGAATTGCAGCCGAAAGCGGCCATAGTCATCGCCCACGCGGATGGAGTCGGCCAGCGTCGTCGTCCAGTTCGCCACTGAACCGCGGCCGTAGAGCACGATGCCCTGACCGATGCGCGGCTGCGATCCGCCGGCCGTGCGCCGCTGCTCATCCACCACGAACTCGCCGATGGCGCGCACCGTGTGCGCATCGAAGCGCGTTTCCTCGTCGAGATGGATGACCCAATCCTCCAGCGCCGCGTTGGACGCGCCCAGGGCATACTGCAGGGCACGCGCTTTGTATTGTGCCCCGGAGGCCAACCGGTAACCGCCGGGCACCACCAGGACGCGCACCTGCCGGTCGAATGGGTTCGCGCGCAGCGGGCGATCGGTCACGACCTCGATCAGCCACTGCTGCGGTTGCAGGGTTGCCTTGAGGATGTTGCGCGCGTGGGCGACCGTCTCGGCCACCAGCAGCGGGTTGTGGCCGCGCGTGACGATGCGAAAGTGCAGCCGTACCCGAAGCGCCTCGGCGTTAAAATGTGTCGCGTGTGGGAGGAGAGCAGGATACTTGAAGAGCGAATAGTAGTTGAGCAGGGCGTACGGCAACGCCACGAGCCACGAACACTTCAAGAGCGTCATGACTCCTTCGAGCCACGGATCTTTATCGCTGGGAAAGAAAAGCTCGGAGAAGAAAAAACCGTAGCCGATACCGGCCAGCGAACAGACGAGGAGCGCCAAATAGTACAGGCCTACGACACCATTTCTAGGCATACAACCCTTTTTGTAACTCACCGGCCCGTTGCAATCGGCCCGGCGCCGACGCGCCCCAAAAGTTATCGCAGCGGGGCGCCACAGACTTTGATATCGCTTCCCATTATCGGTGGCCTCGGCGGGGAAAAAGGTTGGCGTTGCTCTGAGGTCGGTTGGCGAGGATTCACGCCGGCTTTACGGCAGTAACAGACGGCGCTGAGGCCCGATTACGTTCGTTACTGATTACGGCCAAATCTCCGTGGTAGGCTCCGGTTTGGCCACATTGCTCCCGTGAGGAAAATCATGGCTCGAACCCGCGTTCTCATCATGGGCGCCGCCGGGCGCGACTTTCACAACTTCAACACCGTGTTTCGCGACAACGAGCAGGCCGAGGTCGTCGCCTTTACGGCGACGCAAATCCCCAATATCGAAGGCCGCCAGTATCCGCCCGAACTGGCGGGCAGGCTTTATCCGCACGGCGTGCGCATCTTCCCCGAAGAACAATTGCTCGACCTTATCCGCGACCTGAAGGTGGAGGACGTCGTCTTCTCGTACAGCGATGTGCCGCACGCGTATGTGATGCATCAGGCGTCGAAGGTGCTGGCGGCGGGCGCGAACTTCCGGCTGCTGGGGTTGCAGGCCACGCAACTACGCTCGAGCAAGCCGGTGGTCTCCATCGGCGCGGTGCGCACCGGCGCGGGCAAAAGCCAGACCACCCGCCGCGTCGCCGACATCCTGCGCGCCGCCGGTTACAAAATCGCCGTGGTGCGCCACCCCATGCCCTACGGCAACCTCATCGCGCAGACCGCGCAACGCTACGCCGACTACGACGACCTCGATGAGTACGAGTGCACCATCGAGGAGCGCGAGGAGTACGAGCCCCACCTTGATCGCGGCGCGGTGGTCTTCGCGGGTGTGGATTACGAAAAAATCCTGCGGCTGGCCGAGGCCGAAGCCGACATCGTGCTGTGGGACGGCGGCAACAACGACCTGCCTTTCTTCAAGAGCGACCTGCACATCGTCGTCGCCGACCCGCACCGGCCGGGGCACGAATCAAGCTATCACCCCGGCGAGGCGAATGTGCGCCTGGCGGATGTGATCGTCCTCAACAAAGTGGATACGGCCAATCACGCCGATGTGCTGGCCGTGCGCACGGCGGTGCAGAAACTCAACCCGCGGGCCGTCGTCATCGAAGCCGCCTCCCCGCTGACCGTGGAGGATCCCGCCGCCATCGCCCATAAGCGCGTGCTCGTCATCGAAGACGGCCCGACGCTTACCCACGGCGAGATGGCGTACGGCGCGGGCTGGGTGGCGGCGCAACGCTTCGGCGCGCGCGAGATCGTTGACCCGCGCCCGTACGCCGCCGGCTCCATCGCCGAGGTTTTTCGCAAGTACCCGACCACCGGCGCGGTGCTGCCGGCCATGGGCTACGGCGACGCGCAGATCAGGGAGCTGGAGCAGACGATTCGCAACACGCCCTGCGATCTGGTGCTGATCGGCACGCCGATTGACCTGCGCCGGATCCTGAAGCTGGAGCAGCCTGCGCAGCGCGTGCGGTATGAATTGCAGGAGATCGGGCAACCCACGCTGGAGGCGGTGCTGCGTGCGAAATTCGGTCGCACGACGTAGCACTTTGACCAAAACCGCGCGCCGTCGTTCGTCATCTTCACCATCGGCAAAGAGCGCGCCGGCGAGTATGCTGGCACTCTCACGTGGAGACATCACCTATGCAACACTTCATCGCCATTGCCGACCATTCTCCGGCTGAACTACAAGCGCTGCTCGATCTGGCGGTGACGCTCAAGACTGAGCACAAACGCAAGGGCAACGCGCCGCTGCTGGCCGGCAAGACGCTGGGGATGGTGTTTCAAAAGCCGTCACTGCGCACGCGCATCTCGTTTGATATGGCCATGCGGCATCTCGGCGGCGATGCGCTCTACATCGCGCCGGATGAGATCGGCCTGGGCAAGCGCGAGAGCATCGCCGATGTGGCCCGCGTATTGTCGAGCTACGTCGAAGCGATCCTCGCGCGCACCTATGCCCACGAACACATCCTCGAATTGGCGCGCTGGTCGAGCGTGCCCGTCATCAACGGGCTGACGAACTACAACCACCCGTGCCAGGCCCTGGCCGATGCGTTGACGATCCAGGAGCATAAGGGCAAACTCAAAGGCCTGCGGGTGAGCTATGTCGGCGATGGCTTCAACGTGGCGAACTCGCTGCTGCACATCTGCGCCAAACTCGGCGCGCACTTCACCCTCGCCGCGCCGGTGCACTACGAACTCAAGCCGGCGGCGGTGACGCTGGCGCAGGAGTTCGCCCGCGACAGCGGCTCACGGATCAAACTCCTCGACGACCCGCGCGCCGCCGTGCTCGACGCCGACGTGATCTACACCGACACGTGGACGAGCATGGGGCAGGAGGCCGAAGCGGTCGAGCGGCGCAGGGCGTTCGCCGGTTACACCCTCAACGCCGCGATGGTCGCGCTGGCCCGGCCCGATGCCATCGTCATGCACTGCATGCCGGCGCATCGCGGCGAGGAGATCACCGACGATGTGATGGATGGGCCGCAGTCCGTCATCTTCCAGCAGGCCGAGAACCGGCTGCACGCGCAGAAGGCGATACTGGTGCAGTTGCTGGCCGCCCGGCCCAGGCGCGCCGCGACGCGCGACAAAGGCAAACGGACTGCGCCCACACGTCGTAAACGTTGAGACAACGTCTCAGCGTTTGGCTTCGGGCCGCAGGCGTGTGGTAGAGTTCACCGCCGGCGGCTTTTTTTCTGTCATGGAGGTGACCCATGTCGGCCAAAGATTTCATCCACCTGGAGGAGGCGTATGGCGCGCACAACTACCATCCGCTGGATGTCGTCATCGAACGGGGTGAGGGAGCCTGGGTGTGGGATGTGGAGGGCCGCAAGTACCTCGATTGCCTTTCGGCGTACTCGGCGCTGAATCAGGGCCACCGGCATCCCGCCATCGTGGCCGCCCTCATCGAGCAGGCCCACAAGGTCACCCTGACCTCGCGCGCCTTTCGCAACGATCAACTCGGGCCGCTGTACCGCGAGCTGCACGAGATGACGGGCTACGACCTGGCGCTACCGATGAACTCCGGGGCCGAGGCGGTCGAGACCGCCCTCAAGCTCGCGCGCAAGTGGGGCTATGTCGTCAAGGGCATACCCTCCGACTGCGCCGAGATCATCGTCGCCAGCGACAACTTTCACGGCCGCACCCTCACCGTCATCTCGTTCTCCACCGAGCCGGGCTATCGCGAGAACTTCGGCCCGTTCACGCCGGGTTTCGTCGTCGTGCCCTACGGCAACGCGGCGGCGCTCGAGCGCGCCATCACGCCGAACACCGCCGCCATCCTGCTCGAACCGATCCAGGGCGAGGCCGGCGTGGTCGTGCCGCCGGCGGGCTACCTCAGAGACGTGGCCGAACTGGCGCGCCGTCACAACGTGCTCCTGATGGCCGATGAGATTCAGACGGGGCTGGGGCGCACCGGCAAACTCTTCGCCTGCGATCACGAGGCGGTGCGGCCCGATGTGATGATCCTCGGCAAGGCGCTCGGCGGCGGGCTGTACCCGGTGTCGGCGGTGCTGGCGGACCGGCCCGTCCTCGGCCTCTTCCGCCCCGGTGAGCACGGCAGCACCTTCGGCGGCAACCCGCTGGGCGCAGCGGTCGCGCGCGCCGCCCTGCGCGTCATCCGCGAGGAGAAGCTGGCCGAGCGCGCGGCGGAACTGGGCGAGTACTTTCAGGAACGCCTGGCCGAAATCCCCAGCCCGCATGTGAGGCAGGTGCGCGGCAAGGGCCTGCTCATCGGCGTCGAGTTGAAGCCGGAAGCGGGCGGCGCGCGACGGTTCTGCGAGGCCCTGATGCAGCGCGGCGTGCTGTGCAAGGAAACCCATCAGCACGTCATCCGCTTCGCGCCGCCGCTCATCATCGAGCGCGAGGCCATCGGCTGGGCCACCGAGCGCGTAACCGAGGTGCTGAACCTGCCGTGAGTGCCAAATGGAGACGGGCCTGAAATATCCGGTGGGATAGACGTTCGGGGTCTGCCAGGCTCCAAAGGTCTGGACACTGACAAACTCTTCAAACGCTCCTGACGGCGCAGCGTATGAGTTTGCCCTGCTCCGAAAATGCTTTTGCGATACACTTGCCCCAGTGAAATCCAGTTCGAACGGTGACCCTATGCGTCGTCTGCCTCGCGCGCCCGTGTTTGTGATTGTGGTGATGGCTGCGGCCTCGCTGGCCTGCGCGGCCGTCACCGGCCAGCCCGTGCCGACGTGGACACCGCTGCCCCCGATCCGCCTGCCCACCGACACGCCGCGCGCCGTCGCCAACGCCACCGCCACCCAACCGCCGACCGTCGCGCCGCGCGCCAGCAACACACCGCTGGCCACCGCAACGCCGGCGGCCACGGCCACGCGCACGGTTCCCCCGTCACCCACCACCACGCGCACCCTCACGGCCTCGCCGACCGCCCTCAACGCCCCCACCCCAACGGTGGATGCGAAGGTCGGGCCGTATCAAATCCGAGGCACGTTTCAGGTCACCAACGGCTTTGTGATTGAGACCTACTTTGTCGAGCACGCGGTCGCGCTGGTGGATCTGCACGGCTTCGTCATCCGCGACCCGCAGTGGCCGATCGCGGTGGATTCGCAGTCGCTGGGTTTCATGGAGGTCAACCTCGCCGAGTTGAATGGCACGTTCGATCTCAATTTGCCGGTGCGCCCCGAGGGGCAGTTCAACGATGTGGATCACGACGGGCAGGCCGAGGCCGGGGTGCAGGTGTTCGCCGTCGCCTACTGGCCCAACGCCGCCGGCGGGCCGTTCTCCGAGGGTGACGATCCCTCCTTCGGCTGGCCGACCTATCTGGCCTCGATCAAGACCGACGCCGGCAACGAGGATGAGGTCACCGGCGGCACACTCGTCGTGTGGGCGGCGGATGCGCGGCAGCAGTTCCCCACCGGCTTCGGCGCGGATGGGCTGCTGTTCACCCGGGATGACCCGGTCGGCCCGGTGGCCGCCGGTTACACCGTCGTTGACCTCGACCGGCAACCGTTCGCGTTTTCGCAGGCCGTCACACCGGCGGTCGAGCTGTTCGAGCCGGAAGACATCGCGCTCAAGGACTTCTCGGAGCAAAGCTATTCCGAGGCGTTCGACAGCCTGTACGAGACGATCTCAACCCAGTGGGCCTTCAACGGCATCGCCAGCAAGCGGGTGGATTGGCAGAAGCTTTACGACCAGACCAAGCCGCGCGTAGACAAGGCCGAACAGGACAACGATCCCGAGGCCTATTACCGCGCGCTGCTTGACTTCACTTACGGCATCCCCGACGGGCACGTCAACCTGAGCGGTGGCCAATACGAGAGCGAGCTGTTCCAATCCATCGTCGGCACGGGTTATGGCTTCGCGCTCCGCGAGGTCGACGGCGGCTCGTTCGTCGTCGTCTACGTCACCGAGGGCGGCCCGGCGGCCGAGGCCGGCCTCGAGGTCGGCGCGACGGTGACGCGCTTCAACGACCAATCGATGGACAAGGCGCTGTCGGCCGTCAACCCGTTCGGCGGCCCGTTTTCCAGCGGCTTCTATCGGCGCTATCAGCAGGCGCGCTATCTGCTGCGCGCGCCCGAGGGCACCGAGGCTGCGGTGACGTTCACCAATCCCGGGGCGAGTGCGCCTCAGACCGCGAGGCTCAAGGCGGTCGAGGAGACCGATAGCTTCCGTTTCACCTCGCTGTACAAAGGCTACGTCCAGCCGGAACTGCCCGTCACCTATCGCACCCTCGAGTCGGGCGTCGGGTACATTTCGGTGGATTCGTACTTCGACGACCTCAACCTCATCATCCGCTTGTTTGAGCGTGCACTCAAGACGTTTGAGGCGAATGGGGTGACGGCCCTCATCGTCGACCTGCGCTTCAACAGCGGCGGCAACCCGCTGGGGCTGGCGGGTTTCCTGTACGACCAGCCCATCCCGCTCGGCTTTGATGAGAGCTTCAGCGCGACGACTGAGAAGTTCGAACGCGACCCGGTCCAGGATCGCGTGTTGCCGAACAAGACGCAGTACAGCTTCGACAAGATTGGGGTGCTGGTGGGCATGGCGTGCGCCAGCGCGTGCGAGTCGGAGGCGTACGCGTTTTCGCAGGTGCCGGGCGCCGTCGTCGTCGGCTTCTATCCTTCCGCCGGAATCTACGCCAACGTGGCCGGCGGGCAGGTGGCGCTGCCGGAGGGTTTCAGCCTGCAATACTCCGCCGAACGCACCGTGCGCGCGGATGGCAGCCTGTTCCTCGAAGGCGCCGGGGTGGTGCCGACGGTGAAGGTGCCGCTGACGTTGGAGAACTTCCTGTCGGAAGAGGATGTGGTGCTGCAGGCCGCCGAGGCGGCGCTGCAGCCGTAGCGGTCGCCGCCGCGACCGGCAAAGCAAACGGCCCAGTCAGTGTGACTGGGCCGTTATCATTTCAGGCGGGCACGTCGAGCCGGTAGCCCTGCCCCCGGATGGTCTTCAAATAGCGGGGTTTGCGCGGGTTTGGCTCGATGACGTCCCGCAGCCAGCTAACATGCACATCGAGCGTGCGGGTGTCGCCGGTGTAATCGGTCTCCCACACATGTTTGATGATGGACTTGCGCGTGAGAAGTTGCCCCGGTGAGCGCAAGAACATCTCCAACAGCTTGGCCTGCTTGGGCGTCACCTTCTCTTCGCGGTCGCCGCACTTGATGCGCTTTTGAGCCAGGTTGAGTTTGATCGGGCCGACCTGCAGCGACGCGCCTTCCTCGGCGGGCAGGAGGCGCGCCACGGTGTTGAGCAGTTTGCGGGGCGTGAACGGTGTGATGAGGACGATCGAAGCGCCGCAGTTCGCATCCGGCGGATTTTTCTTGTCGGCCACCAACACGATGGGCGTGCCGTTGGCCGAGGCCCGCAACTGGCGGCAGATGCGCGCCCCGCTGGTCTTGAGCGAGGCGGCATCCAACACGACGACATCCGGCGGCCGCGTGTGGATGGATTTGAGCGCCGTCAACGCCGAATGTTCAACCGTCACCGCGTAGCCGCGTTTCTCGAGCGCCGGTTGAAACGAGGGCGCATTCATGCGCTCACTTTCCAGGAGGAGTACGTTGGCATTCGACATGGAAATCACCCACCGACAAATCAGGGCAGCGCAGAACAATTACCTTTCGTTCCTCATCGCTGCCCAAATCAATCAGTGCCTGCCATTATAGCGATACTTAAGGCAAGTGACAAGATGGCCCCGCCGAGTCATTAACATTTGTGCACAAGGCATGTATCAGCTAGAATCGCCGTCGCCGTATGCCCAGCAAACCAAAGACAATCGAACACGCCTTCGTGGGGGGTCTGCGCGAAGATTACTTCATCACCGCTGCGGGCGAAGTTCACCTGCACAAGATCGGCGGCAATGCCGTCTACGCGGCGGTGGGCGCGCGCATCTGGGCCGAGTCGCCCGCCCTCATCGCGCGGGTCGGTCACAACTATCCCGCCGAATGGCTCGAGCAACTCCAACAGCGCGGCCTCGACACTGCCGGGGTGACGGTGATCAGCGACGCGCAGGACATGCGCACCTTCTACGCGTATCAATCTCTGGAAGAGCGCCTCGACACCGATCCGGCCGCGCATTTCGCCCGCGTCGGGCAGGCGCTGCCCCCTGAACTCGCGGACTACGTCTCGTCGACCGAGGGACAGGATGAACGCACGCGCTTTGGCCCGCTGGCCGTGCGCCCGAGCGAAATACCGCGCCATTATCTTTTGGCGCGCGGCATTCATCTCTCGCCGTGCGAGTTCGTCGTGCACAGCACGTTGCCGGCCACGTTGCGCCGCAGCGGCGTGCAGATCGTTACGTGTGACCCGTCGTTGCGTTACATGCAGCCCGACTTCGCCGAAGAGGTGAAACAAATCGTGCATCGCCTCGACGCCTTCATGCCGTCCGAAATGGAGGTGCGGTCGTATTTCCCAAAACTTGGGAATGATCTGTGGGAGGCAGCGGAGGCGTTTGGGGCCATGGGTGCGCGCTATGTCGTGATCAAACTTGGGGCGCGCGGGCAAAATGTGTTTGAAACTGCCTCGGGCTACAAGTGGCATGTGCCTGCCTACGCCGCCCGGGTGCGCGATGTGACCGGCGCGGGCGATGCGTACTGCGGCGGTTTCATCGTCGGGCTGACGCAGACCGAGGACCCGGTGGAGGCCGCGCTGCGCGGGGCGGTCTCGGCCTCACTGGTGATCGAGGGCACCGGCGCGTTGTACGCGCTCGATAGCACACCGGGGCTGGCGCAGGCCCGCCTCGACTCGCTACGCGATGCGGTGCGGCGCGTGTGACCCGCCGCCCAAGGACTATTTACATTCTGCCCCGTCGTTGGTAACTTGTCTCTCTCAGGCCATGTCGTCCATCCCTGATCGCGTCCTCAACCTCGCCTGCGCCATCCAACAGATTCCGGCGCCGACGTTCTACGAGCAGAAGCGGGCCAGGGCCATCTTCGATCAGTTCCTCGCTTTAGGTTTGGAAGATGTGGAAATGGACGACCTCGGCAACGTGTATGCGCGCCGCCCGGGGGCGGGCAACGCCGCGCCGGTGCTGGTCACCGCGCACACCGACACCGTCTTCCCCGCCGATACGCCGCTCACCCTCAAACGCGAGGCCGACCGCATTCACGGCCCCGGCATCGGCGACAACTCGCTTGGCGTGGCCGGCTTGTCGGGGCTGGCGTGGATGCTCGAAAACGATGATCTGCCGGGAGATGTGTGGTTCGCGGCCAACGTCGGCGAGGAGGGGTTGGGCGACTTGCGCGGTATGCGGCGGGTGATCGAGCGCCTCGGCAAACACGTCAAGGCCACGCTCGTACTCGAAGGCATGGCGCTCGGCCACATCTATCACGCCGGCATCGGGGTGAAGCGCTATTGCTTCACCGCCCGCGCCGACGGCGGGCATAGCTGGCTCAACTTCGGGCGGCCGTCGGCGATTCACTCGCTGGTGCGGTTCGCCGCCGCGCTCACCGAACTGAGCGTGCCGGCCTCCCCGAAGACGACGTTCAACATCGGCACCATCGTGGGCGGCACCTCAGTCAACACCATCGCGCGCGAGGCGTCGCTCAATTTGGATCTGCGTTCGGAATCTGCCGAAGCGTTGCGGGCGATCGACACGCGGGTGCAGACGCTGTTCGATTCGTTCAATCAAAACGGCACGCAGCTGGAGTCGCGCGTCACCAGTGAGCGCCCCATCGGCGACCTGGCGCGCGAGCACGCGCTGGTGCAGGCCGCCGCGCGCGCCCTGGCCGACATCGGCCTGCCGCCCACCTTCGAGAGCGGCTCCACCGACGCCAACATCCCCCTCAGCCTCGGCCTGCCGTGTGTCTGCATCGGCCTGACGCACGGCGCCAACGCCCACCGCCCCGACGAGTACATCGAGACCGCGCCGCTGGCCAAAGGCCTCGAGGCATTGGCCGCGACGGTGAGGGGAGCGCTGCAACTATAAGACATGGGGGTTGTGATGTTCACGGGGCGCTGATACCAGCTTGGCTGCATGTACTTTGAGATCGTCAGCTTGAAATCATCGCTGTTGGCAAATCGATCCGCAATCTACAACAATTGAGAAAAGCTTATGGGCCTGGCCGATGGCGCAAACTGAAAGGGACCGCACGGGTTCGGCTCGCTAGCGGCAATTATCGTCTGGCCGAGTTACATTGGTATGAGGCTCATGGCATCGGGAAAAGACGGATCAAGATCAAGAGATTCTTGGACTGAAGATATGAGAACCCGCACCCAACTACCCAAGTTTGCGATCTGTCTCAAGAACACAGACGCAGAGGATCTCGTCGTTCGCAAAATCTATCAGATCCTGCCGGATGACGACGCGGCTCATGAAAAGTACCTGCGAATCGTCGACGAGTCAGGAGAGGACTACTTGTATCCGGCAAGATACTTTTTCGTCCTTGAGCTCCCCCAACAAGTCAGCCGCCTCTTGAAACGCAGCACGTCCCCCGCTGCTGCTCGCTGAGCGCCTCACTTCTTCTCGCGTGCCTTCTTTTTTGCCAACAAAGTTGAAGTGGTCGAGCCAGCCGGCGCGGGTTTAGATTCTGCGCTCGTGGGAGCTGCGGGCTTCGGTGCGGGTTTTGATTCCGTGACCGGCACGGTGGGCGGCTTCGGCGTGGGGGCTGAGGTGACGATGGGCGGTGGCACGTTTGCGCTGCGCGGCGCGGATTCCCCGGCCCGCTCCTTGGCTTTGAACAAGGTCGAGAGTTGCTCGGCGCGTTGTTGCGGGATGGGAACGGGCTGCGGCGCGCGGATGGCGAAGAACGCGAGCAGGCGCACCCACGCCCGCCGGAGATCACTGCGCGTGATCACGACGCGGCGCACGGCGATATCGAACGGCAGCAGCAGCGTGGCGAACACCAGCAGCCACGGCCACACCGGCTGCGCGGCGCTCGGCGGCGGCGGCAGATCGTGCGCGAAGACCCGGGCGTACTCACCGGTGACGTTGCCGCCGCCCGTCGCCTGCGCGAGTTGCACGAGGAAGCGCACGTTCGGCGGCGCGGTGTTCGACTCGTTCTCCGCCGGCAGCGCAATTTGATACTCGGGCGAATACGACAACACCCAGCCCGCCGTTTGCGCAATTGCGGCCTCCGAGCCCGCCTCCCCGCCCGCGATGCGGATCAAGTACGCGCCTTCTTTGGTTGGATTGAACTCCCCGGTGTAGCGGCCCGGCGCGCTCTGGGTGAGCGTGATGACGTGCGTCGCCCCATCCGGCGCGATGACGTTGGCCTGCACCGTCAGCCCGTTGAGGAAGGCGCCGGCATCGGTCTTCGCATCCACGCTGATCGTGGCGGCCTCACCAGCTTCGGCGCCGCCGAAGCCCGATACACGCACGTCGGTCGCCGTTGGCGTGCCCTCGCTGATGGTGTAACGCACCGTCTGCGCCCAAAAGCGCGCGAACTGCTCCCAGCTCACCCAGCCCTTCGCCCACCGTCCGGTCGCATCGCTCGTCCACGCCACGCTCTTGCCGAGGCCGTATTGCCACGCCGCGAGGATGGGGTCGGGATTGTCGGGGTTGGGGCTATCGGGGTTGACGAGGATGACCTGCGCGGCGCTCTTGGCCGTGACGCCGATGTAGCCCAGTAACCGCGGCGCGGAGTCGATGCCTTGCAATATCGGGCTCGGGCTGGCCTGGCGCGGGAAGAATTCCTGCTCGATGATGTACGAGCGCGTCGCCAGCGTCACTTCCTCGGCGAAGATTTCCGGGATGGAGGCGGGGTCGTCGGTGAAGTGATAGACGCCCTGCCCGTCCTGCGCCAGTTGCGGCAGGAACGGCGCGGCGCCCGGCCCCACACCGACCGATGACAGCGTGATGCCGTAGTCCCGATTCATCTGCCGCACCAGTTCGGGGATGCCGGTCGGGTCGGCGCCGCCGTCGGTGAGCAGGATGATGTGCTTGACGGTCGAGTCATCCTCGGGCAGCGCCTGCGAGGCGAGGCGCACCCCGGCCATGATGTCGGTGCCGCCGTCGGCGCGGATGGTGCCGGTCTGATTGATGATGGCGTCCGGGTCGTCGAGCGAAGTGATGGGCACCACCCACGCCGCGCTGTCGTCGAAGGCGATCACGCCGACCTTGTCGCTTGGGCTGAGCAGCTCAATCGAGCGGATGACGGCCTCCTTCGCCAGATCCACCTTCTGCACGCCGCCGCTGATCTCGGCCATGCTGCCCGACTTATCAATGATGAAGACCATCGTCAAACGCGCGCGGCGCTTCTCGTCCTTGATGTCCATATCCACCGGCAGCGCGCGTTCGAGCGGAGTCTTGAAGTAACCGCCCACCCCGAAGGACGTTGGCCCGCCGACGGCGACCAGGCCGCCGCCCAGGTCGCGCACATAGGTTTCGAGCGCGGTCTGCTGTCGCTGCGAGAGTGAACGCGCAGGCACATCCACCAGAATCACCGAGGCGTATTCGGCGAGCGCCGGTAGCTCCGAGGGCAGGCCGCCTGGCTCGACGGTTTCGACGTTCAGGCCGGACCCACGCAGCGCGGCCAGCAGTTCCTCGAAGCCGGGCACGTCGTCGCGCGGCTTGGGGTTGGTCACCATCAACAGCCGCGCCGGGCCTTCGATTTGTGAAAACGCGGCCAGTTCGTTGTTTTGATAAAACGTGTCCGCCGCCTCACCGCGGGGCGGGATGAGTTGCACGCGGTACGCGCTGAAGCCGGGGGTTCCGGCTTTGAGCGGCAGCGAGAAAGCGTTTGTGCCGCGCCGCAACTCCAACTCGCCCGCGTAGGCCACCTCGCTGCCCGCCAGCACGCGCACGCCCACACGCTGCGCGAGCGTCGAATCGATTTTGACTTCGAGCGCGAACTCTTCGTTCTGGCGCAAACGGGTGGGCGCCTTCACCGAGCTGATGAGGGCCTCGGCCCCGCCGCTGACGTTGAACGGCACCACGACGATCTGCGTGCCGCTGCTCGCCGCCAGCCGCGCGGCCTCGACCGCATCGCCCGTGGTCTCCAGCCCGTCGGAGAGGATCACCATCCGCCGCGCGGTGTCGCTCGGCAACAACGCCAGCCCCAATCGAATCGCCCCGGCGAGGTCGGTCTGAATCGTGGTGACCTTCGAGGTCGGGCTTTCAAGAGTCTCAGCGGAGGACAGCGGGCGCTCGACCACGGCATCGCCGCCGAAGACGATGACGCCGGCCCGGTCGTCGGGCCCCATCTCCAGCAACGCGCGGCGCACGTACTCCACCGCGAGCTGGCGCGGCGTGGTCTCGATAGCGGTTGCACCGCCGCCGACCGTGATGGGCACGAGCATCGAGTCCGAGCTATCCACCAAGAACACCACCGAGAGGTTGTTCGCCGCGCGGCGCACCTCCAGCCCGGCCAGGCCGAGGATGAGCAGCAGCGCCAGGAGCAGCCGCAGCCCGAGGCTAGCGATCTCGCGCCGCCGGCTCGGCCCGCGCGACGGCCAGCCCAGCCACACGAGGAGTGGGAGGGCGAGGAGCAGGAGGAGATAGAGGGGGGAGGAGAGGGACACGATTATCACAATCCGTGAAACGTGATTGGCAGCGGATGTCGGCAGCGGATGTC
>CAZSNP010000023.1:0-12752 GCA_964608265.1 uncultured Anaerolineales bacterium | reverse complement strand
GGCAGCGGATGTCGGCAGCGGATGTCACGGATGGCCGCTCTCGGATTGAGCACGAATGGGAACGGATATCCGCTGCCAGCCTCCGGTCATTATCCGCCGCCAGCCTCCGGTCATCCGTTGACGAGCTTCTTCCTCCGCAGCCACCCCAACACCCCCGGCGCGGCGGGCAGGGTCGCGCCGCGATGGTACACCCACCACTCGAGCAGCAGCAGCGCAAACGCGGCCAGCGCCAGCCAGGGCCAGATTTCGAGCTGCCCGACTTCCTCGCGCTGCGTGGCGGCCACATCGGCGCGGCCCACCTTGATGGTCGCCGCCGGGCGGATGTCGCTCTCGGTGGCGTCGAACAAATTCACAGCGAAGCTGCCGAGCAGGCTCTGGTTCGACACCACCGTGTACACGCCGAGCTTGTCGGTGTTGGTGAAGAGCACCCCGGCCTCGGTGGCCTGCGCGGCGAAGCGTTCGCCGGCGGGGTCGTCAATCGCAATCGCTGCATCGCCGCCGCGCGGCTTGATGAGCAGCGTCTCGCCCGGTCGCAGGCCGTCGGGCGCGGAGAAGGTCTGCGCGGGCGCGAGGTAGCTGATAAGGTTGGACATCAGCACCGGGAAGGCAAGTTGCAATGGCAGGTCGCTATCCTGCAGACGAAAGGTGATGACGGCGACGCGGCGTCCGCCGGTCTCGCCTGCGAAGACCAGCGGCCCGCCCTCCGCCTCGACCAGCACGCGCGCCCAGTCGGGCACCTCCACCCGGCGCGCTTGCAGGATGTTCACCCCGCCCCAATCCAAATACTGCGTCAGCGGGTCGTTCGGCGCGACCCGCGCGAGTTTCGTGTTGGTAAACGTCTCGCCCACGGTGAACAGCGTGCTGCTGATGGGGTTGACGATGAGCAACTCGGTAGCGGGCAGTTTGACCGTCTCGGTGACGCTGTCGTACACATACAGGTCGAATGGATCCGTCGGCAGCGGCGCGCTGGGTGACGCGCGGAAGGGTTGCAGGCCGGGGAGCGCGGTGAGGATCTGCTCGAGGAAGATGTTGCCCGGCGAGAGCACGAGCACGCGGCCCGAGGTCGGCGGCTGATAGACCGCCCAGGCCGTGTCATCGAGCGCGAATGAGTCAAAGGCCGCGCCCGCCTCCGCGCCCGGCGTTGAAAGTGGCGCTGACAGCGCGGCGGAATAGGTCGCCGGCTCGTCGGGCAGATCGGCGAGGGTGAGGTCGGCCGAGCCGCGCGCCGGCACAGTGAGCTGTTGCGCGCTGAACAGGTCGCCACCGATGGAGATCGAGACGATGGCCGTGCGGTCGGCCTCGCCGTAGTTCGCCAGCCGCGCGAAGAGCTGCGGGCCTTTACCCGCCGGCCGCAGCGAGAGCGCCTCGAAGCCCAGGTTGTCCGCGCTCGAACCAATCGGCACGTAGCGCACATCGCCGGGCAGCGGGGGAAGATTCTCGGGCAGGCCGCCGTCGGAGAAGATGACGATGCGGGTGTCGGCCAGCAACCCTGCGCGCGCCGCGCCGCCCGCCAGCGCAAAGGCCGCCTCCCAATCCGCCGTGCCCTGCGTCACAACCGCCGAGTTGAGCGCCGCGCGGAGGGTATCCTTATCCCCCGTGCCCGAGGCCAGCACCTCCGGCTGCCGCCCGACGACGATGAGCGACATGCGGCTGTCGCTGGCCAGGCCGTCGATCAACTCCCGGATGGCGGCTTTGGCGAAGTCGAATCGAGTCGGCGCGGCGTCGGTTGCCGCCATCGAGGCTGAGGCGTCGAGCAACACAATCAATGTGCCGCGCGCGAAGGCCGGCACGGAGAGGAACGGGCGCGCGAGTGAGATGACGAGCAGCGCCAGCAGCAGCAGTTGCAGCAACAGCAACAGGTTGCGCCGCAGCCGCTGCCACGGCGAGTTGGCCTCGCGGTCGCGCAGCAGCATCTGCCACAGCATCACCGACGACACCTCCACCTCGCGCCGGCGCAGCTTGAGCATGTACAGAATCACAACCGGCACCGCGAGGGCCGAGAGGGCGAGGAAGACGGGCGTCAAAAATGCCATCGGGGAAAGTTACCGCCGAGCACGCGGAGTTTTGCCGGACTCTCCGCGCTCGCAGAGTTCTCCGCGGCGAGGATCATCTGACCAGTCCTCGCTTTCGCAACTGATACAGCACCAACTCATCCCATGCCGTTGCTGTGCTGATGGGGAGGTAGTTGATGCGGCGCTTGAGGGCGTGAGCTTCGATGTCGTCGCGCCACTGCCGCACGCGCGCGCGGTAACGGTCGCGCAGCCCGCCGTCGAGGGTGATATCCTGCGGCGCGCCGGTCTCCGAATCGATTAACCGCAGGTCGCCGGCGAGTTGCGGGTCGAGCTCCTCGGGCGCGAGCACGTGCAGCACCGTCACCTCGTAGCCGCGGCCCTGAAACTGCGCCAGCCCATCCTGATAACCGTCCGGCGCGAACAGATCGGAGATCAAGAACACCAGCCCAGGCCGTTTGGCCGAGAGCGCGTACGAGCGCAGCGCCGCATCCAATTCGGTCGCGCCGCCCGGCGCGACGGATTCGAGGAACCGCAACAGCCGCAGCGCAAAGCCGCGCCCGCGCGCCGGGCCGAATTGCGAAACGGGGGCGCTGTCCTGCAACGCCGCCAGCGTCAGCCGGTCGCCGGCGGCCAGGGCGATATAGCCGAGCGCGGCGGCAAGCCGTTGCGCGTAGCGCAGCTTATGCGCCTCGGCCTCGCCGTAATCCATCGAGCGCGAGGCGTCGAGCAGCACGTGCACGGCCAGGTCTTCTTCCTCTTCGAGCAGTTTGATGAACGGGCGCTCGAGGCGCGCGTACACGTTCCAATCCACGCGCCGCAGGTCGTCGCCGCGCACGTAATCGCGGTAGTCGGCGAACTCGATTGACGTGCCGCGTTTGGTCGAGCGGCGCTCGCCCTTGATCACGCCGGCGCGCACCTGCGAAGCCACGAGGGCCAGGCGTTCGAGCTTGCGGAGAGTCGCTTCATCGAACAGCATTTCGTAATTTGGTGATTGGGTGATTGT
Organism: uncultured Anaerolineales bacterium; assembly: GCA_964608265.1. Taxonomy (GTDB): domain Bacteria; phylum Chloroflexota; class Anaerolineae; order Anaerolineales; family UBA6663; genus JANWXR01. The sequence goes on along the minus strand of CAZSNP010000023.1, from coordinate 9,737 downwards.
GCAATCACCCAATCACTAAGTTATTTCTGTGGCACGACTTTCAACAACTCACCGACTACGCTGTCGGTTGTCACGCCCTCGGCCTGGCCCTCGAAGTTGAGCAGCAGGCGATGGCGCAGCGCGGCGGGCGCGACGGCGGCCACATCCTCGAAGGCGACGTTGACGCGGCCGGCGAACAGGGCCGTGATCTTAGCGCCGAGGATGAGGGCCTGCGCCCCGCGCGGCGAAGAGCCGTAGCGCACAAACTGCTTCACCATCGGCGGGGCGGCCTCGTACTCGGGGTGCGAGGCCACGACCAGCCGGGCGACGTAATCGCTGACGTGCGAGGGCACGGGGACTTGCCGCGCGAGCCGGCCCATCGTCACCAGTTGCCGGCCGTGCGTGACCTTGCCCAGGGGCGCGCGCTGCCCGCCGGTCGTGCGCGCCAAAATCTCGACCAGCTCATCCGACGACGGGAACTCGACGTTGACCTTGAACAGAAAACGGTCGAGCTGCGCTTCGGGCAGGGGATAGGTGCCCTCCATCTCGATGGGGTTCTGCGTGGCGAGGACGAAGAACGGCGGCTCGAGTTTGTACGTGCGCCTGGCCACCGTCACGCTCTGCTCCTGCATCGCTTCGAGCAGCGCCGACTGCGTTTTGGGCGTGGCGCGGTTGATCTCGTCGGCCAGCACGAGGTTGGCGAAGATCGGGCCCTGCTGAAAGCGGAAGCCGCGCCGCCCGTCGGCGGTCTCCTCGAGGATGTCGGTGCCGACGATATCGGCCGGCATCAAATCGGGCGTGAACTGGATGCGGGCGAAGGCGAGATCGAGCACCTCGGACAGCGTCTTGATCAGCATCGTCTTCCCGAGGCCGGGCACGCCTTCGAGCAGCGCGTGGCCGCCGGCGATGATGCAGATCAGCACGTGCCGCACCACCTCGCTCTGGCCGACGATCAATTTGCCGACCTCGGCCTCGATCGCCGCCGCTGTCTCGCGGAACTGCGCGACCGTCATCTCGGGTTGAGTCATCGTCTGTGCTTCGGCCAGCGCCATAGTGTGCTCCCGGGTATTTCACCGCGAAGACGCAAAGAACGCGAAGGACGCACAAAGAGTCCCGGCGTCCTTCGCGTCTCCGCGGTTCGCAGGCATTATGGTTCCAGTGAAGAGAAGTAATCCTTCACCACATCTTTCAAGTCGGCCGGATACTCGCCCTGATCGACCGCCGAGTATGCGTTGTTGCGGTAGTCGTTGAAGACGCGATTGTACGGCACGCGCACCTCGCCCTGATTCTGCGGGTTGGTCGGCCCCTGCCCGATCACATCCTCGCCGGGGTCGCCGCCGCCCTGATTGGGCAGCGTGGTCTCCGGGCCGCCGCTGCCGCCGAGGCGATAGGGCGTGTAGATCGGCTCGTAGCCGCGCTCGCCGCCGTCGCCCGGCCCATTGTTCTGGCTCGTGCCGCTGGATTGGCCGCCCTGCGCATTCCCGTTGCCCTCGCCCTGCCCGGCCCCGCCACCGCCGCCCTGACCCTGGCCCTGGCTGCCGCCCTGCTGGCCCTGACCCTGTTGGCCCTGCCCTTGACCCTGGCCCTGACTTTGGCCCTGCCCCTGTCCCTGCGTCTGCCCGCTGCCCTGTTGATTCTGGCCCCGGCCCTGCCCCTGCTGCCCGGCCTGAGCGATCTGTTGTTGCGCGCGCTGCACCTGCCCCGAGGCCTGCCGCGCGGCCTGCGATTGCGCCGCCCGCTGACCGGTCTGCGAGATGGATTCGCCGGCCTGCTGCAACGCCTCCTGCGCGGCCTCATCATCCCCGTTGCGCAACGCCTCAGCCGCCTCTTGCAATTGCTGCGCGGTCTCAGGATTCGACTCCTGCAATTGCTGCGCGGCCTGCTCGAGCTGATCGGCCAGCGCCTGCTTCTCAGCCGCGCTCAACTGCATCGGGTCTATGTTCGCGAGTTCCTCGCCCGCCTGCGGCAGGTCGCCGTTTTGCAGCGCCTCGCCGACACCCTGTGTGGCCTGGTTTTGGCTCAACCGCTCACCGGCCTGCTGTAACTGCTGCGCCTGTTGTTCGGCGTCCGGGTCCTGCAATTGCTGCAACTCCTGTTGCGCCTCGGCCAGCGCCTGTTGCGCCTGCTCCTCGGTCAGGTTTGGCTCCTGCAATTTCTCCTGCGCGTCGTCGAGCGGCCTGGTCAGTTCCTCTTTCTGCGCCTCGGTCAGGTTGGGGTTCTCCTCGATCTGCCTTTTCAGGTCTTCGATTTTCTGCGCCTGCTCAGTGATGGCTTGCTGCACGGCCTGCTGTTGCGCCAGCACTTGCTGCTGTGGATTGGGCAGCGCCAGCGAGACGACGAGGGCGATGAGGAGGAAGACCGGGAGGCCGGCATCCACGCGGGAACCGGCCCAGGCCGGGAGGCGTTGGCTCGCCCGCACGCCCCGCGCCGCCTGGGCCGCGTCGGCCCATTGCTGCTCGATCAGCCACCCCGGCGTGCCGTTGGGGCCGTGCCCGAGTTCGAGCGCGGCACTGGTGCGTTCGGCCAAACCGAAGACGCGGTCGAAGTAGCGGGCCGCCGCCAGCCGGCCGCGGGGCCAGAGCAGGCCCGCCCCCATCCCGGCCCCGGCGGCCAGCAGCGCGCACGCAACCGCAATCCCGATCAGCACCGGCAGCGGCTGCAGCGGCGTCAGGCGCGCGACGAGCGATATCCCCAATGCCACCGCCAGCCCCACCGCCAGGCCGCGCACCGACCACAGCAGCGCCGCGCGCGCGCGCGCCCACCACAGCCAGCCGCTGAGCGCGTCTTCTACTTCGCGGAAGTGAGCGTTGGTCGTCATGGGAGATTGACGGCGGGCTGCGGCGTTACCGTTCCCGGCGGCGGATGTTGGCGATGCTCAGCAACACCAGCACCACAGCCAGGCCCATCGCGAACACGATGAAGGGCAGCCACGGCGAGATAAAGGGGATGTTGACCGGCCCGGAAGAGAAGCCGCCCGTGTAGTTGTACACCGGCACGGTGAAGTAAAAGAGCGTCTGTTGCGCGACGAGGATCGCCTCGGTCGCTATCATCGTCGCCACCGGGTTGGTGGCAATGAGCAGACCGAAAACGTAGTAGAGCATGACCTGCACTTCCACCGGCACGCTGCTGTAGCCGCCAAAGATCGGCGCGCCGAAGATGGCCAGGGGGAAGAGCAGCGTTGGCAGGCCCAGCGTCATCAGCAAGACAAAGGCGTACGTCAGCACGGTCGCGCCCAGCGTGCGCCGCATGATCGACGAGAAGAAGATGCCGGCGGCGCTGAACAAAAAGGCCGTCGCCATCAGCAGCAGCGTGGCGACGATGACTTCCTCGACCGCAACGCCGCCGAGCAGAAAGGCCAGGCTTTGCAGCGGCAGCGCGGCCAGCAGCAGCAGAAAGACATACGACAGCGCCGAGAACAACTTGCCCATCACAAAGGCGCGCTCGGTGAGCAACGTCGTGCGCAGCAAGTCATAGGTCTGCCGCTCGCGCTCGCCGCTGATGGCGCCGACGGTGAAGGCCGGGGTAATGAAGCACACCAGCAACGTCTCGATGCCGACGACCCCGCCGAAAACGAACTTGCCCAACAGTTGACGGTCGGGCGCCGAATACGTCGTGCTGAGCGAGGACGTGTACACGGTGTACAGCAGCGTGATGAAGCCGCTCATCAACAGCAGATACACCGTCAGCACGATGAAGGCCCGCGCGCCGCGCATCCGGCTGCGGAGTTCCTTGGTGGAGACGGGGTTCAGCGCCAGCCAATCGCGCAAGGAACGGCGCGGCGGCTTGCGCGGTGCGGTGGGGTGCGGGGCGGTGGCGGCCAAATCAGTCATGAGGTTTTGCGGTCGAGCGGTCTTGTGGCCGGGTAGTCACGACTACTTGACTACTCGACGACAAGACTATGAGACGATGCCTTGAGTCACCTTCATAAACACGTCTTCCACGTCGTGCATGGTCTCGGCGAAACGGACGATGGACAGGCCGCGCGCCACCAGCTCTTTGAGAAAGGCGCTGACGGCGGCGTCATCGCCGGTGAAATCCACCTCGATGACGGTGCGATCGCCGGGCGTGTCGGCCACGCGCAGGTCGAGCACGTGCTCGCGCCCGAAGATGACGGATTGCGCGGCCTCGGCCGCGTGGTCGAGCAACACGATCTGTAAGGTGCGGTGCGGCGTGACGCGCCGCTGCATCTCCTTCAGGCTGCCCTGCGCCACCAGCTTGCCGGCCTCGACGATCCCCACCTGCGTGCAAATCTCGGCCACGTCGGCCAGGATGTGGGTGGAGAAGAAGATGGTCTTGCCGAGGCGGCTCAACTCCATCAGCAACTCGCGGATTTCGATGCGGGCGCGCGGGTCGAGGCCCGAGGCCGGCTCATCGAGGATCAGCACCTGCGGGTCGTGGGCCAGGGTGCGCGCCAGGCACAGCCGCTGCTTCATGCCGCGCGAGAGCGTATCCACCTGGTCGTTGCGCCGGTGCGCCAAATCCACCAGTTCGAGCAAATCGGTGATGAGGGCGGCCCGCTGCGCCTCGGGGATGCCGTAGCAGGCGGCGAAGAAGTCGAGATACTCCCACACCGTCATATCGTCGTACACGCCAAAGAAGTCGGGCATATAGCCGATGGCGCGGCGCACGCTCTTGGGCTGGCGGCGCGCACTGTATCCGGCCACCAGCGCATCGCCCGAGGTCGGTTCGAGCAACGTCGTCATCATCCGCATCGTCGTGGTTTTGCCCGCGCCGTTCGGGCCGACGAAACCGTAAATCGCCCCCTGCTCCACGCTGAGGTTGAGATCGCTGACGGCGGTGAACCTGCCGTAGCGTTTCGTCAGGGCTTTGGTCTCGATGATGGTCGTCATTCAATAGTCGTGCCGAGCGTCGCTGGTCGGCCTGCGCGGCGGACACGCGACGCTCGACGCCTTACGGCTCCACCGTGAGTGTGAACTCGAGCGAGCTCAGGGTGATGGTGTCGGGGCCGGCGTTGGTCAGCCGCGCGCGGATCTCGCCGCCCGGCCCGACGAAGGGTTCCGCCTCCGAGACGGTGTGCGTGCCGTAGCCGGGCACATCCAGTTCCACCCAGGCCTCCTGCCCGAAATCCCACAGCGCGACGCGGGGTGTGTTGGTCGTCGTCGTGCTCGACCCGTAGCTGCTGCCGAGGAGGCTGAGGATCAAGCTCTGCACGCGGCTGTAGTTCAGCGTGTGTACGGGATTGAAGCGCAACGAAAAGGCATCGTTGATGTACAGCGTCGTATCGTATGGCGCGGCGATGGAGCCGCCCGGCCCGGTGAAGAGCGGCGACCACGTCATCAGCCCGGGCGGCACGGTGATGGCCCCGCCGCCGAAATCAAAAACCGAGTTGAGCGCGACGAGATAAACGGTAGCGTTCTCGGTATCGAAGCCGGCGTTGAGGATGCGGGCCGTGGCGGGCGCGCCGTCAGTCCAGCCGGCCAGATACACGCCGGTGCCGCGCCCGATCCCGCCGTAGCCCGTATATGTGTTGATGGCGGCGGAGAGCAGCGAATAGCGGCGATAACTCTCGCGGTCGCTGTAATACGCGGCGTTGCCGACGATGTCGTCAATGGTGGTGTCGTAGTAGCCGGGGTAATAGGTCGAGCCATAGCTGCTCGACGGCCCGGCCGAGTACGGCAGGATCGAAGTGGTGGCCGCCGGCGCGGCGCGCACATTCGAGAGCAGCAGCGAAATCTGTTGCGCTTGCCCCGGGCCGAAATCGCCCAGCCGCAGCGCGCTGCCGGGCGCCAGCAGCACCGCATCCCGCAGCGTCAACGGGCTCTGATTAATGACGTCACCCATCAGTTGTGACGAACCGCCGTTCACTTCGATCCGCAGCGTGGAGTCGAAGCGCGGCGCCGGCACAAAGCCCTGCGCGACGAAACCCTGCACCGAGGCGATGTCGGTGCGGATGCCCGAAAGCTGCGTTGTGTCGCCCTGCTCCACGCGCAACGCGGAGGCGACCGGCCCGGAGGTGTTGGGCATCTGACGGGCGAGGAAGCCGGGCGCGAACTCCACCGTGTACGTCGTGCGGCGGGGCGAGAACACCCCCACCGCCTGATCGACCCGCGCCTGCTCGACGTTCGGCCAGACCTGCACGATGGAGAGCTGGTGCAGGATGGCCCGCCCACCGATGACGAAGTAGCCGATGACGTAAGCCGAAACGCTGAAGACCGTGACGATGCCGGGGATGGTGAACCACGCAAACTCGCGGCGTTTGATGAGCCGCAGCGCGAGGTAATTGAGTGGCCCGACGATGACGAGATAAAACCCGAGGAAGCCGCAGATGAGCAGCGGGTTGGGCAATTGCAGGTTGGGCAGCGCGCCGACGGCGGTTTGCGCCTGGCCCCAGTTCGTCATGCCGCCCGCCCAACTCGGGCGATCGATCGGCGCGGAAAGCACGCGGCGGAACAAGCCTTCGAGGCCGGCCCAGCCCTTGAGCGGGGCAAAGGCCGGGTCGGCGGCGAAGTACACCACCTGCCCGAAGCCCATGCGCCGCGCAGCGATGATCGGCGCGCCGTCCATCTCGAGCAGCGTCACCGCCTCGGGTGTGAGGTCGCCGGTAGCGATCAGGGCTTCCTCAGCCGGGGCTTCGGCCACGCCGGCAAACGTCGCCAGCGCGGAGAGATCGGTCAGGGTGCGGGCCGCGTTCGGCACGAGGGGCAGCAGGCCCTGCACACCGGCCGCCGTCTTCTGCCACGCCGGCCCGCCCATCACCATCAACTGTCCGCCGCTCGCTACCCAGTTCGCCAGCGCGTCGCGCTGCTCGGCAGTCAGTGCGCCGGTATCCACATCCGACAGCACCAGCACATCGAGCGATTGCCAGGCGAACGGCTGCGGCGGCAGATCCGCCAAATCGAGTTGGGCGAGGTAGGGCGAACCGCTGACGGGCGTGATCTGCAGCAGTTGATTGAACGAGGACGGGGAGCCGGCCAGCACGCCATACAGCAAACTGCCGGCGGCCAGCGCGGTCACCCGCGCGTTGAGGCTTTTGAGTTCCTGCCCTTCGCTGCGCAAGGCGACTTTGATCGAGTTGGCCGGGCCTTCGGGTGCGACGTGGAGGAAGAACTCGCGTCGCGATTGGGTGGAAAGGTCGAGTGAGCGGGCAAAGAGCGTTTCGCTGTTGGTGAAGCCGCGCGGGTTGTCTATCTCCAGCGAGCCGCTGACATCCGGGCCGTTGTTCTCCACCGTCACGCGCACCGGCAGCCACAGGCCGTCTTTGTAATAGCCGTCGAAGCCGGCGCGGGCCGCCATCACCACGCCGGTGTTTTGCTGCTCACGCGGCGCGGCCAGGCCGGGTCGGACGCTCACTATCCCCGCCAAAAGCGCGACGGCGATTAGCCAGCGAACCGCAAGTGAATCCATATTGGGGGCTCTCAAAATCCTACCTCGTCCCGCAGACGTACACGCTACCCGGCCCGTTCCCCTGAGGTTGTACCATGCGGGGCATATTCGGTCAAACAAGAGTGTTATGAGAGACGCACCACGACCTGCGCCGTGTTGCGCACGGTGAAGGCGAGGGTGTATTGGCCGGGTCCGGTGTCCGTCACCGTGATTGGCCGGCCGTTCACCGCAGCCGCGCGCGGCGCGGCGGGCAAGGCCAGCGTCACCCAGCCCTCGGCCACGCGGCCCAACTCCAGCGTGAATTGCACGGCCTCGGCCTCAACCCGCCATTCCGTCACCTCCCCACCCTGCGAAAAATGAAACGACGAGGCGATGAGAATCGGGCCGCGGGTGATGCGGCGCAGCGCGAGCAGGTGGGCGCCGTGTGGGGGGATGGGGGCGACCTCGATCGGGTCGCCCGCTGCCAACCGGGCAACCGCCCCGCCCCAGAAATCGGCGGCCCAATAGGCCCCCGCCGGCAGCCCCAGTTCAGCCACCTCGACCGTCCGTGATTGCGCGCTGTCCTTCCAATTGAACAATCCCGCCACCAACCACTCGCCGGTTGCGTTGCTGATCTTCAGCGTGAGGGTGTCGGGCGTGCCGTCGGCCAGCCAATCGCGCGCGCGGGCGCTCACGTCGAGCACCGGCATCAGGGCCTGGATGTAGCGAAAGCGCTCGGGGTTGAGGCGGACCATGTCGTCGCTGATGAGGAACATGCCGCCGCTGAGGGCGATGACGGTGGCCAGGCAGCGCACCTCGGCCTCGGTGAGCCTGGTCGCCTCGTCGCGCACCAGCAGGCAATCGGGGTCGTTGAGCCACCAGCGCCGGTGCAGCGGCGCGCGGGTGATGATGTTGTGCACAGCGTTGCGCGCGCTGACGAAACCCAGCTCCTTTTCAAGCCAACGGTTGAGCGTCGGCGAGAGCAGTTCGGGATGCCAGTTGGGCGCAACGTCGGTGCTGATCCTCATCCCATCCACCAAACCGACCGCCGGGCCGAGCGGGCAACCGCAGCCGAGCAAAAACGTCTCCGGCCCGGCCGCGTCGCGGATATCCTGCAACGCCAGCCGCATGGCCTGCGCGCGGGTGAGCGACGGATCGTAGCGCCGGGCGGGCAGCGCCGCGGCGTACAGAAAATCAAGCTTGAGATACGGAAAGCCCCAGTCATTCACCGCCGTCTCGATGAGCCGATGCGTATGTTCGCGCACGCCGGGATGGGTCGGGTCGAGCGCGTGGCACCAGCGAAACCAGTTCAGGCCCGCGCTCACCCGCTGGCCGCGCCGGTTGCGGAGGAACCACTCGGGGTGCTCAGCGTTGAGCCGCGCATCCGAGCGCACGATGTACGGCGCAAGCCACAGCCCGGGCGTGTTGCCGTTGGCGCGGATCTGCTCCGCCAGCCAGCGCAGCCCGTGCGGAAAGGTGGGCCTGGTCTCGAACCAATCGCCGACCTGGGCCTGAAAGCCATCATCCACCTGGATGAAGTCAAGCGGCAAGCGTTCGCGTGCCCGCGCAATCGCACTCAGGTTGTTGACGATGTCGGCCTCGGTGACGCGGTCGTAGTAGTGATACCACGAGCACCAGCCGATCGGTGTGTGCGCGCGGACCCGCACCGCGTTCTCGCGCGCCGCCGCTTCGACATAGTCGGCCAGCGGGTCGTCGTCTTCCGGCGCGATGAACTGCGCGTACGCCCAATCGGTGACGCGCTCGGCGCCGGGCAGTACCGGCACACCATCGCCATGCGCGTTGAGTTTGAGATACGGCGCGCGCGGTTCGATGAGCAACGACTCGATATGGCCGAACTGCTCGCGCTGCGACAGAAAGCCGAGGACGAGGCCGGTGTTGTGATCGAGATCGGCGACGACGGCGAACATATCACTGGTGAAGTGGCCGACGCTGTCGACCACCGGGTTGCGCAGATTGAACATCTTCGGGCCGTCGAAGGCGCGCAGCCGGGTGAAGGGTGAACGCATGCCGGCCTGCAACGCGCCGGTGAAGCTCCACGACTGATAGCCGTTGGAGAAGAACGTGAGGGTGCGCGATTGCGGATGGAGGTGGAGGGAAGAGGGATAGGAGAGGAGGGAACCGAAGCGCGATCCGGTCACTGCCAGGTCGAGGTCGTGCAGCGCAAATGGCTGCGGACCGGTGTTGTGGACGCGCAGCCGCCACAACAGGAATGGCCGCGCTTCCGGCAGGGCAAATTCGAGCGTGAGTTGAAACGAACAGTCGGCGCGGTCGAGGCCGGGCAGCGCCGGCGCGACGGCGGGCGTCAGCGTGGCAAGCAGGGTGCGCATCGGGCCGTGGGCCGGGTTGACTTCGACCGTCTCGGCGAGGTGCATATCGCGCGCGCGTCCATCCCACCTCAACCGTCGCCCGCGCGC
>CAZSNP010000022.1:44265-61459 GCA_964608265.1 uncultured Anaerolineales bacterium | reverse complement strand
TCGCGCGTTGACAGGATGGCGGTGTAGCTCAGTGGCAGAGCAGGGGACTCATAAGCCCTTGGTCGGTGGTTCAAATCCACTCGCCGCCACTTGGGCAAAGGCTTAGGACCTAACCCGTCCAAAGGCTCGCCCAAAAACTGATAGCTCTTAGACACCAGAAGCACTTGTGTCCAAGTACTCACTAAGGTACTTGCGTCCAAGTGCTTTTGGCCGTTAACCGGTCGAGGGAAGAGAAAGGAATACACCATGCCGCCATCAAAACCAGTGCCGCGGTTACGCGAGTCCCTTTCACGGCATCCCGAAGCCAAAACTGCCGAAACGCCTGGTCAGCGTGCTGATGCCGGACGAGATTCGGAAGCTGTTTGATGTCTACAACTTATACGCGACGGTGGGGGCCCGCTGGGCGGCGCTATTGTCGTTTGCCCTGGAGACCGGTGCGCGCCTCAACGAAATGGTGACGCTGATAGTGAGCCAGGTCAACCTCGACCTGCACCGCGCGAACGTGATCGGCAAGGGCAACGAGGAGCGGGTGATTCGGTTTGGAGATCGGACGGTATTGGCAACGTGCCCACGCTCCCCCGCACCGCGCCGTATGGATAGTACCACTGCCGCGCCACCACCGCGCCCGCTGCTCCGCACGCCGCACTCCCGCACGTCGTCACGCTCGTTAAGCCAAGATGATCGGAGTGCAAGTAGTTCAGCGTGCCGGTCGCGTCGTTCGGCGGCATGACCCGCATCGCAATCGGCTTGCCGCCAGCGTAGTAGTACACGCGATACGTCTGGCCGGTTGGCGGCTGACTTCATTTGGCGCGGAGGTGCTGGCCTGAGCGATGGGTAGGGAGGCGTTCACTCCGGCCGCACTTAAGGCCAATCCAGAGATGACCAGAATTCGAATACTCTTGTCTACCACCCCATGAACTGCACGCTCAAAGCCAACCGTCAGATTGAATTTGTGCATGGCGAACTCCCCGCATATAGAGTTGGGATTGGCGCTTCCATTGCTGCGTGGATATGAGAGCGCGGAGGCGTTGCGCCTGCAGCCTCATTACCGAAAAAAAGGAAGGCGCCGAGTCAAGTTCGGAGTTGGTTAGACTTGCACAAGACCATGGCTTGGTCTTCACACGGCTGCGTGAAGCAAAGGCCCCTTCCGAAAATCCCGCTCACTGATCAGGTAATTGCAGTTCCCCTACTTCTACGCTTTAATGCCTCATGAAAGGGACTCGCTATGCCCAAAACCAAAACCCAATACGTCTGCCGGCAATGCAACCGCATCACGCCCCGCTACTTCGGCAAGTGCCCGCAGTGCGGGGCCTTCAACTCGATGGTCGAGGAAATCGTGGAGGAGCCGGCGAAGGCTGCGGCCCGCGCGCCAATTGGCGGGGTGCGCTCGACACCGAAGACGTTCAAGCAAATCGAAGGCGACAGCGACGAACGCTGGCACTTGCCCATCCACGAATTCGCCCGCGTGCTCGGCGGCGGCATCGTGCCCGGCTCGCTGGTGCTCGTCGGCGGCGACCCCGGCATCGGCAAGAGCACGCTGCTGTTGCAAATAGCGATGCTGATGGCTGAGACCGCCGGGCCGGTGTTGTATGTCTCCGGCGAGGAGTCCGAGCGGCAGATCAAGATGCGGGCGATGCGGCTGGCCGAAGAGTCAAAGATCGAGCAGCTCTCCGACAAACTGTTACTGCTGACCGAAACCAATCTCGATGTCATCCTCGAGCACGTGCACGCCCTCAAGCCGCGGTTGCTGATCATTGATTCGATTCAGACCGTGTACCTCAACGGCCTCAACTCCACCGCCGGCTCGGTAAGCCAGGTGCGCGAGAGCGCCGCGCGGCTGCAGGAGCTGGCCAAGACTTCCGGCGTGGCGGTCTTCCTCATCGGCCACGTCACGAAAGAGGGCACCATCGCCGGGCCGCGCGTCCTCGAACACATCGTGGATACGGTGCTGCAACTCGAGGGCGACCGCTATCAAAGCTGCCGCCTGCTGCGCGCGGCCAAGAATCGCTTCGGCGCGACGAGCGAGGTCGGCGTGTTCGAGATGTCGGGCGGCGGCATGGCCGAGGTCACCAATCCGTCCGAGTTCTTTTTGGCGGAGCGGATGGTCAACGTCCCCGGCTCGGCCATCGCCGTGACGATGGAGGGCACCCGCCCCATCCTCGTGGAGGTGCAGGGTCTGACGAGCACCAGCAACTTCGGCAACCCGCGCCGCACGCCCAATGGCGCCGACCTGTACCGGTTGATGATGATCACGGCCGTGCTCACGCGCCGCGTCGGGCTGCGGTTGATGGATCAGGATATCTTCGTCAACGTGGTGGGCGGGCTGAAGGTGGATGAGCCGGCGGCGGATTTGGCGATTGCGGCCTCGGTGGCCTCCTCGGTGCAAGATCGACCGGTGCTCGCCGATTGCGCCCTCATCGGCGAGATCGGGCTGTCGGGCGAGTTGCGGTCGGTCGGCCAACTCGCCCTGCGGCTGCGCGAGGCGCGGCAGCTCGGCTTCCGCCGCATCGTCATCCCGCGCACCTTCCGCAAACAATCGGAGGCCTGGCCCGAGGGCCTCGAGATCATCCAGGCCCGCAACGTCCGCGAGGCGCTGGAGGCGGTGCTGGCCAGGTAAACGACGGGGCCGGGAGACAAGACTAAAGGAATTCTAATTGACGGTTGCCGAGTCAATGCGGTAACATAGGCGCAGACGCGTTATCATTCATCATCATTCATTCCTGCGTCGGCCCGGACTCATCCCGTCATCTTTCTCAGTTCGCTCATGTCGTGCGCGCCGCTTGATCCCTGATTTTCCCTTCCGCTGGTGAATGTCACCAGCGGCTTCAAGCGCCTCTTCGAACTCAGAACAGATGGGCACGGACTCGGCTCCGGGTGCTCATCTGTTTTTTTTTCGACAAGGTGGCTTATGAGCATTGAGTTTATCTTTCGGATAGTTGGGATGGCGGTGCTGGGGGTAGGTGGATTCTATTTTGGCGTGCAATGGGCACGCCTCGCCAGCGCCTCGGCGGAACTGTTGGCCGTTGTCGGCACGCTGGTCGGCGCGCTGGCCGGCCTGATCCTCACGCCCTACCTCACCACCCGCCCGGCGTTTTGGATCCGCAAGCGCGTGAGCGAGATGCCGGTCGCGACCCTCGTCGCCAGCGTCATCGGCCTGGTGGTGGGGCTGCTGATCGCGAGCCTGCTGGCCTATCCGCTCTCGCTGCTGCCGTGGCCCTTCGGCCAGATTCTGCCGTTTGTCGGCGCGGTTGTGTTCGCGTGGCTGGGGGTGTCGATCTTCATGGTGCGCCAGCGTGACATCTTCTCGCTCTTTCGCGGCAAGCTCCCGGGCCGCCTCGCCGCCGAGGGCGCCGGGGCGCAGAACGAGGGCCGCGCGGTGCTGCTCGACACCAGCGTGATCATTGATGGCCGCATCGCCGACATCGCCAGGACCGGCTTCATCTCCGGCGCCATCCTCGTGCCCAAGTTCGTCCTCAACGAGTTGCAGCACATCGCCGATTCGGCGGATGCGCTGCGGCGTAACCGGGGCCGGCGCGGGCTGGAGGTGCTGAACGACATGCAGAAGGAGTCGAGCGTGCCGGTGCGCTTCACCGATCAGGATGTGCCGAACGTGCGCGAGGTGGATGACAAACTGGTGAGCCTGGCCAGGCAGTTGAATTGCGCCATCGTCACGAACGACTACAATCTCAACAGCGTCGCCCAGTTGCAGGGCGTCAGCGTGCTCAACATCAACGAGTTGGCCAACGCGGTCAAGGCCGTGTACATCCCCGGCGAAGGGCTGACGGTGAAGATCATCCAGGAGGGCAAGGAGATGGGCCAGGGTGTGGGCTACCTCGACGACGGCACGATGGTGGTGGTGGATGATGGCCGCCGGCACATGAACGCCAACCTGTACGTCGTCGTCACCAAAATCTTTCAAACGACCGCCGGTCGCATGATCTTCGCCAGGCCCGAGAACGGCGCCTCGGTCGCCGACCGCGAGCGGACGCAAACGCGATAACCAGTCTTCCAATAACTAATCGCAATCAGTTATTGGTCATCATCATGCCCATCACCCTCTACAACACCCTCACCCGCCGCAAAGAAGAATTCCGCCCGATCAGCGAAGGTCGCGTGCATATCTACGTCTGCGGCCCCACCGTTTATGATCACGCCCACATCGGCCACGCCAAAACATACGTGGCCTTCGACACCATCGTGCGCTTCCTGCGCTATGCGGGCTACACGGTCCGCTACGTGCAGAACATCACCGACGTCGGGCACATCCTCGATACCGGCGAGGATCGCATCCTCAAAGGCGCGGCCCGCGAGCGCATCGAGCCGATGGAGGTGGTGGAGCGCTATACGCGCTCGTACTTCGAGGACATGGACGCCCTCAACGTGCAGCGGCCCGATATCTCGCCGCGCGCCTCGGCCCACATCCCCGAGCAGATCGAAATCATCAAAGCGCTGATCGAAAAGGGCCACGCCTACGAAGCGAACGGCTCGGTGTATTTCGACGTACACTCGTTCGCCCAATACGGCAAGCTCTCCGGCCGGCGGGTCGAGGAACTCGAAGACGGCGCGCGCGTCGAGGTGCGCCAGGAAAAGCGCCACCCGGAGGACTTCGCGCTGTGGAAGGTCGCCGCGCCCGAGCACATCCTGCGCTGGCCGAGCCCGTGGGGCTGGGGCTATCCGGGCTGGCACATCGAATGCACGGCCATGTCCACCAAATATCTCGGCGAGACCTTCGACCTCCACGGCGGCGGCATCGACAACATCTTCCCGCACAACGAGTGCGAGGTGGCGCAGAGCGAGGCGTGGACGGGCAAGACCTTCGCCAACTACTGGCTGCTCACCGGTTCGCTGACGCTCGACGGCGTGAAGATGAGCAAGAGCCTGGGCAACACGCTTACGATCAAAGACGCGCTTAACCGCTGGAAGGCCGAGGCGATCCGGTTCTTCATCCTCTCCGGCCACTACAGCAACCCGATTGATTTTTCGGATGACGCCATTGACGCGGCGGCGCGGGGATGGGAACGCGCGGCCGGGCCGGCCCTCGCCGTGCGCGAGCGACTGCGCTCCCCCGCCCTGCCCGAGGGGGATGCCGGCGGCGTGACCGGGGCGTTGGCCGAGATCAAGCAGCAGTTCATCGAGGCGATGAGCGATAACTTCAACACGCCGGTGGCGATCTCGGTATTGTTCGAGCTGGCGAAGCTGGCCAACACGCTGCTGGCCGCCGAACCGCCGGCGAGCCGCGCCGCGCTCGAGGCGGTGGACGCGCTCTATCGCGAACTGGCCGGCGAGGTGCTCGGTTTGTTGCCGAAAGACGGCGCGCGCAGTAACGCAAATGCCGAACGCGAGGCTACCCTCATTCGGCTATTGATCGAGATGCGGGCCGAGGCGCGCGCGCGCAAAGACTTCGCCGCGTCGGACCGAATCCGCGACCAGCTCAAAGCGGCGGGCGTGGTGCTCGAAGACGGGAAGAGCGGCACGACGTGGAAGCTGGGGTAAACGCAGCCACGGATTGACACGAATTCGCACGAAGAGAGAGACGGCCGGGTGGGTCGTCTCTTTTTTATCGGCGCACGAGGGGCAGATACACGCGGCGGATCACGGGCACGACCTGCACCGAGGCGGCCGTGAGCGACGAGCCGCTCACCGAAACGCTGACCGACCCCGGCGTGCCGTATTGCCCCGAGGTCAGGCCGACCGTCAGCGTGAAGCGATCCACAAAACTCGTGGCCACCGGCGCGCCGCCCCAGGCGATCTGCTGGCCGTTGGCGAAGCCATCGCCGAGCACCGTCAGAGTCACGCTCGGCTCATTCATCCCAATCAACGCGGGCACGGCGGCGAGCTGGGTGATGGTTTCGTAGGCGCCGATGTCACACACGCCGCCGTGCGACCGGGGCAGGCCGCGCGCATCCGCCGCCGTGCACGTCGCCGGGTTGCCGGCGTTGAGCGCCGGGCTGCCGGGCAACAGCGCCATCGTCGGCACCTCGCCGCCGTTGTCGCCCAGCGCGCCGAGCGTGAGGGCGGGGTTGCCCGCCGCCATCGTCGTCACGCACACGTAATCGTTCCAGTTGTTCGTCGTCTTGTTCGGCCATTGCAGATTGTTGCCGCCGTCGGTGAGCGCGCTCGTGCACTGCTGCTGAATCCCCCAGCCGTTGCCGCCGGTGTTGTTGGCGATGAGGGTGTTGCGGACGAGGATGGGGCTGTTGGGGTTGGTGCCGCTGCCGGCGACCGCGCCGCCGTTGAAGCCGGCGGTGTTGTTCACCAGGAGGCTGTTCATCAACTCGACGCCGGCCGCGCCCACCAGCGCGCCGCCGTTGCCGCGCCGCCAGTCGTACACGTCGGCGATGTTCGGGTTGAGCGCCTCGTTGCCGACGAAGGTGCCGTTGGTGATGCGCGCTCCCGCGCTCGTCCACAGCCCGCCGCCCTGCGCGTCGGCGTGATTGTTGGCGAAGGTCGAGTCGCTGACGATGAGGGCGTTCACCGTCTGGCCCGGATCACCGGCGCCATACCAGATGCCGCCGCCGGTGCCCGCCTGCCCGAGCGTGTTCAGCGTGGTGCGGTTGCCGGAGAAGTAGCTGCGATCCACCGTCACCGTTTCGTTGGCATACACGCCGATGAAGACCGCTCCCCCGTGATTGTTGGCGGTGTTGTTGATGAAGTCGTTGCGGC
The DNA here is from genome assembly GCA_964608265.1 of uncultured Anaerolineales bacterium. Classification (GTDB taxonomy): domain Bacteria; phylum Chloroflexota; class Anaerolineae; order Anaerolineales; family UBA6663; genus JANWXR01. Next base: position 54,796 of record CAZSNP010000022.1, on the reverse strand, counting down.
TGAGGGTGCTGGTGCCGGCTTTGTTGAAAGAGTTCGCGCCGTCGAGGTACACCGCCCCGCCCCCGCCGCAGTCGCCGAACGAGTCCATCTGCGCGGTGTGCCGGGCGCGATTGTTCGTGAACGTGTTGCCGATAAGTGTGAGGTCGGTGCGCAGGCTGTTGATGGCCCCGCCGTTGTTGGCCTGATTGTTCGTGAACGTGCTGCCGGTGATCGTCGCCGTGCTGCCCCCGCCGATGAAGACCGCGCCGCCCCCATCGCACTGCGCCGTATCCTTCAACGACACGTTGTTGTTGAAGGTCACATTCTCAATTGTCAGCGTGTTCCAAAATCCAACCTTGAGGCCCGCGCCCTGATCGTTGCTGCGCCCGTTCACGATCGAAAGGTTGCGGAAGGTGACCGTGAGGTTGTCGTTGGTGATGAAGACGCCGCTGGTGTTGTTGCCGCTGACCGTCACCTGCCCGCCGCCATCCATCGTCGTGTTCGCGGTCAGGGTGATCGGCCCGCCGGTGAGGGTGATCGTCGCCGGGCCGCCGCAGTTGAACGTCACGCCCCCGCCGCCGGCGACCGCCGCGCGCAGGCTGGCCTCGGTGCACGGCGCGACGACGCCGCCCGCCTCGGCGCGGCGCACGCTGAGGCTGAGGAGTGTGAGGAGAGAGGCGAGGATTACCCCCATGCCCAGCCGATCCCCGGCGCGGCGAAACGCGCGCGGCACGGGGGAAGGGCCGGGGGTGGGGGCGGGCGGCAGGGTCATGCCCACGCTTATATCACCTCCGCCCGCGACCGGCCATCCGAAATTCTGCGGGCCTTCATGGTACACTCGCGGCACGGATGAACCGCGAAATCCTGTTCAAGCGCAACGCCGTGCGCGAGGCCCTGCGCGCCGGGCGGCGCACCTTTCACCGGCTGCTCGTCGCCGGTGACGCCGATTTGTCGGACGCGAAGGACATCCTCGACGAAGCCCGCCGGCGCAAAGTCCCCATCGTCACCACCGACCGCAGGGCCATCAACCTCGCCACGCACGGCGAACGCCACCAGAATCTCCTCCTCGAAGCCGGCGAGTACATCTACTCCGATCTCGACGACATCCTCAGCCGCGCCGAACAGCGCCGCGAGCCGCCCTTTGTGTTGCTGCTCGATCTGGTGCAGGACCCGCGCAACGTCGGCGCGCTACTGCGCACGGCGGATGCGATGGGCGTGCACGGCGTCGTGCTGCAGGAGCGGCGCGGCTGCGAGATCACGCCGACGGTCGTGAACACCGCCGCCGGCGCGACCGAGCACCTCGTCATCGCCCAGGTCACCAATCTGGTGGACGCGATGCGGCGCTTGCAGCAGCGCGAGGTGTGGCTGGCCGGTCTGGATTTGGGCGAGGACGCGCAACCGCTCGACGCGCTCGACCTGAACCTGGCGCTCGGCCTCGTCATCGGCAACGAGGGCAGCGGGCTGCGGCGCCTGGTGCGCGACCGCTGCGACTTTCGCGTGCGCCTGCCGATGTTCGGGCGCGTGCAATCGCTGAACGCGGCGGTGGCCGGCTCGCTCGCGCTGTATGCCGCGCGGATGGCGCGGCCTTCGACGACGCGCGCCACCGAGACGCAATCCGGCCTCGACCGACCGGCACGCCAGCGCGCCGCCATACGATGAACATCTCGCCCGTGCCCCCCTCCGCCGAGCCCGAGGCCGAACTGTATGCGTTTGTGGGCCGGCTCGAACGCCGCGTCCATCACTATCTGCGCGGGCGGGTTGATAGCGCCGAGCAGGTCGATCACCTGCGGCACGTCTCCGAACGGGCGCGCTGGCTGTACCTGAGCGAACTGCAACGCGCCGACCCGGAAGCGCTGCCCACCCTCAGCCGGCACGAGAGTCACCTCATCGAGGCCTGCGCGCTCAGCCACGACATCGGCAAGTGGATTCCGCGCGCCGACCTCCACCGCCTCATGCCGGTGCCCGCGCAGGTAGACCGCTCCACGCTGGACGCGTTGCGGCTCGGGCCAAATCAAATCGATCTGTTGCTGCTGGGCATCGAGCGCCGCTTCCGTCTGTCGCAGGATGGGTACTCGGCCGAGTACGACGCCGCCCATCATCTGGTCAGCGCTTACGTCCTCGCCGCCGATGGTGAGCTTGAGTTCCAGCACCTCAGCGAGGCCGATCAGGCCTGGCTGCTCAAGGCCATCGTCGGGCACCAGTTCGGGGGATATTACAAAGAGCGCCTGTTGCAACTCAGCCTGAACGACACGGCCATCACCACCGGCATGCTCACCGACGTGTCGCGGCCCGAGGCGCTGGCGGGCGACACCCTGGCCAGTGCCTTTCACGACGCCGACCTGGCCGACCTGCTCTTCATCGGCAGCCTGCGGCGCAACGCGCAGTCGCAGCCGGCCTTTCACGCCGGCGGGCTGGCGAAGATCCTGCTGATCAATTTCGCGCTGATGCTCAACGCCGTGCCCGGCGCGCCGGACGATTTCGAGGCCGTGCTGCACAGTTGCGCGACGACGGTGAACAGCGTGTGCCAGGAACTGCTCACGCCGACCGCGGTGCAGAACGGCCTGCGGTGGCGCGAACGCGCCTCACAGTTCCTGCAGCGACTGCAACAGCCCGCAGCCCGGCGCCGCATCGAGACCCTGCTGCATGCCGACTCGCGCTCGCCGGTCGAGCGGCTGGCCGAGTTGCGGCAGATGATCAACACCCACGCGGTTGCGTTTTTGACGCACGGGTCAGGGGTGACGGAGTGAGGGCCCCGGTTGCGGGGACGCGCGGGTGACGGCTGCTCGTACGTCACCGCGACAGCAATCACCGTCAACGCCCCGGCCCACAGCCAGAAGGCACCGATGCCGCCCAGCGCGGGGTCGAGTGAGAGCACATCGTCGCCACCCGTAACGACGACGGCCAATCGGCAGGCTGCCTGTCGGCACGCGGACATCCATCGGCTGTTTCGCCAGCCGGGCGCTCCTACCAGGGCGTGTGCAAAGTCGCCGAGTCCGCCCTCGTCCCCCGGCCCCTTTTCCCGCTGGGAGAAGGGAAGCCGGCCCTGACAATTGGGAGCGGCGTTCCACCGGTGCGATCCACTCCCTCTCCCAGCGGGAGAGGGTAGGGGTGAGGGCGAACTGTCGGCATCGTTTGGACTTTGCACACGCCGTGGCGCTCCTACAGCGGGATGTTGCCGTGCTTTTTCTGCGGATTGCTGTCGCGTTTGTTTTCGAGCATCTCCAGCCCGTTGATGAGGCGGGCGCGCGTTTCGTGCGGCTCGATCACATCGTCAATGTAGCCGCGCGAGGCGGCGACATACGGGTTGGCGAACTTCTCGCGATATTCCCTGACTAACTCGGCCTTGCGCGCCACCGGGTCGGGCGCCTCGGCCAGCTCTTTGCGAAAGATGATGCTCACCGCGCCGTCCGGCCCCATCACCGCGATCTCGGCGGTGGGCCAGGCGAAGCTCAGGTCGCCCCGGATGTGTTTGCTGCTCATCACGCAATACGCGCCGCCGTACGCCTTGCGCGTGATGACGGTGAGCTTAGGCACGGTCGCCTCACAGTACGCGTACAACAGCTTGGCGCCCGAGCGGATGATGCCGCCGTGCTCCTGCTTGGTGCCGGGCAAAAACCCGGGCACATCCTCGAAGGTCACGATCGGCAGGTTGAAGCAATCGCAGAAACGGATGAAGCGCGCGGCTTTCTCGCTGGCGTCTATGTCGAGCACGCCGGCCAGCACCGCCGGCTGGTTGGCGATGATGCCGAGGCTGTGCCCGCCCAGCCGTGCCAGCCCGACGACGACGTTCATCGCGTAGTTTTCGTGCACCTCGAAGAAATCGCCGTTATCAACGATCAGCCGGATGGCGTCCTTGATGTCGTAGGGCTTGTTGGGATTGTCGGGCACCAACGTGTCGAGGGCTGCCTCCATCCGCAGCGGATCGTCGTTGGTCTTGACGAACGGCGGATCCTCCATGTTGTTCTGCGGCAGATACGAGAGCAGTTTGCGGATCATGTACACGCAGTCCGCTTCGCTGGGCGCGACGAAGTGGCAAACGCCCGAGGTGCTGCTGTGCACGCTCGCGCCGCCCAGCTCCTCGAACGAGACATCCTCATGCGTCACGCTCTTGACCACATCCGGCCCGGTGACGAACATGTACGACGTATCCTTCACCATGAAGATGAAGTCGGTCAGGGCCGGCGAATAGACCGCCCCGCCCGCGCACGGCCCCATGATGGCGCTGATCTGCGGGATGACGCCCGAGGCCAGCGTGTTGCGGAGGAAGATGTCGGCGTAGCCGCCCAGCGAGACCACGCCCTCCTGAATCCGCGCGCCGCCCGAATCGTTCAGCCCAATGACGGGCGCGCCGCTCTTGACCGCCATATCCATGATTTTGCAGATCTTCTCGGCGTGCACCTCCCCGAGTGAGCCGCCAAAGACGGTGAAGTCCTGCGAGAAGACATAGACCAGGCGGCCGTCCACCGTCCCCCAGCCGGTGACGACCGAGTCCGCCACGTATTGTTGCTTATCGAGTCCGAAGTCGTTGGTGCGATGGACGATGAATTGATCCACCTCGCGAAACGAGCCTTTGTCGAGCAGCAGGTCGAGCCGTTCGCGCGCGGTGAGCCGCCCGCGCTTGTGATGGGCGTCGATGCGCTCCAGCCCGCCGCCGAGTTTGGCCTGATCTTTCAAGTCGCGCAGTTGTTGAGTTTTGGCATCCATGAGGTTGGGGATTTGGGCCTTCAGATTTCAGACTTGAGCCTTGAGTTGAACCACGCCCGGACTTTGGGCCGCCACACGCTGAGCGCCACGAGCAGCGCGCTGGCCACATCCACCGCCGCGACCCAGCCGTACGTCGTCGCCACAAAATCAGCCCGGGCAAACACTAATCGATTGAGCCAGCCGTGCGCGAGGTAGCCGAGGTAGGCCGGCAGGGTCGCGCCCCGCGCCCAATCGAGCCGCCGCCACAGGCCAAGCGTCAACGCGGCCAACACCACTGCCCAGAACGCATCACCCACGGCCAGGTACAGCGGCGACACGGCCAACGGTTGTTGGCGGAGGAATTCCCACCGCTGCGCGACGCTGACCGCGCCCAGCAAATTGAAGAGTGAGAGACCGAACAGGATTATACAGAGAATCGTCAGCGAACGCGGGCGACGCATAGTCTTTCCTTCTGTTCGAGGCTTTACGGGCGCGCGGAAAAGAAGGAAATCCGGGAAACTACCCCTCGACCTTCAACACGATCTTGCCGGCGATATCCCCCCGCTCCATCTTCTCGTGCGCGGCGCGGATGTCGGCCAGCGGGAAGGCGGAGTCGATCACCGGCTTGAGTTTGCCGGAGAAGACCAGACCCATGACTGTGGCATATTCGGCCCGCGTGCTCATCGTCGAGCCGATGAGGCTGATGTGGCGGGCGAAGAAGTATCGGTTATCAATCTCGTACTTCGGGCCGCTGGTATTGCCGACGGTGAGCACCCGCCCGCCCTTCCGCACCGCGCGCAAGCTCGTCATCATCGTCGCCGCCCCGACGTTATCCACCACCACATCCGCGCCGCGCCGCCCGGTCAGCTTGAAGACTTCCCTGCCCCAATCCACCCTGGAGCGGTTGATCAACACATCCGCGCCGAGCGATTGCGCCAGCGCCAGCTTCTTCTCATCCGAGCCGACGACGTACACCGTGCAGCCGGCCAGCTTGGCGATTTGGATCGAGGCCGTGTTCACGCCGCCGCCCGCGCCCACGATCAACACCGACTCGCCGGCGCGCAGCCCGCCACGCGTCATCAGTGAGTGCCACGCGGTCTGATACACCAGCCCGGCGGCCGCAGCCTGCTCGAACGGCACCGCATCAGGCAATCTGAGGAGTTGCGTCGCGGGCACGGCGACGATCTCGGCGTTCAGCCCCGGCGCGGTCTCGCCCATCAGGTGCCAGTTGTCGCACACGTTGTCGCGACCTTCGAGGCAGAACGGGCACGCCCCGCAGCCGACGTTGCTGTTAATGGCGACGCGGTCGCCGGCCGCCCAGCCGGACACGCCCTCCCCCGTGGCTAACACCACACCGGCCGCATCCGACCCGCCGATGTGCGGCAGGTCGAGCTTCAACCCCGGCCAGCCGTCGCGCACCCACTTATCCAACCGGTTGAGGGCGGTGGCCTTGACCTGCACCAAGACCTGGTTGGGGCCGGCGACGGGGTCAGGCCATTCTCCGAACTCCATGACTGCCGGGCCGCCATGTTCACGAAAGAAGGCTGCGTGCATAGCTCTCCGTTAGGGGCTGAGGACGATCTCGCGCACGTGGATGTGCGGCGGATCGCCCGGTTGTTCGTCGAGGATTTCGATCAACAGTCGCGCAATCCGGGCCGGCGCTCCCTCCGGCACCAAGGTCACCGTTGGATCAGGGTCAAGGTTCCCATACGCTTGCTGCGTCGTCCACACCGCGCCGCTCGGCGGGTAAGCGCGGACGCGCACGGTGAATTGGTGCATGGTGCCGGTGGTGAGCGCCAGTCTCGTGATCGGGCGCGGTGTCGTGAAGCGCAGATCGAAGAACAAGGGATTATCCACCGCGCCGCGCACGACGGTGAAGGCGTCGCCATCGAAGACATCGGCCAGCCGGCCCGACTCGAGTTGTGAATGCGTGATCGCAACGGTCTGCCCGGCCAGGGTAACGGTCTCGGTTACGGGTTGGCGCAGGGCAGCGGCCTCCGCCGCAAACACCTCGCGCGCATCCTCAGAATAGCTCAGACGCAGGACGTAGAACCCCGGCGACCCGGTGGGATACGGGAGGATTTCCTGCACCGCCAGCTCGCCGAACCTGGGTTCATCGCGGGCGTTGTAGTATTCCTCGGCCGGCCAGATCAACAACGTGTTGTCCAACTCGCGCAGGCCGGTGCGGAAGTAATCCATGCCCTGGAGCTCCAGCCGCTGCCACTGCGCTTCCGGCACGAAGAATTCCTGGAAGAGATGGGCGCCGTTGGCCCAGGTCGGCGAGACGATGACGCGCGCGGTTGGGTTTTCGCGCAACAGGCGCGGGATGAGTTCGCCGAAAACCTGAGGCGCGCCATACTGCATGCCGTACAGCCCGTAATCGGTGTTCCACGTCGGGCCGTTAGCAAGCGCGTCTCGCAACATCCAACCGTTGATACCGGCCAGCAGCACGAAGGCGGCGAGCGAAAGTTGCCGGCCCTGAAAGCGAGCCTCCATCCGTTGCAACACCTGCGCCAGGCCGAGGGCAGTGAAGAGGGTGAGGGGAATGATGACCGCCAGTGACCGCAGGTTGGCGGTTTCGACGACCGCGCCGCCCGCCGGGGCCGCGAGCAACGCCAGCAGAACGGTGCGATAAGCCGGCTCACGCCCGCGCCAGGCGGCCAGCCCGAAGCCGATGAGGCCGAAGGGCAGAGTCCACCACGGCAGGTTGCCGTAGCCGGGCATGAGATGGCGCGCGAGATCGCGCGAGTTGTTTGGGTTGTACCAGTACGTCGGGTTCAGGCCGTAAAGGTACTCCGAGACAGTGCGCGTGATTTTATCCCAGGCCGGCACATTTGGGTCGAGCAAGTACGAGCCGCGTTCGCGCAATTGCAGGTAGGCGGCTTCACTGTGATTGAACTGGAAACGCACGTAGGGCAGCGCCATCACGATCAACAGCAGCGCCACGCGCCACACCGTGTCGCGTTGCTGCCAGTGATACCGCGCGTCGGCGAGCAGCAGTAAGAAGCCGGTCACGGCCATCACGATCTGGCCGGGGCTGTAGGTGTAGAACGCCAGCGCCCCAAAGATGGCGGCTCCATACAGCCAGCGCACCGCTCCGGCGCGATAGCGCAGATAAGCATACAGAAACACGGCGAAGAATGAAGCCATCTCCACCGACTCGAACGCCGTACGTGAATGCAGGAACCACACCGGCATCAGGCCGAGCAGCAGCGTCGCGGCCCACCAATAGCGCACCCGCCAGACATCGCGCAGCGTCAACGCGACCGCGATAGCCGCCAGCAACGACAGGCTGGCCGAGACGGCCCGCGTCCCAACGACGGAGGCCCCGAAGATCAGATACGGCACGACCTGAGCGTAAACGCTGACGCTGAGATTCCAGAACGGCCCGTTGTCGAAAAAGATGGGCAGGAATTCATCGCGATAGCGGCCCGCCCCGTTCACAAGCTGGGCGGCCCGCACCGTCTGCACGGCTTCGTCGCTGAAGAAGTAGATGGGATATTGGTCGAGGCCGACAAAGCGGGTGACGGCATACACCAGCAGCGCCGCGACTGCCAGCACCAGCTCGAGGCGCGCGCTCCGCGCCCACGCCGGCAACCGGAGTCTTCGCCATTGGACGTCGGGGATGACGGCGCGCCGTGGCGCCCGTTCAACCTCGGCGGCGCGCGATTCAATCGTTTGCTCGGCCACCGAAATCGACCCATCGGCGAGGGCCTCAACCGTGACACGCACACGCGTGCCGGGCGGCACGCGCATCGAAACGTTGACCTGGGCGGCGCGGTCGTCCGACAAGCCAGCGGCGGGGACATGGGTGACGACAATGCCGGCAGCCGCTGGCTCGGGAATCGGCCCCGCTTGGGCCGGGGGTGAATTCGAGACGTCAGTCGGAAGCTCAGGCTGCACGGCGGCCCTTTCCCAACCGGTGGGCTTTACCGCAACCCCAACTCCTGCCGCGCGATAACGACGCGCTGAATCTCGCTGGTGCCCTCATAGATTTCGGTGATCTTGGCGTCGCGGAAGAAGCGCTCGACGGGCAGCTCTTTGCTGTAGCCCATGCCGCCATGTATCTGCACGGCCTGATGCGCGCAGAACATCGCCGTCTCGCTGGCGAACAGCTTGGCCATGCTGGCTTCGAGGGTGTAGCGCTCACCGGTGGTCTTTGACCGCATCTTGGCCAGCGCCGCGTTGTAGATGAGCAGCCGCGAGGCCTCGATGCGGGTCTTCATGTCGGCGATCTTGAACTGCAGGCCCTGAAACTCGCCGATCTTCTGGCCGAAGGCCTCGCGCTCGCGCATGTATTGCAGGCTCGCTTCATAGGCCGCCTCGGCGATGCCAAGCCCCTGCGCCGCAATGCCGATGCGGCCCGCATCCAGCACCGTCATCGCGATCTTGAAGCCCTCCCCCTCCTCGCCCAAACGGTTCTCAACCGGGCAGCGGTAGTCCTCGAAGACGATCTCGCTGGTGGCCGAGGCGCGGATGCCGAGCTTTGGCTCCTTCTTGCCGCGCACAAAGCCGGGCCGGTCGGTGTCGATGAGGAAGGCCGTAATGCCCTTGTGTTTCTTCTCGGGAGCCGTCATCGTAAACAGCACCACGATGTCGGCCACCGGCGCGGAGGTGACCCAGCTCTTGCGGCCGTTGATGACGTAGACATCGCCGTCGCGCACCGCGCGCGACTTCATCGTGCCGGCGTCCGAGCCGGACATCGGCTCGGTGAGCGAGTACGCGCCGATCTTCGCGCCGGAGGCGATGGCGGTGAGGTACTTCTGCTTCTGCGCCTCGGTGCCGTATTTCAGCAGGCCGTGGCAGACGAGCGAGTTGTTGACCGACATGATCGTGCCATGCGAGGCATCCACCTTGCAGATTTCCTCGAGGGCCAGCGCGTAGGCCACCGTATCCAGCCCGGCGCCGCCATACTCCTCGGGCACTTCGATCCCCATCAGCCCGAGCGCGCCCATCTTCTTCACCGTCTCAAACGGAAATTCGCCGGTCTCATCGAAGTGGCCGGCGATGGGGGCGATTTCCTTCTCGGCGAAACGGCGGGCGGCATCGCGCAGGCTCTCGTGTTCGGGCGTCAAGGTCAGGCTTAGGCTGGCGAGGGGGGCTTCAGCGACGGTCATATGGGACTCCTCCACGGTGTTTTCGCGGCGATTATAGCATCCGGCTTCAACGGAATTTGAACCGGCCACAACCAAATCCGCCGCCTCTCTCCGGCAGCGTTGGGGTTATACTTGCGGGCAAATCCACTCATTCCACCGGAGGACACTTTCTATGGACACCAATTCCCTCATGTCGCGGCTGATGCGGGTATTTCGGCTGGATGCCTCGGTCTATCGTGAGGTAGCCGGCGACCCCAGTGCGGCGACCCAGGCCTACCTCATCGTGGGCATTGCCGCCGTCGCCTCAGCGGTCGGCGCCATCGTCGGCGGCCTGTTTGGTGGCGGTTTGATGTTGGGCATCGTCAGCGGGCTGTTGGCGGCGGTGAGCGTCGTGGTTGGCTTCGTGCTCTTTTCGTTGGCCGCGGCGTTGATCGCACAGAACGCGTTCCAGGGCAAGACCAACTTCCAAGAGATGATGCGGACCGTCGGCTTTGTCTACGGCTGGAATATCCTCGGTATTCTAAACATCATCCCGTTGCTCAATATCATCATCGGCCTCGTCATCCTGGCGCTCGTCATCTGGTCAACGATCCTGGCGCTGCGCGAGTCCGCCGAATTCGATATGACCAAGGCGGTCATCACGGCCGTCGTCGCCGGCGTGATAGCCTTCTTCGTCAATGTATGCGTCACAACCGTTGTGGGCGCACCGATCCTTGCGCTCCTGGGCGTTGCCACCGGCGCGGGCCAGTAACCACGACCCTGTTTTGCTCGCC
>CAZSNP010000022.1:1930-44165 GCA_964608265.1 uncultured Anaerolineales bacterium | reverse complement strand
CTCCTGGGCGTTGCCACCGGCGCGGGCCAGTAACCACGACCCTGTTTTGCTCGCCTCGACCGCGCCGTCTCAGCCACGGCGCGGTTTTTGTTTGGGCGTCGGTCAGCGGTTTGCCTCCGGCGGAGCCGATGAGCGGAGTGGCCCGCGCCCTCCGCTAATCCGCTATCCCAATCCGTTGTACAATCGCCGCGTCCTCGAAACCCTATGCCCGACGAAATCACTCCCGAGCTCTTCAACTACCTCGTCGAGTTGGCCGCGCTCGAACTCGCGCCGGAGGAGGCCGAGTATCTGCGCGGACAGTTGAACCATCAACTCCGGGCCATTCACGAGTTGGAGCGCATTCTCATCCCCGACGATGTGCCGCCGGCCGCATACGGGGTGAGCTTCCCGGCCGCGCTCCGCCCGCCGCTGCGCGAGGATGTGCCGGTGCCCTCCGACAAAGCCGCCGCCCTGTTGCGGGGCGCGCCCGAGTGCGACGACGGCTTCTTCGTCGTGCCCGAAATCCCGCCCACGGAGTTAAGCTAACCGCGAAGACGCAAAGACCGCCAAGAAAGCTCTGCGGCCATTGCGGTTGTTGCCTGCGCATGGAATTGTGTGACCTGCCCGCCCACGCCATCGTCTCGAAACTGAAAGCCCGTGAGTGCTCGGCGGTTGAGGTGATCGAGAGCACGCTGCGCCGGGTCGAGGCCGTCGAGCCGCGCGTGCACGCTTACATTTCGCTGGACGCTGAGCGCGCGCTCGACCGGGCGCGGGCGATAGACGCGCAACGGGCGCGCGGCGCAGACCCCGGCCCGCTGGCCGGCGTGCCGCTGAGCGTGAAGGATATCTTCTGCGTCGAGGGCACGCGTTCGACAGCGGCGAGCAAGATGCTGGCGAACTTCACCGCGCCGTACACGGCCACACCCGTGGCGCGGCTCGAGGCGGCCGGCGCCATCGTCGTCGGCAAGGCCAACCTCGATGAATACGCCTACGGCTCCTCCACCGAGTCATCGGCCTTTCAACCCTCCACCCGTAACCCGTGGGAGGGGAGCCGCGTGCCGGGCGGCTCGTCCGGCGGCAGCGCGGCCAGCGTGGCGGCGGGCGAGGCGACGCTTTCCATCGGCACCGACACCGCCGGCTCCATCCGGCAACCGGCGGCCTTTTGCGGCGTGGTCGGCGTCAAGCCGACGTACGGGCGCGTGAGCCGCTACGGCCTCATCGCCTTCGGCTCGTCGCTCGATTGCCCCGGCCCGCTGGCCCGCAACGTCCGCGACGCGGCGCTGGCCCTCACTGCGATGAGCGGCGCTGATCCACACGACTCGACCGCTGCGGCCATGCCGCCGCCCGACTTCACCGCACAGCTCAACGCCGGCGTCAAAGGCCTCCGCATCGGCCTCAGCCCCGACTACTTCCGCATCCGATTCCCCCATCCGCAGACCGGCGAGATTCGCGACACCGAGCTGCCCGGCGAGATCACCGCGGCGGTGCGCGGCGCGGCGGAAGCGTTGGCGCGCGCGGGCGCGGAGATCATCGAAGAGGTGCCGATGCCCAACACCAGCTTCGGCATCCCGGCCTACTTCGTCATCTCACGCGTCGAGGCCGCGTCGAACCTGCATCGCTTCGACGGCGTGAAATACGGCCACCGCACGCCGCAAGCGGTCGGCGATTTGCGCGACCTGTATCGCCAGAGCCGGGCCGAGGCGTTTGGCCTGCAACCGAAATTACGGATTTTGATGGGGATGTATGTCAGCGGCGCGCAGTATGCCAAACAGTATTATCAACGCGCGTTGCGGGTGCGGACCCTGATCCGGCGCGACTTCGAGGCGGCGTTCGATCCGAACGGCCCGTATCGTTTGCACGCCTTGCTCACGCCGACCACGCCGAGCACCGCCTTCGAGGTCGGCGCGGTGTATGGCGACAGCGTGTTGATGCAATACTCCGACGCGCTGGCCGTCACCGCCAATCACGCCGGCACGCCCGCCCTCACCCTGCCCGGCGGCTTCGACGCGCGCGGCCTGCCCATCGGGCTGCAACTCTTTGGCAACGATTGGGATGAAGCCACGCTCCTGCGCATCGGCGCGGCGTACGAGGGGTTGACGGCGGGTGATGGATGGCGCAGTCGCCGGCCGGCGATATTGGCATCGAATCCCGCAAACTAGCGCCAGGCGGGGCAAGATGAAACCGATCAAAAAAAGACTCATCGTCAAAACATCCATCTCCAATGTATGGGCGGCGCTCACCGGGCCGAAGGCCATCGAGGCCTGGATGGGCGGGCCGGTGAAGAGCAACCCGCGCATCGGCGGGCGCTATGCCTACTTCGGCGGCGAGACCACGGGCCGCTACACGCGCGTCGAGAAGCCGACCGAGTTGGCATACACCTGGCGTCAAGCCGTTTGGCCGGATGAGTGGGCCGACAGCCGCGTGCATTGGAAGCTCAAGCCGGTGCAGGCCGGCACGCAGATCGATCTCACCCATTCGTCGTTTCCGAATCAGGACGAACGCGACAGCCACGACCTGGGCTGGGATGAGTATTGGCTCGGGCCGATGCAGGCCTGGCTGGAAAGTGGAAAGTAGCCCGTGGCTCAGGCGAACATCCACGGCGGCGCGCTGGACTACGAAGTGGCGGGCGCGGGCGAGGCCGTCGTCTTCATCCACGGCTTCTCGCTCGATGCGCGCATGTGGGATGACCAGTTCGAGTTCTTCGCCCAACACTTCCGTGTGCTGCGCTGCGATCTGCGCGGCTTCGGGCGCTCGTCACTGCCGACCACGGAGTACGCGCACACCGATGACCTTGACGCGCTGCTGGCGCACGTCGGGATCGAGGCCGCGCACATCGTCGGGCTTTCGATGGGTGGTGGCGTGGCAGCCGATTTCGCGCTGGCTTATCCCGAACGCGTGCGCTCGCTGGTGCTGGTGGATGCGGCAATCGGCGGGTTTACGTACACGGCGGATTGGGGCAACCCGTCGCGGGCCGCGCGCGCCGAGGGGGCGGAAGCGGGCAGGGCGGCCTGGCTCCACGACGCGCTCTTCGATCCCATTCGCGCCCTGCCCGGCCCGTGGGCGCGCATGCAGCAAATGGTCGCGGACTACTCGGGCTTTCACTGGGTCAATCGCAGCACCGAGCGCCGGCCCGAGCGCGAGCCCTTCACCCAGCTTGAACGCATCGCGGCCCCGACCCTCGCCCTTGTCGGCGAGCACGATTTGCCGGACTTCCATGCCATCGCTGAGGCCATCGCCCAACGCGCACCGAATGCGCGCAAAGTCGTGCTGAAAGGCGCCGGGCACATGGTCAATATGGAAGCGCCCGAGGTGTTCAATTCAACGGTGCTTGAGTTTCTTCGCGGCCAGATCGCACAGCGGGCGCAGATGAATCCGTGAGCCGAGGCGATTGGCAGCCTCGGCCCGCGATCTGAGCGGGAAGCCGGGTCGCCGGCGATGCGCCAGATCGAGATGCTCGTCGCCGTGTGCTTCTGTTTGGTGGCCGGCATCTCCGACCCTTGCGGCAGGCCGGGCAGCAGGGTATGGCTCTATCCGCCGGGACGATTCCGGGTATAGTTGCCGTCGGCCCGCCGCGCTTTGCTTTCCGCTATGACCCAGCTCGAAGCCGTCATCGGTCTCGAAATCCATATTCAGCTCAACACCCGCACCAAAATCTTCTGCGGCTGCCGGGCGGATTCGTGGGGGGCGGATCCCAACACCAACATCTGCCCGGTGTGCTGCGGGCTGCCGGGTGTGCTGCCGGTGCTCAACCGGGCTGTGGTCGAGAAGGCCGCGCTGCTCGCCGCTGCCATGCACAGCGAGCTGCGCGCCGAGAGTTTCTTCGACCGCAAAAACTACTTCTACCCCGATCTGCCCAAGGGCTATCAGATCACGCAGTACGACGCCGCCATCGGGCGCGGCGGCTACTTCGACGTGCCGCTGCCCGGCGGAGACATCAAGCGGGTGACGATCCACAAGCTGCACATGGAGGAGGACGCGGGCAAGACGAAGAACGACGCCGCCCGTGGCGCGCGGTTGATTGATATGAACCGCTGCGGGGTGCCGTTGATCGAAATGGTCACCGGCCCCGACCTGCGCTCGGCGGACGAGGCCGCCCAATGCCTCACCCACCTGCGTCAGTTGCTGCGCTGGCTCGACGTGTCCGAAGCCAACATGGAGCGCGGCCACCTGCGCTGCGACGCCAACGTCTCCATCCGCGAGGCGGGCAGCAGCGTGCTCAACCCAAAGACCGAGATCAAAAACGTCAACAGCATCGAGGCGGTGCGCAACGCCATCGGGGCCGAGATCGCCCGGCAGACCGCCGAGGTGAACGCGGGCCGGCGCGTCGCGGCGTGGACGCTCGATTGGGACGACGAGACGCAGACGCTGCACAAGATGCGGAGCAAGGAGACCGAGGCCGACTACCGTTACTTCCGCGAGCCGGATCTGTTGTCGGTGCGGCTGAGCGACGAGCAGCGCGCGGCCATCGTGGTGCCGGAGCTGCCGCTGGCGCGGCGGGCGCGCTTCATCGCGCACTACGGGCTGAGCGACTACGACGCCGGCGTGCTCACCGACGAGCGACCGCTGTCTGACTATTTCGAGGCGACCGTGGGCCTCGGCGCCGCGCCGAAGACCGCCGCCAATTGGATGATGAACGATCTGCTGCGGCTGTTGAACGATCGCGGGCTGACGGCGAAGACCCTGCCCCTCTCGCCGGCGCAGCTCGCCGAACTGATCGCGCTGGTCGAGGCCGGGACCATCAACCGCGCCACCGCCGTCGGGTTGATGCCCAGGGTGATCGAGTCGGGCCGCGCGCCAAAGGAACTGGTGGCCGCCGAGGGCCTGGCGCAGATCTCCGGCGACGACGCCCTGCGCGCCCTCGCCCAAACCGTCATCGCCGAAAACCCGGCTGAGGTCGAGCAGTATCGCCGGAAGCCCACCCTGCTCAAGTGGTTCGTCGGCCAGGTGATGAAGAAGAGCCGCGGCCAGGCGAATGCGCAGGTGGCGGAACGTGTTTTGAGTGAGCTGCTGAACGAGGCCTGATGGCGTGAAGGGGAGAGGCCGTGTTCACTCGCTCCCCCTTCACCTCCGCATCCCGCACCCCCACCCATGTCCCCCCACTCCTCGTACCTCCGCCTCAACGGCCTGCGCTTTCACTACCTGGACTGGGGCGGTGACGGGCGCCCGCTGGTGCTGGTGCACGGTCTGGCCTCGAATGCCCGCATCTGGGATTTCGTCGCGCCGCAGCTCGCCGGCGCCGGGGGCTTCCGCGTCTTCGCGCTCGATCAGCGCAGCCACGGCCTGACCGACCCGGCCGAGGACGGTTTCGATTTTGGGCAGATCACCCGCGACCTGCATGCCTTTGTTGACGCGCTGAACCTCGAACGCCCGCTGCTGGTCGGGCACAGTTGGGGCGCGAGCACGGTCCTCAATTATGCTGCGCTGCGGCCGCAGAACGTGGCCGGCATCGTGATGGTGGATGGTGGGATGTTTACGATGAAGGCGGACCCCGAGATGACGTGGGAGAAGGCGGAGGTGATGTTGCGCCCGCCCGATCTCGACGGCATGCCGGTGGCCGACTTCCGCGCCCGCATGCGCAACTGGCTGCCCGACGGGCTGGAGGTCGAGGCGGTCGCGCCCATCGTCCTGGCCAGCTTCCGCATCGATCAGGACGAGCGCCTCTATCGCCGGTTGCCTATCCCCCATCACATGCAAATCGCGCGGGCGATTTACGAGAAGCAGACCTTCGACTTGTTTGTGCGGGTGCGCTGCCCGGTGTTGCTCTGCCCGGCGGATGAGACGCCGCGCGACGAGCGCGGGGCGCGCTTCCGCGAGCTGAAGCGCGACGGCGTGCGGCGCATCGAGCAACTCACAGCCAATGTCCGCACCCACTGGTTCGCCGACACCATCCACGACATCCCGCTGCACCGTCCCGCTGAACTGTCGCAGGCCATCCTCGCGTTCGGCCGGGGTCTGAGTGAATGAAGCGCATCGCCTGGCGTTTGTGGCTGGTGCTGGCCTGGGCGGCCCTCTGCCACAGCGTCTGGATGAGCCTCGCTCCGCCCGATCTGAGTGGGGATGCCGCCCGCCTCGGCCTGCACACGTTTGACTGGCTGCAACGCGGCGCGTGGCCGTTCTACATCTATCACCTCTTCGCGCCCAATCCGCTGATCATCTGGCTGCAAGCCATCGCCTTCAGCCTCGGCGGCCCGACCGTCGCGGCGGTGCAGGCGGTGACCGTCGTTGCCGGTGTGCTGTGCGCCGGGTTGACGTACATCGCCACCGTCACCCTTTTTCGGGCGCAGGGGTTGCGCGTGGCGCGCCGCGCCGGTTTGCTGGCCGGGCTGGGTCTGCCGCTGCTCCCGGCCCTCAACCACTTTGCGCACGGCGGCACTGAGCACATTCTGTTGCCGCTGTTCATGTTGCTCGCCGTCGCGGCCTTGTGGCGCGGTCTGCGTTCCGGCCGGTACGCCGATTTCGCGCTGGCCGGCGCCGCGCTCGGCCTCAGCCAGTACGCCTACATCGTGGCGCGCGTGCTACCGATTGCGCTCGGCGCGGCGCTGTTGGCCGCCATGTGGCGTGACCGTGTGCTCTGGCGCCGCCGGCGCGGATTGCTTCTCACCGCGTTGGTTGCAGGCCTGATTGCTTTGCCGCAATGGACTCTGTTTGTCGCCGCGCCGTACACGTTGTTCGCCCGCACCGGGCAGGAAGCCGGCCGTTTCATCTTCGCCGAGCCGCAGGCACTCACCCTGTTCGGCGTCAAACTCTGGCATCAGGCCCTGGCCCTCGGCTGGGAGTGGCAGAGCGGCTACAACCCGTCGGGGCGCGGGCTGTTGCCGGCAATCGGTTTTGGCGCCGCCGGCGTCGGCGTCATCAGCCTGGGGCGGGCGCGCACCCCCGCTGCGCTGTTCACGCTCACGGTCACCGGTCTGTTGATGTTGCCGGATTTGTTGACGGTGGAGGGGGACTGGCCGTCGGCCACGCGCCTCATCGGGGCGATGCCTCTGTGGGTGATGCTGGCGGGCTTCGGCGCGGCGCGGCTGTGGCGCTGGCTCGAACTTCGGGGCGGTTGGGTGAGCCGGCTCGCGCCGGCGCTCGTCAGCGTGTGGTTGGGGGCCGGCCTGGAGGCGCAATGGCATCGCATCGCCCTCGTCGCGCCGCAGGTGCTGACGGAGCCGGGCCGCGAGTGGATGAGCAGCCTGGTCGAACAGGCCGAGGCCGACTACATCCTCGCGCACACCGGCGCGGCCATGTTGATCCCGTCGGATGAATACCAGCGCGCGCCGCTGGCCTTTCGCCTGGCCGCGCACTACCGCGAACGCACCGGCGCCCTCACAGCCCCGCTGTCGCCGGGCGAAGCCGTCACGATCGTGATGCCGGTTGATCCCTTCCGCCCCACCACCGACGGCGTCCCGCCTCGCTTCATCGCCGATGAATGGATCTTGCTGCGCGACGGCGGCGTGCACTTCCTCCCGCCGCTGCCGAACAGCGTCGAGCAGCTCGCGGCAGAGACAACGTTGCTGGCCCGCAACGGTGCGCCCGCGGCCCGGGTGAGCGCGGGACTCTGGCGCGGCGCGCGGCTCGTCCCGGCTGGGGGCGAGTTTGCTTTCGAGCGTGGCCTGCGAGTCGCCCCGCTGGTGGCGGACGCGTTGATCCCCGGGGAACCGTTGATCGTCACCCTGCTCTGGTCGAGTGACGATCCGGTGACCGAAGACTTTCAATTGTTCACCCAACTCCTCGACCGGCGCGAGGCGATGGTGGCCGGTGTGCACGATTGGCCGCTGCGCGGCACGTATCGCCTCAACGCGTGGCGCGCGGGCGAAGGCGTCCCGCTCAGTTACTCGTTCGCCATCCCGGCGGATTTGCGGCCCGGTGAGTATCGGCTCATCACCGGCGTCTACGATATCGCGCGGCAAGCGCGCGTGCCGGCGCTCGCCGGCGGCGAGGTCGCCGTGGTCGCCCACTTCAAGGTCGCGCCGAAGGTTGAACCGTTCGCGCCCGAGCACACCGTCTCGGCCACCTTCGGCGAGAGGCTGCAACTCATCGGCTACACGTTCACCGAGGGCGGTGTGCGCATGCAGTGGCAGGCCAGCCGCCAGCCGGATTTCAACTACACCCTCTTTCTGCACGCCTTCGACGCGGCGGGCAACCTCATCGCCCAAGTCGACTCTGAACCGCTGGCCGGCGACTATCCCACCGGGATTTGGGAGACCGGCGAGACGGTGGTGTGGGAGGTGCCGTTCGCCGTACCCGAAGCGGCCACCACCGTGCGCGCCGGCTGGTATCGGTGGGATACGGGCGAGCGCCTGCCGTTGACCGTGGCCGGCCAGCCCGCGCCCGAAGATGCGCTACCATTGCGTTTGACCCTCGGCCCATGATCGCCCACCTCCGCCGTGTTGCACCTTTCGCCGCCCTGCTCGTGATCTGGGCGTTGTTCTTCTGGCGCTTCGCCGCGCCAAATCCCGGTGACCGGTTGACGTACGAACGCGGCGACTTCTCGGAGACGTTCGGCGTCTTTCGCGACCTCACCTTTCAATCCATCAACGCCGGCGCCCTGCCGCTGTGGGTAGAGTGTTTGTGGGCCGGCTACCCGCTGCACGCCGACCCGCAGGCGCAGGTCTTCTATCCGCCGGCGTGGCTCACCTTTGCGGCCCTGCGCGCGCTGGGCTACGGCCACTTCCCGCTGGAGGCGCTCGTTGTGGAGACGGCCCTCCACTACCTCTTCCTCTCGCTTTTCCTCTTTCTCTTTTTGCGCTCACGCCGGCTGCACCCCGCGGCTGCCGTGCTCGGCGCGGTGACTTTCACGTACGGCGGCTATGCCACCGGCTATCCACCGCTGCAGAACGCGGTGCTGGCGACGAATGTCTGGCTGCCGGTCGCGCTGCTCTTCGCCGCGCGGCTGGCGGAGCGGCCCGCGCGGAGTCACTTCGCCGCGCTCGCCCTCAGCCTCGCCCTGGCCTTCGTCGCCGGCCACCCGCAGACATTTCTGTTCGTCGCCCTCATCACCCTCAGTTACTTCGCTTTTCAGTTTCAGCAGCACCACCCGGCGCGCCGGGCCGGGCTGGCGCTGCTGCTCGCGGCGCTGATCGCGCTGACGACGGCCCTCGTCGCGGTGCAATTGCTGCCCGCGCTGCAATTCATCCTCAGTTCGACCCGCTCCGGGCTGCCCTTCGCCAAAGCCGGCAGCGGTTTTCCGTTTCAGGATATCGTCGCCTTCATCGTGCCCAACTTCGTCAGCCATTGGAATCCGTTGTACGTCGGGCTGTTGCCGCTCGGGCTGGCGCTGTTCGCGCTGCGCCAGGCGGATGTTGAGCGCCGGTTCTGGGCGGCGCTGGCCCTGATCGCCCTCGTCATCTCCTTCGGCACGCAGGCGGTGGCGTACGACGCCGCGTACTGGGCGGTGCCCGGCCTCGGTCTCTTTCAGGGCGCGGAGCGGTTGGCGGTGATGGTGAGCTTCGCCCTGGCGGTGCTGGCCGCGCACGGCGCGCACGTTGCCTTCGGCAGGCTCGAACGCTTGCCCCGGGCGTGGATGTGGGCCGGATTGTTCGCGCTGCTGTTCCTGGCCACAGCGGTGCTGACGTTCTTCGTCTACACCGGCGCCGCGCCCGAAAGCTGGGCGGCGCTGCCCGGCGTCTTTGGCCGGGCCGCGTTGATGGCGGGGCTTACCTTCGTCGTGTGGCGCCGGCGCGGCGCCGCTGCGCCTGGCCCGGCGTTGTTGGTCGCCGTCGCCGTGGTTGATCTGTTCTCGGCCAATCGCCCGCTCAACGTCAGCGCGCCGTATGTGGCCTATCCGGTGGATGCCAACGTGCTGCCGATGCAGGCGGAGGCCGGTTTCTTCCGCGTGCAGGATGATGCGCGGCTGGCCGGCCATGCGGGCTGCGCGTATGGCTTTCGCGAAACCGACGGCGTGACGCCCTATCGCCTGGCCGGCTACGACCGCTTGCTGGCCCTGCCCGAGCCGGAGCGTTGGGCCTTGCTCGGCGTGAAGTTCGTCGTGACGTGGCGCGGCGAGCTGCTCGACGCGAACGGCCGGCGCATTCCATCCGAAGTGGTGGCGGTGAGCGAAACGGTGGATGAACGCGGCAACCCGACCCGCACGCATCGGCTGAGTGGCGAGCCGCAGCGCGCGTGGTTGTCGCCCGATAGCGCCGCGGGCGCGACCGCCCCGGACTCCGTGCGCGTTGTGAGCGATGCGCCGGGCGCGGTCACGCTCCGGGCCGAGGTGCCGGAGGGCGCGCCGCAACTCGTGGTGTTGAGTGAGCCGCACTTCGCCGCCTGGCGCGTCTGGGTGGATGGGCAGCCCGAGGCCCTGCGCAGCGCGCGGGCGGCCTTGCTCGCGGTCGCCGTCCCGCCCGGTGAGCACACGATCGAGTTTCGCTATCAACCCGACCGGCTGTGGGCCGGCGCTGCGGTATCGGTGCTGGCGCTGGTGTTCACGCTGGCCCTGCCCTTCGTCTCCGCGGGTCGCCGCCGATGAACATCGTCTTCCGCCGCGCCACCGCCGCGGATCAGGCCGCAATCGAGGCCCTCATCCGCGCGGCCGGCATCAACCCGATGAGTTTGAAGTGGCAACATTTTCTGCTCGCGGTCGAAGAGGCGACGGGCGAGATCGCCGGCACCGGGCAGATCAAGACTCACGGCGACGGCTCGCGCGAGCTGGCCTCCATCGCCACCCGGCCCGAATTTCAACGGCGCGGCATCGCCGGCGAGATGGTTCGCAGATTGATCGCGCAACATCAGGCCGAGTCGGTCGAGCCGCTCTACCTCACCTGCGCCAGCCCGCTGCGGTCATTCTACGAGCCGTTCGGCTTTCGCGTCGTCGAACGCGCCGAGATGCCCCGCTACTTCCGGCGCCTCTCGCGCGTGGCCGGGCTGATCATGCTGTTCACCGACAGAAAATTGCTGGTGATGAAGTTGGAGGCGCCGGCGTGAGCGGTCGCCGCGCGCGACTCTTCTGGCCGGCGCTGGCGTTGACGCTGCTGGCAGCGGCGGTGCGCGTGTACGGCCTCGATCATCAGCCGCTGCGCGGCGACGAGGCCTTCAGCGTGCGCCTCGGCGCCTTTCCGCTCGAGGCCATGTTCGCAGCCATGGCCGCCAGCGAGCCGAATCCGGCCCTGCAATATCTGTTCATCAAATACTGGATGGAGGTCGCGGGCCGGGGCGAGTTCGCCGTGCGCCTGCCGTCGGCGCTGGCCGGTGTGCTCACCGCCGCGCTGACGTTTCGGGTCGGGGTGGCGCTGGCCGGCCGGCGGGCGGCGCCGATCGCGACGCTGTGGGCGGCGCTCAATCCATTTCTGGTGTGGTTCGCGCAAGACGTGCGCGTGTATGCGATCTTCACCGCAGTTGCCACGGCAGCGGCCTGGGCGACGTGGCGCGCTGCTCGACACAATCGCCCGCGCTATTGGATCGTGGCTGGTGGGCTGTGGTGGTTGGCGCTCGGGCTGCACTACTTCACCGCGTTCTCGATCGCCGCCGCCGGGGCGGCCCTGCTACTTGCGCCCGGCACGCGCCCCCGTTGGCGGCCCGCAATGTTCACGCTGGCCGGCGTCGGCCTCGCCTACCTGCCGTGGGCGGTGTATGTGTGGCCGCTGCTCGCCGGTCACAGCAAAAGCTGGATTCCACCGCTCTCGGCTGCCGAGGCCTTGACCCGCACGTTCACGAGTTTCAGCGCGGGCGGTTGGTTCGCCGGCGCGACCACGCTCACGCTCTGGGCCGGTGGCGCGACGCTCGCGGCGTCGCTCGTCGGTGGAAGCTGGCTCGCGCTGCGGCGCGATTGGGGGCGGGCAGTGTGGATGCTGGCCCTCGGCCCGGGCGTGCCGCTGGTGCTGTTCGCGCTCTCGTTGTGGCGGCCCGTCTTCCTCGAACAGTACGCCATCGCCGCCGTGCCCTGGTGCCTCAGCCTGGCCGCGATTGGCGCGGCGAGTGGGCGCGGCAGACACGGGCAACTGCTCGTCGTGTGCGCGCTGGCTGCGGTTGGCGTCACCTCGATCCTCCACTATCGCTTCGACCCGGCGTACCGCAAGGCCCCGGATTGGCGCGCCCTCAGCGGGCACATCGCGGCGACGGCGCGCGCGGGTGAAATCGTCCTCATCAATCAACCTGATCCGGCCTTCGAGGTTTACCATCGCGCGCCGCTGCCGTTCGAGGACGCGCCGCCCGTTCCGTGGGCCGAAGGCGGCCAGGCCGCGGCCGAGGCGCAGTTGAGCCGGGTGCGTGATTCGTATCAGCATGTGCGGCTGCTGTTCGCGCCCAATCCGATCTTCGACCCCGAGGGCTACGTCAGTCGCTGGCTCGAAGGCTGTTGCGAGAAGACGGGCGATGAATTTGTGGATGCGTTTCGGGTGCAGAGCTTTGACACACCGGCGGGATCGCTGGCGGCGCGCGCGCCGCTGGAGGCGCGGTTCGCCAACGGCCTCACGCTCACCGGCTTCCGTTTCGTGAGCGCGGCTGTGCCGGCCGGCGAGACCGCCCACCTCACCCTCTTCTGGACGACGGAGGCGGCGGTCACGGACTCGTACACCGTCTTCGTGCACGTTTTGGCCGCGGACGGCTTTCAACTCGCGGGCGGCGACGGCCTGCCGCGCAACGGGGCGAGGCTCACCTCGCAATGGCAACCGGGCGAGGTCGTGGTTGATCCGCACCTCATCTCCCTGCCCGCCGACCTGCCGCCGGGCGAGTACGCCGTCGAGGTCGGGCTGTACCGGCTCGAAAGCGGCGAGCGGGTGCGCCTCGGCGAAACCGATCGGGTGCGGCTGCCGCAGCCGCTGGCCGTTATCGCCCGTTAGTTTTCGACCCGCGCCGCTTACGGCGCGATGGTGAGCGCGCCGACGATGGCACGATTGTCGGGGAGCGCCTCGGTCGAGGCGAGCAGCGGCAGGCGCGCGAGCGAAGGGTAGCGATACCAGCCGACGATGACGGGATGCTCACCCGGCGCGGCGTCGGGCGGAAGGATGACGGCGAAACGATCGGGCACGACCTCGCCTTCGCGCCAGCGCGAGGTCGGATGCAGACCCTGACACGGCGCGCCGTCGCGGCCCACCACGAACGCGGAATCCCTCAACCCCGAACCGATGTGGAGGAAGGGGGTGAAGTCCTCGCCGAGCGGGGCGTCGGCCCGCCAGTAAAAGGTGAACAGCACACTTTCGCCCGGCCGCGCGCTGCGGGCGGATTGCTCGTAGCCGAGCAGGCGCAGCCCCGGCGCGAACGTCGCGCCGGCGGCGTAATCGAACGCGGGCGCGGCGGCGCCCGGCGGCACTTCAACCAGCGTGACCTCGCGCGCCAGGGCCTCGGCTTCGAAGGGCACGACCGACACGCGCGCGGCCGGGTAGGCGCGCGCGAGCTGCGGCACGGTCACGGCGTCGCGTTCGCTCAGCACAAGATACGTTGTGCGGGTCGCGGCCCGGTCAACCAACGGCAGACATTGGCGCAGGTCAAACCGTTGCACGCGCGAGGCCGGAAAAAGAAAGTCAAACGCGTACACATCCTCCTCCGCCTCGGTGATGCGCCCGGCGAAGACCGGCTCGGAGTCGGCCCGCGCCATCAGCTCCCGGGCGACGGTGACGGGCGTCACCGTGAACGCTGCCGGCAACTCGGGCTGCGCGGCGTACCGGACGAAATAGTCGTAGCCGTTGACGAGCGCGCTGGCCGTAATCCCCAACCACAGCGCGAACGTCGCCGCGCGCTGAGTCCATCGGGCCGCCAGCCATTGGTACGCGCTCACCCAGCCGCGCACGACCAATGCCATCACCGGCGGCGCGGCCATGATCAGGCGGCTGAACGAGGGCGCGTTGTCGGTGATGAGCGGCGGCACGATCATCACCCCGAGCCACAGCAACAACTCGCGGGCGAGGGGCGCGCGGCGTACATGAATGAGCGCCCAGCCCAGGCCGAGATAGAAGCCGAGGGATTGGAGCGGATCGAGCAGCGGGCGGAGGGCGAGGTTGTCGCGCGGGTTGGCGTCGCCGAGGAAGCTGAACGCCACCGCCAGCGCCCACGCGTTGCCGAGCAGAAAGTTGAGCAGGCCCTGTCGCGCACCGACCGTCACGGCCCGCGCCCGCCCAAGGAACCACTCCGGCTCACGGACGAAGAAGGCGAGGATGGGCAAGGCAACGACAAAGGCGGCCACGGCGGTGAGGCCGAATCCAAACCACAGGCCGCGCCGGCGGTGAGGGGCCGCCGACCACAGCGCATGCAGGCCGAGCAGCCCCATCAGCGGCAGGATGAAGCGGGCGTGCGGGCTGACGAATTGCGCCCAACCCGCGCCGACCCCCGCGAAAAGGAACGGCAACCAACGCCGGGTGCGCTCCGCGCGCTTGAGCTGCCAGACGCAGAACAGGCTCGCGGCCAGCGCCACCGCCGGCTCGGTGCCGAGGCGGCTGAGGGTGATGACGGAGAAGAAGCTGGCGAGCGCTAGGGCGATGAGCGCGGCCCTTACACCCCCTTCCCTTTCAGCGAAGGGGGCCGGGGGGTTAGGTCGCCGCCCCATCTCGCGGAAGCAGGCGAAGGCCAACGGCACGCACAGCACACTGAAGGTCGCGGTGACGAAGCGCGATGAGACGATGACGTCGCTGAAAGCGAGCCATTGC
Source organism: uncultured Anaerolineales bacterium (assembly GCA_964608265.1). Lineage (GTDB taxonomy): Bacteria > Chloroflexota > Anaerolineae > Anaerolineales > UBA6663 > JANWXR01. The sequence goes on along the minus strand of CAZSNP010000022.1, from coordinate 29,622 downwards.
GCGCCGGCGGTCAGCCAGGCCAGCATCGGGTTGACGCCGCCCCAAAAGGTCTTGTAGAAGATCGGGAACTCGCCGGTCCGCACGATCTCGCGCGCGCGGGACGCAAACCAGATTTCGTCAACCCACGCCTGCGGAGGCAGGGTGAGCAGGCCGGCGAAGCGCAGCAGGGCTGCCAGCAGCGTGGCGGCGAGGACGAGCCAGAACGTTGTTCGCGATGACATGGGCGAGCGCAATTGTACTCGCGCCCATCGTCCACGCCGCTGTTGTGTTTTCGTCGACAGTGTTTATACTTCGCCACTCGTCTCCGTCAGCTCAAGGTGTGAACCTAATGCCACTGGAAAAAATCAGCTTCTTCGGCTGGCCGAATTGCTACCGCTTGTTCAACGCTCACCTCGAACTCGTCGTCACCGCCGATGTGGGGTGCGGCAACCCGGTTGCGATTCGCCGCTGACGGCCCTCGTGTGCGCGGGGTTTCTCGAGTTGGGGACGCTCGGCCCGCTGACTCGCCTGCAACCCGGCGCGGCCGTCGAGCAGGCCGGGCACCGGCATTTGCTCCGCGATGTGCCCTCCCCGGCGACCGACGCGGACGTTGAAGCCGGCCCGGCGCCCCGGGTGCGCGCGCTGCACCGCGAGGCCCAAGTTGCACAAAAGCACGATAAGGTATAGAAACTCCTTATCTTCACCGGGCAGGATTCGATTCTATGGCTGAGCTGTATGTCGTCACGTATGACACCCACGGGCTTTCGCTCGAAGGCCGCAAGTTCTCGGAGAAGCAAATCCTCAACGCGCTACGCGAGGGCCTCTTCCGACCGGGCATGCGCTTTCGCCGCGGCCGGTCGGAATATGTGTTGACGCGCGACGGGCTGGCCCCGCGCCGCCGGGTGGAAGTGGAGAAGAGCGAAGAAGCGGAAGAAGAGGAGTAGGCCCCTGCCCATCCAGCCAGTTGGATCGCACAGCGAGAAGTGCTATTATTTCGACGTTGAATTATTCGGATTGAAACGATGCCGACGCATTACAAAGGGTCGCCGAGAGATGTGCTGGCCCTCAACACCTTCATCAAGTTGACGCGGGCGGTGGATTCGGTGACGGCGCGCCTTTTTCGCCGCGGCACCCTGGAGGGCATCACGCCGGCGCAGTTTGGTGTGCTCGAGACGCTGCATCACCTCGGCCCGCTGTGCCCGGGCGAGATCAGCGCCAAACTCCTGCGGAGCGGGGGCAACATCACACTGGTGATCGACAATCTCGAAAAGCACGGTTACGTTCGCCGCGAACGCGATCCCGAAGATCGGCGCTCGGTGCGCGTGTCGCTCACAAAGGAGGGCCAGGCCTTCATCGGCCGGATCTTCCCGGAGCACGTGAGGATGATCTCAGACGAGATGAACGCGCTGACACCGGACGAGCAGCTTCAACTCGGCGCGTTGTGTAAGAAGCTCGGCAAGCGGGAAGGTCATCAGCCGCACGCCGGGCAGGATGGAGGTGAATGATTCAGCACGGCTCTCTTTTTTTGCGCCAATCCTTCAATGTCAAAACTCTTGATCTCAAACCAGTTACAAGGAGAACATCATGTCCACTACGAACCGCATCATCGCCGTGACCGGCGCGACCGGCCAACAGGGTGGCGCTGTGGCGAAACACTTGCTCCGCGCCGGCTGGAAGGTGCGCGCCCTGACACGCGACGCCAACAAACCCGCTGCCCGGGCGCTGGCCGCCGCCGGGGCCGAGGTGGTCCCTGGCGACATGGACAACCGCGCCGAACTTGACGCGGCCTTCAAAGGCGTCTACGGCGTCTTCAGCCTCCAGAACTTCTGGCTGCCAAACGTGGGCGCGGAGGGCGAAGTGCGGCAGGGCAAGCAGGTCGCCGACGCCGCCAAAGCCGCCGGCGTGCAGCACTTCATCTACTCGTCCGTCGGCGCGTCGTATCGCGGCCTGGGCCAGGCGCACTTCGCCACCAAATGGGAGATCGAGCAATACGTTCAGGCGCTTGGATTGCCCGCCACCATTTTGCGCCCGGTCGCTTTCATGGATAATTACGGTGCGTTCTCGCGGGCGCTCATCCTGAACGGGATTTTCCCGAGCTGGGGCTTACGGCCGGACAAGGCGCTACAAATCATCGCGGTGGAAGACATCGGCGCGTTTGCGGCGCTGGCCCTGGCCAACCCGCAGGACTTTATAGGCAAGACGTTGGAGATCGCTGGCGACGAGCTGACCGAATCCCAAATCGTCGCGACTCTGAGCCGGGTGATCGGCCGCCCGGTGGCACTGCAAGCGCCGTCCATGCCGGAAGGCAAGACGCCCGATCCGGAGCAGCTCGCGATGTTCAACTTCTTCAACCAGCAGGGCTACGAAGCCGACATCCCGGCGCTGCGCAAGCTGCACCCCGCTCTGCTCACCTTCGAGCAATACCTGCGGCGGAACGGTTGGGAAAACGCGGAGCCTGTCCCGCTCCCGGCCGGCCCCGCGAGTTGGGGCTAAGGCCCAGGCAACCCAGGGTGAGGCGCGCGCTTTCGATTGCTTCGGCGATCTTTCAGCAACTCCCGACGGCGCTGCCCAACCTGCGGCTCCGAACGGTCTGGCGTGATGTTCAAGGTATCACGAGGTATCACATGGCGATGAAAGGCGCTCAGAAGCAAATCCACGCGACGCTGCTCCAATGGCCGGGCGTGACCGCCGTGCCGCATCGCTTCGGCGGCACCGAGTATCGCTTCGGCGGGAAGCGCGAGATCGGCCACATCCACGGCGACTGGCTGGTGGACATCCCGTTCCCCAAAAAGGTGCGCGACGAGGTGGTCGCCGCCGGCCGGGCCGAGCCGCACCACATCCTGCCCGACAGCGGTTGGATCAGTTTCTACCTGCGCGCACCGGCGGATGTGGAGCGGGCCATCGCCCTGTTCCAGCAGTCGTATGAGATCGCCGCGCGACAACGCGAACCCAGAACAGCCACCGCGTGACCGATGTTCACCGAAAGCGAAATCTACTACCTGCAAACGCAACCCCTGGCGCGACTGGCGACCGCATCGCCCGGCGGCCAGCCCGACGTCGCGCCGGTCGGCTTTGCCTTTGATGGCCATTACATTTTCGTCGGCGGGCGCGATGTGCCCGCCACGCGCAAATACAAGAACGTCGTCGCCGGCAACGCGCGCGTGGCGTTGACGATTGACGACCTCGCCAGCGTTCAGCCGTGGAGGCCACGCGGCATCAAAATCTATGGCACGGCCGAGGTCGTGGAAAATGCCCCGCCCTTCGGCGGCGCCGCGCTGCGCATCACGCCGACGAAATCGTGGAGCTGGGGCCTCGATGGGCCGGTGTTCGCGGATGGGGAGTTCATCGTGCGGCGCGGGCATGGACCACGGTGATCACGTCCGGTTGCTGCGGGAGGGAGTCACGCAACCCGGCGGTGTGTGGGGCGACTTCGGCGCAGGCCGGGGCGCCTTTACGCTGGCGCTGGCCGAGCTGATCGGGCCGGAGGCCGAGATACATGCCGTTGACCGCGACGCGGCCGCGCTGCGCGGGTGCGTTCGTGCGCTGGGCAGCCGCTTCCCACGCGTTGCCCTTCATCCCCACACCGGCGACTTCACCCGCCCGCTCGACCTCCCGCCCCTCGATGGCCTGGTGATCGCCAACGCCCTGCACTTCGTGCGCGACAAAGCTGCCGCGCTGAGGCTGATCAAGATGTACCTCAAACCCGGCAGCCCGCTGCTCATCGTCGAATACAATGCCGATCACGGTAACCCGTGGGTGCCGCATCCATTTTCGTTTGAGACCTGGCGCACGCTCGCGCATGGGGCCGGGTTCACGCACACCGAGCTGCTGGCCACGCGTCCCAGCCGCTTCTTGCATGAGTTTTATTCAGCCGTTAGTTGGGAGTGATCCAATGGAATCGCCGTCTGCCTCAACCGTCAGGCCCGCCATTCATCCGGCCACCCGCCTCGGCGCGGTGCACCTCACCGTGTCCGACCTCGGCCGGTCGCTGCCGTTCTATCAAAACGTGCTCGGCCTTCAGTTGCATGAGCGCGCCGGCGGGGTGGCGCGTCTCGGCGCGGGGGGTGAGGTGTTGCTGACGCTCACCGAGCAACCGGAGGCGCGGCGCTTCATCCGAGGGCACACCGGGCTGTATCACTTCGCCGTGCTCGTCCCGTCGCGGCTCGAACTGGCGCGCGCGTTGCGCCGCATGGCCGAGGCGCGCGTGCTGATGGATGGCTTCTCCGACCATTTGGTGAGTGAGGCCCTCTACCTGCCCGACCCGGATGGCAACGGCATCGAGGTCTATCGCGACCGGCCACGCAGCGAGTGGTACGACGCGCGCGGCAACTTGCGCATGGCCACCGACCCGCTCGATGTCGAGGGCGTGCTGGGCGAGTTGGCCGCCCACCCCGAACCCGCCGCGCTGCTGGCGGGCGGCACCGTCATCGGCCATGTGCATCTGCACGTCGCGCACATCGCCGAGGCCGAGGCGTTTTATCTCGATGGCCTCGGCTTCGACCGCATGGCGCGCTACGGGCCGAGCGCGTCGTTCGCCTCGGCCGGCGGCTATCATCATCACCTCGGCCTGAACACATGGGCCGGCGCCGGCGCGCCGCCCCCACCGCCGGACGCGGTCGGCCTGCGGTTCTTCGAAGTGATTGTGCCGGATGCCGAAGCCCTCAACACTACGGTGGATCGCGCCCGCGCCGCCGGCCTCGTATTCGAAGAGCAGGCCAACGGCCTGCTCACGCGCGACCCGTCGCACAATGCGCTGCTGCTGACGGCCGATGTCTGATGTCGAGTACAATGGCCGCCGCATGCTGGTCTCTCACGCTCATTGGCACACCTACGCCGTACAACCCGGTCACAACACGGTTCGCGGCAACATTCAGGTCACGCTCAACTTTCACAGCCCGCAGCTCGGCAACGCGCGCACGCTGCTCGTCTATCTGCCGCCATCGTATCACTTCAGCGGCAATCGCTATCCCGTGCTGTACATGCAGGATGGGCAAAACCTGTTCGATGCGGCCACGGCCTTCGGCGGCGTGGAGTGGCAGGTGGACGAGACGATGGAGATGCTGGCCGGGGAGGGGTTGGAGGCGATCGTGGTCGGGGTGCATCACGGCGGCAACGACCGCATCGCCGAGTACAACCCGTTCCCGTTCGGGCGCTGGGTCGGGCGCGGCGAGGCGTATCTCGATTTTCTCGTGCACACGATCAAGCCCATGATCGACGCGACCTTCAACACCGAGCCGGGCCGCTGGCACACCGGCCTCGTCGGCTCATCGATGGGCGGCCTGATCAGCCTGTACGGCTTCTTCCGCTATCCGCACATCTTCGGGCTGGTCGGGGCGATGAGCCCGTCGCTGTGGCTGGCGCAGGGCGCGATCTACGATTACGTGCGCGGCCAGCCGTTCAACGCCGGCCGCATCTACCTCGACAACGGCACCCGCGAATCGAGCGCCAAACCGATGCGGGATGTGCTGAAGGCCAAGGGCTATCGCCCGCGCGTGAACCTGCGCTACGTGTCGGGCAAAGGCGACCGGCACAGCGAATGGGCCTGGGCCAAACGCCTGCCCGAGGCGTTGAGGTTTTTGCTCGGCAAATAGCGAATTGGCGGCGCGGCGAATCCGCCGCTCCGCCCAAGTGATGGCTTCCTGCGATGCAACGCTTTCTCGGTTTCCTGCGCTCGCCGCTCTTCCCCATCTTCATGATTGTGTTCGTGGATGTGCTCGGCCTCGGCATCACCATCCCCGTGCTGCCGCTGTTCGCGAAAAACGACCTGGGCGCGTCGGCGCAGCTCATTACCGCATTGACGAGCGTGTACTTCGCCGCCACGCTCCTGGCCGGCCCCATCCTCGGGCGGCTGTCGGATCGGTACGGGCGGCGGCCGGTGCTGATCGCCTCGCAGGCGGGCACGCTCACCTCGCTATTGCTCACCGGCTCGGCCCTTAGCATTGGGTGGATTTACGTAGCGCGGCTGATTGATGGGTTCACCGGCGGCAACATCTCGGTGGCCCAGGCCTACCTCAGCGACATCACCGAGGAAAGGAATCGCGCGCGCGGGCTGGGGATCGTCAACGCCGCCTTCAGCGCCGGCTTCATCTTCGGGCCGGCGTTTGGCGGGCTGCTGGCGGCGTGGTTCGGGCCGCGCGTGCCGTTCTTCGCCGCCGCCGGTTTCTCGTTGCTGACCGTGCTGCTCACGATCTTCTTCCTGCCTGAATCGCTGCCATCGGAGAAGCGCAACCGCGAGCAGCCGATCACGCCCGCAACGCCCTTTCTCGAACTGGCGCGCCTGCCGGGTGAGATGAGCCGCTCGCCCTCGTTGCGCTTGCTGCTCGGCATCTCGTTTGGCATCAACCTGGCCTTCTTCGCCTTTCAGACCATTTATGCGTTGTGGTTCGAGCGCACCGCCCTGGCCGGCTTCCCGCAAACCGTCATTCAGCAAACTATCGCCATCGTCCTCACCGCGGTCGGGGTGTTCGGCGTCATCGCGCAGGGCTGGCTGGTCGGCCCGGCGGTGAAACGTTTCGGCGAGCGGCATCTGGTGGTGTTCGGCAACCTGGCGCGCGGGCTGGGGATGGTGCTGCTTTCGATTTTCCCGTTCCTCGTGACTGCCATCGCCGCCGTGCCACTGCTCGCCATCGGTGGGAGCATGGGGCTGCCGGCGCTCATCGCCCTGCTCACGTATACTGCGCCACCCACTCAGCGCGGGCGCGTCATTGGTCTGAATCAGGTTATGGCCTCGCTCGGCAACATCGCCGGCCCGCTCATCTCCGGCTTTCTGTTCGACAACGTCGGCCCGAACGTGGCGATGGGTTTTGCGGGCGCGGCGACGGTTTTGACGATTGTGTTGGGACTGGGCATCTATCGGCTGCCGGTCACCAAACCTGTTTCGCCGCCGCAACGCGTCAGGGCTTCAGAGTGATCCTTCGCTTCTATCTCAGGGAGTCGGATAGATATGAGCCACGTAAAATTCGGCCAACTGATAGCGGCTTTGCGTAAGGAAAAGTTTGACCCAGTCTCGGGCCATCCTTGGAGTCAGCAATCGCTGGCAGACGCGTCGGGCATTTCTCCACGCATCATCGCGACCATCGAACAGGGAACTAAAGCGAACATAGAAGTTGACACCCTGCTTCGTCTGGCAAAAGCGCTCCGCCTCAACACGCTTGAAAAGCGAATGTTTTTCCTGCTTGCGAGCGCATCGGATATCCAAGCCACAAGCGCGGTCTCACTGAATGAGGCGTTACAAGTGCTGCTGTCGCTTATGAAAAACCTAAGACTGCCGGCCTTGGTGTACGACGATTACATGGACATACTGGCGGTCAATTCACTCAGCGTCGCGTTCAACATTGGCGTTGCTCAAGCAGCCGGTATCACCGCCCCGTTTCCAATAACCCGGGAACACAACCTCCTGCGACTTCTTTTTGCGCCGGATTCCGAACACCGGCAACGTCTAGCCCCCATGTGGTCGGTCATGGCTCAAGCTTGTGTTCAGTTGTTCCACTGCAATACGATGCGTCATCGCTCCAGTCCTTATTTTCAGAGCTTGCTTAGTCAGTTGCGCCAGTATCCGACATTTCGTCAGCACTGGGACGAAGTATGTGACTCTGCGCCGATCGAAGTCGGCAACTGTCATCCTTTTCATATTGCCGATCCTCAACGCGGTACGACAGAGTGGTGCAACTCAATCATCACCACCGCAACGCCAATTGCCGATCTGCATCTGTCAGTTGTGTTGCCGTGCAATCAGGCGGCTTTTGAGGCGCTTGCCGTTGGTATAAAGGTAGTTCAAATGGAAGTCTATCAGCTCGAGGAGCGGCCCACGGCCGATAAATTTGCCGAGTTGGCCAACGCCATGCCCGGCAATTCAAACCTGCCACAGGATCAATGCTGACGAAGTTGAGCGGGTCTTGTGAGGAGAGCGGACACTAAGACTGTTAGGGCGCCTGGAGCGAAGGCAATCCTAAAACCAAAGCCAGCCACTACCACGACCACAACGCTAGTCAATACCACTAACCAGCGACTCAAGAATACACGCCTGTAATCTTGAGCGCGACTGCTGACAACGGCTATCACACCGGTCACGATCATTGATATCAGGAAAGTGTAACCCAAAGTATTGCCGCCTCGTTGGATGTAGGACTCTCCCTGGCAAACCTGGTTGTGGCCCTCGATCTGACATGTGACAAAGACTGGCAGAAACAACAAACTTAACGCCACAGCCAACTGTATTAACCCGCCAATAAGGGTAAGTCTCGACGCGAGTTCGCCAACGCACCCAGTGAGTGGTTGGACGGTATTCATAGTCACCTTCACAACACGCGTTGTAAAGGCGGGCGACTGGTGTTTTTTGGTGGAGCAATCTGGCATTACAATGCGATCTCCGAACCAATACGAAACAAAAAGAAACCACCCGCCAACAGCCAAATCACTAGTATAAAGAGACTACTCAACTTATAACGTTTAGTGCGAATCGCAAGAGCAGCGCCTAAATGTAGCAGCGGCAATAGAAAAAACACCCAACTACCCGGGAACGGGTAGAGGGCTAGGATGAATCCAAACGGTGCTGACAAAATTGAACTATTGAACAGTATCGAGCTAGACTTCCTTAGCCAACCTATGCCAGCCAATATGGTTGAAATCAACATGCTGGCCCAAAAGGCAATAGCGACTAAGTCTCCGATCTCTAGTCCCATGATGCTTTCCAAAAGTAACCATACATGCGGTTGCTATAAAGTCAGCATAGGAGCTGCATAGTTTTGCGTCTTATCTGACCAAAGTTCCAGACCTATGGCCCGGCCGGTATTGTTTCGCCGCGCAGCAAGCCAGAGTACTCGCCCCAGTGCGTGGCACTCCATGAATGCACCCATGTACCGTTATTACGACCTTCAATTTGGCTAAAGTGTCGAGCGTCAGTACGTTGACTAGGATTTCCGAAATCATAGTTGTAGTAATCGCCGCTGATTTGTGTGAAGGCGGATTGAGTGCCGGAAGAATACCATGGACTTCCCCACTGGCATCCATTTGGACTAACGACATACCAGTGCGTGTTAAGTGGAGTGGTATGTCCAGTACATGCTTTGCCATGTTGGGTCCACTGCACTGTGCCATTGGAATATGTATTCCACCAAAGTTTATTGAGCGTGGAAGCCAACCAATAACCCGGCGGGTCCTTGGTTACGACCCATACACCAGCAAAGTAACTGCCAGTGAGTTGTGCTAATCTTGGGTTTGTGTTTTCTACTATAGTTTCAGACACACGCGGAGTACCCGCATTTGATGCCTCAGTGGCTAAGTATGTACAATTCTTCAAATCAACTTCCCACTCTATGCCCCGCAGTTTTTCTCCCGCCACGACTACGTTGACGCCCTGAACAATGACGCCATCTGAACTTCGCACCACCTCGAATTCTGGCGAAGATATGAGATTGCCGGGCTTCGCGTCAAAAGATGTACAGTCTGTAATAGGGCTAGTCTCCTCAGCAGGCCCTTCACTGGGTGGTATTGTGTCGTTCGCCGACGCCAATCCGACGCTCATTGCTAATATAGCAAGTGCCATTAACGGCGCAATGAAATGTTGCGTAGTTTTCATGTTTTCTCTCCTGTTGCAGATGAATTGACCAAGGCGCCACACCACACGCATGCGCCACGAACGAACATGCTGTCAGGTTGTAGTAAACGCAGTTCGATGATATGTGCATTGTCGCTGATTCGTCCATCAAATTCTGACGAATTTTCGGTAGTGGCTGAACCAATTTCGGGTAGTTTGACGCCTAACCCAAAGAGATTGCCATGACCCTCCTCGGCCTCCATCACATCACCCTTGTCTGCGCCGATGCACAACGCACGGTCGACTTTTACACCAAAACGCTCGGCCTGCGCTTTGTGAAGAAGACCGTCAACTTCGACGACCCGGGCAGTTATCACCTCTACTTCGGCGACGACGTCGGCAGCCCCGGCTCGGCGGTGACATTCTTCGAGTGGCCGAATGCCCCGCGCGGGCGTTGGGGCATCGGCGGAACACATCACTTCGCGCTGGCGGTGAGTGACTATGACGGCCTGCTCCAATGGAAGCGCCGCCTCACCGACCTCGGCCTGCCGGTCACCGGCCCACTCGACCGCCACTACTTCAAGTCCATCTATTTCAACGACCCCGACGGCACGATACTCGAAATCGCCACACTCGGCCCCGGCTGGACGGTGGACGAAGCGCCCGACTCGCTCGGCACCAAACACCGCGACCCGCCGGCCGAGATGATGATCAATAACCGTGACGAGGCGAAGATCAACGCGACGACGTGGCCGGAGCCGGTTCCCGACATCACGCCCGAGATGGCGCTGCGGCAGGGGATGCACCACATCACGGCGATTAGCTCCGACATCCAGCGCACCGACGCGTTTTTCGGCGGCCTGCTGGGGATGCGGCGCGTGAAGATGACGAGCAATTTCGACGACCCGACCTCGGCGCATTGGTACTGGGGCACGGGCGAGGGGCGGCCCGGCACGCTCATCACTTACTTCGAGCGCGACCCGCAGAAGGTGCGCGGCGCCCAAATGGGCGCGGGGCAGACCCATCACTTCGCGCTGGCCGTCGCCGATGAGGCCGTGCAGCTCGAGTGGCGTGAGAAGATCATGCGGGGCGAAGCGCTCGGCGCTTCGCCTAAGCGAACGGCTTTGCCGTTCGCCCGTGTCTCGCCGATGATGGATCGCATTTACTTCAAGAGCATCTACACCAGCGACCCCGACGGGCACATCGTCGAGCTGGCGACTGTGGGGCCGGGCTTCGCGGTGGATGAGGACGTGGCCACCCTCGGGCGCAGCCTGAAATTGCCGCCGTGGCTCGAAGAACGCCGCCGCGACATCGAACGGGCCCTGAAGCCAATCGTAATTTGAACCGCATGGACGCGAAGCGCGCGAAGCCTTGTGCTTTCCCTTTGCGGTCTTCGCGTCTTCGCGGTTAGCTTACATGCCTTTCCACGACGATCAGCCGGTGCACACGGCGGGCGAGAAGCTTGAGACCGCGCGCGCGGCGATGATCATGCTGCACGGGCGCGGGGCCGATGCGCCGAGCATTTTGGAATTGGCCCGCGAGTTCGCCGTGCCCGGCGTGGCCTACCTCGCGCCGCAGGCCGCCAACCGCACGTGGTACCCCAATCGCTTCATCGCGCCGGTCGCCAGCAACGAGCCGTGGCTCACCTCCGCGCTGGCGCTGGTGGGCGGCGCGTTCGATCATCTCGTCGCCGCCGGTCTGCCCCCCGACCACATCTTTGTGCTCGGGTTTTCGCAGGGCGCGTGCCTGGCGCTGGAGTTCGGCGCGCGCAACCCGCGCCGCTACGGCGGCCTGATCGCGCTGAGCGGGGCGCTGATCGAAAACGGTGATCAACCCCGTGGGTACGCCGGCTCGCTGGCCGGCACGCCGGTCTTCCTCGGTTGCAGCGATGCCGATGCCCACATCCCGGCAGACCGCGTGGTGCGCAGCGCCGACCTGCTCCTCGGCCTCGGCGGCAACGTCACCTTCCGGCTCTATCCCGGCCTGGGGCACACGGTGAACGACGACGAGATCGCCCGAGTGAAAGAGATGCTTGAGTCGGTGAACCGTGAAACGTGAGCCGGGCATTCGCGGGGCCTCCTGTCCGGCCGAGGCCACTGAATGGCGCCCATCACGTTTCACGGTTTGCGTTTCATAGACCCAATGCCCACCATCCATCCACAAGACCTGCACCCACGCGATGCGTATCGGCTGCTCATCAGCATCGTCGTGCCGCGACCGATTGCGTGGGTGAGCAGCCTGGGCGCGGATGGCTCGCTCAACCTCGCGCCGTACTCGTTCTTCAACGCCGTGGCCGGCGACCCGCCGACGGTGATGTTTTCCGTCGGGCAGCGGCAAGGCAGGGCGAAGGATACGCTGCGCAATGTGCGCGAGACCGGCGAGTTTGTGCTCAATCTGGTGGATGAGGCGCTGGCTGAGAAGATGAACCTGACCTCGGGCGAGTATGCGTATGAGGTGAACGAGTTTGAGCGCGCCGGATTGACGCCGCTGGCTGCGACTGTTGTGAAGCCGCCGCGCGTGGCCGAAGCCGCGATTACGATGGAGTGCACGCTGACGCAGATCGTGCCGGTGCAAGACACGCACTACACGCTGGTGCTTGGGCAGGTGCGGGTCTTCCACCTCCGCGACGGTTTGCTGCGGGCGAACGGCGCGGTGGATGCCGCGCTGCTGAAACCAATCGGCCGTTTGAGCGGCGACGAATACGCGCGGCTGGGCGAGGTCTTCGCGATGCGGCGCCCGGCCGGGTAGGCCAAAGGAGAATGCCATGCATGCGATTCAGGTCTCACAGACGGGCGGCCCCGAAGTGCTGCAATTCCGCGAGGTGGCTGCCCCCGAGCCGGGGGCGGGCGAAGTCCTCGTGCGGGTGACGGCGGCCGGCATAAACTTCATTGATGTCTATCACCGCATCGGGCGCTACCCGCAAGCGCTGCCCTTCACCCCCGGTGTGGAGGGCACGGGTGTCGTCGAGCGGCTCGGCGCGGGTGTAAGCGAGGTCGCCCTCGGCCAACACGTTTGCTGGAGCGGGATGCGCCACGGCGGCTATGCCGAATACGTCGCCGCGCCGGCGGGCCAGCTCATCCCGGTGCCGGGCGGGGTGAGCGACCAGGCGGCCTGCGCGGCCTTGTTGCAGGGGATGACGGCGCACATGCTCGCCAACGAGGTGTATCCGTTGAAAGCGGGCGAGACGGCGCTGGTGCATGCGGCGGCGGGCGGGGTTGGCCTGTTGCTGGTGCAGATGGCGAAGCGCAAGGGCGCGCGCGTCATCGCCACTGTCTCGACCGAGGCCAAGGCGATGCTGGCGCGCGAAGCCGGGGCGGACGAGGTAATTTTGTATTCGCAAACGGATTTCGAGGCGGAGACCAAACGGCTGGCCGAGGGCGGCGTGCACGTCGTCTACGACTCGGTGGGCAAGGATACGTTCGAGAAGGGGCTGAACGTGCTCCGCGCGCGCGGCATGATGGTGATCTTCGGCGCGTCCTCCGGCCCGGCCCCGCTCGTTGACCCGATCACGCTGATGAACAAAGGCTCGCTCTTCCTCACGCGCCCCACCCTCTTCCACTACAACGCCGAACGGGCGACGTTGCTGGCGCGCGCGGCCGAGGTCTTTGAGATGGTCAGCGCCGGACACCTGCGCGTCACCATCGGCAAAGCGTATGCGCTGAAGGACGCCGCGCAGGCGCACATTGATTTGGAGAGCCGCGCAACCACGGGCAAATTGCTGCTGCTGCCCGGTTGACGCCGCGTCCGCGGCTCATCACCTCTCGCGCGGCGGGGCGGGATAAACGCCGAGGTTCGTTCGGCGCAGGCGCGATGGCCGGGTCGCTGCATCATGTTCTGTTCCAGCATCGAGACGCCCGAGACGCGCAGCAGCAGCGACGTCATCAGCAGCGGCGCAAAGACGGTGACCCATCCCCACGGCACGCTGCACGCGATCAACCACAACCCCCACCACACGCACGCATCGCCGAAGGTGGCCTGAGTCAATCGCCACAAGGTTTGTGGATGACGATCGAGTGCGCGCAGCAACTTCTCGTTGCGGCGGGCATGCAAGACCAGCCGCTGCCGCACCAGTCCGGGCACATCCTCCACCACATCCCCATGCCCCGGCTTCGAGGGCAACGCGGGTTTCATCCCACTTCGGCCCGGTGTCGATCAAGGTAAGCGGGTCGCCCTCGGCGAGGTAGACATTGATCGGCCCGACCGGGAACGGCGTGGGGAGCGGGAGGCGGTGCCGCATGCGAGCATTGTACCCGTCAGACCCCATGCGCCGAATTCCGCGAATTGCGCGAAAATGAAGCGCATGCTCATAGGCCGCCGAGTCGCTATCACGCGCGCCCACGCACAAGCCGCCGAGCTGAGTCATAAACTCGCGGAGCGCGGCGCGATCCCCGTGCACTTCCCCACAGTTGAGGTCACGTCACTCGCTTCAGCCGCTCTCGAAGAAGCGGTGCGCGTCGTCTCGCAGTTCGTGTGGATCGCGTTCAGCGGCGCGCCGGCGGTCGAGGCGTTCTGGGCGCGGCTGGCCGCGGCGGGCGTGGATGAGCGCGTGCTGCAGCACCAACGCTTCATCGCCCTCGGCAAAGGTGCCGCTCGCGCGCTCACGAGGCATGGCCCGTTGGCTGAGTCTGTGGTCGAGGAAAACACCATCGCGGCGTCGGTTGAGCGGATGGGTGATGTGCGCGGGCAGTGGATGCTGATGCTGCAGGCCGGGGAATTCCGCGAGCCGTTCGCTCTGGAGCTGGCCGCGTGCGGGATGGTGGTGCGCGAGGTGGCCGCGTACCGCACGCGGCCCCACTCCGCTGATGCCAGCGGTCTGGCCGAGCTTCGGCGCGGCGTTGACGTCATCACCTTCGCCGAGCCGGTCGCCGCCGTGAACTTCGCCGCGCTGGCCGGGCGCGAGGCGATGGGGTCAGCGACCGTCGCATGTATCGGGCCGGTAACCGCGCAGGCCGCGCGCGCCATGGGCCTGCCGGTCAACGTCATCGCCGGCACGCCGACGGTGGATGGGTTGATCGAGGCGTTGAACGAGTAAAGTGGCGCTGCACCCTTCGCATCAGTTCGCGAAATTCGAGGCTAGCGTGCCACCCAAATCAAGACTTCAGTGCTTCAGCAGGAAGACGCTTGAGGACATGCCGCCGCACACGCCGGGCAACCTTTACAGCGATACGCGCCTCCGACAAGGTGATGGCCGAGTAATCGCCGGGATAGCGAGTGACTGTTGCATAGTCACTCAGGCGTTGCTGCTCATCAAGCGTCAAGTCGGGCCGGACGCTCGCGGGGAGCAGGGACCAGAGCAGGCCGAGGTTATGCGTTTTGGGGAAGGGTCGCCCATGATGAACAAGCAACGCTTTGAGGAGTTTCTCCACACACTGTTGTGCATGGAAGCAGACAGTGTCGGTCGGGCATCGCTTGCCCAGTTTCAACGTGTGCGCCGCGGTGGTGAGGTCGTTTTCGGCTTTTTGCGCCCATTCGCGCACAACGCGGATTACCTCTAGGTCAGGCGCGAACATACAGCACTTTGCCTTCCCGTAGCGCCGGCCACACAATGGTTCCAGGAATGTTGCGCCGCCGCTCCACCTCATCCGGCGTGACGACAATGATGTCATATGGCACGCGAAAATCGTGGAGCGCTACCCGCATCGCGACTTGTGTCTCTCGTTTGGAACCAGTGATCGGCGTAACAACCAACAAGTCTACGTCACTATCGGGGCCGGCATCACCGCGAGCGTGTGAACCAAACAGGATGATTTGCTCCGGGCTGAAGCGTCGCGCCAACCGCCGCGCCATTCGCGCAATCAGCTCGGGCGTGATGGGTTTGAGTTTCATGACATCTCCGATGGGCCGATTATAGCCCGCCCGCGGCCAAGGCCCGTGTGACTCACAATATCAAGAAGACGATTTACACCGCCACTGGAACGCGCATCTCTTCGATGAGGTGGTCAAACTCCTCAATCGTATTGGCGGTGAGCAGCGGCACGCGCAGGCTTGTGGTGAGCGGAGAGGAACCCTCGGCCTCGTTGGCTGGCCCGGCGATGTAGCGCGCGGCGTGCTTGCGGAAGAGCACCAGCCCGAACTTCGGCCCGTAGAAGTCGAGGTTGAGCGCGAGGTGGCGGCGCATCAGCGCGATCTTCTCCCCCAGCGTCACCTGCTCGCGATCCTTGCCCGCAAAGATCCACGGGTTGCCGATAGCCGCGCGCCCGATCATCACCCCGTCGCAGCCGGTGTGCGCGCGCATCCGCTCGATGTCCGCGACGCGCTTCACGTCTCCGTTGCCGATCACCGGGATGCGCACGGCCCGCTTCACTTCCGCAATCGCCTCCCAATCGGCGCTGCCGCCGTAACCCTGCGCCTTCGTGCGGCCATGCACAGCCACGAGGCTCGCGCCGTTGTCTTCGAGCCGTTTGGCGTTCTCGACGTGGTTGCGGCTGGCGTCGTCCCAGCCCAAGCGGATTTTGCCCGTCACCGGAATCCGCAACTCGCGTGACAGCCGGTTGAACAGAAGCTCCATTTTGTCCGGGCAACGCAGCATCCCCGAACCAGCGCCCCGCTCCGAGATGGATTTGACGTAGCAGCCCATGTTGATGTCAATGATGTCCGGCGCGGGCTGCATGTCCTGCAGGCGCTGGGCGACGCCGGCGATCTTGTCCACATCGTGCCCGTAGATTTGAAACGTCATCGGCCGCTCGGCGACGGGATCGAACACCAGCTTGCGCCAGCATTTGGCATCCCGTTTGCGGGTGGCCGCCAGCTCATCGACGTTGACGAACTCGGTATACGACATCGCACTGCCCAGCTCGCGGCAGATCAACCGGAACGGCAAATCGCTGAAGCCATCCATCGGCGAGAGCAGCACACCGCCGTAGATGGGGATATCGCGGATGTGAAAGGCAGGCGAAACCATGAGCGAAATCCTACCACAGCCATCCATCCCATCCAGCGCAGCCTCTGCCTCATCCGGTAAATCAAAAGCGCCCCGGTGGTGGCCGGAGCGCGCTTGTGTCGAGGCGGCGTGGGTCATCGCGGATGAAATCCGCTCCTACACCGAATCCTTGAGCGCCTTCACCGGGCGGGCCTTGACGACCTTGCGGGCCGGCTTGGCTTTGAAGACCGTCGGCTCCTTGGTGAACGGGTTGATGCCAGTGCGCTCGGGCACGGCCGGCTTCACCTGCACCAGCAGCTTGAGCAGGCCGGGGATGGTGACCTCGCCGGGGCCTTTCTTGCCCAGTTGGCTGACCACGATCTCGTTCACCGCGCCCAGCGCCGCCGCGGCCTGCTTCTTGCTGAGGCCGGTCTTGTCGGCCACCGCCGCCACGAACTGCGATTTGCTGAGTTTGTTCTTAGCCATCGATTCTCTCCTTTGTTGATCAGGCTAGGGTTGACTGGCGCGCGACTCTATATCAAAAACCCTAAAAAGCAAGCAAATCGGCCAGCGCCCGGCGGATGCCCTCAACCCCCGGAACCAGCGCCTGCATCAGCCCGGCGTTGTAGGGGATGGGGCTGTCGGGCACGGCCAGCCGCCGCGCCGGGGCGTCGAGCGAGTCAAAGGCCTCCGCCGCCACCGTCGCGACGATCTCCGCCCCGAAGCCCGCCGTCACAGTATCCTCATGCACCACGAGCACCTTGCCCGTTTTGCGAACCGAAGCCAACACGCACTCGCGATCCCACGGCACAATCGTGCGCAGATCGATGACCTCGACCCGGCCCGCAAACTCCTGCGCCGCTTCGAGGCAGCGATAGACCATCTCGCCCCACGTCACCACCGTCAACTCGTCGCCACCCACAAGCCTTGCCGCCACCCCGAACGGCAGCACGAAATCGTCGCCAGGATACGGCCGGCGCGCGGGCGCGGTGTCGAGCAGCGAGCGATGCTCGAAGAAGAACGTCGGGTCGTCACCGCGGATCGCGGCGCGCAGCAGGCCCACCGCATCTTCGGCGTTGGAGGGGAAGGCCACGCGCCAGCCGAGCATCCGCGCCAGCGTGGCCTCGCCGGTGACGGTGTGAAACGGGTCGTTGCTCTTCTTGCCCAGGCCCACCGGCACGCGCACCACCATCGGCGCGGCGAACTTGCCGGCGGTGCGCCAGCGCAGCCAGCCCGCCGTCGTCAATGCCTCGGTAGCCGGGTCCACGTACTTGCGAAATTGAATCTCCGGCACCGGCTTCAGCCCGTTGAGGGCCAGCCCCACCGCCCGGCCGATGATGCCCTCCTCATTGAGTGAAGTATCGAAGACGCGCTCCGCGCCGAACCTGAGCTGCAAACCCACCGTCGCCCCGTGCACCCCGCCCTTCACGCCCACATCCTCGCCGAACACCAGCACGTGCGGGTTGTGATGGAGTTCGGATTCGAGCACGCGCTTCACGCCCTCGATGAGATTGATGCGCGGGCCGGAAGAAGAGGGGGGCGGGATCGGGGGCTGCGGCCTGGCTGCGGCGAACAGGTATTGCCGCGCGGAGGCCGGCTCCGGCTCGGGATGCTGCATCGCGGCGGCGAGCGCGGCGCGCACCTCGGCCTCCGCCTCGCGGTCGAGCGCCGGCCAATCGGTGCGCAGCAACTCGGCCACGTAATCGTGCAGGTGCCGCACCGGGTCGCGCGACTCCTCCTCGGCGCGCTGCTCGGGCGTCTTGTACGCCTGGTTGTCGGTGATGGAGTGCCCGGCGAGGCGCGGCACGCTGAGCCGCAGCAGACACGGCCCGTGCCCCGCGCGCACGTAGCTCACCGCCTCGCGGATGGCCTCCGCAGTCTCGGGCGGGATGACGCCGCTGGCCTGCAGGATGTGGAGGTTGCGGTAGCTCGAGAGGTTATCGGCGATGTTCGCGCCGGGGTTCTGCAGCTGCCCCGGCACCGAGATGGCGTAGCCGTTGTCCTCGACGAAGTACAGCAGCGGCAACTTGAGCGTGGCCGCGATGTTGAGCGAGGCCCAGAAGCCGTTGGCCGCCGTCGAGCCGTCGCCGCCGTGCGCGACCGCAATCGCACCCTCGTACTCGGCCTGTTTGAGCGCCCGGCGGCGATACGTCAGGGCCTGCGCCCAGCCCGCCGCCGGTGAATACTGCGAGCCGACGTCACCGGGCGTGGGCAGCATCAGCGCCCCCCCGCGACTCTGAAACGAGATCAGCACCCCGGCGTCGCGGCCCTCACTCACGCCCCCAGCCTTCGCCATGCCGCCGGCGAACAATTCCTCCGCCGTCGCGCCGAGGGCGAGGGCCAGCGCCCGTGAGCGGTAGTAGCCGAACACGCCGTCGCGCGGGTGCGTCAGCGCCAGCCCCATCAAAATCTGCGACAGCTCGTGCCCGCGCGCCGAGAACTGATACATGATCTTCCCGGCGGGCGCCAGCTCTTTTTCCTCGATGGCGTCCATCCACCGCGAGGTGAGCGCCAGCCGGGCCACGCGCAGCCAGTCAATCGTGTTCATTGCAGGGGCATCCTTAACGCAGAGACGCAAAGAGGCAAAGGCGCCAGGCAAAGCAACTTCGTTTCAATCTGGTCACAAACCATTGACGACGCGATGGATACCATCCTTGACCAATTTTTCGCCGAAGTTGATGACCAATGCCAAACGTACGGCCAACAGCCGAAGATAGGTCAATGCTTGTGCCTCAAAGATCGAGTTGTAAACAGTGACCGCTTTCGCTTCGACGATGACGAGCTTCTCAACCGGAATATCGAGTCGCAAGGGAGTGGCCAATGTGCGGCCCTTATATCGAATGGGAACCTGCAATTCTCGCTCAATCGTCAAGCCGCGATCGGCCAATTCCCAACGGAGTGGCTCGGTGTAGGCGTTCTCCAACAACCCAGGCCCACCCAACGTGCGATGGACTTCTATCGCAGCCTCAACCACAAGCTTGCTGATGTCGTTTTCGTGCATAGGAGACTCCTCCCTTTGCGCCCCCGCTTCCCTGCGCCTTTGCGTTAAGCCGTTAGCCCTGCGGCCGGCTCAGCATCAGCACCGCCCAGCGGCCCGTCTGGCACAGCTCGCCTTTTTGGTTGAGCACGTTGATCTTGATGCCGACCTGCCCGCCGCCCAGGCGCGGGAAGGGTTTGGTCTCGATGACTTCAAGCTCGGCGTGGACGGTGTCGCCGAAGAACACGGGCTTGCTGAACTTCCACTCGGCGATCTCGCGGAAGGCCAGCACCGTCCCCTCCATCACCCCGGTGCGGGTGATGAGGCCGGAGATGATGGACATGACGCACAACCCGTGGGCGATGCGCTGGCCGAACGGCGTGCTGGCCGAGTACGCGGCGTCGGTGTGGATTTGATTGTAGTCCCCCGAAAGCCCGGCGAAGTTGACGACATCCGCCTCGGTGACGGTGCGCGGGGTCGAGACGACTTTTTGACCGACTTCGAACTCTTCAAAATACATTCCACGCTGGGCAGGCGGCAATGGCATGCGAGGCTCCTTTCAGATCACAGTCGCCAGACAACAGTAGCCAGATCGCGATCAGCAGATTATAGCCTTGCGCTAGACGCGCTTGCTCAAAGAACGCATCAGGCCGACCAGCATGGCGGCAATCTCGTCGGCTTGCTGGTGAAGTTCTGCCGCAGCCGGGGCCAACAAGTAACCGAGGCCGCGCGCAATCTCGACTGCCGTCATGACTTCGTAGGTCGAGCGCAAAGCGTATTCAAGAAACCGCCGAAACTCGTTCTTCGCGGAATTGCCCGACCCCTCGGCAATGTTCAACGCAATCGAAGTGGTGGCCCGGCGTGTCTGGCTGATCAGACCAAATCGTTCATCCGACGGCCAAGATTGCGTTGTCCGGTAAATGGTAATCGTAAACGCCATCGCCCGCTGCCAAACCTTGAGTTCACGATAATTGTGCATGTGTCCCTCCAGTGATCTGAATAAAGTTTTTGATATGACCCCAATCCTTCATACAATCTGGCTACTGGCGTCTGGATTCTGGCTACTGATCCAAAAACGTCCTCATCGCCCCCTCCCCCTGCGTCTCGCCGATGAGGGCCAGCGTGCGGTCGAACTCGATGGCCGTGCGCTTGACGGCAGCTTCGATGGCGTACGGGAAGAGCAGGCCGGTCCTGGGCGCGTCGAGGTTCATCCACGCATGCGAGTCGCGCGGGGTGAGGGCCTTCACCAGCGGGTGCAGCCCGGCCACCGCCCACATCAGCTCGACGGGAAAATAGACCATCGCGGTACGCAGGCGCGGGTGATTGAGCACGGCGGGGTCGAGCGCTTCAATGGCTTCGGGCGGGGGCAGGTTGGCGGGCGGCGGGGGATTCCCGGGCCAGGCGTACAGCGAAAGTTCATCCGCCGCGACGCCGCGCAGGTGCAGCCACAGCGCGCAATAGTTCGAGTGAGCATAGAAATCCTGGGCCGCGTGCGAGAGCCGGCCAAAGGCGGACCAGGCCTCAGCGGCGGCGGCGGCCCGCGCGGCCTGCAACCGATTCGCCTCGACGTAGGCGAGCGCGACGGCGATTTGGTTGTTGTCGAAGTGGAACTCGTGCCGGAACCAGCCCGCCGGACCATCCTGCCAGAGGTTGGCCATCGTCATCGTCCGCAGGGCACGCGCCGATACACGCTCGGCCAACACACGGGCCAGCATCGCGCGATGATGGATTGCTTCCATATCAGACGGAGGCCCCCAATTGTCGCTGAAGGGTGCCGAGGTCGAAGTACAGCCGCTCGCCGAGGAATTTGCCGCCGGCGAAAGGGAAGACGATGGTGAGCGGCAGCCGCAGCGTTTGGCCGCTGGCCGCGATGCCGAACAGCCTGCCCGTGTGCGTGCCGCGCAGCACCGACTCCTCCACCACCCCATTCTCGCCAATGGTAACGCTGACTAAATCGAAGGTCGCATCCGGCAGGCCCTCGAACAGGCCGGTATAGAACCGCGCCACCCCGTCCCGCCCGAGGTAGCGCTCGCCCGTTGCCATCAATTCATACACCGGCTCGGCGCACAGCGTCGCCAGCAACCCCTCTATCGAGCGACGATTCTCGGCGAGCACATGCTTTTGCCACAGGCGTTTGATGGTGTGGAGGGACATGAATGAAACAACCCATATCGAGTAATCGGTTAGTGGTTATTCAACTGTGATCAGATCTTTGAGCTGCTCAAACGTGGCCGGGCCGATGCCCTTCACGTTTTGGATGGCCTCGATACTGGGAAACGGCCCATTGGCCGTGCGATACTCGATGATGCGTTGCGCCATCGCCGGGCCGATGCGCGGCAACGTCTCCAACTCGGCGGCGGTGGCGGTGTTGATGTTGACCTTGCCGCCCGCCACCGGAATGCCCGCGCCGCCCCGGCTCGGCAGCGGCGTCTCCGTCTCGCTGGGCGCCGGCGAGGGCGACGGCGTCCCGGGGCCGACGGTCACCGTCGGCGGGGCCGGCGTCCGCGTGGGCGGCGTCTCCGGCACCTCCACCCGATCCC
The DNA here is from genome assembly GCA_964608265.1 of uncultured Anaerolineales bacterium. Taxonomy (GTDB): domain Bacteria; phylum Chloroflexota; class Anaerolineae; order Anaerolineales; family UBA6663; genus JANWXR01. The sequence goes on along the minus strand of CAZSNP010000022.1, from coordinate 7,732 downwards.
CATCGCTCAGCGGCTGCGCGAGGTTGAGTTGGGCCACATCCGCGCCCTCGGTTGTGCCACCGGCCGCCGCCAGCGCATCGCGCACGATGCTGCCGGGCGGCAACTCGTAGACGCCCTCGGTCACGACGGCGCCGAGCACGTATACCCGCAGCGGCATCGGCGTGGGCGGCGGGGCCAGCTCTACCGGCCTGGGCGCAGGCCGCCGCGCGGCGACGAGCAGCACCCCGGTCACCGCCAGACTCAGCAACAGCCCGTACAACACCCCATAGATGGTTTTGCGATCAAGCCCCATGTCGTTACCCCTGAGCACGGCGATTATAATGCCGGCTCACATTTCTGATTGTGGATTTTTGATTGCTGATTGTGATAACTCAAATGAGCAATCAGCGATCCCACATCAGCGAATCCAATGATCGGCACACTCCTAAACGTCATCGCGGTGTTAATTGGTGGAGGGCTGGGGACGGTGTTCGGCGAGCGGCTGCCGGCCCGCGTGCGCGCGAGCGTGCTGGCCGGGCTGGGGCTGTTCACCATCGCTATCGGCTTGAAGATGACGTTCGACTCGCAGAACAGCCTGATCACGCTCGGCAGCGTGCTGGTCGGCGGGATGCTGGGGGAGTGGTGGCGGATCGAGGATGGGCTGAAGCGCCTCGGCGGCTGGCTGGAGGGGCGCTTCGCGCGCAGCGGCTCGGCGGAAGGCACGGCCCGTTTCATCAAGGGCTTCGTTTCGGCCAGCCTCGTCTTCTGCGTCGGGCCGATGACGATCCTCGGCTCGATTCAGGATGGGCTGACGGGGAACTTTCAACTGCTCGCCGTCAAGTCGGTGCTGGATGGGTTTGCCTCGCTGGCCTTCGCCGCCGCGTCGGGCGTCGGCGTGGTGTTCTCGGCGATCGTGGTGCTGGTTTATCAGGGCGCGCTGACGCTGCTGGCCGCGCAGGCGCAGGCCGTGCTGACCGAGCCGATGATCCGCGAGATGACGGCGGCCGGCGGATTGCTCATCATGGGCATCGGCGTCGGGCCACTGCTCGAACTCAAACCGATCAGGGTGGCGAACTACCTGCCCGCCCTCGTGCTCGCCCCGTTGATGGTGGCCGTGTTGCGGGCGTTTGGGGTGGAGGGGTTTTGAAAACCAGTGATGGGGTGACGAGGTGACGCTCCGCCACCTCGTCACGCCGTCACCCTTTCACCGAGCCAGGCCAAAACGTCCGCAATCACGACCGCCCGCTCGGTCTCGTTGAGGGTTTCGTGGAAGAGGCCGGGATATGTGCGAAAAGTCTTGTCGGCGGAGGCCACGCGGTTGAAGAAGTCGTGGGAGGTGGAGGCCGCGAACACGCCGTCGGCCTCGCCGTGGAGGAGGAGCAACGGCGACCGGAAGTCCGGCGCGCGCAGAAAGACCTCGTCGCCGCGCGCCAGCGCATCCAACCCCAGCCGCGCCGACATCATCGAGTGGCCGAGCTGCTGATCGGGATACGACGCGGCCAGCGCGGTGTCGTGCGTCATCGGCACCGCGCCGTCCAGCCCGGTGGTCTGGATGAACCCGGGCCACACGCTCGCCAGCAATTTGGCCAGCAACACCTTCCACTCGTCGGGCCGGAAGAGCAGCCGCAGCCACGGCGCGTTGAGGATGACCCCGGCCACCTCGGGCTGGCGGTCGAGGATGTAAGCGGCCGTGATCTGCCCGCCGAGGCTGTGGCCGGCGAGGAAGAGCGGCCCGCCTGGGGCCAGGGTCTGCGCCTCCGCGATGACGCGGCTGAGGTCGCTGAGGAGAGCTTCGTAGCCTGGGATGTGGCCGCGCGGCCCGCGGGTGCGCCCGTGCCCGCGCAGGTCGTGGGCCAGCCACGCATAACCCGCCGCGTTCATCGCTTCGGCGACGTGCGTGTACTTGGTGGCGTACTCGCCCCCGCCGTGGGTGAAGACGATGACGGCCTTCGGCGCGGGGCCCGGCAACCACGCGTACAGTTGCAGCAGCAGGCCATCGCGCGCCCGCAAGATGAAATCACGGCGCGGCATATGCCTCCCCGACTTCGAAGCGACAGGCTGCCGCCCCCATCGCTTTGCACTCGATTTCGTTCACGCCGTATTCGCGCCCGGTGGCCCAGTTGAGTGCGGCTTGTATCGCGCCGACCGTCAGCCAACACATCGGCGCGTTGGTCTGCCGGCCAAACGCGCCATCGCTCTCGTAATCGAGCAGGGCCAGCCGCCCTTCGGCCCGTTCCACCAGCACGCGGCCATTCGGAAAGGCCATCTCACCCGCCAGCCAGCGCAGGGCCAGCGCCTGTCGTTCGGCCTCGGGCCGCAGGCCGAGGAGGGATTGGGCCACCGTGCGGCGCAGGGCGCGATGTTGCAGTTGCTGCTCGAACGTCGCCCGGCCGATGCTGATGAGCGTGGTGCGGGCGCCGCGACCGTAGTAGCGCTCGATGGCGCGCACCAGGGCGGCGTATTCGGAGGCGGTGGCCTCCGGCTCGCGATTGTCCTCCGGCAGCAACGAAGCGTAGCGCTGCATGCGGGCCTGCCGCAACACAAAGAGCAGACCGCTGCGGCGCGTGGCCGCCTCGATCGCCAGCAGAAAGTAGCGCCAGCGTGAGTTCGGCAGCAATCGGCCCGGGCTGCGCGGTGTGGTGCGTTCATCCGAGTTCATGTCCCCTCTGCCTCCCATTGCAACTGATACACCGGCAGTCGCGTGCCGGTCAATACGAAACCGAGTTTGTGATACACGGCCAGCGAAGCGTGATTGTTGTGCTGGGTGTTGACGGTGATCTCATGCCGGCCGTGCGCAAAGTAGTGGGCGATGACATCGCGCACCAGCGCCACGCCCAACCCGCGCCCCTGCCAGCCCGGCTGAACGGCCAACCGCGCCAGATGCGCCCCGCCCTGCCCCGGCGTGGTCAATTGATAGCCGACGACGCGCCCCTCGCACTCGACTACGGTGAGGTAGTCGGCCTGCGCCAGCGCCAGCCGGATCATGGCCGGCGAGAGTTGCCACGGCGCCACGAAGGCGGCGGTATCGGTGGCCACGATGGGCTCCGCATCGGCCGCGCGCGCAACTCGCAGCCTGAAGCCGTTGGGCGAGGCGAGTGGCGGCGCGACCCGCGTGTCGCGGCTCAACACCACCACCTCGTGGGTGCCGGTCATGCCGGCGGATCGGTACAGCGGCTCGGTCCACGAGTCGAGGCTGAGGGCGGCCACCGAGGTGACGCCCTGCGCGCGGAGCGAGTCGCGGGCGACCGGCCACAGCGCATCCCAGACCTTGTGCGGCGCAACCCCCTCGGCGACGGCGATCAACCGCACCCAGGCCAGCGCCGGCAGATCGGGCGGGCAGGCCAATGCGCCCACCATCCGCTGCCCGCGCTCCGCGATCACAAACGGTTGCGTGCCGAGCCAGTCCTCGACCGGCCGCCAATCCAAATGCGTGTGCACGTACGGCTCGTACTGCGCGAGGGCACGCACAGCGTGCCGGTCGGCGGCGGTGGCGTGGCGCGTGGTCAGCGAGCGGGTGACGATCATCGCCGAGGTTATAACACGAATTCGCGGCGTCTTCCGGCCTGCGCTATAATTCGTGTCGCTCACACACCAATTATGCCATGAGCAACCGTTACCTCCCCCCCGCCCGCCCGCACCTCTCGGTGGATGTCGTCATCCTCAGCCTGCGCGAGAAAGACCTGCAGGTGCTCCTCATCCGGCGCGGCCACCCGCCGTTCAAGGGCAAGTGGGCCATCCCCGGCGGCTTTGTGAACGCGGATGAGTCGCTCGATGCCGCCGCCCGCCGCGAGTTGGAGGAGGAGACCGACGTGCGCGAGGTGTACCTCGAGCAACTCTACACCTTTGGCGAGCCGCGCCGCGACCCGCGCGGGCGGGTCGTCACCGTGGCCTACTTCGCCCTGGTGCCCGACGACGTGACCGCCCGCGCCGGCGATGATGCCGCCGAGGTCGGCTGGTTCTCGGTGGCGCAGTTGCCGCCGCTGGCCTTTGATCACGACGACATTCTGCGCTACGCCCTGCAGCGCCTGCGCTACAAGCTGGAGTACACCGCTGTCGGCTTTGAACTGCTGCCCAACGAGTTCACGCTGAGCGAATTGCAGGCGGCGTACGAAATCGTGCTCGGCGAAAAGCTCGACAAACGCAACTTCCGCCGGCGCATCGCCGAGGCCGGGGTTCTCGTGGAAACCAGCCGCTACCGCGAAATCGAAGGCCAGGGCCGCCCGGCGCGGCTATATCGCTATCGCAGGAGCGCGCCAACGCAAGTGAAAGCAAGACGGTTGTTTCCGTAATCCCTCCGCCCTCTGCCAGCCTCCCTCGCCCTTGTTTTTCCGTCTTGACACAATCGAATTGAGCGATACAATTCGTGTCAGTCAGACACCAAAGGCGCGCCGCGCCGTTTCTTTTGGACCGGAATAGTGTCAGAGATACACGAAAGGCAGCGTATGGCCTCGCTCCCCCTCCCCCCACACTACGCTCCGCAGTCGGTGAGCGCCGTGTTCCGTGTGCCGTACGCGCAGCGCGCCGCCGAAGCCGAGCAATGGGCGCGGCAACACGGCCTCCGCCCCGCTGCCGAAGATGCGGCCCGCGTTGCGCTGTTGTTGATTGACGTGCAGAACACTTTTTGTTTGCCGGAGTTCGAGCTATTTGTCGGCGGGCGCACGGGCAGCGGCGCGGTGGACGACAACCGGCGGCTGGTCGAGTTCATCTACCGCAACCTCGGCGCCGTCACGCAAATCATCGCCACGCTCGACACGCACCAGGCCGCGCAGATTTTTCATCCGCAGTTTTTGGTGAACGCGGCGGGCGAGCATCCCGCGCCGCATACACAAATCGCGGTGGAGGACGTTGAGGGCGGGGCCTGGGGATTTAATCCCGCGCTGGCGCGCAGCCTCGGCATCACAGCGGAGTACGGCCAGCGGCATTTGCTCCACTACACGCGCGCGCTGGCGCAAAGCGGGCAGTACGCGCTGACCGTGTGGCCCTATCACGCCATGCTCGGCGGCATCGGGCACGCGCTGGTCTCGGCGGTCGAGGAGGCCGTGTTCTTTCACAGCCTGGCCCGCGCCGCGCAGCCCGACTTTCAACTCAAAGGCTTCGAGCCGCTGACCGAGCATTATTCCGCGCTTGGCCCGGAGGTGCTGGCGGATGCGGACGGCCAGCCGCTGGGGGAACGCAACACCGCGCTCATCCACCAATTGTTGAACTTCGACGCCGTGTTCGTGGCCGGGCAGGCCAAGAGCCACTGTGTGGCGTGGTCGGTGCAGCACCTGCTCGACGACATCCGCGTCCATGACCCGGCGCTCGCCCACAGGGTCTATCTGCTCGAGGATTGCACCTCGCCGGTGGTCGTGCCCGGCGTGATGGATTTCACCGAGCAAGCCGACTCCGCGTATGCGCGCTTCGCCGAAGCGGGCATGCACCGCGTGCGCTCCACCGATTTGGACCTGGCGAACCTGATGGCGAAGGAAGGGTGAGATGCAAGGGATCATCACCGTCTTCGCCATCGCGCTGCTGTTCTACATCGCCCGGCTGCAGTCGCAGTTGTACCTCAGCCGGCGCGTGATCGACACGCTGCAACGCACCGCCGTCACCATCCGCCAGCAGCCCGAGGCCGCCGAGGGCGTGAACCGGCGCGCGCTCATCGCCCTCATCGGCATCGTGGTGACGTTGATGATGCTCCTCAATAGCTTGCGCCCGTAGAGGCGCGCCTCTACCATTGGCACATGGATCACCCCCGACCTCACCGCAATTGCTACTGGGTCGAGCCGGGCCGTTTGCTGGCCGGCGAGTATCCCGGTGCTCTCGATAGCGCCGCGGCGCGCG
>CAZSNP010000022.1:0-1830 GCA_964608265.1 uncultured Anaerolineales bacterium | reverse complement strand
GGCCGTTTGCTGGCCGGCGAGTATCCCGGTGCTCTCGATAGCGCCGCGGCGCGCGAAAGGCTGCGCGGCTATCTCGACGCGGGCATCACCTTCTTTTTGGATTTGACCGACGCGCGCGACGAACTGGAGTCGTACGCCGGCCTGCTGCGCGACGAGGCCGCCGCGCGCGGGCTGCGGGTCGAGCATCGCCGGCTCCCCATCCGCGACCTGAGCGTCCCGGACCCGCACGACATGGCCCACATCCTCGACACGCTCGACGAGGCGCTGCTGGCCGGGCACACCGTGTACGTGCACTGCTGGGGCGGCATCGGGCGGACCGGGACGGTGGTGGGCTGCCACCTCGTGCGGCGTGGGATGACGGGCGAGCAGGCGCTGGCGCAGCTCGCGCACTGGTGGCGCGGCGTGGCGAAATCGTGGCTGCACCCGCGTTCGCCGCAGACCGAGGAGCAGATCGCGTACGTGCGGAACTGGGGATCGGAGAATGGGAGAATTGAGGCGTGAACGACACTCGCCTCTCCAAATTCATGTCCCTCATCCTCCGCCACCGCGCGACGGAGTTCGGGTTGACGCCGGACGCCGAGGGCTTTGTGCCGTTGGCTGATCTGGCCCGACTCGCCGCCGAGCGCATGGGCGCGACTCTGGAGGACGTGCAACGTGTCATCGAGTTCGGTGACGGCAGCAAGAAACGCTTCGAGATACGCGGCGAACAGATCCGCGCGCGCTACGGCCACTCGCTCGACCTCGGCACGGAGGTCGAGTATCCGCCCGCCGAGCCGCCCGAGGTGCTTTATCACGGCACCTACCCGCACGCGCTGGCCCGCATCCGCGCGGAGGGGTTGCAAGCGATGAACCGGCAGTACGTCCACCTCAGCACCACCACCGCCCGCGCGCGCGAGGTCGCCGGCCGCCGCACGCGCCGCATCGTCCTCCTCACCATCCGCGCCAAACGCGCGCACGCCGCCGGCATCATCTTCCACGCGCCCGAGCCACAACATTACCTGGCCCGCGCCATCCCGGTGGAGTTCATCATCCTGCCAATAACCAATAACGAATAACCGGTTTTTGGATATTGGTTACTGGAGAATTCATGACCATCTTCAATCACCAGCGGTTGACCAACGATGTCTTCAAGCTCGATGTGGAGCGCATGCGGCGCGGCTGGTATTCGGACAAGTATTTCGAGAACATCGGCGCCATGCTGACGCACCTGGCGGCGGGCGGCTACCGCTACGCCGGCCACGCGCCGAGATTGCAGAGCGCAAATTTGAGCGCAGTCGAGACTGGCGACCTCGAAGTGGAGATGCAGTGGTTCACACGCCGGCCCGGCACAACGGTCGTCGTCGGGGTGGATAAGTCGCTCGAGATGCTGCGCTGGTGCACCGGCTATTTCGAGAACGGCGGTTTTGTGAACACGTGGGACAAATTGGAAAGCGTGGAGGCCGTGCAGGATGGCGCGCTGGTGCAGTACGGCGGCGACCCGGCCAAAGTCCTGCCGGTCATCCGCGTGCGCGGGCGCTACCGCGATTTCGCGCTGCTCGAAACTCCCACGCTCGGCATCCTCACCCGCGCCTCGCGCGTGGCAACCAACGTCTATCAGACCTTCATCGCCGCGCGCGGCAAGCCGGTGCTATTCTTCCCTGCCCGCTTCGATTTGCACGAGGTGCAGGCCGCCGACGGCTACGCCTACAACATCGCGCTGCAACGCTTCAATTCGGATTTTACTCACGACCTCGGCGCGTTCATCTCCACCGACGCGCAGGGCGATTGGTGGGGCGGCGCGGGCGGCGGCACGGTCGCGCACGCCGCCATCGCCTGCTTCTTCGGCGACAC
>CAZSNP010000021.1:57808-62268 GCA_964608265.1 uncultured Anaerolineales bacterium | reverse complement strand
TAACCATCATGAGACCAATAACACATGTTGTGCTCATGCTTTCTATTGTGATCAGCGCATGCGCGTTTCAGAAACTAACTGCGACACCGACTGTTGCCCCACCAGAATCGACTCGACCGATAGTTGTGTTGATGCCGAGCCAGGAAAGTATCCCTCAACCGTCTTCAACTCCTACCTCACCCCCGATTGCTGCCCCAATCTCTCCTGTTATTACTCCCATGAAAGTGGGGCCTGGAGAAATAGGCTCGTCTGAACAGCCGGTTATATTTGCAGCATATCCGGGAATGCCATTTCCCGAGCAATATGAATGGTACAGCAATTTTGCCAATCCTCTCTCGAAAATTACAGGGCTAGCAATTCAAGTTATCAGGCTTAGATCGTTTCAGAAGATGGTCGAGGCGATGGGTCAAGGCCAAATCCATTTTGCCATCTCACTCCCACTTCATTACTTTGTGGCTCACCAAGCTGGCTATGCGGAGCTTGCCGGACTATTACCTCCAACAAATACCACCAGCTTGCTCGGGCGTCTTCGATTCGTTGGAAATCCTGAACGGGGCCTTCGTCCCTCATCGAATCTGCAGACTGTCTTACAACAGTTTCGTGACAAAACACCTTGCTGGATAACTCTCACACCAGAAGCCGGTTTTGTTGTGCCTGCTGGCATGTTGGCCCGGGCGGGCGTAAGCACCAATTCGCCTGTACTCGTGAAAGACATACCCGACTTGGCACGCGCCATTCATAAAGGACACTGCGACTTCGGAGCGACATATGATTTTGAGTGGAAACCAAGTGATTATTATGAGTTCAATCATTTACCGGATGCTGATCAAAAAGTCATTCAACTGTATACAAGCGAGCCACTCATCCCTCCGCAGTCCCTAAGCTACGCTGCGAAATTACCCGCTGCTATTCGTGACCAGGTGATTACTGGTCTGTTCAAACTCACGTCAACAAAGGATGGTTTAGACGCACTCAATGGCTTGGTCTCGCCCCCGGCAATTTTTGTCCCGCCAGATAGCTCGGCATACCACCTGTTTGGTGACTATGTGAACGCATCTGATATTGACCTCTTGCCTCTTCTTGCGCCCCCATACGGTGGTGTGCCCGAAACAACATTCCTCACGCCAAGAGATCGGCTAGGTGGCCTAGTCATTGACACTGATCTTTCGAATACTGGTTTGTTCATCCCCTTCACTGAGCCAGCCCAGAGTGGATTGGGCCGTCCTGTCTTGCCAGCCATCTATGCAGAGTTAGTGCGCTTGGATGCCAACGGACAGCATTTTCCCTATCTCGTCAAGCAATTACCCAGTCTGCAAAACGGTCTTGTTCGCTTTATTGGTAGAGGTGTAGAGCAACAAATGGAAGTCGAGTTTCAGCTTCGGCCCAATGCGCGCTGGCAGGACGGTCAGCCATTAACGGCACAGGATATTGTCTTTTCGTGGGAGCTTGTAATGAGCCCAAATTGGGCCGGATACCACTTTGGTGCTGTCAACTTGGCACCGGAAATCTATGTAGACTCTGCTCACCCCGTGACGCCCGATCGAGTTGTTTTCCGTTTCATGAACCAACGCCAGGCGCGTGAGGCTGCCCAAACCGGAGGCAAGCTTGGCAATCCGACCCTTTATGCTGACATGGCACAGCATGTCGGGCCGGTTGTTCCACTTGATTTCTTGGATGTTGGACGCAACGTGTTTCCAGAACACCTCCTAAAGGACATTCCGATTGATCAGATTACCTCTAGCGAGTTTGCCCGACAGCCAATCTATGCAGGGGCCTATCGTCTGATGAAGAATGATCCAATTAACGAGCTAACTGTGCTAGAGTCGTTCGATGACTTTGTGTTGGGAAAACCCCCAATCCCTCGCGTTATCTTTGGTGTCGCAGAAGGGACGAGTAGTTTTTTTGAATCACCGGACGTTCTTTCACAAGTAATGCAAGCGGGTGAAATACAAGCGCAGCTTGCTCTGCCAGCGGTGCATACTCGCACGCAAGGGATTAAGCCACACGATTACGAGGTACTGAAATCGCAACAATTGGGTGTGGACTGGATACCCAGAGACGCATGGGAAGTGTTGGATTTCAACCTCGACAACCCTCAGCTGGCCGACTTACGGGTTCGCCAAGCCATCGCTTTTGCGATCAATCGAAAGGTAATCATTGAACAAGCCCTTGACGGTCAAGGGGAGTTGATGAGGAGTTATCTGCCAAGTTGGCACCCATATTACGCTGGAGACGAAAACCTGCCAGATTATGCCTATGATGTCACACGAGCACGAATGTTACTTCAAGAGTCGGGCTATGATCTTAGTATTACGCCGGCCCACCATCCCAGTAGAGGCTCACTGGTCTTACAACTCGCTTCAATGGACGTAAATTTCTATCCTCGTCCACCGATCGCGAAGCTTATTCAAGAGCAATTGGCTGTGATAGGGGTCCAAGTTGACGTGACTTTCTATTCCTGGCCGGAGTTCGAAGCCAATGATTGTTCGGGGATTCGCAATGGCAGAAAGTTTGACTTAGGACTGGCAGGATGGATCGGTGCTTCGGGACGATATCCAATCCGATTCGTACAAAACGCCACAGCCAGCACGAGCATTCCGACCCTTGAGAACGGGTGTCCCATCGAAAAGTCAAACTGGTCAGGCTGGCGAAATGCTGAGGCGGATGCAATATTGGCCCAATTAGGTGACGGGCGACTGGCGTTAGAGCAGCAGGAAGAATATGGAGAGCTGTGGGCAAAACATCAACGCCTCTGGGCAAACGAGTTGCCTAGTCTTCCCTTGTTCAATGTGAAGCGCCCTATTACCACTGTGCAACAACTTCAAGGTGTACAGGGCAGCCCATTTGCGTTCGGAAACGGTGTCGAAGATACGTGGAACATCTATGAGTGGATATTGAAATAATTCCGAGAGGCCGCGGTCCTCTCGGAGTGTGCGGTGGTCAGCCTCCGCAACAGCCGCCACCCGTGCCGCAGCAATTGTCATCACCACAGCAATCGGGGTCGCTCCACAACCAGCGCATCGTTCTCACCTCCTTTCAATCAAAAGGTTCTTGCCACAGAGACACGGATACACAGAATTCTCTGTGGCAAAGCCGGTCAGCCAGTGGCAGCCGGCTTCTCGCCGTACACGGTGACGCTCAACAGCCGCGCGCGCGAAGCTTTGGCCTGCGCCGCGCCCTCCGCGCCGAGGGCTTCAACGGCCAACTCATCCGGCACGGAAACGACCTTTTCTTTCGCGACCCGCACGGCGAGGAAACCGGTCTGCTCAATGAGCCGCACGTAATCGGCTTTCTGCATCGCGCCGGCGATGCAGCCCGCATACGCCTCCATTGATCTCTGGATGGCTTCGGGCAACTCGCCCTCGACCACGATATCCGAGATGCTGAAGTGGCCGCCGGGCTTGAGCACCCGCATCACCTCGGCGAAGGCCCGGGCCTTATCGGGCACGAGGTTGAGGACGCAATTGCTCACCACCACATCCACGCTATTGCCCTCGACGGGCAGGTATTCGATCTCGCCCAGCCGGAACTCGACGTTGGCATAGTTGAGCTTGGCGGCGTTGGCCCGCGCTTTGGCGATCATGGCGGCGGTCATATCCACGCCGATGACGCGCCCGGCCTCGCCGACGATGGCTCGCGCCACGAAGGCGTCGTTGCCCGCGCCCGAGCCGAGGTCGAGCACGGTGTCACCGGGGGCGATGTACGCCACCTCGGTGGGGAGGCCGCAGCCGAGGCCGTAATCGGCTTCGGGCACGTAGCCGGCGAGTTGCACGTAACTGTCATTTATGCAGCCGCACTCGGCGCCCGAGGCGGGTGAGCAGCAACTGGCGCTCGTCGCGCGCGGTTGCAGCACGATGTCGGCGTAACGCTCGCGCACGGCCGCTTTGAGTTCTTCAGGATTGGACATGGGTGTTCCCTTCGCTTGATCGAATGTGTGTCAACGCACCGCTGAAGCGATTACTACAAACGCCGATGTCAGCGCACCGCTGAAGCGGTTACTACAAACGCCGATGTCAACGCACCGCTGAAGCGGTTACCACAAACGCATCGACGTTTGTCTATGGGTGGCGGCAAAAAAAGGACGCCGGATCACGCCACCGCCTTTTTCACGGCAGAGGTCGCCTTCTCTTCCGGCGCGAAGACCTGCATCAGTGCCCCGCAGCACTCAACCACCCGGCTCTGGTTGAGGGTGTAAAACGTCTGCTTGCCTTCGGAACGACTCTCGACCAGCCCGGCGTCGCGCAGGATGGCGAGGTGATGTGAGACCGATGGCTGGCTCACGCCCGTCTTCTCGGTCAACTCGGTGACCGAGCACCACGCGCAGCAGCACAACCGCATGATGTCCTGACGGGTGGCGTCGGCGATGGCTTTGGCGAACTCGACGGGATTGGGCCTGGACATATAGACGACTTTCTATGCGTGATTATATAGACAACGGTCTATGAGTCAAGTGGCAAAAT
>CAZSNP010000021.1:50374-57708 GCA_964608265.1 uncultured Anaerolineales bacterium | reverse complement strand
ACGACTTTCTATGCGTGATTATATAGACAACGGTCTATGAGTCAAGTGGCAAAATGGAAAGGTGGGCACGCACGAGTTGTCAGGCAAAGACCGGCGCGGTTTCGAAGACCGCGCCGGTCTGCCCTCTGGCCGACTACCTTTGCGTGCACACCATCGAAAGTGGAAAGTAGAATGTGGACTGACTACTTTCTACTTTTTGCGTCGCGGAGCACCGCCAACATCTGCGCGTGGATGTGCCCGTTGGAGGCCAGGATGGACGGAGCGCCGAGGTAGTCGGCGGCGCCGAGAAAGTTCTCTTCACCGGCCAGCGTGGTGACGCGGCCCCCGGCCTCCCGCACCAGCAGCGCGCCGGCGCCGATGTCGTAGGGCTTCATCTTGTGTTCCCAGTAGCCGTCGAACCGGCCGCAGGCGACGTAGGCGCAGTCGAGCGCGGCCGAGCCGGGGCGGCGCACGGCCTGCGCGCGTTTGTAAAACGCCATGAACTCGGCGAAGTTGTTGACCGGGCTGGTGCGAACGTCGTACGGGAAGCCGGTGGTGAGCAGCGCCCGCTCGAGCTGCACCTCCGCCGAGACGCGGATCGGCTCGCCGTTGAGCGTTGCGCCGCCGCCCGCCGCCGCGCTGAACAGCTCATCACGCAACGGGTCGTACACCACGCCGGCCTGCAACTGGCCGCGCCGGGTGAGCGCCAGCGAGACGGCGAAGCACGGCACGGCGTGGGCGAAGTTCACCGTGCCGTCGAGGGGATCGATCAACCATTCATACTCGCCGGCCTCGGCGTCGCGGCCGCTCTCCTCCGCGTACAAACGGTGCGCGGGATACGTCGCCCGCAGCCGGCTGAGGATCAACGCTTCCGAGCGATGGTCGTACTCGGTCACCAAATCCACTGCGCCCTTGTATTGGATGTGCTGCACGCGGCCATAACCCTCGCGCAGGATCGCGCCGGCCTCGCGGGCCAACCCCTGCGCGAACGAGAGGAAGTCGGACATGGGGGATTAACGAATAGAGCGCCAGGCCTCGGCGTACAGCGCGCGCGCCCTGGCCGGCAACGGCGTGAGCGTGATGGCCGCCGGCGGCAATTGACAACCGGCCGCGTGCTGGCGCACGAGACGCTCCGCAGCGGCGGGCTGCCCCGACGTGCGCGGGATGACCCAGTCGTATTCGAGGCTGATCGTCGGGCCAACGGCGCTCGCCGCCGTCGCGGCGTCCACCGGAACGAGCGCACCGTCACCGGCCTCCTGCGCGGTGAGCGGGCGCCGCACGAATCGCGGTCGCGCGGCACGCAAATCCGCCGCCGCCAGCCGCACGTGGCCGGGATGTTGATCGTTGGCGGGATAGCCGCGATGCAGCAGCGCGGCCGCGAGGGCGAGCCGGCCATAGTGCGGCCACAGCGCGCGCGGCGAGAAGAGCGCGTCGGTGATGGGATAGTGCCCGATCGAGTGCGGCACCGTGAATGCCCCCTCGGGGTCGTGGGCGCGGCCCGCCGGCCCGGCGAGGGGCCGCACCGCAGCGCCGGCGATCAATTCGGCGGCGGCATACGCGGGGAGCAGCAGCGCATCGAAGTGAGCGGCGTCGCGAACGAGTATCTCAGCCTCGACAATGAAGTGACCGCCGATGGGCAGCGCCGCGCCGAGGTGAAGGCCGCGCGGGAGATTGACGGCGCGCCACACGCCGCTGAGCGCGGCAGCGGCGCCGGTGAGCAGAAACGCGCGGCGCGAGCAGGCCCGGCGCATCAATCGAATTGCGCGAGGGTTTTGGCCAGGGCGTCGAGTTCGCGCTGGATTTCTTCGTACTGCGCCTGCGCCTCGGCCAGCGAGTGGCGATAGGTCTCTTTCTGGGCCGCCGGCACGGCGGCCAGTTGCTGCTGCGTGCGGGCGATTTGTTTGGCCTTTTGTTCGAGCTTGCTCTTGAGGCGCTGGCGATAGCCGATGTAAAAGTCGCGCTCGGAGAGGGTGGGCTGCGGCTCGGCCGACATGCTCAGCGCCTCGTCGAGCGCGGCAGTCAGCAACTCGATATCCAGCGGCTTGGGCAGGAACCGCATCGCGCCGAGGTTGAGGGCGAAGCGCTCGTCCTCCGCCGAGACGTAGGTGGCCGAGAGGAAGATGATGGGGATGTTGGCCGTGTGCGGGTTGACGCGCAGCCGGTGCGCGAGCGAGAACCCATCCACCCGCGGCATGAGGATGTCGGAGACGATGGCGGCCGGGCGTTGCTCCTCGATCAGGTCTAGGGCGTGCTGGCCGTCGCGCGCGCTGGCGACCGTGTAGCCGCGCGCCCTGAGTTGCAGTTCGATCAACTCGCGCACGGCGTTGATGTCTTCGACGATCAGTACCAGCCCGGCTTTGGTCTCAGTCATGGCGCATTTTCCCGGCTCAATGTGCGGGCATTGTAACCCATTTCGGCCCTCTCCCGGCCTCGCCCATTCGTGCGCTGCGAATGGGGGGAGAACTGGGATTCTCCCTCCCCATCACTGCGGTTGTGATTGGGAGGGCCGGGGTGGGGTGAAGCGGGCGACGCACTCGATATGGTGAGTCTGTGGAAACATGTCGAGTGGTTGTACGAAGTCGAGCGCGTACCCGCCGGCCAGCAGCCGTTTGGCGTCGCGGGCGAAGGTGGCCGGGTCGCACGACACATACACCACTCGCGGCGCCCGCATCTTCAGCAGCGCCTCCACCACTTCGGCGGAACAGCCCGCGCGCGGCGGGTCGAGCAGCACCGCCTCGGCCCGGACGTCGAGCGCGGGCAACACCGCCTCGACCGGCGCGCAGTACAACTCGATGTTGTCGAACTCGTCGAGGTTGGTCGCCGCATCCTCCACCGCCGGCTCGAACGACTCGATGCCGATGACGCGGCCTGCGAGCGGGGCGATGAACGCGGTGAACAGCCCGACGCCGCTGTAGACATCGAGCACGGTTTCGCCGCCGCGTAGTTCCAATGCGCGCAGCACTTCGTCGACCAGCATCGCCGCCACCGCGCCGTTGACTTGAAAGAACGACCCGGCCGAGACCTTGAACTCGCGGCCCCCGACCTCGGCGAGCACGTAATCGCGCCCGGCCAGCGGCAGCGCGCCCCCATCGGGCCGCAACAGCGCGGCGCTCACCGGCAGATCAATCTCCACCTCCGGCGCAGCGCCCTCGAACACTACCAGCACATCATCCACCCCGGCGCGCAGCGATACTCGTTCGAGTTCGCTATCCGATTCCACTCTGAGACTGGCGAACACCACCATTAACTCGGGCCGGGCGATGGGGCATTCGCGGATGGGGACGATGGCGCGTGACTGCGCGGCGCCGGAGAAGGGCGAAGCGCTTCTCTTTCGCCGCTCGGCGGCGCGGTAGCCCAACGCGCCCTCAGCCGTCAGCGAGAGTTGAATGTGATTGCGATAGCCGAAGGGCGCGGGCGAGGGGAGACACTCGCGCACCGGGGGCTGCGGCATGCCCGCGATCCGCGTCAGTTGCTCAATGACGGTTTGCGTTTTGTGTCGAAGCTGCGCGGGGTAGGCGAGGTGTTGGAGCTGACAACCACCACATGCAGAGGAGGGAGGATGGTGGAGAGAGGAGGGGATGCGGAGATGATTCGGGCAGCGCGGAGCGATGCGGTCGGGGGACGGCGTGATCACTTCGACGAGCCGCGCGCGGGCGTAGCCTTTCTTCTCCTCGACGATCTCGGCCCGCACGGTCTCGCCCGGCAGCGCGAACGGCACAAAGACCACGCGGCCCTCATGGCGCGCAACGCCGTCAGCGGAGTGGGAGAGGGCGGTGATCGTAAGCTCGATCATGACTGATGTCTCAAGATCGAGGACCGGCGATGGCAGCTGCTCATCAATCACAAATTCAAAACCGCATCCGCCGCGAGCCAAAAGAGTTTTTCGCGCACGGCCCGTTGCCGCTCCCAGCCGCGCCCGTCCCACTCCAGGCCGCTCACATCGTCGCCGCCGTACAGAATCTGGCCGAGGGTGACGCCGCGAAATTGCGCCACCGCGAACAGCGCCGCGGCTTCCATCTCCACGGCCAGGCAGCCCTCGGCGCGGCGGCGCTTGATTTTCTCGGGCGTCTCACGGTAGATCGCGTCGGTCGTCCACGTCTTGCCGGTCACATAGGCCACGCCGTTTTTTCGCAGTGTGTCCTCGATCACGGCGACCGCGTGCGGGTCGGCGGCCACCTCGCGGCTCGGCGGCAGGTAGTGATAGGAGGTGCCCTCGTCGCGCACGGCGGAGGTCGGCACGATCAGGTGACCGACGGCGAGCGCGCCATCGAGCACGCCGCAGCCCCCGCACACGATGAACTGGCGACAGCCGCGTGCGATGATCTCCTCCAGCAGCCCCACCGCCAGCGGCGCGCCGATGCCGGGGTGCAGCACGGCCAGCCGGTGGCGTTTGTATCTGATCTCATACAGCGGATGCTGGCCGATCTCGCTTTTCTGTTTGGCGATGACGCGCGTCTTGAATCCGCGCCGCAGCCGGTTGAGCACGTCTTGAAAGAAGGTGATGACACAGTGTTCGGGCACGTCGAGCGGCTCGACGAGTTTGGCCGGCTCGATCAGCGCGGTCGGCGAGGGGTCGTATTCGAGGAGCGGGATGCTGGACATGCGGGAATGATAAAGGCAGAGGGCAGAAGGCGGAAGGCAGGAGGCGGCGAGCGGAAAGCGATGGGCCACGTATAATCGCGGGCGATGAAGGTCTCGGTGGTGCTGACGGTGCTCAACGAAGGCGAGTCGCTCCGGGCCGTGCTCGACTCGCTCGCCGCGCAGTCGCGGCCCGCCGATGAGGTGGTGGTGTGCGATGGCGGCTCGCGCGACCACACGCTGGCGGTGCTGCGCGACTACGCAACGCGGCTGCCGCTGCGCGTCATCGAGGCGCCGGGCGCGAACATCGCGCAGGGCCGCAACGCCGCCATCCGCGCCGCCACCGGCGAGGTGATTGCGGTGACCGATGGCGGCGTGCGCTGCGAACCGGAGTGGCTGGAGAGATTGATCGCGCCGCTAACGACGACAGACGACGGCCGACTGATGACGGCGGCCGTCGTCCGTCCTCCGTCGTCCGTCGCCCACGTGGCCGGCTTCTTCACCTCCGACCCGCGGACTGTGTTCGAGATCGCCCTCGGGGCGACGACGCTGCCCGAGGCGGGCGAGATCAACCCGCAGACCTTTCTGCCCTCGAGCCGCAGCGTGGCCTTTCGCAAAGAAGTGTGGGAACGGGTGGGTGGCTACCCGGAGTGGCTCGACTTCTGCGAGGACGTGATCTTCGACCTGAACGTGCGGCGCGCGTTCGGGCCGTTCGCCTTTGTGCCGGAGGCCCGCGTCCACTTTCGCCCGCGCGGCAACCTGCGCGCATTTGCCAGACAGTATTTTCAGTACGCGCGCGGCGACGGCAAGGCCAACCTCTTCCTGCGCCAACACGCCGTTCGATACTTCGCTTATCTCGTCGCCGCGCCGTTGCTCATGTATGCGGCCATCACCATCAGCCCGTGGCTATGGCTGCTCGGCGCGCTCGCCGGGCTGGCCTACATCCGCCTGCCGTTGCGCCGGGCCGGGCCGCGCTGGCGCGCGCTGAGGTGGGGCGACCGGCTGCAGGTGTTGCTGTGGATCCCCATCATCCGCGTCACTGGCGACGTGGCGAAGATGCTGGGCTATCCCGCCGGCGTGTGGTGGCGCTGGCGGCGGCGCGTCAACCGAACGCCGTTCAATTGAACGCCTGTATCCCCGTCTGCGCGCGGCCCAGGATCAGCGCGTGGATGTCGTGCGTACCCTCGTAAGTGTTCACCGCCTCCAGGTTCATGCAATGGCGGATGACGTGAAACTCGTCGCTGATGCCGTTGCCGCCGTGCATGTCGCGCGCGTGCCGCGCCACCTCCAGCGCCTTGCCGCAGCTGTTGCGCTTGACGAGGCTCACCATCTCGGGTGTGGCCTTGCCCTCATCCATCAATCGCCCGACGCGCAGCGCGCCCTGCAGGGCCAGCGTGATCTCGGTCTGCATGTTCGCCAGCTTGAGTTGAATCAGTTGATTGGCGGCCAGCGGTCGCCCGAACTGGGTGCGTTCGAGCGTGTAGCGGCGCGCGGCGTGCCAGCAGAACTCCGCCGCGCCCAGCGCGCCCCAACTGATGCCGTAGCGGGCCTTGTTCAAACACCCGAACGGCCCCTTCAATCCTTTGACGTTCGGCAATAGATTCTCATCCGGCACGAACACGTCATCCATCACGATCTCGCCGGTGACGGAGGCGCGCAGGCTGAACTTGCCCTCGGTCCTGGGCGTGCCGAAGCCGGCCATGCCGCGCTCGAGGAGAAAGCCGCGGATCTCGCCGGCGTCGTCCTTCGCCCACACCACGGCCACATCCGCAATCGGCGCGTTGGTGATCCACATCTTGTTGCCGCGCAGGCGGTAGCCGCCTTCGACCTTGCGCGCGCGGCTCTCCATGCTGCCCGGGTCGCTGCCGTGGTTCGGCTCCGTCAGGCCGAAGCAGCCGATGATGGCGCCGGTTGCCAGTCGCGGCAGATACTTTTTCCGCTGCGCCTCGGTGCCGTACGCGTAAATGGGATACATGACCAGCGAGCTTTGCACGCTCATCGCGCTGCGGTAGCCGCTGTCCACGCGCTCGACCTCGCGGGCGATGAGGCCGTAGGCCACATGGCTGAGGCCCGCGCCGCCGTATTCTTCGGGCAGCGTCGGGCCGAGGAAGCCCATCTCGCCCATCTCGTTCATAATCGCGCGGTCGAAGGTCTCGTGCCGGTTGGCCTCGAGGATGCGCGGCATGAGTTTGTTCTGACAATACTTGCGGGCCGCGTCGCGCACCGCGCGCTCCTCGTCGTTGAGCTGGTCTTCAAAAAGAAATGGGTCATCCCATTTGAAGTCGGCCGGCATGGGGAATCCTTTGCTGAAGTGGCTATCGCCCAGGGTCGGTACTGATTATAAACGTGACTGTCTGTCACCCTGAGCGCTAACGCATTGTCCCGGTGTGATGGGTGGCTCGTCGCGCGAAGGGTCCCCTTGGATTGCGGCAGGCCCCTTGGCACAAAACGGGTTGTGCGAGACCGGGCCGCTCATTCCCGCTCAGGACGAGACTGTGGCGACGCGCGTTGCACAAAGTCGAATACACGCTGGCATTTCGCCCTCACCCCGGCCCTCTCCCGCTGGGAGAGGGGGCGGCTCTCGTCATGAGAACGCCTCTCCAAGTTGCCAACATCGACTCCCCTTCGCCCAGCGGAAGAGTCGCTGCGATGCAGAGCATCGCGCTTACAGGGTTGGGGATGAGGGCGAACTCAGCAACTGTGCACACGCCCTGGGCACTGAGGCGACGCGCGTTGCACCATCGTCACTTTCCCGCTATCATCGCGCCATTCCACAC
>CAZSNP010000021.1:28923-50274 GCA_964608265.1 uncultured Anaerolineales bacterium | reverse complement strand
GGCGACGCGCGTTGCACCATCGTCACTTTCCCGCTATCATCGCGCCATTCCACACAAGGCAAGCGAATGTACAACTACAAAGCGCTGTTCGACCTGACCGGCAGAAGGGCATTGGTGGTGGGGGCAGGCAGTGGCATCGGGCAAGCGGCCGCATATGCGCTGGCCGCGCACGGGGCGCGCGTGTTCTGCGGCGATGTGAACGCGGCGGGCAACGCCGAGACGCTGGCCGGCATCGGCGAGTTGGGCGGGCAGGGAGAGGGGCTGGCGCTTGACATCCGCGACTCGGCCAGCGTGGCCGCCGCACTCACGGCCACCGGCCCGGTGGATGTGCTCGTCAGCACGCCGGGTATTAACGTCCGCAAGCCGCTGCTCGACATCAGCGACGACGAGTTCGAGCGCGTGGTCGGCCTCAACCTCAAAGGCACGTTTCGTTTGCTCAAAACCTACGGCCAAGCGATGGCCGAGCGCGGGCGCGGCAGCCTCATCACCTTCGCCAGCATCCGCGCGCAGGTCGTTGAGCCGGGGCAGGGCGTGTACGCGGCGACCAAGGCCGGCATCGTGCAGATGTGCCGCGCGCTGGCGGCGGAACTCGGGCCGCGCGGCGTGCGCGTCAACGCCATCGGGCCGGGGATCGTGGAGACGCCGCTGACGCAGCCAATCAAGAGCAGGCCCGAATGGGCGGCGGCCTACGCGAACAAAAGCGCTTTCGGCCGCTGGGCGCAGCCGCACGAGGTCGCCGGCGCGGTGGTCTTCCTCGCCTCGGAGGCGGGCGCGTACGTCACCGGCTCGCTGCTGATGGTGGACGGCGGCTGGACGGCGATTGACGGGCGGTTCACGCCTCCCCTGTAGGCAGAAGGCGAAAAGCGGAAGGCGGGAAGCCTTCTGCCTCCGGCCTCTGGCCTTCTGATCAATGCCTCCCCTCCTCCGCCTCGAGAACCTGCACCACACCTACACGCCGGAGCGCGGTGAGCCGGTGGTGGCGCTGCGCGGCGTCTCGTTGACCGTCGGCACCGGCGAGTACGTCGTCATCCTCGGGCACAACGGCTCGGGCAAATCCACGCTCGCCAAACACCTCAACGCGCTGCTGCTGCCCACCCGGGGCGATGTGTACGTGAAGGGATGGAACACAAAGGAGCGCGAGTATCTGCGCGGCATCCGCTCGGCCGTGGGCATGGTCTTTCAGATTCCGGACAACCAGTTCGTCGCGACGATTGTTGAGGAAGATGTCGCCTTCGGGCCGGAGAACCTCGGCCTGCCGCGCGAGGAGATCGTGCGGCGGGTGGACTGGTCGCTCGATCGCGTGGACATGACTCCGCACCGGCTGCGCGCGCCGCACCTGCTCAGCGGCGGGCAGAAGCAGCGGGTGTGCATCGCCGGCGTGCTGGCGATGAAGCCCGAAGTGCTCGTGCTCGATGAAGCCACGGCGATGCTCGACCCGTTGGGCCGCCGCGAGGTGCTCGAGGTCGCGCAGCGGCTCAATCGCGGCGAGGGCGTGACGGTGGTCGCCATCACCCACAACATGGAAGAGGCCGTCAGCGCCGACCGCGTCATCGTGCTGGAGTACGGCCGCATCGCGCTCGAAGGCACGCCGCGCGAGGTCTTCCGGCAAGTGGCGCGGCTAAGCGAGCTGCAGATGGATGTGCCGCAGGTGACGCAACTGGCGGCGCGGCTTGGTCTTGAACCGGCGCCGCTGACGGTCGAGGAGTTTGTGAATGCGGCGCGGGGGATAACGCCCATCCCCATAAGCGCAGCGACGCCTTCCCCCGAAGCAGGGGAAGGGAGTCGCGACCGCGCTACTCCCCCTTCCCTGTTGGGGGAGGGGGTTGGGGGGATAGGTGAAGTCGTCATCCGCGCGGAGTCCCTCACTCATTACTACATGCGCGGCACACCGCTCGAAGTGAAGGCGATCGAGGGCGTGAACGTCGAGGTGCGGCGCGGCGAGGTGCTCGGCATCATCGGGCATACGGGCAGCGGCAAGAGCACGGTGGTGCAGCACTTCAACGCGCTGATGCGCCCGCACGCCGGGCGCGTCACCGTGTTCGGCCAGGCCGTCACCGAAAGCACCGACGTGCGCGAGTTGCGGCGGCGCGTCGGGCTGGTCTTTCAATCGCCCGAGGCGCAGTTGTTCGAGCAATACGTCGGCGATGACGTGGCCTACGGCCCGCGTAACCTGAAACTGTCAAAGGACGAAGTCCGCGAACGGGTGCGCCGCGCGATGGAGGCGGTCGGGCTGCCGTTCGATGACTTCAAAGACCGCATCACCTTCTCGCTCAGCGGCGGGCAGATGCGGCGCGTTGCCCTGGCTGGGGTGCTGGCGCTCGAACCCGAGGTGCTGGTGCTCGACGAGCCCACCGCCGGCCTTGACCCACGCGGGCGCGAGCAGTTGTGGCAGATGATTCTCGCCATGCGCCAGCAACGCGCCATCACATTGGTCGTGATCTCGCACAACATGGAGGAACTGGCTCGCGTCTGCGACCGGCTGGTGGTGATGGCCGGCGGCCAGGTGGTGATGACGGGCACCCCGCGCGAAATCTTCGCCGATGCGGCGCGGCTGCGGGCGCTGGGCCTGGGCGTGCCGGGCGTGACGGAAGCCTTCGCGCAGTTGTGGCCCGAGGCCGGCCCGGTGTTGACTGTGAATGAAGGCGCAGAGTTGCTCTCGCCAAGCACGCTAAGCTCGCAAAGGAAAACTTAGCGGCCTTTGCGTGCTTTGCGAGAGATTGATTCAATGTCGGAATTTCAACGTGAGATGCAACCGTGGCCGGCGCTCGCGCCGTATGCGCGCAAGGTGCAACTGCGCTCCGGGTTGACGCTGTTCGCCTTCGAGGCCGGGCCGGGCGATGCGCCGCCGCTCGTGCTCATCCACGGCCTCGGCGACGAGGCCGATACGTGGCGGCATGTCATCGCGCCGCTGGCCGAACGGTTTCACGTGGTCGCCCCTGACCTGCCCGGCTTTGGCCGCAGCGACAAGCCGCGCCGCACCTACTCACTCGCCTATCTGCGCGACACGATCGTTGAGTTGATGGACGCACTCGGCTGGCAGACTGCCGGGTTGATGGGCCACTCGCTCGGCGCGGTGATCGCCCAGGTCGTGGCGCTTGAACACCCGGCGCGGGTGCGCGAGTTGATCCTGGTCAGCGGCTCGCTAACCTCGCGCGCCCAGAAGCTCAACCCGGTGATCCTCCAGATGGCGCTGCCCTTCCTCGGCGAATGGACATACGACAGCCTTCGCCGCAACCCTGAGGCCGCCGCCGCGACCCTGCGCGCGTACTATGCCAATTACGACACGCTGCCTGAGGCCGAGCGGCAATTTCTTTATCAGCGTGTGAACGAGCGGGTGTGGAGCGATGGCCAACGCCGGGCCTTCCTCTCGATCCTGCGGCAACTGATCTTCGTGCAGTCCGGCCAGCAAAAGAAGCTCGAAGCCCGCCTCGCGCAACTCGCCACGCCCACCCGCGCCGTGTGGGGCGAGGCCGACGCCGTCAACTCGGTCGAGAGTGGCCGCGCACTGATTGCGGTGCAGCCGGGCGCGACGCTCACCGTGCTGCCCGGCGTCGGGCACAACGTGCAGCAGGAAGCGCCGGAGGAGTTGGTGAGAGATGTTTTGCGTTGATGGCTCGCCCTCACCCCGTGCAACCTCTGGTTGCCGTCCTCGCTCGCTGGGAGAGGGAGAAGCGTCCCGAAGTTTCGAGATCACTCCCCTCTCCCAGCGGGAGAGGGGTTGGGGGTGAGGGCGAAGTCGCAGAATGTTTTCAGAAATCGAACAGCACGCCCTCAACCAGATTAACGACGCCGAGCTGATCCGCTGGGTGCAGGAACTCACGCGCCTCCCCAGCGTGTGGAAGCCGGAGACCGGCGAGGGCGAGGAGGCCGCCGCGCGCTGGGTCGAGGCCCGCTGCCGCGAGATCGGATTGGAGACTCACTTCGAGTTCGTCGCGCCGGGCCGCCCAAATGTCATTGCCATTTACACGACCGCAGCCGGCGGACGGCGGACGGCGGTCAGCGGTCCGCCGCCTGCCGTCCCTGGCCGCACCCTCATGTTCGAAGGCCACACCGATGTCGTCACCGAGGGCGACCCGGCGCTGTGGACCGACCCGCCGTTCAGTGCGACGCTGCGTGATGGCCGCATCTACGGGCGCGGCGCGAACGATATGAAAGCCGGCCTCGTCTGCGCCCTCAGCGCCGTGAAAGCGATTGTGGACAGCGGCGTGAAACTGAAGGGCGATATTTTGATCGGCGCGGTCTGCGACGAGGAGGGGCGGATGCTCGGCATCAAGCACTTCGTCGAGCGCGGCTGGGCCGACGCGGTGACCGCCGCCATCATCTGTGAGCCGGAGGAGAACCACTTGTGCCTTGCGCAGAAGGGCGTGATGTGGGTGCGGTGTGTGATTCGCGGCGTGATGGCGCACGGCGCCATGCCGCTCACCGGCGTCAACAGCGCGTATCCGCTGGCGCGCTTCCTCACCGCCGTGCATGCCCTCGAGGAGCGCGAGATCGCCCAGCACGGCCGGCACGAATTCCTCGGCCAGCCGTCCATCACACCCACCATCGTCCGGTCGCCGGCCAGCGGCGCGGGCGAGCCGCAGAACAACGTCATGCCCGGCGCGGCGGAGTGCGTGCTCGATTTTCGTCTCATCCCCGGCCAAAGCCCGGAGCAGCTCGCCGCGCGAACCGAGCAACTGCTGCGCGCGGCCTGTGGGGTGGATGAGCGACTCACGTGCGAGATCGAAGTGATCGAAGTCCGCCACCCGACCGAGACCGAGCGGTCTGAGCCGGTGGTCGCCGCGCTGGCTTCGGCGTATCGCGACCTGACGGGCAGCGAGCCGGCGTATGGCGGCGTGCCCGGCTCCACCGACGGCACCATCCTCCACGCGCGCAAAGGCATCCCGATTGTGACCTGCGGCCCCGGCGACATCCACATCCCCCATCACGTGGATGAATGGGTGAGCGTTGACGAGATCAAACAAGCCGCGCGGCTGTACGTGCTGGCGGCGCTGCGCTATTTGGGAGCCGCGTAAGCCTCATCGAAAGGAACTCACGTATGTCTCTTACAACTCTTGACTCTACCGCGCTGAGTGAACTCAAGCTGGCCGACCACGAGCTGGAAGCGTTGCGCGAGTTGGTGGAGTTCCCACTGGTGGATGCCCTCTTTGGGCGGCGGTCCCGGCGCTTCTTTCGCGGCGCGGAGGTCCCCGACGGGCCGCTGGCATACAAATCGCGCCACGCGCCGCTGCCCCTCACCGAGCTGGAACGGCTGCTGATCCTGCTCGCCGTCGGCGGCAAGACCGGCTGGCACAACGCCATCACCCGCCACGACCGCTACGCGCCGCACCTCTCGAACTATCCCGGCGCTGCCGGCGGGCGCACCTTCCCCTCGGCTGCCGGCTTCCACACGGCGGAGATCTTCTTCACCGACGACAGCGGCGCGTACTTTTTCGCCACGCGCGATACGCCCGTGGTCGCTGACCGCTCGGATGAGGGCGCGCAGGATGTCGCACGATTGCTCAACGTACACCGTAAGCAAATCCGCAAACTGTCCGATCAGCGCATCCACCTCCCGCCGCGCGAGCCGTACATGGAGGGCCACAACACCTGGGTCGCCAACCGGCCCGGCTCGCTGCTCGTCTTCCCCGTGGCCGATGTCGCCCAGCACACGTTACTCAACCTGTGCTTCTACGTGCAGAACGGCTACGCCATCTTCGATGATGTGAACGGCCGCCGCATCCCCGGCCTCGAGAAGTTCAAAGCGATGATAGATGTCGAGAACCCTTTGCCGCTGACCTTCCTCGATCAATACTCGCTGACCGAGGCGACAGCAGAACTGGCGACGGCGGCGTATGCCGGCGCGTTGATGCAGCAGGCGATGGGTTTGGGCGGGTGGATGTTCGACGGCATTGACCGCTTCTCCATCCTCGGCGCGAGCGGCGACCCGAACGTGCCCGGCCTCGGCTTCCGCTACGACACCGACCCGCGCTGGGCGTTGCCCAATCCCACCGGCCTGCCCGGCGTGTTCGAGGGCTTCTGCCCGCCGTCCTATCCCACCATGCGCGCCGCAGTGGATGCGCTATGCGAGCGCAAGTTCGGCGCGGGCGGGCCGTTCAATGCGGCGACCCCCGGCCCGTGGAAGGACTCGGCCAAGGTGCGCGGCAGCGCGCAGGTACATGACGAGGCGTTCCGGGACGCGGTGGCGACGATGGCGCAGTACATGTTCGATACCTTCGGCAAGTTCCCGGCCACCGTGCCGACGATTTTCACCTTGATGTATTTGCAGAGCCACCATCTCGACCTGGAATACTACGACACGCTCTTCAAACCCGGCGCATATCTGCCGGCGCACGCCAACCACCTGCGGCGCTGGCACAAGCTGGATGAACGTTGAAGGTTGCAGGTTGAACGCTCAACCTGCAAACCTGAAACACAAAATACAATGAATGGCTCTCTGACCGACATCCCCGGACTGCGGGTTGGGCATTGGACAAATCTCGAAGCGGCGACCGGCTGCACGGTGATCCTCTGTCCCGAGGGCGGCGCGATGGCGGGCGTGGATGTACGCGGCTCGGCCCCCGGCACGCGCGAGAACCATCTGCTCAACCCGGTGAACTTCGTGCAGCGGATTCATGCGCTGCTGTTTGCGGGCGGCAGCGCCTACGGCCTGGCCGCCGCCGACGGCGTGATGCGCTGGCTCGAAGAACACGACCTCGGCCTCGATGTGGGGGTGGCGAAGGTGCCGATTGTGCCGGCGGCGGTCATTTTTGATTTGGGCACGGGCGATGCGAAAACCCGGCCCGACTCGGCGGCGGGCTACGCGGCCTGCGAGCGCGCGAGTGACGAGCCGGTAGCGCAGGGGAATGTTGGGGCCGGGACGGGCGCAACGGTCGGCAAGGTCCTGGGGTTTAATCATGCGACGAAGGGTGGCCTCGGCTCAGCCAGCCGGCGGTTGGGCAGCGGCCTGATGATCGCAGCCCTGGCAGTGGTCAATGCCTACGGCGAAGTGATTGACCCGCAGACGAATGAACTGGTGTCGGGCGTGCGCAACCCGCTGGGCGAGGGCTTCGTGCCCGCGCTGCGCACGATGGAGACGATCTACGGCCAGACGTGGGCAGGGCTGGCCAACACGACGCTGGGCGTCGTCGCGACGAATGCTGCGCTCACCAAAGCCGAAGCTACCAAGGTCGCGCAGATGGGCCATGACGGCCTTGCCCGCGCCATCCGCCCCGTCCACACCATGTTCGACGGCGATTCGGTATATGTGCTCTCGACCGGCGACCAAAAGGCGGATGTGAACCTGATCGGCGCGCTGGGCGCGGAGGTACTGGCCGAGGCAATCGTCAACGGCGTGCGGGCCGCCGAAACGCTGGCCGGTGTGCCGGCGGCTCGCGATCTCCCCTCTCCCAGCGGAAGAGGGGCCGGGGGTGAGGGCCGGGGTGAGGGCGATGGCTGAGAACTTCGAACTGCTCCGCAACATCACCATCGGGCAATACATCCCGACCGGCTCGGTCATTCACCGGCTCGACCCGCGGGCGAAGATCGTCGCCGTGACATTGTTCATCGTGGCGTTTTCGGTGACGCTGTCGGTGCCGATGACGTTGGCCCTGACGGCGCTTGTGCTGGGCGTGGTCTGGCTTTCGCGCCTGCCGGTGACTTACGTGCTGCGCGGCCTGTTACCCATGCTGCCGTTTCTCGTGTTTCTGTCGCTGTTGCAGATCATCTTTCGCGGGCGCGCCGATCAGACCAGCGCTGTGTTGTTCGAATGGGGTTTTCTGCGGGTGACGCAGGGTACGCTCTCCCTCATCGCCATCATTGCGCTGCGAATGGTGTCCTTTATCATGCTGTTCAGTTTGCTAACTTTGACCACGACCACGACTCATCTCACGCACGGCGTCGAGCATTTGCTGCGACCCTTGCGCCGCTTCGGCTTCCCGTCGCATGAGATTGCGCTGGTGTTTGCCATCGCCTTTCGTTTTGTGCCCACCCTGGCTGAGGAACTCGACCGCGTCGCTAAGGCTCAGGCCAGCCGGCTTGGGAACACCGGCGCCACCAATCGCTGGCGGCCCGACCAAACCGTGCGCGCCCGGCTGCCGCTGATCGTGCCGTTGTTCTTGAGTGCGTTGCGGCGCGGCGAAGACCTGATCCTGGCGATGGAAGCGCGAAGTTACGTGAGTGGCGCATCACGAACACAACTGGTGCAACTGACTTTGGGCATAAGTGATGTGGCGGCAATGGGGATGGCGTCAACCATAGTCGTTGTGTCCTGGTGGTTTGGCTCGGGCGCTATTTGAGCGCGCCGGGCTTCTTTATCCATCCTCAACTCAAGGAGACTCATCATGAACCTATCCACTCGTCAAATCGTCGTCGCCGGCGTCCTGCTGGCGGTGGCCCTGGTGCTGGCGTTCACCGGGCTGGGCTACTTCCCGGTGCCCAACGTCTCCGACTCGGCCACGATCATGCATGTGCCGCCCATCATCGGCGCGCTGCTCGAAGGCCCGATCGTCGGTGTCATCATCAGCATCGTCTTCGCCATTGATGCGTACATCCGCTTTGGCCCGGTGCTGGCGGGCGCCCCGGCTTTCCTGCCGTTTGTCGTGTTGCTCCTCCCGCGTTTGTTCATCCCGCTCGGCGCGTATTTTGTGTATCGTGCGCTGAAGGGCACCAACGAGATTCTGGCGTTGGCGGTGGGCGCGGTGGCCGGCACGCTGACCAACACCATCCTCGTGGTCGGCCTGCTGCTCATCTTTTGGAGTTCCATCCCGGCGCTGCAGGGGTTGACCCAGGGCGCGTTCGTCGCCAGCGTTATCCCGCAGGCGATCTTTGAGTCTGTGCTGGCGGCCATCGTCACGGTCGCGGTCGTCGCCGCCTGGCGACGCCTGCAAACGGGCACAGGCTCGTCGGTGTAACCGACCGGCGCAGTTCTTGCACCCTTTTGGCCGATGCGGGTCGTTCGCCTGCATCGGCCTTTTCGTTTGCGCGCACTATCGGCCTGCTATACAATCCATCCGCTGAGCTATTCTCGGAGACACGCATGAATACACAGAATCTGCCGGGCTGGGCGCAAAATCCGCTTCTCATGGGTGCCCTCGGGTTTGTCGTCGGCCTGATCATCGGCCTGCCGGTGCTGGGGTGGTGGCTGACGCCGGTCGAGTTCAAAGACGCCGACTTCACCTACCTGCGCGCCGACCTCAAACAGCAATACCTCGAAACGGTCGCCACCGCGCTGGTCACCGATCAGGATCAGCAGAAGGCCCGCGACCGCGTGACTCAACTCGGCACCGACTGGCAGACCCATCTGCAGGCCGCCCTCACCGCCGCGCAGGCCGACCCGATCCGCGCGCAGCGGCTGGCGACGTTGCAGCAGGTGATGGCCGCCATCCCTGGCAGCACGCCCGGCGTGACTCCGCCCGCCGGCGGAGGCGGTGGCTTCGGTAACCTGTTGCTGCCATTGGCAGGTTGTCTGCTGGTGATGGCCATCCTTATCGGCGGCGGCCTGTGGTATCTGCGCGCGCGCGGTTCCGGGGGCGCACCGAGCGCCAGCCGCCCGGCAGTCGCCCGACCTCAGGTTTCCGACCTGGAGGAGATGGCGGCGCCGGTGGTGACGACGGCCGCCGGGGCCAGCGCGCCGGCCGCCGCGGTGGCCCGGTTCATGACCACGTATACCCTGGGCGATGATGTGTACGATGACTCGTTCAGCATTGACGGGCCCGACGGCAACTTCCTCGGCGAATGCGGCATGGGGATTTCGGAGACCATCGGCGTCGGCGACCCGAAGAAGGTGACGGCCTTCGAGGTCTGGCTGTTCGACAAGAACGATATCCGCACGGTGACGAAGGTCATTATGAGTGAGCACGCCTTCCGCGACGAGGCGCTCAAGAGCCGGCTGGCCGCGAAGGGTGAGCCGGTGCAGGCCGGCCCCGGCGACACGGTCACGCTCGAGACGCAGACCCTCATCGTCACCGCCCGCATCGTTGATATGGCCTACGGCGGCGGCGCGCTCCCACCGAGCAGCTACTTCGAGCGGATGACGATTGAGTTGCAGGCCTTCCGCAAACCGGTGTAGGGGCGGCTTTCAGCCGCGACCCGCCTGCAAAACGAAACGACCCGGTGATGAGCCGGGTCGTTTTTATTGCCTCGCGCGTGTGACGCGTTCCTATTCGATTTTCAAAATCTTGAAGCGCGTGACGCCGGAGGGGGTTTCAATCTTGACCGTTTCGCCGACGCTTTTGCCGAGCAACGCGCGGCCAATGGGAGAATCGTTCGAGATGCGGCCCGCGCGCGGGTCAGCCTCCTTCGCCCCCACCAGCACGAACGTCTCGGGGTCCTCGCCGCTCTCCTGCACGGTGACGCGGCTGCCCATGCTCACCGCGCCCGATCCCGGCACGCCATCCTTGATGAGGGTGGCGTTGCCCAGCAGTTGGGTCAATTCCTGAATCCGGCCCTCGAGGAAGGCCTGATCCTCCTTGGCCATGATGTAGTCGGCGTTCTCGGAGAGATCGCCCATTTGAATCGCCTCGCGCAGACGGCGGGCGATTTCGGGCCGCTTGAGCTCGATCAACTCCTGCAACTCGGCTTTGAGTTTGGCGGCGCCTTCGGTGGTGAGATAGCTTTCGGACACGACAGACCTCACAACATGGATTTGGCTGACGGCAGTATACCCGCATCTTACGGGAGCGTGTATGGGTCGAAGAGCTTGTAGTGCTCATCGAGGGCGAAGCGGTCGGTCATGCCGGCCAGGTAGTCGCAGACCGCGCGGTACACATCGCCGCTCTCGTCCGCGCGCAGCCGCGTCTCCTTCGGCAGCATGTCGGGCCTGCGGGTGTAGGCGGCGAAGAGATCGGTCAGCACCTGTTCGGCCTTGGCCTCCATGCGCGCGACGCGATAGTGGCGATACAGGTTGTCGTAGAGGAAGCGCTTGAGCTGTTTGTTGCGCGCCGCCATCGCCTCGCTCCAGCCGATGACGTTGTGGGCCAGCAATTGCAAATCCGCCACCGATCGCACGCCCGCCGCCGCGATCCGCGCATCGGTGGCGCGCACCAAATCCTCCACCTCCAGCCCGATGAGGCGGCGCACCAGGCGGTGCCGGGTGAGTTGATCGAGCGCCTCGCCGCGCCAGCCGATGCTGTCGCACGCCAGCTCCCACAACGCCAGCCCGCTCAGGTCACGCGGGGTGAGCAGGCCGGAGCGCAGCCCGTCGTCGAGGTCGTGGGCGGTGTAGGCCAGTTCGTCGGCGGCGTTGGCGATCTGCGCCTCGAGGTGGCCGCGCTTCTCCGGGTCGTAAGCGCCTGCATCCGCCACGTCGTATTCGGTCTCGTGCTTGACGATGCCCTCGCACACCTCCCACGTCAGGTTGAGGCCGGGCCAGTTGGGGTAGCGCCGTTCGAGTTTGGTGACGATGCGGAGCGATTGCTTGTTGTGATCGAAGCCGCCGTGCGCGGCCATGAGCTGGTCGAGCACGACCTCGCCCGCGTGGCCAAAGGGCGAGTGGCCGAGGTCGTGCGCGAGGCAGATGGCCTCGATCAGGTCTTCGTTGGCCCCGAGCGCGCGGGCCACCGTCCGCCCGATCTGCGCCACCTCGAGGGTGTGCGTCAGCCGCGTGCGGTAGTAATCGCCTTCGTAATTGATGAAGACCTGGGTTTTGTATTCGAGCCGGCGGAAGGCGGTAGTGTGCAGGATGCGGTCGCGGTCACGTTGAAAGGCGGTGCGATCGTCAGGCTCCGGGTCGGGTTGATGCGCGCGGCCCCGCGTGTCGCGGCTCTTGAGGCCGTACGGCGCGAGGTCGCGGGATTCGCGCTCCTCCAGCAGCAATCGGTCGAAGATCACGCGCCGAGAATATCACCCGGCCACGGATTTGGCAACGGATAACGGCTGATGGGGGTGCATTTCTACATTTTGGCGGGGCCGCATCCTGAGCGGAGGCCAGCCGCTTTTGCGGGCCGCAGTCGAAGGAGCGGCCAATAATCTGGAATGCACCCGCTGATGGCGGCGCGGCTGGCGACCGGCGTGTACAACGTGCCCGCACCGACCGGCAGCGCGACCGGCGAGCGATGGTATGATTTGGCCCGACATTTACCGAAGGAGATTCCCTCGAATGGCTACGAAGAAAGTGGTGAAAAGGGCCGCGACGAAGGCGGCCGCTCGCAAAACCACCTCGCGCAAAACCGCGCCGCGCAAACCCATCGAGCGCAAAGGCGTGATGGAGCTGGCCGGCAAACCGGCCACCATCATCGGCGCGGATGTGAAGGTCGGGCAACGCGCGCCCGGGTTCACGGCGCAGGTCGGCACGTGGGCCGGCCTCAACACCTGGGCCGAGGTGGATGTGTTGAAGGCGACGGCCGGCAAGGTACGGATCCTGGCGGCGGTGCCGTCGCTCAGCACGAACACGTGCGATGCCGAGACGCGCCGCTTCAACGAGGAGGCGGCCAGCCTGGGCGACGACATCCGCGTCATCACCATCAGCGCCGACCTGCCGCCGACGCAGAAGCACTGGTGCGCGGCGGCCGGCGTCGAGCGCGTGTACACCGTCAGCGATCACATGACACTCGACTTCGGCACGAAGTACGCCACGCACATGAAGGAGCGCCGCTGGCATCGCCGCGCCGTCTTCGTGGTCGGCAAGGATGACAAGCTGGCCTACGTCGCCTACATGCCGCAACTCGGCGAGCAGCCCAACTACGAGGAAGTGATCGGCGTGGCCCGCCGTCTGGCGGCGTAACGTGGGGGCGAGCTCCGACACGCGCCGGCTGGTGATGATCCTCGGCGGCCTCGCCCTCGGCGCGATCGTGCTGTGCGGCGTGTGCGGCACGGTGCTGCTGGCGGCGTCGTTTCTGTTTGCGGGGCAGTGAGGGCGAGGGGCGAGGGCATCGGGGCGACCACAAGAATCACCCCTACGGCCTGTCCCGGCCGGAGGTCGGCGTGGGCGGCGGCTCGGTCGGGCGCTGCTCGGGCCGTGGCGTGAGGCGCTCCGAAGTGGCCGTCGGGCGCAGGTCGGCGGGCGCACGAGTGGGTTCGCGCGTGGCGGGGGATTCGGTCGGGACGCGTGTCGGGTCGCGGCGTGGTGTGGGCGTTGGCTCCGGGCTGTTCGTCCCGGTTGGGGCCGGGCGTGTCGCCGTTGCCTCGGGTGTGGCCGCGGTTGGTGGGGTAAGGGTGGGCGCGCGAGTCGGTTCGCGCGTGGCCGGCGGCGCAACCACGATCGGTATCAACGCGTCAAGCACGACGCCGCCCTCGGCCGTGGTGCGGACGCGCACACGCACCCGGTCACCCGCCGCCGCCGAATTCGCGCCGCGCACACGCACCCCCGCGACGGTCAATTCGTCCCCCGCCGCCGATTCCACCGGCCCCTCGAACTCCACCACACCTTCACGCTTCATTTGAGAGAGCGCCCGGACTTCCTCCTGTCGCCGCGCGTTGTGTTCGGCTTCGAGTTGCCGCCGCGCGGTGAGGTTGCTCGTCAGCGCGAGTTGCGCGCCTTCGAGCGCGCGTTTCACCGGATACACCACATCGCCGGGGAGGGAGCGCGCCGAGGCAGCCGAAACCCCGAAGGCGAGCGCGAGCACGAACGCCAGCGCCGTCGCCCAGCGCAAAACGATTGTGGCGGGGCGAGGTTGCGACGCGCGCGCGGCGTGCAACACCCGGGCGCGGCCCCGGGCGAGGTCGGGCGGGGGCAACGGTTCGCCGGCGCGCAATCCGCCCGCGGCGTGGGCGGCGGTTTCCAGCAGCGGGCGCAGCTCAGCGGCATACTGCGGGAAGCGCGCCAGACATGCCTCCACACTTGATCCCGCTGCACGGAGTTGCAGCGCCTGGTCGAGGACGAGTTCAAAAGCGGGGTCGTTCATCTCCCCTCCAGCAATCGGCGCAGGGCGGCCAGCGAGCGATGTTGCAGCGCGCGCACGGCCTCTTCCGTTTTGTTCAACAGCCGCGCGGTCTCCAGGGCTGTCTTGCCCTCGCCGAATCGCAACACGATCACTTGTTGCTGCTCCTCGGTGAGTTGATGGAGCGCGGCGCGCATTTGGCGCTCCGTCGCGCGGCGGTGTGCGATCTCGGGTACATCGTCGGGCGCGGGATGCTGCTCGGGCAGTTCGGCCTGCGGGCGGCGGCGGCGATAGTGATCAATGACGCGGTTGTGCGCGAGCTTGTACAGCCAGGCGATGAGCGAGGTGTGCGCGAACTGATTCTTGCGCAGGGCTTCGAGGGCGCGCACAAAGACATCGGCCGTCAAATCCTCCGCCAGCCGCTGCTCGCCGACGCGGCGATACACGTACGCATAGATCGCCGGCGCATGTAAGTCGTATAGCTCCGCGATGGCGCGTTGGTCGTTGGCTCGCGCCCGGGCGAGCAGGCGGTGTTCGTCGGTCAAGGTCGCCCCACAATAACCGGTCAGGCCATTGGGCGCAACGGCCCGACCGGTGGATGTGGATGAGCTACGGGCGGCCACGACTCGGGACGGTCGGCTCGGGGGTGCGCTGCGGCGGGAGCTCGGTCACGGGAACGGCGGTCACTTCACGATGCGGTTCGCGCGTAGCTTCGGGGGTGCGCGTCGGCTCCAGATTCAGACAGCGGCGCGTCCACTCATCCGTCCCGTAGATTCGGCGGCAATACTCGATGGGGTCGAACGTCGGCGTGGGCCGGGCGCAGCGGCGGGTCCAGGCGTCGGTGCCGTACACGCGGCGGCAGTAATGGGCGAGGTCTTCATCGGGCCGCTGATCGGCGCAGCGGCGGGTCCAGGCGTCGGTGCCGTACACGCGGCGGCAGTAATGGGCGAGGTCTTCATCGGGCCGCTGATCGGCGCAGCGGCGGGTCCAGGCGTCGGTGCCGTACACGCGGCGGCAGTAATGCTCCCATGACTCCTCGGCCAGCTTCTCACGGCAGCGGGCGGGCAAATGCCCACTGGCCAATATCCGCCGGCAGAAGCGCGTCCACTCGCCGTCCTCGCCGCCCTCCCCGTCTGCGCGCACGCTGCCTGGCGCATAGGTGAACAATACGCCCAGACACACCAGCACCGTCATCAACAGTCGCTTTACCATATTTGCCTCCGTGAGCGGCGCGTGAGATTGGGTGCGCCGCTTGTCTGTGGATAAAGACGCAGGCGGAGGCAAAACCATATGGGAGGGGAAAGTTGGGGGGGCGCACACCGAGGGGCGACGCCCCGCCGGGTAGAGGCGGGCCACTGGCCCGTCTCCGATCATGGCGCGGAGGACGGTGGGCGGAGGTATGCGCGCAACACATCGAAGGCGAGGCGCGGCGAGCCATCGGGGTTGAGGAGGCTGAAGCCGGCCATCTCGCCCTCTGGCGGCTGGCCGTAGCTGAGGTTCCACACCGTCAGCATCTCGATCCACGGCCACTCGGCGCGGACGCGCTCGAACGAGCCGCGCAGATACTGCGCCTGCTCAACCTGCGAGACCGCCGGATGCACGCTCGATTGCAGCGTGTAGCCCTGCTCGGTGATCCACACCGGGCGCGTGTCGTCGTGGCTCAGCATGATCTCGCGCACCGTCTCGACGCGGGCGAGGTTGAGTTCGTCGTTGGTCGCGCGGTCGGCGTACGGCGAGAGGCCGTAGCCGTAATCGTGCACGGCCAGCACGTCGAAGCAGGGCGGCGTTCCGCGCGCGTACATCGCTCGCAGAAAGTCGCGGTCGTCGCGCGCGCGTTCGGAGATTTCGTTCGTCGGCGCAAGGCCGCCCGCGATCACGAGTGCGCCGGGATCGGCAACCTCGATGCGCCCGTGCGCTACCCCCACCACGCCGACGTAATCCGCCGGGTCGGCCACCCAGCCTTCGTACGACTCCCAGTGGTCGCTCGCCAGCCCGCCCGAGCGGCTCCACTCGGCGGCCAGGTTCGGTTCGTTCCAGATGATGTAGCCGAGGATGTGGCCGCGATAGCGCGCGGCGGTCGCGGTGACGAAATCCGCATACGCGGATAGTTCGAACGGCACGCCGGAGGTCGCGGCGCGCGTCGCCCACGGTGGCGGCATGTCGAGCCGCACGACGAGGTTGAGATCGAAGTCGTGCGCGACGCGCACCATTGCATCGGCGGCGTGCCAGGTGAACGTGCCCGGCTCGGGGTTAAGGTCACGCCACGGAAAGACCTGCACGATGGTATCGAAGCCCGCGTCAACGGCGAGTTGGGCGACAGCTTCATCGAGGTAGAGGGTGTGGGCGGCGGCGTGAAACTCGCGCGGCAGCGAGTCTCGACAAATCCAACACACCCTCTCTACCCCCTCGCCTTGGTCCGGCCGCGCGGGCGGGCGTTGCTGCGCGCGGGGCGCGGCTTGGCCGGGCCGCGACCCGCCATCGGCTCGCCGGCGTCAATCTGCCGCTCGAGGCGCTCGAGGCGGCGGATCTTCTCCCACTCCGGCGTATCGCCGTCATCAACCATCGCCTGCCGCAGCTCGATGACCTGATCGCGCAGCAGCGCCGCTTTCTCGAATTCGAGGTTCTGCGCCGCGGCCTTCATCTGCTTCTCGAGTTCGGTGACGAGCTTGGCCAACTCATCCTTCGGCAGCGCCGCCGGGGTGAGGCCCGCCGCGCCGTCGGTGCGATACTCGCCCTTCTCCTCGGCCAGCGCATGCACGCGCTCGGTGAGGTCGCGCACGCTCTTGACGATGGTGGCCGGGACGATGCCGTGCGCGCGGTTGTAATCCTCCTGCACCGTGCGGCGGCGGTTGGTCTCGGCGATGGCGTTCTTCATCGAGTCGGTCATCTTGTCGGCGTACATGATGACCTTGCCGTTGACGTGCCGCGCCGCGCGGCCCACCGTCTGGATGAGCGAGGTGGTCGAGCGCAGGAAGCCCTCTTTGTCCGCATCCAGAATCGCGACCAGCGAGACTTCGGGCAGGTCGAGGCCCTCGCGCAGCAGGTTGATGCCGACGACGACATCGTACACGCCGAGCCGCAGGTCGCGGAGGATCTCCACCCGCTCGATGGTGTCCACCTCCGAGTGCAGATAGTGAACCTTGAATCCCAGTTCGAGCAGATACTGCGAAAGGTCTTCGGCCATGCGTTTGGTCAGCGTCGTCACCAGCGCGCGCTGGCCGATGGCGACGCGCTTCCGCAATTCGCCGATGAGGTGATCAACCTGACCTTTCACGGGATGCAATTCGATCTCGGGATCCACGAGGCCGGTCGGGCGGATGATCTGCTCGACGGTTTGCGTGGCGCGCTGGGTCTCGTACGGGCCGGGCGTGGCCGAGGTGTAGAGGATCTGCCCGGTGCGGGCCTCGAACTCGGCGAAGGAGAGCGGGCGGTTGTCGAGCGCGGAGGGCAGCCGGAAGCCGTACTTCACCAGCTCCTCCTTGCGCGAGCGGTCGCCGCCGTACATCCCGCTGATCTGCGGCACGGTCATGTGGCTCTCGTCGAGCACGAGCAGAAAGTCGGGTGGGAAGTAGTCCACCATCGTCCACGGGGGCGAGCCGGGCGGGCGCTGATCGAGGTGGCGCGAGTAGTTCTCGATGCCCGAACAGTAGCCGACCTCCTTCAGCATTTCGAGGTCGTACCTCGTGCGCTGCTCGATCCGTTGCGCTTCGAGCAGCAGATCGTTCTCTTTGAACCAGGCCACGCGCTCTTCGAGTTCGATCTCGATGTCCCTGATCGCCTGTTGCAGCTTCTCCGCTTCGGTGATGAAGTGCTTGGCCGGGAAGATTTCGAGCGACTCGCGCTCGTTGAGCACCTCGCCCGTCAGCGGCTGGAATTCGACGATGCGCTCGATCTCGTCGCCGAAGAAGGTGATGCGGTAGCCGAAGGCATCGGTGTAAGCCGGCATCACCTCGAGCGAGTCGCCGCGCACGCGGAAGGCGCCGAGCTTCAAATCCAAGTCGTTGCGCTCGTAGTGAATCTCGACCAGATGCCGGAGCAGAGTGCTGCGCCGCACCTGCTCGCCCTTCTTCAAATTGATGACGGCCTGCCCGTACGCCTCCGGCGAGCCGAGGCCGTAGATGCACGAGACCGAGGCCACGATCAGCACATCCTTGCGTGAGAGCAGGGCGGTGGTGGCGGCCAGCCGCAGCCGCTCGAGCTCGTCGTTGATCATCGTCTCTTTCTCGATGTACAGGTCGTGCCGGGCGACGTAGGCCTCCGGCTGATAGTAGTCGTAGTACGAGACGAAGTATTCGACGGCGTTCTCGGGGAAGAACTCCTTGAACTCGGCGTACAGTTGCGCGGCCAGCGTCTTGTTGTGGGCCATCACCAGGGTCGGGCGCTGAACCTGCTCGACGACCGAGGCGATGGTGAACGTGTTGTGCACAAAGAAGCCGCCCGCGCCCGCCAGAAACGTCTCGGCGCCAGGGACGGACAGATCGTAAACAAACGGATGATGGTATTCAACAGCTTCAATCGAAGCGATCGGCGTCCAACGCACCCGGCAAAGACAACTCAGAGATTCCCAAACGCGCCACCACTCAGGCAGGGAATACGCCGCGCCCCTGGCGGCACTTTCAAGGCCGGCCAGGATTTTGACCAGGCTGACTCGCCGGGGCGCACGCTTTCCCGTTTCAAACAGTTGAATGGCTGAACGAGACAAGCCACAGCCCGCTCCGACGGTCTTTGCCGTCAGGCCCAGTCGTGTTCGCAACCAGCGAAGATGATCGCCCGCTATCGGTACAACGTCAACGTTAGAGTGTTCGGCGCGCGCCATTTGCGCTGCGAGGGCGCATTGCTTCTCCGCAATCGAGAAGCCGATTGCCTCCTGGAAACGACGGAGATCGGCCTGCCCGGAAATGGTGACTTGATAGTACCAGTCGCCGCCATGATCCGTATTGGTGGCTCGTTTCCATCTTCGGCTCAGCCGTGCCCAAATGCCGAAACGCAGCAAGGCATATAACAGTTCGCCAGCCAGCCGCCGGCTGGCAGTCGTGGCACACACCGCACTCGATTTATCCACTGTGCCGTCACCATCGAAATAAGCTCTCAACAGTTGGCCCAGGCCTGCCTTGGTGAGTTGGGGCCAGAAATCCGGCAGGTGCTTGTCACGAGCGACTTTCCCACATAGAGCGCCGAGCGTTTCGGTCAACGCGGTAGATGACACACAATAGTCGGACGAGGCCCGGACGCGGAATGGGACGCCGAGGCCGCGCAGAATGGACTCGAAATCACTTCTGATGCCGGCGTTCCGGCTGGCGAGGATGAGGTAGCCGCGCTGGTGGTTTCCCTCGGCGAGATAGTAGCCCAGAAGACGGAGGAAACCGGGCGTGAGATCGAGTTGAGCCGGCAGGCGGTGATAGGGCCTTTTGCCGCCCACCGAACCCTGCCGTCCGTCCCAATCCTCATTGAGATTATTCGTCTGCGCCAGCAAGCGTTGAAAAGCAGCAATTTCGATCCCTCGGCCCCGCCTGCCGTGCTGAATCGCCCACATTTTGGAGCGAGGGTCGGCGATGCCGCTCGCGGCGAGCGAGGCCGCCATCGCTTCTCTCCCGTGCGTTTCCGTGTAGGCGAGAAGCGCTTCCGGGGCCTCTACGAAAAGACGCTTGTCGGACAAAAGGGTGAGGGTATCGAGCGTCTCCATCTGCCCGTCGGCCAGAAGCGTTTCGGGCAGTGGCACATAGTCCGTAAGGCGCACCTCGGAGGTGCGAATCAATCGAAGTTCTCCCTGCCGCAGCACCCATAAGTTGTGATCGCCGGTGAGCGTCGCGCTCCGGCCGCAAGCGGTTTGAAGACGGTACATCTTGTCGGGCGCATCGTGACGGATGAACGAACGGATCGGATATAGATCAACCGCGCATGTGTGAGGATCGAAAGCCTGGGCATAGTATTCAACCGCCTGCGTGGCGCAGTCAAGAACGAGGGTATCGCCAACCCGTCGCAGGCTTGCGCCACCTGCCTGCTCAAGCAACGCATCTACGAACGCGCCAATGGCAACGAGTCGCGGCTTGAAAGCGGAGCCGCGTTTTTCGACGATGAAGACGGGATCATCATGGCCTATGCTTTTGCCCGTGCCGGTGGCCCCGAGCAGCACCTGATGTTTGTCGCCGCGCCGCAGCCCGGCCACCAGCTTCTCGATGGCCTGCGGCTGGTCGCCCATGGGCTTGAACGGAGACTGTAACTTGAATGGCGGCATATAGACTTGTCCAATCACTCAACGGGGAGCCGAAACGGATGTTCCGATTCTAGCACGAAGGGATGGAACAGGCCGACGCGGTTGTGCATTGCTTCGCAACGCCGAAAACCGCGCCGGTCTTACATCTGTTGATCCGTTGCCAATCCGTTGCTAGCGCGCGTCGAAGGTCAGGCCGGGCTGCAGGCCGTTCACGAGTTCCTGCGTCTGCTCGCCGACGCGGTGGAAGTACAGGCCATAGTTCGCCTCCCCGCTCACTGCGCTGAAGTAGAAGCTGGTCGCATCCACCCACTCGAGGCCGACGAGGGTGAGGCCCGCGCCGAACTCCTGCAGCGCGCCGTTGCGCCGCAGCAGAACGTTGCTGCCGTCCGGCACGATGCCGTAGGCGTACCACTCCGAGTCCGGCGACCAGCCCCAGCCGTTGGCCGAGAGCGAGGTGCTGTTGAAGATCGTCGGGTCGCTGCCATCAACGCCCACGAGGATCAGGTTCGCCACGCCCTGATCGGTGCTCCGGCCGTACACCAGCCGCCGCCCATCGGGTGACAGCCCCGGCCCGAGCGGGCCGCCGAAGACGAAGTTGCCGTCGAATCGCCCCATCGTCTCGCCGCTGTCCCCGGCAGCGGCGACGCGGAAGATGGTCGCGCTCGAGTCCGCCGCCATCGGGTCGGGCGACGGGACCAGCACGGTGAAGAAGGCGCTATCGGTGCTCCACACGACGGCGGGCTTGTATTGATACTCGCTGTACGTGATGATCATCGGATACTCGATCACGGTGCGCAGGTTGCTGCCATCGGCGTTCAGCAGTTGGATTGAAGTCGCGCCCGAGATGGCGATCCGCTGCCCATCGGGCGAGAGGTGGAAGTTGCCACCGGCCTGTGCGGGCAGCAGGTTCCGCAGCGCCCCGGTTCCAGCCTCCACACGCCACAGGTCGTTGTGGATGTATTCACCGGGGCCTTGAAGGCCGCCGTTGGGCACGAAGCGCGTATCGAAGACGAGCGTATGCGTGCCGGCCAGCCACTCGAAGTTGCGCGGCGAGCTGGTGGTGTCAGGCTGAGGGCTGACGAGTTGCTCCGGCCCGACCAGCCGAATCGGCGCAGCATCGCCGCCGGGCTTGACGGCCCAAAGCTCACTCGTTGCATTCTCCGGCGGCAGGCTGACGATGTAAGCCACCCACGCGCCATCCGATGAGACGGCCACAGCGCTGATGGTTCCGCGTGTGTCTTCGGCCACCATCACGGGCGTGCCGCCCTCGCCGGGGCAGTACACCCGGCTCTCCGACGCGTATGCGAGCGAACAGGCGAAGCCGAAAACGCCGCCCGGCTC
>CAZSNP010000021.1:0-28823 GCA_964608265.1 uncultured Anaerolineales bacterium | reverse complement strand
GGCTCTCCGACGCGTATGCGAGCGAACAGGCGAAGCCGAAAACGCCGCCCGGCTCAGCCGCACGCAGTGTGTAGGCCACTTCGTCGAAGCGGCGGAGGTCGGTGCCGTTGCCGCCGAGCAGCACGATGATGCCGTTGATTTTGGCGATGAGGCTGATGCCGTCACCACGCGGGCTGGCGGTCTGCAGGCGCACGGCCGGCACGTTGCCCGGCAGCAGCACGCGCTGTTCCGAGACGATTTGCCCTTCGCTTTCACCTAATCCCGATTTCTGCCATGCCACAGCGGCATCGAGCGATTGTGCGATGGACGGGTCGTAGATCACGATCACGTCTATCTTCAATCCTTCCACCGGCCCTTCACTTTGCCCACCGGTTGGGGATTGCGAGTAAATGTATGCGCCGGTGTCGAGCATCACCGGCTCGGCGGGCGGGGTGGTGGTCTCGATGATCCAGTCCGCCGGGACACGCAGCTCGAAGCCGTTGGCCTCGTTGCGATAGATCTGCGTGCCCACGCTGGGCGCGCGGAAGGTGATGGTTTCCAACACCCAGCCAAACTCCTGCCCGTCGCGCGGGCGGATGGAGAAGCCGATCAGCCTGCCGGCGTGGTTGGCGAACACCCATTCAAACTCGGGCGCGCTGCCCCCGCCGATGATCGTGCGCTGGCCGGGCCGACCGCCCACGGTCGTCTCACTGATGGGGTTGGCCGGGCAGGTGCTGCATTGCGCCTGCGCGAACTGCTCGATGGTTAGCGCTTCATCCGCGATGATGATTTGACTTTGACCCGGCCCGCCGCTGCTGCCCGCATCCGGCCCGAGCGTGTACAGGCTGTAGCCCATCATCTGTGCCGGGCCAGAGACCTGCCAGCTCGCCGGGAGCGAGAGGCTCAGGCCGATTTCGGGGAGCGTGAAGATCGCCGCGTCCGGCCGGACAGGCGTCGGCGCAGGGATGGATTGAGTCGGCGGCGCGGCAGTCGGGGTCGCGGCCGGCGCAACAGGGGTCGGGGTTTCCACGCCCACCTCCACCGGGTTGCACGCGGCGATGAGCATGGCGAACAGGGCGACGAAGAGAAAACGGTTCTTCATTTGGGCCTCCAAAGCACAGGCTCCCAGTGTAGGGCGGACGCGTCACAGGTCTGTGGCGAGCGTGTCACGGATTGGTGACAGCCTATATTGTCCACGTAATCTAAAGCGCGTGGTCACTGCGGGGGGGGACAAAATAGTAGACAGATTCACCACTGCCGCCAGTTGTTGCGAAAGTGCTCGACCACCGGCCCCTCGGGCAGGCGGATGAAACAGTGCTGGGTGTCTTCCACCTTCACTTCGCATTGCAGCATCGCCTGATAGCCG
Source organism: uncultured Anaerolineales bacterium (assembly GCA_964608265.1). GTDB lineage: Bacteria > Chloroflexota > Anaerolineae > Anaerolineales > UBA6663 > JANWXR01. The sequence continues at coordinate 27,478 of CAZSNP010000021.1, read as the reverse complement.
AACTCCGGTTCCGTCGCCCAACCGAGCACATCCCGCTGTGCCGGCACGCCCGTTGACCCGCTGCGCCACAAAATCCCGAAGCCGCTCACCGGCTCGAACAGGCCCGCCGGAGGGGGCGGCGTGCCGATGGGCGTTGGGTCGCCGGGGAGTGGGCCATCCACGGTGAGCAGCGAGCCGGAGGCAGCCCCGACCAAGACGAGATAGCGGTCGAGCATTTGCAGCCACAGCATGCGTCCGCGCTCGAACCGTTGCGCGGCGGCATACGCCGTGACCGCGGCGGACTCGGGGCAACGCTTCGGCACGGGCGCGCTGAAGAACCACGTGTGCGCGCACGGCGTCGGCGTGAGCGTGACTGTCGGGCTGACACTGGGCGTGGGCGTCGTTGACGGCGTTTCGCTCGGTGTGGCGGTGCGGGGGATGGGGCGGCGGGTGTTCGTCGGCGGGATGGGTGTATCACTGGGTGTCGGCGTCGTCGGGGGCGCGAACGTCCCGGTCGGCGTGCCGCTGCTCGTCACTGTCACGGTGGCCGTGCGCGTCGCCGCGATCTGAATCACCGGTTCGACGCGGGCCGTGCTCGTTGCGGTGGGTGTGACGACAAAACCGACCTCGATTGGGCCACAGGCCGCCAGCCACGCGCTCAATAGCGCTGCATACCAAAGCCCAGCTTTCATCCGAGCCGCCTCCCGCGCGCGGCGAACGTCCGCGCCGTCTCGAATATCCATACCGCGCCATCCGGCCCGAGCAGGGCATAGGCCAGCGTGTGCGCGGCGATCATCAACCCCCGCAGTGTCATCGTCTTCAAATTGGGCATCGCTGACACAGACGTTCGTGCGGAAGCGTTGTTCCGGGGAGGGTATTACGGGTTGGTAACAACAGGGTGGTCCTGTGACTTTCAAGCCTCGACGCAAAGCACTCCCTGCGTCCCTGCACCTTTGTGGCTTTGCGTTGAGTTCCCCTTGTCAAGAGATGAGCCTACGATTTCACCGGCAGCCGCAGCGTGAAGACCGTGCCCTGCGCCAGGCGGCTCCGCACCGCCACGCTTCCGCCGTGCCGCTCGATGATGGCGCGCACGAGCGCGAGGCCCAGCCCGCTGCCCGGCACGGCGCGGGCGCGTTCGCCCCGATACAGCTCCTCCCACACGTGCGGCAACTCGGCCTCGGGGATGCCCGGCCCGGTATCGGCCACCTCGATCACCACCGCCGCCTCGGCCTCGAAGGCGCGCACTTCGATCGTGTCGCCGGGGAAGGTGAACTTGAAGGCGTTGTCCACGAGGTTGTGCAGGACGAGCAGCAGCAGATCGCGGTCACCGGAGACCTGCGGCAGCGGCCACGGGGCCTTGGGCATGAGCAGGTTGAAGCGGCGGACCTCGGCCTCGGCGCGGTCGTGGCTGAGTTCCTCAACCTGCCGCAACAACTCGCCCACGTCCACCGCCGCGCGCTCGATGGGCCGGGTTTCGAGCTCGGCCAGCTTGCGCAGGTCGGCGGTGAGGCGGCTGACGCGCTGCACCTGCGCCTCGACGCTGTGCACGGCCTCAGGCGAACGGTCGGCGTTCAGGTTGGCCAGGCCGACGCGCGCGGCGGTGAGCGGATTCTTCAACTCGTGATCGAGCCGGCGCAGGAAGCGCCGGCGGTCGTCGGCGGATTCGGTTTGGGCTTTCCGGCGCGCGCGCCGCTCACCGAGCCGCTGCCCCCGGCGCCAAATCACCACGCCGGTGAGGCCGAGCGCCGAGAGCGCCAAGCCACTCACCAGCACCACCAGGCTCAGATCCGCTCGCACAAAGGCTTTGGGGTTGGGGAGCACGCCGAGGGCGAACAACGCGGCAAGCCCGAGGCTGACGAACGCCGGGATGAGGGCGACTACCCAGCGCGGCACGTTCACGCCGCCGGCCCTCACGCCGCCTCCACTCGCCCGACGAAACGATAGCCCTGACCGGGCACGGTCTCGATGAAGGTGGGGTTGGTCGGGTCATCGCCCAGCGCGCGCCGCAGCTCGGCGATGCGCGTGTCCACCGTGCGCGTCCCGGTCGGATAATCCCATCCCCACACCGCATCGAGCAGGCGCTCGCGGCTGATGAGTTCATCGGGATGGGTCATCAGGTATTCGAGCAGCGCGGCGGCCTTGGGGGTCAGCAGCGCTTCTTGATTGTTGACCCAGGCGCGATGCGAGGCGCGATCAATGGTGAGCGTGCCGCTGCGCAACCGGGTGGAGGCGGCGAGCGGCGGCTGGCCGGGTCGTGCACGCCGCAGCACCGCGCGGATGCGGGCGACGAGCTCGTGCGGGTCGAAGGGTTTATTAAGGTAATCGTCGGCGCCCTCTTCGAGCGCCATCGCCCGCTCGGTGGCCTCGCCGACCTGCGTCAGCAGAATCACCGGCGTCCAGTTGCCGTCGCGGCGCAGCCGGCGCAACGCCTCGCGCCCGTCCACCCGCGGCATCATCACATCCATGACGAGGAGATCGGGCGCGGCGCTGGCGACCGCCCGCAGCGCCGCCTCGCCATCGGCGGCGACCAGCGTCGGGAAGCCGCTGCGTTCGAGGAAGGGCGCAAGCGTCGTGGTGATGGCGGCTTCGTCATCCACCAAAAGAATGCGGGGCTGAGTGGTCATTCACCTCTCCGGCAGCCGAAGTCTACCATCGTCGCGGGCGCGGGTCATGCGCGACGATGGCGACGAGGCTGAGGGCGACGAACATCAGCGCCACACCGGCGATGACGGCGCAAACGAGGACGAGTTGGATCGGGTGCATGGGGTGTCTCCTGTGTGTGTTGACGTCACGATACGGCGGGGCTGTGGCCGGGGGATGGCGACGGCGTGACGAGGTGGTTGCGGGTTGTCACCGATCGGTAACCCCCCTCACCCCCGGCCCCTCCCCCACGCGAACCTGTTGCGCCCGGCAGCAGGGCAGGGGGTGAGGGCCTTTCGGAAGAAACTCGCGCTTGACGCCGCCCACTGACTGGCGCTATGATCTCGGTGTGCCCATCCCCCCCCCGGGGGGGATGGGGTAGGAGCAACGATGGACGAGAAACACAAAGCCGATGTAGCCCGCCGATTGAAAAGCATCAAAGGCCACGTGACCGGAATAGAAAAGATGCTGGCCGACGACGCGTACTGTATCGACGTGATCAAGCAGATTCAGGCCGTGCAGGCCGCGCTCAACAAGGTCAGCGCGCAGATCCTGGAAAACCACCTCAACTCATGCGTCGTCACCGCCGTGCGCAGCGACGACAAACGCGAACGCGAGCGCGTGCTGGACGAGATCGCGGATGTGTTCACCACGGCCACAAAAGTGTAGACAAAGTTGCCGGTGGAGAGTTCAATGCCCAACTCGCAATGTTCAATCCGAAGCCCGTATGGCCTCGGATCAAGGAGCCCCGCATGACCACTATCACTGTTAGGGCCCCCAACATATCGTGTGGCCATTGCGTGCACACCATTCAGTCGGAAGTCGGTGAGCTGAAGGGCGTGCAGACCGTCGCGGCCAACGAGCAGACCAAGCTCGTCACCATCGCCTTCGAGTCACCGGCCACGCAGGCCGAGATCGAGAAGCTGATGGAGACGATCGGCTACCCGGTGGAGAAGTTGTTGGCGCTGTAGAAAGTGGAAAGTAGAAAGCAGTGCGGGTTGCGCAGGGCCTCATGCTCCATCGAGCCGTCTACTTTCTACTCGCTGCGTTCTTCCTTGCCGCGTGCGCGTCAAGCGAGGTCATCATCAACGGCACCGCCGTGCCGCCCGTGCCCACACTCGAGGCGGCGATGGTCGAGCAGGGCGCGAGCCTGTACGCCGCGCACTGTGCGGCCTGCCACGGCGCAAAGCTCGAAGGTCAGCCGGACTGGAGGCAGCGCGACGCCGAGGGCGTCTTCCCCGCGCCGCCGCACGATGGCAGCGGGCATACATGGCACCATTCGGATGAGGTGCTGTTGTACGTCACCGCGAACGGCAGCACGGCGTTTGATCCCACTTCGAAGATGCCGGCTTTCAAAGAGGCGCTGGCCGAGGCCGAGATGCGAGCCATCCTGGTCTTTATCAAAAGCCGTTGGGGCCAGCGCGAACGCGAGCACCAGTGGTGGGTGACGGCGACGAAGAATGATGCGCGTGTAATCCCAACTCCGTGAAATGTGATGCGCGAAGGTCGCCTCGCCGATCACGTTTCACGTTTTACGCGCCACGAAATAAGAGATGTCCACACGACAGTTAACCCTCCCCATCACCGGCATGACATGCGCGAATTGCGCGGCGACGATCGAGCGCAATCTCAAAAAGCTGCCGAGCGCGCAGAGCGTCAACGTCAACCTGGCCTCCGAGCGCGCCACGCTGGAGTTCGACCCGGCCTCGCTGGCGCTGCCCGACGTCATCGCCCGTATCGAGAAGGCGGGCTATGGCGTGGCGGTCGGTGAAGCCTCCATCCCGCTCAAGCGGCTGGCCGACGACAACGACGCGCAGCGGCTGGAGCGCGCGCTGGCGAAGATCGAGGGCGTGCAGTCGGCGTCGGTGAGCTTCGCGACCGAGAAGGCGCGCGTTCAGTACATCCCCACCCTCATCAGCCAGGCCGATCTGCGCCGCGCCATCAACGCCGCCGGTTTCGAGGCGGTGATGGCCGAGGGCAATGGCGAGGATGCCGAACGTGCAGCCCGCGAGAAAGAGATCGCGCATCAACGCCGGTTGCTGTTAGCCGGCCTGCTGTTCACCGTGCCGCTGCTCACGCTTTCGATGGCCCGCGACTTCGGGCTGCTGCCGGCCTTGCTGCTCGATACCGCACACGCGGGCATGGCGGGAATGATGCAAGCCGTGTGGTGGTTCGATTGGCTGCTGTTTGCCCTTGCCACCCCGGTGCAGTTCTACGTCGGTTGGCAGTATTACGTCGGCGCGTACAAATCGCTGCGCAACGGCGCGGCCAACATGGATGTGTTGATCGCGATGGGCAGCTCGGCGGCGTATCTCTACTCGCTCCCGATTTTGTTCGGCTGGCTGAGCGGCCATGTGTACTTCGAGACCGCCGCCGTCATCATCACCCTCATCGTGCTAGGCAAATTCCTCGAGGCGCGGACCAAAGGGCAGACCAGCGAAGCGATCAAAAAATTGATGGGCCTGCGCCCGAAGACGGCGCGCGTTCGCCGCGACGGAACGGAGACCGATGTGCCGGTGGACGCGGTGCGCGTGGGCGACCTCGTGGCTGTGAGGCCCGGCGAGCGCGTGCCGGTGGATGGGATCGTCGTCGAGGGCAAATCCACCGTGGATGAATCCATGCTGACCGGCGAAGCGATGCCCGTTGCGAAGCAACAGGGCATGGCCGTCATCGGCGGCACGATCAATAAGCAGGGCGCGTTCACGTTCGAGGCGACGAAGGTCGGCAAAGACACCGCCCTGGCGCAGATCGTGCGCCTGGTGGAGGAAGCACAGGGCAGCAAAGCACCGATTCAAAAACTGGCCGATCAGGTCTCAGCGGTCTTTGTGCCGATTGTGATCGGGATCGCGCTGCTCACCGCGCTGGCGTGGTTCGCCCTCACCGGCGACTTCGCGACGGCCCTCATCCACGCCATCGCCGTGCTCGTCATCGCCTGCCCGTGCGCGCTCGGCCTGGCCACGCCCACCGCCATCATGGTCGGCGCGGGGCGCGGCGCGGAGAGCGGCCTGCTCTTCAAATCCGCCGAGGCCCTGCAACGCGCCGGGTCGGTCAATGCCATCGTCCTCGATAAGACCGGCACGATTACGAAAGGGCGACCAACGGTGACCGACATTGTGACCGCTGACCGCCGACCGCAGACGGCGGTCAGCGCTCCGCCGTCTGCGGTCGAGCTGCTGCGTCTCGCCGCGTCCGCCGAAAAATCCAGCGAGCACCCGCTGGCCGAGGCGATTGTGGCGGCGGCCACCGAGCGCGGGCTGGCGCTGGCCCCGGCGGCTGGGTTCGCCGCGATTGCCGGGCAGGGCATCCGCGCGGAGGTGGACGGGCGAGCGGTGCTCATCGGCAATCAACGTTTGATGGAGGTGGACGGTCTGCTGTTGAACGGGCTGGGCGGCGATGTGGCGCGGCTGCAAGCGGAAGCCAAAACGCCGATGCTCGTGGCGGTGGATGGGGAAGTGGCCGGCGTCATCGCCGTGGCCGACAGCGTGAAGGAGGGTTCCGCCGAGGCAATTGCCCAACTGCGCGCCCTCGGCCTGCGCGTCGTGATGCTCACCGGCGACAACCGCGCCACCGCCGAGGCCATCGCGCGCTCGGTCGGGGTAGATGAGGTGATCGCCGAAGTGCTGCCCGGCGACAAAGCGCGAGTGGTGAAGGAATTGCAGACCGCAGGCGGCAGACTGCGGACGGCGGACAACCGTCCGCCGTCCGCCGTTATCGCCATGGTCGGCGACGGTGTCAATGACGCGCCCGCGCTGGCGCAGGCCGACGTAGGCATTGCGATTGGCACCGGCACCGATGTGGCGATGGCGGCCGCGCCGGTGACGTTGATGAGCGGCGACCTGCGCGGGGTGCCGCGCGCGATCCGCCTCTCGAAGGCCGTGATGCGGACGATCAAACAAAACCTGTTCTGGGCCTTCTTCTACAACGTCATCCTCATCCCGGCCGCCGCGCTCGGTTTTTTGCAGCCGGTGCTGGCCGCCGGCGCGATGGCCTTCAGTTCGATCTTCGTCGTGACCAATAGCCTGCGGTTGCGCGGGTATAAGCTGTGAAAGGATGTGAACGATGAACCGATTGGCCGCATCAATACTCGGGGCGGCGCTGCTCGCGGCGTGCGCCGGCAGCCCGACAAGCACAGGGCCGCAAGCGATCACGATCAAAGCCGTGGACATCGCCTACGACCCGGCGACGATTGAAGTGGCCGGCGGCCGGCCGGTGCGTCTGACGATGGAAAACGCCGGGGCGCTCGATCACGATTGGAGCATCAAAACCATCTCGGTGCGGGATGTCCGGGAAATCAACAGCGAAGCGGGCGGCCATGATATGGGGTCTATGAACAGCACGCTCGATTTGCACACCTCGGCGGAACCGGGCGGCAGCAGCGTTCTCGAGTTCACACCAACCGAAGCGGGTACGTATGAGTTCTTCTGCACCGTGCCGGGCCACAAAGAAGCCGAGGCGGTGGGGACGCTGATTGTGAGATAGTAGAGCGGATTCCTTCTCCATTTACGCCAGCGTCCTAAGCGGGGCGCCGCGCAGTCGAAGGACAGCGTAAACCAAATAGGGTTTCGCCGCGGAGTTTTCTTTTATCCGGTTGCGCCGGCTCACACAATGACCACCCTCATCTCAATCATTCGCTGCCCACACTGCCACGGCGAACGTGAAGAAAAGATGCCGGTAGATGCGTGCCAGTTTTTTTACACGTGTACGCACTGCGGCGCGCGGCTGCGCCCCGGGGCCGGCGATTGCTGCGTGTTCTGTTCGTACGGCAGCCAGCCGTGCCCGTCTATCCAGCTAGAACGCGCCCGGGGCGCGGAGGATCAACACGATTCATAGGGACGTTGCAGCCTGCAACGCCCCTATTTGGCCTTACGCCGCCGCCGACTCGCTCGGCACCGAACTGCCGGCCTCCTCGGTGGGCGCGGGCAGCGAGAAGTGCGCCTGCACCACCAGCCAGCGCCCGTCGCGGTTCTCCAGCACGGTGGTGACCCGCGCGGGGAAGGCCAACATCTGGCCGCCCGCCTCAATTTTGAATGTCGCATCCGCCGCCGCCCACGCCACCGAACCGGCGGCGGAGATGAGCGGCTCGTGCAGCACGAACTCGGCGCGGTCGGTCTGCGACCAGTCGCGCTCGGCCTGGGCCTGAATGCCTGCGAGCGCGATGCGCTTCTCGTCGGCGTTGGTTCCGTACATCAGCACATCGGGGTCGGGGGCGATGCAGGCCAGCATCCGCTGCATGTCGCGCCGGCGGTAGCTGTCGGCCCACGCGTTGAGCACGGCTTTCACGGCTTGCTGAGTGGTGGAATCGGCTTTCATGGTCGTCTCTCCGTAGGTGAATTTGGATTACGACCGGCATCATAGAGAAAACGCCGCGCGTTGTAATGAGGTGTTCACCTCATCTTTCTTCGGAACGCGGTCGCCCCTATAACAGGTTGTGCTGAAGGGCAAACAACGTCGCCGCCGAGCGGGTGGAGCAGCCCACCTTCTCATAGATGTGGACGACGTGGTTACCCGCCGTCTTCTCCGCGATGCCAAGTTGCAGCGCCACCTGTTTGTTGGAATAGCCGCGCGCCAGCAGGCGCAACACTTCGATCTCACGCTCGCTCAGCCCGGCGACGCGCTCGCGCCGCACCGGCGTCGTCCGGTGCCCGGCGGCCTGCAGCACGGCGTTGACCGCCTCGCCATCCAGCCGCCCGGCGCGAACCTCCTGCCGCATCTCAGCGGCGGCGGCATCGGGCAACTGAGCCGGGCGATGTGGGCGCGGCTCAATGCGGGCCTGATAGAAATTGGCCGCGGCCAGAAGCCGGGCAGCCGGGGAGAGGGCCTCCGCGCGCAACCGGCGGTAATAGCCCGTGCCATCCAGCTTTTCGTGATGGCAGGCCGCGCAATCACCGAGTTGCGCAAGCAGCGCCGGGCGGGCCAGGATGCGCTCGGTGTAGTAAGGATGGAGCCGCACGCGCTCCCATTCGCTCGCGGCGAGTGGGCGAGCCGCCGCCCACAGCCCCATCGGCGCGGCCACCTTGCCGAGGTCGTGCACCAGCGCCGCGCGCCACAGCGATTTCGCTTCGGATTCCGGCAGCCCGTACACGCGGGCAGCGGCTTCGGCCAGGGTCGCGACGTTGCGCGAATGGCCGGTGAACGCCGGTGAGACCAGGTCAATAAAATCGGCCATGACCAGCGTCGCGTCATCGAACTCATCGGTCGAATAGTGGCGCGGTTGCGGTTCGAGGGCCAGCAGCCGGTCCCAGTCGGCGTCCTGTTCCAGCGTCGCACAGACATGCGGGGCCAGTTCGCAAAACCGGCTGACGATATGCGGATCGTGAATGTTGCCGGCGCGCTGTTGCGCCACCGCGCTGGCGGCCTCCACCCCGTGCAAATTCAAGTGTGCTTCGATGTCGCGCACCAGCAGCACGATGCGCATCGGGCGGGCGATCTGCTCGCCCTTCAAATTGCGCGGCTCGCCCTGTCCATCCCACTGTTCGCCCAATTGCGTGAGGGCCGTTTGGATCGAAGGCTCGAGGCCCAGACGTTCGGATAATCGCTGGGCGACCTCGCAATGGCCGAGCTTGTAGGTCGCCATCGTCGGGCCGAGGTTGGCAAAGGTGCGCAGGCGCTCGGCCAGCGGCCGGCCCGCGCCGAGGTATTTGAACACCCAGGCCAGCATTTCGCGCGGGTCACTCTTGTTGATCAAATCCACTGCCGCCAGGCCGGCCTGCGGGTCGCCGCCGAACAATTGCAGTGCCAGCCCAACCTCCGACGTGCAGCCGATGTAGAGCAGCAGCGAGCAGTGGTAGACATCGCGCAGCTCGGCGTCGTTTAGCCCCAGCGCTTCCCCCAGCCGCACCGCGAGCAGGGTAGACCGCATCGCCCATTCCATCGGCCTCCCCGTGCCGAGGTCGGTGGCGAGCGAGAGCGCCATGATGAGTTCGGCCTGTCGCAATCCGGAATGAGTTGTGGCGGGCGGCATGGGGAACCTCCGCAACGAAGGAATGCCGGCTATTTTAGCCGCTGCTCCGGGCAGGGCAAGCAGCCAATGGATTGGCAGAGCGGATGAGTGGAAGGTGCGGGCCGTCCGCCGGCCACGCCGTTGCCAGCAACGCCCACACACGGTAACATTCACCCGCTCCAACGCGCGCTCTCATTCCGTTGTAAGCCTTTCACGTTACGATGGCGACATGATTTCTCGACGCAGCTTTTTGAAATGGACGGGCGCCACACTGGCGGGCGCGGCGCTCACGCGCTTCGGCGAGGCGCGGGCCGCCCTGCCGCAAGGCCCCGACGTTTGGATTGGCCGCGTGGCCTGGCCGTGGGGCGTACATATCCACAGCCGCCCGCGCCCCGAAGGCAACATCGTCCGCACCCTCATGCCCGAAGACCTGGTGCGGCTGCGACGCGAGATCGTCGGCTACGGCTTCATGCCGCACAATCACGTGTGGTACGAAACCGACGAAGGCTATGTGTATGCCCCGCACGTCGTGCCGTGTCGCAACTTCCCGCAGACGCCGCTGACGACGCTGCCGCCCGAAGGCGTGTGGGGCGAAGTGGTCGTGCCGTACGTCGAAGGCCGCGCCGCGCCCGCCGCCGACGCGAAGGTGTTGTATCGGATGTATTCCGGCGCGGTGTACCGCATCGGCGCAATCGTGCCGGCGCCCGACGGCACGCCGTGGTATCGCGCCGGCACCGAGGTGACGCCCAACATGTACGCGCCCGCCGAGTCATTCCGCATCATCGCGCCCGAGGAGATCACGCCAATCTCACCCGACGCCGCCGACAAAACGCTGCTGGTGGACTTGAGCAAACAGACCCTCACCGCGCTCGAGGGCAAGGCCGAGGTCTTCCGCGCCCGCATCGCCTCGGGCGCGCAGTTCTACGGCGAGGACGGCAAAACCCTCGCGGGCGGCACCGGCCTCGGGCAGAAGTTCATCTGGCAGAAGCGCATCTCCCGCCAGATGCAGGGCGGCACGCTCGAGTCGGGTTGGGATATCCCCGGCGTGGGGTGGGTGTCGTACTTCTCCGCCATCGGCGAGGCGCTGCACGCCGCGTACTGGCACAACGATTTCGGGCGGCCCAAGTCGCGCGGCTGCATCAACATGCGGCCCGACGATGCCAAATGGTTCTTCCGCTGGACCAATCCCATCGTCGCGTACAACCCCGGCGACCTGACCGTGAACTGGGATAATCGCGGCACGCTGGTGGATATCCGCCTGGCGGCCTGAGTGAACGAACCGGCCTTCGTCGCACACGCAACCCCCGCCAGGCTGGAGCGTCAAGTGAATGAGTTCAAACGGCGCGCGGTGAACGATGATTGAAGATACGGCGACCTCACGCCGCGCGGCGTTGGTCTTCGCCGGCGCGGGATTGATCTTCGGTTTGCTGGCCGGGCTGGTGATCTTTTACGGGTTGCCGGCGTGGCAGGCACAAGCTGCCGCTACGCCGGTTTCCGGCGGAGCGCCAGCCGCGCCGGCGCCGGTGGTCGGCGCGCCCGCCCCCGATTTCGTGCTCAAGGATTTGTCGGGCAACACCGCCAGGCTTTCCAGCTTCGCCGGCCAACCGGTGTTGATCAATTTCTGGGCCACCTGGTGCGGGCCGTGCCGGGCGGAGATGCCGGCCATCGAAGACCGCTACAACGCCCATTCGTCGAGCGGCTTCGTCGTGCTGGCCGTGAACGTGGATGAACCGGCCGAGGTCGTGAGGCCTTTCGTGGATGAACTCGGGCTGACGTTTCCGATCGTCCTGGACCCGGGCGGCTCGGTGACCGAGCTGTATCGTGTGCTCGGCTTCCCAACCTCGTTCTGGGTGGATGCGGACGGGATGATCGTCGCGCAACACGTCGGCCCGATGTTTGAGGATCAAATTGACAACTACCTCGCGAAGGTGGGCGTGACGGCGCCGTAACTGCGCGGCGTCCCAACGGAGGAGACGACCGGCCGGGTCGTCTCTGCGGATTACGATGACTTTTGAACAAACCCCCGAAGGCAAATTGCGCGCCACTGGCCGCACCCGTAACGCCGTCATCGCTGTGGATCGCGGCGTGCTCGGCTTCGCGCGGCACTGGCTGTTGTGGTTCAACCTCTTCATCTTCGCCTACGTCGGCATCCCGTTCCTTGCGCCGGTGCTCATGCACTACGGCTATAACGAAACGGCCAAGGTCATCTACACCGTGTACAGCCCGTTGTGCCACCAGCTTGGGTACCGCTCGTGGTTCTTCTTCGGCGAGCAGGCCCACTACCCCCGGCAGGATTTCGCCGCCCGTACCGGCATCCAAATCGATTCGCCCGCGGGCCTGTTGGAATCGAAGGGGTTCAACGGCAACGCCGGCCTGGGATACAAGGTCGCGTTCTGCCAGCGCGATGTGGCGATTTACGGCGGCATTCTGCTGGCCGGGTTGATCTACGGGCTGCCGCCGGTGCGCCGCCGGCTTAAGCCTCTGCACTGGGTCGGCTGGATTGTGATCGGCCTGATGCCCATCGCCCTGGATGGGTTCTCGCAACTGTTCACGCAATATCCGTACAGCGATATCGATTTCTTTCGATTCATCTTTGGCTGGCTGCCCTCCCGCGAAAGCACGCCGTTTTACCGCACCCTCACCGGCGGGCTGTTCGGGCTGGCCAATGTGTGGCTGGCCTACCCGTACGTCGAGCAATCCATGCGCGAGGTGAAGGACGACCTCGAGCGCAAACTGGCCCGCGCTGCCTCGCTGAGCCAGTAGTTGCAACTTTGGCAAGGGTGCCGGGGAGCAGGGGGGCATCTCCTCTGCACCGCCGCGCCCATGCGCCCCGCTCGGAAGCCCGTGCTACAATCGCCGCGCATTTAGATACGCCTGCCGCCCGCCGAACCGCATCGCCAAATGCCACTCGAACCCAACGCGCTGCTGAACAATCGCTATCGCATCATGGGCGAATTGGGACGCGGCGGCATGGGCGCGGTCTATCGCGCCTTCGATGAGACGTTGGGGCAGGATGTGGCCCTGAAGGAAAACCTCTCGGCCTCGCCCGAAGCCGAGCGCCAGTTCCGGCGCGAGGCCACGCTGCTGGCCACGCTGCGCCACCCCAACCTCCCGCGCGTCATTGACCACTTCGTCATCCCCGAGCAGGGGCAATATCTGGTGATGGATTACGTCGCCGGGCCGAATGCGCGTGAGGTCGTCGAGGAGATGGGCGGCCCGCTGGAGGAGGCCGACGTGCTGCTGTGGGCGCGCGAAATCCTCGACGCACTCTCGTATCTGCACACCCGCAACCCGGCCATCCTGCACCGCGACATCAAGCCCAGCAACGTTAAGGTCACGCCCTCGGGCAAGGCGGTGCTGGTGGATTTTGGCCTGGCGAAAGTCCATGATGAATCGACGGGCACCACCGGCGGCGCGCGGGCCTTCACCCACGGCTTCTCGCCCCCCGAGCAATACGGCCTGGGCCGCACCGATCCCCGTTCGGATGTTTACTCGGTCGGGGCGACTCTGTACGCGCTGCTCACCGGGCAGAACCCCACCGACAGCGTCGAGCGCGCGCTGGGCAAGACTGCCCTCACACCCATCCGCAAGCACAACGCCAACGTCTCCGCGCCGACGGCCAAAGCCATCGAGCGCGCCTTGCAGGTCAAGCCCGATCAACGGTTCGCGACCGCGGCCGAATTTGCCAGGGCCCTGCCGCTGCCGAACGAGCCGGTGATCGAATACTACGAGGGCGGGCCGCCGCCGACGTGGCGACGGGGGCTCAGTTGGCGCATCGTCGCGGCCTTTGCGGCGATAACGATCGTGGGCGCGCTGGTCGGCCTGTGGGCCGGCGGCCTGCTGCGCGGCCTCATCCCGTTTGACCCGCCCTTCGGCGTCGCGCAGACCACGGCCCCCCTGCCGCCCGCGCCCACCGCCGCCGAATCGAGCACCCCGCAACCCAACTTCGCCACGCGCGTCGTCGGCCTGACTCAAACGGCCATCGGTGTGGCAGACACGCCAATCCCGACAGTGTCACCTGCGCCGCCGATCACGGCCGCGCCCTCGGCCACCGCCACCCCCCCGGCGCCCGCCATCGGCGGCGGGAAGACGGGGCAGATCGCCTTCGTCAGCGAGCGCGGCGGCTTGCCGCAAATCTGGTTGATGAATGTGGATGGCAGCGGGCAGCGGGCGCTCACCGGCCAGGCCGAGGGCGCGTGCCAGCCGGCCTGGTCGCCCGACGGCGCGCAGTTGCTGTTTGTCAGCCCGTGCGACCGCAAGCGGGATGTGTATGCCGACGCCGTCATCTATCGAATGCAAGCCGATGGCGGTGACATTCAACCGTTGATTACGCTGCCGGGAGGCGTGTATGATCCCGATTGGTCGGAAACCGGCATCGCCTTCACCTATCTCGAGAACAACCGCCCACAGATTTTCGTGGCCGCGCCGGATGGCGGCAACCCGAGCCGGATCAGCAACCCGGTCTCGGGTGACCGCCAGCCGAGCTGGTCGCCCGACGGCGCGCGGATGATCTTCGTCAACCGCACGCGCACCGGCAGCCCGACCCTGTACTGGATGAATGCCGACGGCACCTTCGACGGCGCGAATCCGAAACAGGTGACGCGCGACCTCGCGGCGGCCTCGCCGGCCTGGTCGCCCGGCGGCACGCTGGTGGCCTTCGAGTCGGGACTCGACATCGTCATTGTGGCCTGGGATCAATTGGGTTTTGGTGTTCGCCCGCTCACCGATGTCGGCCCGAACGACACCCCGGCCTGGTCGCCCGATGGCAAATGGATTGCGTTCGAGTCGTGGCGGCAGGATAATGCCAATCACGACATCTACCTCATGACGGCTGAGGGCGAAGACGAAGCACGGCTGACGACGGATGCCGCCGAAGATTATCAGCCGGCCTGGCGTCCCTGAGGCGTGACGGATGACGGGTGAAGAGTGAGGAGCGACCGGGGCGCCGCTCACCTGCCACTTGCCATTTGCCGCGGGTTACGATCATGACTGCTCAACTCATTGACGGCATTGCGATTGCGGCGAAGGTGCGGGCGCGGGTGGCCGAGGCCGTGCGGGCGCGCGCGGCGGCGGGCCAGAGCCGGCCCGGGCTGGCGACGGTGCTCGTCGGCGATAACCCGGCCTCGCACTACTACGTGAAGAACAAGCGCAAGGCCTGCGAGGAGCTGGGCATCCAATCCATCCATCACGAGCTGCCGGCGACGGCCTCGCAAACCCAGGTCGAGGAACTGGTGGCGCAGTTGAACGCCGACCCGCGCGTGCACGGCATCCTGGTGCAGCTGCCGCTGCCCGCGGGGTTGGATGAGGAGCGCGTCCTCAACGCCATCAGCCTTCACAAAGATGTGGATGGCTTTCATCCCGTCAACATCGGCCGGCTGTCGATGAAGGGCCGTGAGCCGCTGTTCGCCCCGTGCACACCCGCCGGCTGCATGGTGTTGCTCGAAGAGGCCGGTGCGCCGTTCAGGGGCGCGCATGCCGTGGTGCTGGGCCGCTCGAACATCGTCGGCCTGCCGGCGGCGATGTTGCTGTTGCGGCGCGACTGCACCCTCACCATCTGCCACAGCCGCACCAGGGATTTGGCCGCCACCTGCCGCCAGGCCGACATCCTCATCGCCGCGGTGGGCCGCGCCGAGATGGTCAGGCGCGATTGGGTGAAGCCGGGCGCGTATGTCATTGATGTCGGCATCAACAAGATCGCCGATGCCGGCAGGAAATCAGGCTCGCGCCTGGTGGGTGACGTGGCTTACGACGAGGTGAAAGAGGTGGCCGGCGCGCTGACGCCGGTGCCCGGCGGGGTGGGGCCGATGACGATCGCGATGCTGATGCAGAACACGCTGCGCGGCGCGGAGCTGGCGGATCGTCATTGAGGCATGCGCACCGGGCTGGGTTGCACTCTGCTGCGCTGGGGCCTGGCGGGCTGTGTGTTGCTGCTCGCCGGTTCGCACGCGGGCCGGGTCTCGCAGGCCGCGCCGCCCCCGCCCATCGTCTTCGCCGTCATCGGTGACTACGGCAACGACAGCCAGGCCGAAGCCGACGTGGCGACCCTGGTCAAAAGCTGGAACCCGGATTTCATCCTCACGCTCGGCGACAACAACTATCCCGTCGGCGCCGCCGCGACGATTGATCAGAACATCGGCAAGCACTATCACGACTTTATCTATCCTTACACCGGCAGCTATGGCGCGGGCGCCACCACCAATCGCTTCTTCCCCAGCCTCGGCAACCACGACTGGAACACGGCCAACGCCCAGCCTTACCTCAACTACTTCACGCTGCCGGGCAATGAACGCTACTATGATTTCGTCCGCGGCGCGGTGCACTTCTTTGCCGTGGATAGCGACTCGAACGAGCCCGATGGCCGAACCAGCGCCTCGGTGCAGGGCCAGTGGTTGCAGAACCAACTCGCGGCCTCGACTGCGCGCTGGCAAGTCGTCTACTTTCATCACGCGCCGTACTCTTCGAGCAGCACGCATGGCTCGAACACCACGCTGCAATGGCCGTTCAAAGCCTGGGGCGCCGATGTCGTCCTGGCCGGGCACGATCACACCTACGAGCGGCTGCTCGTCGGCGGGCTGCCCTACTTCGTCAACGGCGCGGGTGGCGCGGGCCTGTATGGCCTCGGGGCGCCGGTGGCCGGCAGCCAGGTGCGCTACAACGCTGACCATGGCGCGATGCGGGTGCGGGCCGATGACGTGCAGGTAAGCCTTGAGTTTGTCACGCGCAGCGGCGCGCTGATCGATTCGTACGCGCTGGTGGACCTGACGCAGTTGACGCAGCGCCGTTATTTACCGCTCGTGCGCCGGTGATGGTGTCGCGTCGCCGCCTGTGGTGGCCGCTGGTGCTGGCCGTGGTTGCCCTCATCGCCTGCGGGTTGATGCTGTTTCGACAGATCGGGTTGTGGGAATTGGGAATCATTCTGGGGCCGGTGGCGCTCGTCTTTGTCATCGAGAGTATGCGCTACGTCGCCGGGCAGTTCAAAAAGGGCTACCGGCGCAAGCCCCCCTCGGGGTGAAGGCCGGGCCGGCGCGTTGAGCAGTTGCGGCACGTTGGATTACAATTGGTCTGCCTTTTCTGCCACAGCGGTATCTCAAAGCGTTATCGCCTCGTCCATCGTCTGAGCTGTGTGAAGGAGGTGGTTGAACCCGGATTCCACACATAAGCGTCGTTCCACTCAGTTCCGATCCGTTCACTTTTGCAGATCCAGTAGGAGGAGATGCCCATGAAACGATTGATGTTGAAACTCATCAGCGGCCTGGCGATCAGCGCGCTGGCGCTCGCCGCCTGCACGCCGGCTGCGCCGCCCGAGCCTACGGCCGCGCCGACCGAGGCGGCCAAGCCGCTCAAGATCGGTTTGGTGATGGTCGGCCCGAAGGAGGATCACGGCTGGAACGAGGCCCACTGGGAGGGCGTGCAGTACGTGTTGAAGAATGCGCCCGGCACCGAGTTGGAGTGGATTGACAAGGTCAACCCCGCCGACCGGCCCGGCGTGACCATCGAGCAAGTCGCCGATGACTTCGCCGCCAAAGGTGTCAAGCTCATCATCACCAACTCCGCCGAGTTCAAGGACCCGACGAACAACGCCGCCAGGGCGCACCCCGACATCACCTTCATCCACGCCTCGGGTGATGCCGTGCTGGATGGCACTGCGCCCGCGAATGTCGGCAACATCATGGGCCGGATGGAATACGGCAAGATGATCGCCGGCTGCGCGGCGGGCCTGACGACGGAGACGGGCAGCATTTCGTACCTCGGGCCGCTGATTGACCCGGAGACGCGCCGGCTCGTCAACAGCACCTACCTCGGCGCGAAGTATTGCTGGGAGAACTATCGCGGCAAGTCCGCCGCCGACCTGAAGTTCACCGTCACCTGGATCGGCTTCTGGTTCAACATCCCCGGCGTCACGCTCGACCCGACGCAGGTGGCCAACGACTTCTTCAACAACGGCTCCGATGTGGTGCTTTCGGGCATTGACACGACCGAAGGGTTGGTCGTGACCGGGCAACGCGCCAAGGCGGGCGAAAAAGTCTGGGCCATCCCCTACGACTACCTCGGCGGGTGCGCCGAAGCCACCGACGTCTGTCTTGGCGTGCCGTACTTCAATTGGGGCCCCGCCTATCTCGCCGCGGCGAAGGCCGTCCAGGCTGGCACGTGGAAGTCGAGTTGGGATTGGAACGGGCCGGATTGGAAGGACATCAACGACCCCGATACCAGCGCGGTCGGCTGGGTGGATGGCAAGGCGCTCTCGGCGGAAAACGCCGCGACGCTCAAGAAGTTCATCGCCGGTCTGGCCGATGGCAGCATCAACCTGTGGCAAGGACCGCTGAAGTATCAGGACGGCACCGATTTCGTCGCCTCCGGCGGGGTGGCGGATGACAAGAAGATCTGGTACACGCAGCAATTGCTCGAAGGCGTGACCGGCCCGTCGCAGTAACCGAGGCGACACCGCCAGGCAATCGAAGTGATCGAAGTGAATGAGGGAAACGAGGGCAACCCCGTTTCCCTCATCTGTTTCGACGGCTGAGCGGCGTGACGAGCGTCTTCGATATCCTCGCGCTCTTGTATTCGGTGCAGGGCCTGTTCGTGCTGTGGCGCTGGATCAGGAGCTGGCGCGAGTTCTGGGATGAGACGGTGACGCAGGCCGAGCGCAGCCTGGCCGGCCAGATCGCCTTCTTCATCCTCATCCCCCTGGGCGTTTTTCTGCACGAGGCCGGGCATGCCGTGGCCACGTGGCAGGTCGGCGGGCAGGTCGTGGATTTTCAATGGCGCGTCTTCTGGGGCTACGTCATCCCGTCCGGCGAGTTCACCCCGCTCGAGGATTGGTGGATCTCCCTCGCCGGCCCGCTGGTCTCCCTCATCGTCGGCCTGCTCCCCATCCCGCTGATCACGCGGGCGCGCCAACGCATCGCCGGTGAACTCCTCTACTCGTTCGCCAAACAACAAATCCTCTACTCGACCGTGTGGTATCCGGTGTTGTCGGCCTTTGGCATTGGCGGCGACTGGATCGCGATCTACAACTTCGCGATTGCGCCGTGGGCGTACATCGTGGCGGCGACGCATGCGGCGCTGCTGTTTGGGTTGTGGCGGCTCGATCGCAGCGTGCGCGCCGCCGAGTGGCGTCTGGCCGCGGAGGCCGGTGACGCGGCGGTGTATCAAAAGCTGAAGTCCGCCGCCGAGCTGCAACCGGCGGATGCCGGGCCCCTCCTCCGGTTGGCGCGCTATGGCTGGCAGGCCGGTGAGCCGCAACTGGCGCAGCACTATCTCGAGCAGGCGCAACGTCTTGCGCCGGAGTCGCCGGCCCTCATCGCGGTGCAGGCGCTGCTCGCCTTCGGGCGCCGCGATCATCGCCGCGCGGAACGCCTCGCCCGGGCGGCGCTGGCCGGCCCGCTCAGCGCCGAGGATAACGTCACCCTGCGCGTCGCGCTGGCCGACTACTACTCGAAGACCGCGCGGCACCGTGACGCCATCGAACAGCTCGACGCGGCCATCCTCCATTATCCCCACAACGGCCGGCTGTATCAGCGGCGCGGCCTCGCCAAACGAGCGCTGGGGCAGGGCGCGGAAGCCAGGGTTGATTTTGAACGGGCGATCGCGTATGCCCGCAGCGAGGCCGACCGCTTCGAGGCCCAACGCGCTCTGCGCGCGACCGGGGCGCCCGAGCGCTGAGGCGCTGGCCGTCCTCGTGTGCCTCCCCGCTCACCCGCGCCGCCCGGACGAAGCACAGCCTCGTCTGGCCGGGCCGAACTCAGCCTCTGCATCGCGAGCGCGTGCGAGACGCGGCTCGCCTGAACTCTGCGCCCGGCTCTTCCGCCACCGGCCACATCCAAATCAGAGTGAGACTGCTACAATTAGCGGCGGAGGGAGTGGCCGCATGCGACTGCTGATTTCGTGCGACATGGAAGGCATCTCCGGCATCGTGGATTGGGAGCAGGTGACGCCGGGGAAAGCTGAATGGGAACGCGGGCGCGAGTTGATGGCCGGCGATGCCAACGCGGCGATCAACGGCGCGTTCGTCGGCGGGGCCGAGGCGGTGACCGTTGCCGACGCCCACTGGCACAACCGCTCCCTCAAACTCGAAGCCCTCGACCCGCGCGCCCACCTCAACACCGGCCGCCCCTCACCCTTCGCCATGATCGAGGGCATCGAGGCCGGCGACGGGCTGGCGTACGACGCCCTCGCCTGTGTCGGCTACCACGCGATGGCCGGCGCGAAGAAGGCCGTGCTCTGTCACACCTGGTCGGATAAGGTGCGCGGTGTGTGGCTCAACGGCGTGGCCGTCGGCGAGATCGGCCTGAACGCGGCGACCGCCGCGCACTTCGGCCTGCCCGTCATCGCCGTCGCGGGCGATCAGGCCGCCTGCCGCGAGGCGCAGGACCTGTTGGGGGGCGACGTCGAAATCGCCGCGGTGAAGATGGGCTCGAGTCGGTATGCCGCCGAGTGCTTGCCGCTGGCCGAGGCGCGCGAGAAGATTTGCGAGGCGGTGGCGCGCGCGGTCACGCGCTGGAAGGGTGGTGAGCGGCGGCAGCCCTTCCGTGTTGCCTCCCCCGTGCAACTAAGCGTTGAGTTCCAATATCCCCATCACGCAGATGGCGCCTATCTCCTCCCCGGCGCGACGCGCACCTCGGGCACCCGGCTTGAGATGACCTTCCCCGACATGATCACGGCCATGCGCGCCTTCCGCGCCCTCGTGTCGCTGGCAGGAGAGTGACGGATGTCCATCCGCGTCGGCGTCATCGGCCTGGAGTACGGCGGGCAGATTCATGTGCCCGCCTACAAGGAAGACCCGAAGTACGAGCTGGTGGCCATTTGCTCACGGACGCTGGAGCGGGCCGAGGCCTTTGCGCGCGAGCACAATATCCCGCGCTGGTACGCCGACCCGAGGCAGATGATCGCTGCGGACATTGACCTCGTCAGCATCGCCACGTTGCCGCCGACGCATGCCGGGCTGGTGGCCGCCGCGCTCGCCCGCAAGCGGCATGTGGTGTGTGAGGTCGCCTTCATGCCGTCCGCCGCCGACGCCAACATCGTCACCGAGATGGTGCGGGCCACCGGCACGGTCGGGGCGGCCGCCTTTGTCCTGCGCTACAAGCCGCACATCCGCCTCGTCTCCGATCTGTTGCAGCGCGGGGCCATCGGCCGCCCGATCTTGCTGTGCTTCGACCATTTCTCGAATCTGCTGGCCGCGCCGGATGAGGCCACCCGCTGGATGTGGGATGCGGACAACGGCGGCGGGGTGCTGGCGAGCTACGTCTCGCACGCGCTCGATTTTGCCCAGCGCTGGTTTGGGCCGGTGCGCGAGGTGGAGGCGACGCTCGGCCGCCTCAGCCGGGTGACGTTGCCCACCGGCATCCTCAACCTCGCCGATGACTCGGGCAGCCTGACGCTGCACTTCGAAAGCGGCCTCATCGGCATGTTTCGGCATAGCGCGGTGACGGCGTTGACGCGCACCAGCTTTGAGATTCACGGCTCCGAGGGCACACTGCTCATCGACGGCTTCGGCGACGAGGTCTCGGTGTTACGCATGGGCGCCGACGCGCCCGAGCCGCAGTACCCGCCCATCTCCTACCTCGAGCAGACGCGCGGGCATGCCGGCCTGCCGGGCGCGTTCAGCGTCTTCCTCGATGATCTGGCCGAGGCCATCTCGAACGGGCGCACCACGGCCGATCTGCCGACGTTTCGCGACGGCTTGAACGTGACGCGGGTGATCGAGGCCGCGCGCCGCGCCGCGCGCGAAGGCCGGCGCGTGGAGGTCGAAAGATGAACGCCAACGAGGCCCGCCAAGCGGCGGTGATGACGGTGGATGAGGGCGAGGAGATCATCGGCGGGTGGGCGACCGCGCCGATACCGGGCGTGGGCTTCTACAAACTGCTGGCCAAACGCAAACGCGACGGCACCTGCGAGTGGGCGCACTTCATCCAGCGCGACAACGGCGCGCGCACGAGCGTGACGCGCGGCACGGTGCCGACCGCCGCCAAAATGAACGATGTGCTCGATGTGATGAACGGCGCGCTGCGCAAGACGTTCGGGCCGCACATCCAACTGCGCAGCACGGTGATGAGCGCGCGCACCCTCGACGGCAAGCCGATCTCGGACACCCGACACTGACCGCCGCCCATGCCTCCCCGCACGACCGGCCCGGCGCTCGTGGCGCTGCTGGGCTGGTATCGCACCCCGTTCAAAACCGCGCCGAAGACGGTGGCCGTGGACTGGCTGGCCTTCTATCAAACCGCCAGGTTCGGCGACGAGAAATGGGCCATCAACTTTGTGGCCCCGGTGCGCGGGCATGAGTTGACGACCCGCGCCGAACTGCTCCGCACCCAACCCGGCCACCCGCGCGCCGGCGAGCAGTATTTTAAAATCCAGCTCGGCCCGCTCGAAAGACTCCCGGGGCCCATCCCCTCGCGCAAGTGGCGGCGCATCACCTTTCTCTATACCACCGGCGAGCGGTTGCCGGCGGCGGAAGAACTGAACGATCTGATCGTGCAATCGGCGGAGCGCGAGCGGTTGTGGAAGGCGCTGCGCGAGCGCGGCCTGGCCGCCGAACACGGCTACGCAGCGGCGCGGCGCGGTGAAATGGGCTTCGCGCTGTGGGGCACGTTCGGCAACCGGGGCATCACGCCGGGCGAGACACCCCGGCAAGGGCAAAGAGTGGAAGCAGCGGGAGCACCTCACCTTCCCGGAAGCTGCGGTGATTGGGCAACTGCCCGCAGCCGTGCCGCGCCTGGGCGGGCTGGCGACGTAAGGGCCAAGCGCTTTGGTGTGATTTGGCTGCGCTGAGCACAAATGATGCGTGAGAGTCGTAGTGAGCAAATGCTCAATGATCCCCTGAATGCTGGCCGCGAGGCTCTGGCTCGTGGCGCCTGGGGCGAGGCGCGCGCCTGCTTCGAGGCGGCGCTGCGCACCGAGGCGACCGCCGAGGCGCTGGAGGGACTCGGCCTGGCCGCCTGGTGGCTGGACGATGCTGCGGCAACCTTCGACGCCCGCGAAAAGGCCTACCAAGCCTATCGTCAACAGGGAGACTCCCAGGGCGCGGCGCGGGTGGCGACCTACCTGGCCTATGACTATTACTCCTTCCGCGGCGAATACGCCGTCGCCGCCGGCTGGTTTCGGCGCGCTCATCGCCTGCTCGAAGGGCACAACCTGGTACCCGAGCACGGCCTGCTCGCCACCTATGAGGGCGTTCTGGCGCTCCAGCTGCACAACGACACCGCGACGGCGCTAAGGCTTGGCGCACAGGCGGCCATGGTGGGCCGCACGCTGGAGGTAATTGATCTAGAGATGCTGGCGCTGGCGCTCGAAGGGCTGGCGCGGGTGTGTGCGGGAGATGTCGCCGACGGGATGCGCTGCCTGGACGAGGCCACGACGGCGGCGGTGTCGGGCGAGATCACCGACGCGGATGCGTGCGCTTCGGCCTGCTGCTTCTTGATCTATGCCTGTGAGCGCGTGCGTGATTACGACCGCGCCGCGCAGTGGTGTACCTACGTGCAGGAACTCGCCACACGGTGGAACTACCCGCTGATGTTCTCGACCTGCCGGACTCACTACGCCGGAATCCTGATTTGGCGCGGCGAGTGGGCGGCGGCTGAGTCGACCCTGGCGGCGGCGACGAACGATCTGATTGCCACGCGCCCCGCAGAGGCCGCCGAGGGCATCGTGCGGCTGGCCGACCTGCGCCGCCGGCAGGGGCGCTTTGATGAAGCGGCAGCGTTGCTCGCCCAGGCCGAGTCCCACCCGTTTCGGACGATGGGGGCCAACCTCGCGCTGCTCGGGCGGGCAGCCCTGGCGCTGGACCAGGACGATGCGACGACGGCGGCGGACCTGGCCGAACGCTTCTTGCGCAGCCTGCCTTCAGAAGATCGGTTGGACCGCTCGGCCGCGCTCGAACTGCTGGGGCTGGCCCAGATCGCACGCGGCGCCCTGGATCAAGCAGCCAACATCTGCACTGAACTACAGTCCATTGCCGCGGCCGTAGGCACGGAACCGCTCCGGGCCGCTGCCGGTTTCCTGGAGGGTGCAGTCGCCGCCGCGCAAGGTGATCATGAGGCGGCCCGCCGCTGGTTCGAGGACACGCTTGACCTGTATAAGCGCAATGGCGCGCCGTTCGAGGCCGCACGGGCGCGCCTCGAATTAGCCCGCACCCTGCTCGCCTTGGGGCGGATCCAGGCTGCCAGTCAGCAGGCTCAGGAAGCACGAGACTCGCTTCAGCGGCTGGGCGCCGAGCCGCAAGCCGTGCGGGCGGCGGCGCTTCTACGTGACATCGAAACCCGGCTTCACCAACAGGTCGCTCCATCCCCCGGCCTGGCTGACCTGACACCGCGCGAAATCGCAGTCTTACGCCTGATTGCCGCCGGAAAGAGCAATCAGGAGATCGCAGCAGAACTCGTTCTGAGCGTCCGCACGGTCGAGCGGCACATCTCCAACCTCTACGGCAAGCTCGACGCCAGCGGCGCAGCGGCCAGAGCGACCGCAATCGCTTACGCCCTCCGCCACGATCTGACCCCAACCCCCAGGACGTAGACGCAGCGAAGCCTGCCCCATACGGCCTTACGTGTCGCCCTCGGAAGATGCGTGTCCAAATTGCGTGTGGCACGCATGACAACCCCTGCCTGTTGCCCTATCCTGTTACTGGCCGGCAGGCTCGCCGGACGCAGAGGGAACCTGCTCACGCAGCCTGCACCCGGCGGGCTGCTGGCCGCTCTTGCAAAGCGAGGAGGCTGATATGGCAACAGGCGCGTTAGATGCAGAAAGAGTCGAGGAAATCACCAAACCGGGCAGCGGCGACTTTGAGGAGCTCCGCACGAGCCTGCGAGGCGCTATCCTCCAGCCCGGCGACGAGGGCTACGAGGCGGCGCGCCGGATCTGGAACGGGATGATTGACCGGCGTCCCGCCGTGATCGCCCGCTGCACCGGCCCGGCGGACGTCATGGCGGCGGTCCGCTTCGCTCGAGGGCGGGGGCTGCCGATCGCGGTGCGCGGTGGCGGGCACAACGTCTCCGGCAACGCCATCTGCGAAGGGGGTCTCGTCATTGACCTCTCGCCAATGCGCGGGGTGCGGGTGGACCGTGAGCGGATGGTCGTCAGGGTCGCGGGCGGCGCGCTGCTCGGCGACGTGGACCATGAGACGCAGGCCTTCGGACTGGCGACGCCCCTGGGTGCGGTGTCGGCGACCGGCGTCGGCGGGTTGTCGCTCCACGGCGGGCTTGGGTTCCTCACGCGGAAATACGGCCTGACGGCGGACAACCTGGCCTCCGCCGACGTGGTGACGGCCGACGGCGAGTTGATCACGGCGGACGAGAATCACCACCCGGATCTGCTCTGGGCGCTGCGCGGCGGGGGCGGAAACTTCGGCGTGGTCACCTCCTTCGAGTTTCGGCTTCACCCGGTCGGGCCGGAGGTCTGGATGCTGCTCACGTTCTACCCGGCGGCCGAGGGCAGGAAAGTCGTCGAGTTCTTCCGTTCGTTTATGCCGCAGGCCCCCGACGAGCTGATGGCGCTCGCCATCTACTGGAACGCCCCCGAGGGCGAACCAATCCCCGAGGAGCACCGGGGCGCTCCGGTGATCGTGATCGTGGGCTGCTGGTGCGGGCCGCTCGCAGAGGGCGAGCGCGCTACTCGGCCGTTGCGAGAGATCGCCGCCCCCATCGCCGACCTCAGCGGCCCGATGCCGTTCGTCGCGGCTCAACGGCTTTTCGACGCCGACTATCCCTCCGGTGGACGCTATTACTGGAAGTCGCTGTACCTGCGCGAACTCAGCGACGAAGCGGTGCAGTTCATCCACGAAGTCGCAACTGAGCGTCCCACCCCGTTCAGCACGGTGGAATTGTGGGCATTGGGTGGAGCCGTGAGCCGCGTCCGGCCGGAAGCGACCGCCTTCTTCCACCGCGACGCGCCCTGGCTGTTCACCATCGAAGCAAACTCGATGGACCCCGCCACCGACGAGGCCAACATCGCCTGGGTGCGCCGCCGCTACGACGACGCCCGGCGGTTTGCGTCCGGTGGCACCTACTTCAACTTCGCCGGGTTCCTGGAGGGAGGCGAGGAGCTGCTGGCGCAGTCGTTCGGGACCAACTATCCACGCATCCGGGAGATCAAGGCGACATACGACCCTGAGAACGTCTTCCATCACAACCTGAGAATCCCGGTGGGGAAGGAGGGAGCATGAAGGAGCACACCACTTCGTAGCGACCCGTGCCTATCGCGAAAGATCGCGCCCATCGTTGTGCTGCCCACTTCACCCAATCCAGGAGGTCAACCATGAGACACGTCAACCCAAAGCGAATGCTGTTCGTGACCTTTTTCATCGGCGTCGTGGCCGTTGCGGCCCTGGCGCTGCCAAACCTGCCCACCACCCTGACTGCCGAGGCTGCCAAGGGGCGGACGCTTGCGTTTGACATCGCCGAGAACGGTCTCAAGTTCGTCTTTGACGAAACGCCCGTACACGCAGACGGCCTGCCCGCTTACGGCGGCGAGTTCGTCACGCAGGGCTACATCTACCCGGCCGGAACGCTGACGTGCGATAACAACGCCTGCAATGGCGTGAACGACGACGGCAGCCCGGAGTTCCCTGACAAGGTCATCGGCGAATGGACGTGTTGGGGCTTTCATGTCGGCGATGGCGCACACACGACAACGGGGCCTATCGTCGTAACCACCCAGTTGTACAGCCTCGGCGATGCGCCCGGCTCCGAGACGATTGTGACCAATGGGTACGAACTGGCGGATCAGAATCTGCCCTTCCTGCGGGCCATCGTCGGCGGCACCGGCCCCTTTGCCCTGGCGCGTGGTGAGCAGACTCAGACACTCCTCGGCCTGAACAACACGGACGTCCCCAATTTCGGGGTCGTGCTGCGGGTGGAGCTGAAAGTGCACAGGTAATCCGTTTGTCTTCGATCAAAGGGAGCACCTCCACAGGGCTGGAGTGGCGCCCTCCCGTCGTTTGCTCCGATCCAACACCCGGTTTCCTGCCGCAGGCTCTGAACTGGCCGATCTTCGTGGTGCACTTCGGCTTCAACATGTGCAAGACGCCGGGGCAGAGCCTGGGCGCCGACTTCACCTCGCCGGTGCGCGAGGCGTGGGCGGCGCTTTACGGCCTCGTCAGCGAGCCGCGCGATGTGATGTTGGTGATCGGCAGCACGCTCGCGCCTTCGAGCCGCCGCACCCGGCGCGAACGGGAGTATCGAGATGCAACGCCTCTTCGCCAACGCCCTCGTTCGCCTCAGCCTCGTCGCCGCCCGGCCTGGACGGTCACGCCCGCGCTCACCGTGCGCGCCGCCACCATCACCGTCACCACCACCGTTGACGAGAACGACAACGACATCGGCACATCCCTGTACACGGCCTCGACCATGCACTGCATGGCCGTCTCGCCGGCGCAGGGCGGCGAGGGGTTGGGCACGATGTGGGGCGAGGAGAAAACGCGCCCGTACCTTCGGCGGGCCGGTTTCCGCTCCATTGAAACGAATCAACCGGCGCACGACTTTGCCATCAACTGGTGCGTGGTCAGGAGTTGAGATCAGGCATTCGGTTGCGGATTCCAGCAAGCCAACACCTGCCGCCCGTGTGCAGCCGGCCAGGGCTACTACCGCGCGCCGGCGTGCACACGCAAAGACAAAGTAGTCGCGCCTGCAGGCGAGTCTCATATGCTCTACGAACTCATCCGTACCTTGTATCAATATGACGCCTGGGCTAACGCCCGAATTCTCGACACTACGGCCCTTCTCAGCCCCGAGCAGTTTCTGGCCAGCCGTGGCGCGAGCTATGATTCGGTGCGCGATACGCTGGTGCATGCCATCGGCGCCCAGTGGTTATACCTGGCCCGCTGGAAAGGCCGCTCACCCAGCGCCATGTGGGAGGCGGATCAGTTTCCCAGTGTGGAATCAATTCGCACGCGCTGGGATAATATTGAGCGTGAGATGCAGGCCT
>CAZSNP010000020.1:49743-62451 GCA_964608265.1 uncultured Anaerolineales bacterium | reverse complement strand
AGCTGTTCGCTTGGTATCTGAACGACCAGGCCAGTCTGGCCGGCTTGACCCGATATCTGCAATCGCTCCACCTCCCTTCGCCACGAGGCCTGCGCCGCTGGAATCAAGCCACCAGTAGTTTGCCCGCCGCAACAACACCGCCCACGAATACCTGCTGCGGGCACTGGTGAGTTGCGGGGTACGCAATTTGGCGTGTACAGGGGTGGTAAGGCACAGTATCGCTACTATGTCGGCCGGGGCAAAGCGCCCCCTCGGCAATCCTGCCGGGACGAGCGCTGCCCCGCGCGCCTCATTCCGGCATCTCAACTGGACGAGTTGGTTTGGCAGGATGTGTGCGACCTCCTGACGCATCCGGAACTCATCACCCAGGCTTTGGAACGCGCGCATGGGGGCCGTTGGTTGCCGCAGGAGTTGAAAGCCCGCCGTGACCAACTGCGCCAGGGACGGCCTAATCTTGACCATCAATCGGACCGCCTGAGCGAAGCCTATTTGCACGGCATCATCCCATTGGCAGAATTCGAGCGCCGTCGCCGCGAACTGGGCCAGAAAGGTCAGGCGCCGGAAACACAAGCCGGGCAATTACCCTCTTGCCCGGCACTCTTCGCTACCGGTGCTTCTACCTGTACCTGGTGCTCGACCTGTTCAGCCGCTTCATCGTCGGCTGGCTGATCGGCAAGAAGCAAAACGGCGACTACGCTGAGCAACTGCTGGCCACCAGCTAGCGTTTTCAACGCGCATCCCGAACGCTTCAGCCGGGGCCAGCCCGTCCCACCGCGTTGGCCGGAACAAGTGGGCAACAACGCCCCCAGGACCTTGGCACTCTCAGGAGAATGCCAATCGAACGACACCAAACTTTCGCCATCCGTGTCCAAAAACCCTTGACGCATTCCGTTCATCCGCTGCAAGTCCGTTGCCGCCGGGCGGTATAATGTCGCGACCTTGCAGTTGAACGAAAGACGACGCATGTTGCGACAACTATTCCATTGGGTCGCGCTCAGCGCCCTGCTGGCCGCCTGTATTCAAGCCACGCCTGCGCCTACCCCGACCGAGTCGCGGGCACAACCCGCTCCTACAGTTACGCCGCTCTCGTTTCCCACCGCCATCCCCGAAGAGTCGCCCACCCCGGCCCCCACGCCGCAATCCATCTTTCCGCCGGTGACCGCCGTGGATTGGCAGCTTGGCCCGACAAACGCGCGCGTCACCATCGTCGAGTACGGCGACTTTCAGTGACCGGGCTGTGCCTCGCTCGCGCCCGTGTTGGCGCGACTTCACGCCGCTCACCCCAACGACGTCCGTATCGTCTATCGCCACTTCCCGTTGCGTGAGATTCATGACAAGGCCCAACTCTCCGCCGAGGCCGCGGAAGCCGGCGGCGCGCAGGGCAAGTTCTGGGAGATGCACGATCTGCTCTTCGCCAACCGCCAGGAATGGGCCGATCAAAGCCCGGCGGATTTCCGCGCGACGCTGGACCGTTACGCGGCAGAACTGAAACTCGATGCGCAGCGGTTCGCCGCCGACCTCGACGGTGGAAAGTTCAAAGCGCGTGTGGATGCGGCGTATGATTCCGCGACCACCATCGGCGGGCAGGGGCTGCCCGGCACGCCGTTCGTGCTCTTCAACAATCAGCCGCTCGATTCTACCGCCATCCCCTTTCAGTTCTGGGCCTTCGATATGCTGGTAAAGCTGGAGAAATTGAAAGACCGGCAGTTCGCCGCGCCCGAGGAAGTCATCGACCCGTTCAAGACCTACACCGCCACCCTCGCCACCGAGAAGGGCGACATCGTCATCGAGTTGTATGCCGAACAGACGCCGCTGACGGTCAACAGCTTCGTCTTCCTCGCGCAGCGGGGCTGGTTCGACGACATCACCTTTCACCGCGTCATCTCCGGCTTCGTCGCGCAGACCGGCGACCCGACCGGAACCGGCCTCGGCGGGCCGGGCTACTACCTCCCCAACGAGATCGTGCCTGAGCTGAAGTACGAGGCCGAGGGTGTGGTGGGCA
The DNA here is from genome assembly GCA_964608265.1 of uncultured Anaerolineales bacterium. GTDB lineage: Bacteria > Chloroflexota > Anaerolineae > Anaerolineales > UBA6663 > JANWXR01. Next base: position 60,449 of record CAZSNP010000020.1, on the reverse strand, counting down.
TGGCCAACGCCGGGCCGGATACGAACGGCAGCCAGTTCTTCATCACCCTCGCCCCGGCGCCCGAACTCGATGGACAGTACACGATCTTCGGCAAAGTCATCGCCGGCCTGGATGTGGTGCGGGCGCTCGCCCTGCGCAACCCGCAGCAGGACCCGGAGTCGCCGCCGGGGGACAAACTCATCACGGTCACGATTGAGGAGAGATAATGCCAATGAAATTCACCCATCGACTCATGAACGGGCTGGCAGCGATCGCTCTGCTGGCCCTGAGCGCCTGCGCGCCGGCGGCAGCCACACCGGAGGCGGGCAGCGGCGCGCCGCCGGCGGTGAAGCAGTGGGACCAGCCGCCCAAGATGCAGATCGATCCGAACAAGCAGTACACGGCCACGCTCGACACGGCCAAAGGCAAGATCGTCATCGAGCTGTTCGCCGACAAAGCCCCGCTGACGGTGAACAATTTTGTCTTTCTGGCGCGCGAAGGGTTTTATGACGGCGTGACGTTTCATCGCGTCATCAAGGGCTTCATGGCGCAGGGCGGCGACCCGACCGGGACGGGGGCTGGCGGGCCGGGCTACCAGTTTGGGGATGAGACCGATAACGGCCTCGTCTTCGATCAGGCCGGCTTGCTGGCGATGGCCAACGCCGGGCCGGGGACGAACGGCAGCCAGTTCTTCATCACCTACGCCGAGACGCCGCATCTCAACGGCAACCACACCATCTTCGGGAAGGTGACCAGCGGGCTGGAGGTGGCGCTGTCGCTGGCCGAGCGCGACCCCGCGAACGCGACAACGCCGGGCGATGCGATCAAGACGGTGACGATTGATGAAAAATAGCCGATAGCGGATGGCAAATGACAAACAGCCCTCATTATGCGAGGGCTGTTTGCTATCCGCGATCAGCTATTGGCTACTCGGTTTGCGCCTGGCCGAGCCGCGCGCGCACCCAGCCAATGATGGCCTGGCGATTATCCTGCCAGATGTGCAGCGCGGTGGGCAGAACAGAGAGGATGATGACGACGGCGACGATGATGAGGAAGTAGCGGTCGAGCACTTCCGGGGGGAAGAGGCTGCCGAGGAAATAACCGGCCAGGGTCACGCCGACAGCCCACAGCAGGCCGCCGAGCAGGTTGAAGAACATGAAGCGGCGATACTCCATCTCCACCGCCCCGGCCACGATGGGGGCGAAGGTGCGGATGAAGGGCATGAAGCGCGCCAGCACGATCGTCTTGCCGCCGTGCTTATCGTAAAAGGCTTTCGCTGCCAGCAGGTTCTTCGGGCGGAAGAACAGCGACTCCTCGCGTTTGAACAGCGGCGGCCCGGTCTTGCGGCCAAACCAGTAGCCGACGTTGTCGCCGATCACCGCGGCCACGAACAGCAGCGGCAACAATACCCATAAGTTGAGCACCCCTTTGTAGGCAAACAACCCCGCCGTCAGCAGCAGGCTGTCGCCCGGCAGAAAAAAGCCAAAGAACAGGCCGGACTCGGCGAACACGATGGCGAACAAGGCCACATAGATCACTGGCCCGAACACACTCAGCGTTTCGATCAAATGACGCGGATCAAGCCATTCCATTAAGTAATCCTTCCATGAGTTGCGCCAGAAATTGAATGGGAGTACAACACTGGCCAGTAAACGTCGGATTTTAGCCCGGCGGTGATTATACTGTGCGCTTGTCGGAAAACGCATAGGATGATGGTCTAAAGCGACGACTCGACGTAAGTTTGCTTGACAGCCCTATACCCGTATGCTACATTTGCGCGCGGTTCGCCCACCGATCGCTTCGACCGCACCATCACCAATATCCGTATAGGAGGACCCCTTGTCCAAGTCTCGAACTGAACTCATGCAAGACCGCCTCCGCGATATGCAGGTTAGCAGCCCGGATATTGAGGCGTCGGCGGTGGTGAGCGTGGACGGTCTGCCGATTGCGACCAACCTGCCGCGCGAGGTCGAGGAAGACCGCGTCTCGGCGATGTCGGCAGCAATGTTGTCTCTCGGTGAACGGATCGCTTCGGAGTTGGGACGCGGCTCGCTGAACGAGGTCTACATCAAAGGCGAGAAGGGCTATGTCATTCTGCAGTCGGTGGGCGCCGAGGCGGTGCTCACGGTGCTGGCGCGCGAGGGCGCCAAGATGGGCCTCGTCTTTCTGGATATGCGACGCACGGCAGAAGATCTCGCCAAGCTCGTTTAGGCCGACGGGAGTACCAGCGTGCAACCAATACCCAAGAGCGGATTGTATTATCCCAACCGCATCGCCCGCATCTACCTCCAGGCGATGGAAGAGGTGATGGGCAAGAATGGCCTGAACGCCATCCTCAACCTCGCCAACCTCAAGAACCTCATCGACAACTATCCGCCCGAAAACCTCGAGCGCGAGTTCGACTTCGCCGACTATTCGGCCCTCAACGGCGCGCTGGAGGAGATGTACGGGGCGCGCGGCGGGCGCGGCCTGGCGCAACGCGCGGGCCGGGCGTCGTTCGCCCAGGGTCTGCGCAACTTCGGCGCGCTGGCCGGGGCCGGCGACCTGGCTTTCAAGGTGTTGCCGCTCGGGGCCAAGCTCAAGCTCGGCATCCCGGCCATGGCCAAGGTCTTCTCAACCGTCAGCGATCAAAAAAGCACGGTCGAGGAAACCGACGACGAGTATCTGTACAAGATGAAGCCGTGCCCGGTGTGCCACGGGCGTAAGAGCGAGAAGCCCATGTGCTACGCCGGCCTCGGGCTGCTGCAGGAGGGCCTGAAGTGGGTGTCGGGCGGGCACGAATTCAAGGTCTACGAACGCGAGTGCATCGCCTGCGGCGACGACGCCTGCGTGCTTGTTGTGCCAAAACAGCCCGCCAGCTAACCCGACCCAGCTTTTCCCGTTCGCACCGGGGCTTGACCGGCATTCTCGGTCAGGCCCCTTTTTATCTGTGAAGACCGTCGTCGTCCTGCCCACGTACAATGAAGCCGACAACCTAAACGCCATCGTCAACGCGCTGTGGGCCCTGCCTCTCGATCTGGCGGTGATCGTGGTCGATGATGCCTCGCCCGACGGCACCGGCCGCCTCGCCGACGAGCTGGCCGCGGCGCGTCCCAGTCAACTGGCGGTGATCCATCGCCCCGGCCTGCTGGGACTGGGCACGGCCTATGTGCAGGGCTTTCATCGCGCGCTGGCCGACGGGGCCGAAGCGATCATTCAGATGGACGCCGACTTCTCGCACTCGCCCGAATACCTGCCGGGGATGGTACAGCACCTCGCTCGCTGCGATGTCGTCATCGGTTCGCGCTATGTGCCCGGCGGCGGCACCGACCGGCGCTGGGGCCTGGGGCGCAAGTTCCTCTCGGCCTGGGCCAATTGGTATGCCCGCACCATCCTCGGGCTGAAGACCCACGACGCCACGGCCGGCTTCCGCATCTGGCGGCGTGAGACCCTCATCGGCCTCGACCTCAGCCGTTTCGTCTCGAATGGCTATGTCTTTCAAGTGGAACTGTCGTATGTCACCGAGCGTTTGGGCTACCGCGTGCAGGAAGTGCCGATCTATTTTGAAGACCGCCGCATCGGCCATTCGAAGATGAGCATGCCGGTGAAGATCGAGGCCGCCCTGCGGGTCTGGGAGGTGGGCTGGCGTCACCGGGGATTAAGGCCCAAAGACCGTAAAGCGTAGACCGTGAAACGGGATGACGGCTGCGCCCTTCACGTTTCACGCCTCACGTTTCACTTCGACGATTGAAGCCATCGCGTTCTGATCTCCTCGTCGCCCTGCTGTTGTTGCTGTTGCCGCTGATTCTGTTTTGGCCGGTGACCCTCGGCGACCGCACCCTCATCCCGGCCGACGCGCTGACGAACTACGAGCCGTGGCGCAGCGCCCGCGCGCAGTTCGGCCTTAGCGGCCCGCCCCACAACGAGTTGCTGTCCGACCTCGTCCTCGAGAACTACCTGTGGAAGAAATACATCCGCGAGTCGCTGGCCGCCGGTGAAATCCCGTTGTGGAATCCATACCTCTTCAGCGGCGTGCCGTTTCTGGCGGCCGGCCAACACTCCGCCCTCTACCCGTTCTCCGTCATCTACTACCTCTTCCCCCTGCCTCGCGCCTATGGGCTGTTCACGGTGTCGCAGCTGTGGATCGCGGGCGTCTTCGCCTTCATTTTTTTGCGTGTGCTCGGCCTGCGGCGCGTCAGCGCGGCCTTCGGCGGTGTGTTGTACCAGTTGTGCGGTTTCATGATCGTCAGCGTGGTCTTTCAGATGATCATCGCCGCCGCTGCGTGGCTGCCCCTCATCCTCACCTTCATCGAGCTGATTGCGCGCCAGCAGCCGCTCGCCGGCCGCCCGGCCACCGTGCCGTGGATGGTGCTCGGCGCGTTCGCGCTCGGCGTGCAAATCCTCGCCGGCCACGTCGAGATCACGTACTACACGCTGCTGGTCGCGGGCGCGTTCTCGCTCTGGCGGCTCGGCGCGGTCTACCGTAAAGCACGCCGAGAACGCGGAGAAAGCCAACCGGACTTCGCAGCGGTGAGGGTCGTTGTGCGGCCCGCGTTGGCGATGCTTGGCCTGGCCGTCTTCGGCCTGGCGCTGGCCGCCATCCAATTCGTGCCGCTGTATGAACTGGCCAGCAACAGCTTCCGCACCGGCCGGGCTTCATTCGAGCAAATCCGCGAGTGGGCGTACCCGGCGCGCCACGCGCTGCTGTTTCTCATCCCCAACTTCTACGGCAACCCCAGCCATCACAGTTACTTCGATCTGTTCTCGCGGCAGTGGGTGGCGGCGCCGCTCAATAACGCGACCATTGATTGGGGCGCCAAGAACTACGTCGAAGGCGGGACGTATCTCGGGTTGTTGCCCTTGCTCCTGAGCGCCGTCACCCTCCTCACCTGGGCGCGCTCGTTCCGTGCCCAGGCCTCCGCTTCGCCCGCCTCTGACTCCTTCGCTCGCGCCGTCCCCTTCTTTGCCGGGCTGGCCTTCTTCGCGCTGGCCTTCGCCTTTGGCACCCCGCTGTATGCATTGATCTTCTGGCTGCCGGGCATCAATCAACTGCACTCGGCCTTCCGCTGGGTGTGGCCGCTGGCGCTGAGCGTGGTGGTGCTGAGCGCCTTCGGGTTGGAGTTGCTGCTGGCCGAACGCGACAGGCGCAGCGGGGGATTGGGGATCGCGCACTGGCTGGCGAGCACGGCGCTCGCGGTGGGCGGGTTGACGCTGGTCGCGCTGCTCGCGGCTTACCTCGGCTACGAGCGGGTCGCCGAGGTGATGGACGGCGCGGTGCGACAGCTCGCCCTGGCCGACCGCGCCTTCACCGATGGGCGGATGTTCTTTTCGTACACCGCGCCGTGGGCCGCGTTGTTCGCCGTCGCGCTGATGGCGTCCGGCGCGGTGCTGCGCTGGAGTGACCGCCGCTGGTTCGGGGCCGCCGCCATCGGCGTGCTCGCAGCCGATTTGCTCATCGCCGGCTGGGGCTTCAACCCGGCGGCCGATCCAAACCTGCTCGACTACGTGCCGCCCTCGGCGCAATTCCTTCAGCGAGATGGGTCGCTCTGGCGCTTTACGACGTTCGACCCGGAGGGCCGCGACACCTATCGCGCCAACGTCGGCTGGTATTTCAATTTCCACGATGTGCGCGGCTACGACTCGCTTTTCACTCGCCGGTACGCCGACTACATGGGGCTGATCCAGGCTCAATACCAGCTCCTGTATAACCGCATCGCGCCGCTCAACCGCTTCGAGGCGCTCGACTCGCCGCTGCTCGATTTGCTCAACGTCAGGTACATCCTGACCGAGACCGAAATCCCCAACCCGAAGTACACGCTCGTCTTCGACGGCGAGGTGAAGATCTACCGCAACGAAACCGCTTTGCCGCGCGCCTATCTCATGCCGCAGACGGCGACGCTGGCGGTGGATGACCTGGCGCAAGCTGTGCAGCAGTTCGACCCGCGCCGTTACGTGATGGTCGCGCCCGCCGACGCGCTCGGGATCGAGTTCGCGCTCGAGGCGGCGGCGCAACCGGTGGCCGACATCCGCCATTCACCCAACGAAGTGTTTGTGGATGCGGTGACGCCCGAGCCGGGCTGGCTGATCCTCAACGATGCCTACGACGCAGGCTGGAAAGCCTTCGTGCGCCCGCTGGGCGGCGCCGAAACCGACGAGCGCGAAGCCGCCATCGCCCGCGTCAACGGCAACTTTCGCGGCGTCACCCTCGAGCCGGGCGCGTGGACGGTGCGGTTCAAATACACGCCGGTGAGCGTGCGCCTCGGCGGCATCGGCTCGCTCATCGCCGGGGTGGCGCTGCTGTTTCTGCTCGGGGTGTGGGCGTGGCGGCTGTTATATCAGGAGAGCAGAGTCGATTCGACGGCGCGCCGGATCGCCAAGAATTCCCTCGCCCCGATGGCGCTGAACCTCCTCAACCGCGCCATTGATTTGATGTTCGCGGCCTTTATGCTGCGCGTGCTCGGCCCGGCGGAGGCGGGCAAGTATTACTACGCCGTCGTCATCTTCGGCTGGTTCGACATCATCACCAACTACGGCCTCAACACCTTTCTCACCCGTGAGGTCAGCCGCGACCATGCGCACGCCAATCGCTACCTCGTCAACACGACCGTGCTGCGTTTGTTGTTGGGCCTGGTCGCCGTCCCCGGCCTGGCGTTGATCGTGACCGGCTTCTACTTTCTGCCGGCGCTGCCCTTCGTCGGCCAACTGGAACCGCTCACGACCGATACGCTCTGGGCGATTGGATTGCTCGTGCTGGCGCAGGCCCCGGCCACCGTTTCCACCGGTCTGAGCGCGTTGTGCTACGCGTACGAGAAAGCCGAGTACCCGGCGGCGGTGGCGACGGTGACGACGCTCGTAAAGGTCACGCTCGGCGTCATCGTCCTGGTGTTGGGCTACGGTTTCGTCGGGCTGGCGGGCACCAGCCTCGTGGTCAATACCGTCACGCTGGCCCTCCTCGGCGCGCTGGCCGGGCGGATGTTCTTCCGCCCGCGCTGGGAACTGGATTGGGGATTGCAGCGCAGCGCGGTGCGCGAGAGCTTTCCGCTGATGCTCAACAACCTGCTGGCGACGCTGTTCTTCAAAGTGGATGTGACGCTGCTCAAACCCCTGCGCGGCGCGGCAGAGGTGGGTTGGTACAGCACGGGCTACAAGTATGTGGATGCCTACAACGTCGTGCCGTCGCTCTTCACCTTTGCCCTCTTCCCGCTGCTCTCGCGCCAGGCGCACGACCCGGAGCAGCGCGCTGCCCTGCGCTTCACCTATGGCTTTGCGGTGAAGCTGCTCGTGTCGGTGGCCTTGCCGTTGGCCGCCCTCACCTCTTTCCTTGCCCCATTGATGATCGGCCTGCTGGGCGGCGCGGAGTATCTGCCCGCCGGCGCGGTGGCCCTCGTTATCCTGGCCTGGTCAATGCCCTTCGGTTGGATCAACAGCGTGACGAACTACGTGCTGATCGCGCTCGGCCAACAGCGCGGGCTGACCAATGCCTTTGCGGTGGCCGTCATCTTCAATGTCGGGCTGAATATGCTCTTCATCCCCCGCTATGGTTTCGCGGCGGCGGCGGCCATCACCATCGCCTCGGAGATTTTCGAGGGCGCGTTTTTCTATCTGTACTTGCGGCGGAGCCTGGGCGGCGTGCCGTGGCTGCGATTGCTGTGGCGGCCGTGGCTCAGCGCGGGGGTGATGGTGGGCGTGATGGCGCTGCTGTGGCCCGTCAACGGAGCCCTGGCGCTGGCCGCCGGCGTGACGGCATACGTCAGCGGCTTGGTAGCCTTGCGCGCCTTCGCCGCCGAAGAGCGGGCCACGTTGCTGAGCATCCTGCCGCGCGGTGTGCGCCAGCGGCTGGGGCGGGGGCTGCCTTCGCAAGCGTGACCCTGGCCGAGGCGGTTGCCTCACACACAATGCGCCCTGAGTTCCCCCGGGCGCATCTTCATTGGGCAAAAACCGGGCAGCCTTCGTTCATCGAGATAGACGCTCACCGTTCCCACAACGGTTGAGTGCATGACCCACTCACCTCCCCGACGGAGTGGGCTCGTCCTCAGCCAGGGGGCCGAGGACAACAGCGGCGGCTCACAGGGGGACCGCTGCTGCCGGGGTCAACACCCCGCGCAGACGCACGACGATCGGGTCGTTGAGGATGAAGGTGCGCGCTTCGAGCGGGCCGCGGCCGAGGTACTCTTTCTCGAAACGGATGATGGCCCGGGCGAACTCGGCCTCCAGCCCGCCTCGGGTTTTGGTCGGCATGCGCGTTCCGGCAATCCGCTCTACTTGCGCGCGACGACGAAGACGCGCCCTTCGCGCTCCGGCTCGTCGAGCGGAGTGGACAGGTCGGTGATCCTGGCGCAGTGCACACTCGCCCAGCCGATCTCCAGCAGCGCGCGCTGTACCTCGGCCAGGTCGTACACCGAGTTGAAGGCAGTCTCCTCGAAGCGCTCATACTTGCCGCCCGCCACGCGCAGGCAACCGGAGAGGCGCGTCCAGGCGCGATCGCCCCGGCCATCGTAGACCCCGCGCGTAATGATGATGGCGTCATCCGACTCTTCCACCGAAACGTTATTCCACCGCTGTAGCCCGAGCCGCGTGTTCAGGTCGAAGATGAACCAGCCGTCGTCCACCAGAAGCGGATAGACGGAGCGAAAGCAGCTCTGGAGCGCTTCGAAGTCGGCGAGGTGGTTGAGGGCATCGTAGGTGGAGACGACCAGCCCGAATTCGTCGGCCATCGCGAAGCGGGTGATATCAACTTGCTCAAACCGCGCCTGGCCCGAATCGATATAGGCCTCGGTGTTCTCGCGCGCATAGTCCAGCATCGCCGCCGAAAGATCTAGCCCGGTGACGCGGCACCCGCGATCGAGCAGGGCGCGTGCCAGGTGCCCGGTGCCGCACGCCAAATCCAGCACCGCGCGGTTGACCTTGCCCACGTCGGTCCGCGTATAAAAGTCAAAGATCTGCGGCGCGGCTTGCTGCGCAAAACCGCTCCAGCGCTGCTGATAGATTCGGGCGAAGGCGGGGCCGTAGGCTTGCATGACTTTTGGAAACCAATCATCGGTAATTGGTCATTGGTGATTGGTTATTCGCTGTTTTTCGCTCTGCACCACTTGCAGAATCTCCTCGGCGCTCTCGCGCGTCTTCTCGCCCGCGCCGCCAAGCATCTGAGCCAGTTCGGCCACGCGCTCGGCCTCGGTCAGCGCGCGCACGCGGGTGACGGTGCGCTCGCCGGCCACTTCTTTTTCCACTTTGAAGTGCTGATCGCCGAAGCCGGCCAGTTGCGGCAGGTGGGTGATGCACAACACTTGATGCGTCTCGGCCAGGCCCCATAACTTGCGGCCCACCACCGTGCCCACCCGCCCGCCGATGCCCTGGTCGATCTCGTCGAAGATGAGGGTCGGGGTGCGGTCGGCGCGGGCCAACACGCCCTTCAGCGCCAGCATCAGACGCGCAGTCTCGCCGCCGGAGGCCACCTTGACCAGCGGCTTCAATCCCTCGCCGACGTTGGGCGCGACGAGAAATTCGACGCGGTCGAGGCCGGTGGCGTCGAAGGCGACGCGCCGTCCATCGGCCGGCGCACCCTCGGCCTCGTCCTCCCACACGGCCTCCACGCCGAAGCGGGCGCGCTCCATTTTCAAGTCGTTGAGTTCGGCTTCGATGCCGCGCGCCAGTTGTTCGCCCGCCGCGCGCCGCTGCGCGGAGAGCTTCGCGCCGAGCTGGCCCAGGCGGCGCAGCAGCGCGGACTCTTTCTTCTCCAGTTCGGCGATGCGTTCGCTCGAATGGGTGAGCGTGTCGCGCTCGGCGCGCGCTTTGTCGGCGAAGGCCAGCACCGCGTCGAGCGTGTCGCCGTATTTGCGCTTGAGCCGGCCGAGGAGATCGAGGCGTTCTTCAACCGTATCGAGGCGTTTGGGATTGAACTCGATGCGGCCGCGATAGTCGTCGAGGTCGCGGGCCAGGTCGCGGAACTGCTCGGCGAGCGTTTGGGCCGCGGCGCGCTGCGGTTCGAGGGCCGTGTCAATTTTGGTCAGGTTGCCGAGGGCTTTGGCCGCCCGGCCCAGCAAATCCGCGGCGGCCACGGCGCCGTCATCGTCGCCGCCCGAAAGGGCATGGATGGCGTCATCGGTCAGCGAGGCCAGCTTCTCGGCGTTGGCCAGACGCGTGCGCTCCTGCAGCAGCGCGTCTTCCTCGCCGGGCTTCGGTTTGGCGGCGGCGATTTCGTTGATCTGGAAATTGAGCATGTCGAGCCGCTGCTCGCGGTCGCGCTCGTTCTGGCGCAGGGTGTTCAACTCGGCGCGCAATCCATTCAACTCGCGCACGACGACGGCAAAGGCCTCGCGCTCGGCGTCGAGCACGGCGTAGCGGTCGAGCAGAAAGACGTGCTCGCGCGTGCGCAGCAGCGAGAGATGCTCGCTCTGCCCGTGCACATCCACGAGGTATTGGCCGATCTCGCGCAGCACGGCCAGGCTGACCAGGCGGCCGTTGACGCGGCAGGTGCTGCGGCCCTCGCGCCGAATCTCGCGCGCGAGCGTCAACTCATCGCCCTCGTCGTCGAGCAATTCCTCGCGGCGCAGCACGGCCTCCACTTCTGCGCGGGCCTCGGCCTCCAGTCGGAAGGCGGCCTCCACGCGGGCGACTTCCGCGCCGGCGCGCACCATCAGCGCCTCAGCCTTCCCACCGAGGATGAGACTCACCGCATCAATGATGATGGACTTGCCCGCGCCGGTTTCGCCGGTGAAGACGATGAAGCCGCGATCAAACTCCAGCTCGAG
>CAZSNP010000020.1:0-49643 GCA_964608265.1 uncultured Anaerolineales bacterium | reverse complement strand
GCCGCCGGGCCGATGAAGAGGGCGATGAACCAGAATCCCGTGAACGGGCTGCCGACCGCTCCGGCAATGGCAGCGACGACGCCGGCGATAACATAGTCGTACCACACCGCCGTCTCGAAAACCTGCTGCTGCATCTTCATGCACTCGCGGCAGCGATAACCGACCGGCGTGCGGACGATGCACTTGGCGCAGACCGGCTTGCCGCACTTGTTGCAGCGCAGGTTGGTAGCGGTCTGTGGGTGATTGGCGCAATACAGGCTATCGGCGGCGGCGGCGTCAGTCATTTCGCTTTACCGGCGGAAGGATTGTTATTCATACGAGCCATCAAGCTGGCGTAGAAGTAACTGGGCGGGCGCACCCGGACGAAGCGGGCGACATGCACCCCCATACACACCCGCACCCGGTCGCCGTCGAGCAATTGCTGATTGACCTGCCCATCCACGCTGAGCAGCGCGGCGTGTTCCGAATCGGTGTACGGGATGACTTCGACGTTCGCGCCCTCGGCCAGCACGATGGCGCGATCCATGCTCAAGTGCGGGGCGATGGCGACGAGGGTGATGTTCTTCAACTCCGGCGGCAGGATCGGCCCGCCCGCCGCGAGCGAGTAGGCCGTGGAGCCGGTGGGCGTGGCGATGATGAGGCCGTCGGCAACGTAAGTCGTCAGTTCATACCCATCGATGAGGGTCTTCAGCCGCGCCGGCGGGGCCAGCGACCCGCGCCCGACCACGGCCTCGTTCAGGCCGTCGTGCTCGCCGAGCAATTGGGCCTCGCGCCAGTGCTCGACGCGCAGCATCATCCGCTTCTCGACCCAATACTCGCCGGCCAGCACGCGATTGAACACCTCGCGCCAATCGTCGCGCTGTGCTTCGGGGAGGAAGCCCAGCCGCCCGAGGTTGACGCCGAGCACCGGCACGCCGTACGGCGCGGTGAGCCGCCCGGCGCGCAACATAGACCCGTCGCCGCCGAGCACGATGACCAAATCCACATCCATCACCCACCCTTTGGCGCGCCCATCGTCAATCGCCATCCGCTCGACCTGCAGGCCGGGCCGATCGGCGAAGAACGCCAGACCGGCCTCGGCGAGCGCCAGCGCCCCTTCGGCCCTGGGGTGATAAAGGATGAGCACCTGTCTGGGTGTCGGCATGGCCATGAGCGTAACGATTATACCAACCGCTCGTCGCACACTTCGCGGAAGCCGCAGGCCCGGCAGCGCGCCGCCGAGTCGTGCGAGCGCTCAACGTCGTCCGCCCCGGCGTCCTCGCGCATCGCGGCCAGCAAGTCGCGCAGCTCGGCCTCCAGTTGAGCCGTGTACGGGATTTTCAACAGCTTGTCGGCGTATTTGATCAAGCCGTAGCGCGGGCGCTGGCCGTAGACCTCCGTGACCAGCGCGCAATATGCGGCCAATTGGTAAAGATGTGCGGCGTACGCGCCCTGCTCCGGCGCGCGGCCCGACTTGACCTCGACCGGCACCACCGCCCCGCCCTCGCGCACGACGTAATCCGGCTTGCCGGTGAGCTGCAACTCCGCCGAGAACAGCGGCTGCTCGACGCGCCCCCACGCGCCGGTGTCGCTGTACACCACTTCGCCGCCCGGCAGGCCCGAGCGTTGCCGTAATCGCGAGGCGATCAGCCAGAGGATAAGCGCGAGGGCCAGTAACGCGACGAACCAGGACATGCCGATCACCGCGAAGTTGCCAGGAGCGCGAAGACGGCCAGCAGAAAGACGAGCACAGCCACCAGGCGGATCATCGCCGCGGCGTTCACCACGCGACCGTGCTGCACATGCGAGAGCGTGCCTGCCTCCATCTCGCGGCGATGGGTCGAGTCAAACCCCTGAACGGCGCGCAACCACCACGCGCGGCGGCAGAAAACGTACTCACCGATTTCGGAGGCGCGGACTATCCGTGACAAGGTGATAGGGTGACGGGGTGAAGAAGTGGCTGAGTGACCGTCGGAGTCGACACTGGCTTGTCACCGCGCCGCTCCTTCACCCCATCGAATCAATCAGCCTCTTCAAACTTCCTCAGCGCTCGCTCCAGGCGATCCTGCCGCAGGCTCATCGTCAGATCGCCGCGAGTGCGCTCGGTGACGCCGCGCACCAGATCGGTGGTGCGTCGCAGGCCGCCGGTGATGGCGTCGGGATAATCAATCGTCACAAGCAGGGCGTAGATATCATCCATCGCTGCGAGCAGGCGCTCGGCCTCGTCGGAGTGATCGTGGCGGATGATGTCGAGGCAGCGGCGACGCATCTCGCTGGCCGCCTCGCCCAGCCCGTTGAGGTAGGCCGCGTACTCAACGCCCAGCGCCTCCGGCTCGGGCAGCGGCTCGTCGGCAATAAGGGCATCGACGATGTTGGCCTCGGCAAATTCCTTCAACGCGTCCTGCGTGTACCCGGCGTGATACAGGTCGGGGTACAACGCCAGGTCGGCGCGGATGGCCCCGACGATCTCGCGCGCGGCGGCGATGTGCTCGCGGGCGGCGGCGCGCTCCTCGCGGTGGGCGGCGCGGATGGCGTTCGAGCAGTGGCGGATGAGGGTGCGCGAGCGGTCGAGGGCGGTATCGCGCGCCCGGCTCTTGGCGGTGAAGTCGTTGCGGATGCGGTCGGCGATGGTGTCGAGGTTGTTCATGGTTTTTCAGGGAAGCGGCGGCTCGCCGCGATGTTCGCGCGGGCAACGCGCTCGTACGCGGGTCAGCCGTTGCCGGGCTCGGGCGGTTTGCCCGGTCGGAAGAAGTGATCGGCCAGGTTGGTGGGAACGACGATCTCGCCGAACTGGGCTTCGTACTTGCGCAGGTTGTCGGCGAGCGCGCGCAGCAGCAGCTTGGCGTTGAGGGGCGTCATCAAAATACGCGCGCCGACCCTGGCCGTCGGCATGTTCGGCAGGGCGCGGGCAAAATCCATGATGACTTCAGACGGCGAGTGCGTGATGAGGACGAAGTTGCTGTATGTCGGCTCCAAATTCGACGGCAACTCTATCGCCATTTGATGCTGCGGTGGCACCGGGGGTGTTTGGGGCGCGGCGGCTTCCGACATATAGACCTCCTTGAGCGAGTACCGGCGTTGTGATTATAGTGCGGGTGAACGAAACCAGCCGCCGCAGCCAATGGTCAATTGGCCGCCGACGGCTGGCTGAGCAGTTACAGATCGAGCCTGCCTCGATGACGCGCCTAGAAGGGGATGTCCTCGCCGACCTCTTCGACCGGATGCTCGGACTCGGCCATGCCGCCGCCGCTCGGGGCAGCGCTGGCCTCACCGCGCGAGCTGAGGAATTTGACGGTGGACGCCGTCACCTCGAATGAGGAGCCGGCCGTGCCATCCTGCCGGGTGTAGATGCGCGGGCCGCCGGTCTTTGGGTCGGCGTTGACACGGCCTTCGATATACACCTTGCTGCCCTTCTTGAGATAGGTGTTGACGGTCTCAGCCATCTTGCCAAACGCCGCAACGCGCCACCAGATGGTGCGCTCCTGCAATTGGCCGTCCTGCCCGGTCCATTTTTCGGTTGTCGCCATGCTGAAGTTGGTGACTGCCTGGCCGCTGGGGGTGTAGCGCATCTCCGGGTCGCGGCCCAGGTTCCCGATGAGGATAATCTTGTGGTACATCGTCATTCCTTTACTCAGCGGAGCGGTGTAGGATTGCAGGCCGAACTGCCTGTGTGTTTTCCGCTGAGTGCTGCCCGATAATACGACTCAATAGAACAAATGTCAACCGCCATATGCAGGCAGCTTTCTATTTGCCCGCCGCATCACCGGCCCCTTTCTCTCGGTTGCTGGAGGCTACTCGAACACCACGCCCGCTACGGTAACAATAGAAGTGTTGTCCTCATCCGCCGCGCACAGGTCGTAGCCGACGCGTTCGCCCTCGGTCGCGCCGAGCAGTTGCAGGGCGAGGTACGTCGGCGACAGGCCGCACACGTTGTTGGCGTTTTGGGTGGCGGCCAGCGAGTTGTAAAACCCCTCGGCGTCTCCCGCGCACAAGCGACCCAGGATCAGCTCGTCATCGGCCTGGAGCCGGGCCATGCCGCGCGCGTCGACGGGCGCGCTGTCGAAGGCCGGGCCAACGTGGGCGAGGTCGCCCGATGACACGACCAGCAGCCGGCGACCGGCGGTCTCGCGTTGGAGCGTCGCGATCAGCCCGCCCAGGGCCGGGTCGCTCAGCGGCGAGGCCCCGCGCTCGATGTATTCCGAGAATGACCCGGTCAGGATGGGCACGACTTCCACCGGCTGCCCGCCGCGCATGTGATGGAGCCAGACCGCGACCAGTTCGAGCGAGTGCTCGCCGCGATGGCGCAACTCGCCGTCGAACACATCCGGCCCAAGCGCCTCGGCCACGGATTGGACGATTCGTTGTGCGGTCGGCAACACTCCGAAGGGCGTGGCGTAGTTTTGCCGCGTGAGGCTGAGGCTGCCGGGCACATCGGAATAGTGGTCGGTGCCGAAGAGGACGACCAGATCGGCGGCGCGGGCGGCCGCGGCGGCGCGACGCCAGGCCTGCGCGTACACCCGCCCGCCGCGCGCGTAGTCGATGTGCGGGCTGAGCAGGCCGCGCGCCTCGGCGTTTGGCGTGAGGTCGTTTGTCTGCGCGAGATAGTCATCGAGCAGATGGCGCAACGCGGCCGGATCGGCCGGGTACGAATTGCCGGCGCAACTCATCGGCCGGAAGGGTGCGGCGCGGAACTCCGCCAGCGCGCGGGCCTTGGCCTCGCGGTAGCGGTCGTTCTCCAGAAACAGCGCGCCGTCGAGCGCCGTCAGCAGCTCATCCAGCACCCCGTTCTCGAAGCGCGGGCCGAAGCGCACCGTCAACATCCGGCGGATGGCCGCGACTTCATGCGTGCCGTCGCACAACGCCAGCGCCGGGCCAAGCGGCGCGGGCACCAGCAGCATCCGGTCACTGACTTGCAATGAGTCACGCAGGAGGAAGTAGTGATGACCGTCCTGCCGATGCGGGCGGATATCGAGGGGGCGGAGGCGAGGGCGGCGCATTCAGTTGAGGGTATGGGCTGTGGGTTGCAGGTTCAAGGATTGAAGTTCGGCGCGGACGCGGTCGGCGTAGCGCGGGGCGCGCAGGTTTTCGAAGATCGCCAGGGCCTGGCGGAGATGTTGCGCCGCCTGCTCCGCGTCGCCCGGTTGCTGGCGGAGGCGATAGATGTCAGCGCAGCGTTCGCGCAGCCGCGCCTCGAACCACGGCATCTTTTGCGCCGCCCCTTCGGCCAGCGCGGCCTGCATATGGGCGATGGCCTCATCGAGATTTCCCGACTGCAGCAGCACCTCACCTTCCGCCCAATGCAGTTGCAACGGCGCGAACAGCTTCGGCGGGTCACCGGCAATTGTTTTGGCCTCGGCCAGCGCCGCGCGCGCGGCCCCGAGGTCACCCCCGCGCGCCAGGACGAGAGTCAGTATAGTCAGCGGCCCGACCTCGTCATTTCCAACACGAAAGTCGGAGTCGCTCAGCAGTTGCCGCAACGTCTCGGCAGCGGATTGCCAGCGCTCCGACTCCATCGCGATGAAGGCCTGCGTCATCAGCAAGCTACCGGGCCGGAGATGCTTCGATTTGGCGCTCAGCTCGCGGGCGCGCCCCTCGGTGGATTGGATGAGTTCGGCGGCCTGTTCCCATTCGCCGCGATACATCAACAATCCGGCCTGCACCGCGTTCGCGGCCAGCAACACCGACTCGGCGTTCGGCAATGAGCGCGCCTCCTGCCGCACACTTTCGAGACTTCGTTCGACGCTGTTGAAGTCGCCAAACAGCAGAGCGTTCTCTTCCGCCTGCAACAACGTGTCCAGCGCCAACAGCGTCTGTCCCGTCCGGCGATACAGGTCAGCCGCATGCCGCATGTACGCGAAGCCCTGCTTGAAATCTCCGGTGCCATCCAATACGCCGCCGCTCAGGTTGAAGTAGGCGCGCCCGGCGGCCGCGTACAACCCCACCGGCTCGGCCAAGTCAATGGCTTGGCGCAACATCGCCATCCCTTCGGGCGTGCTCTGCCCGACGACCAGCGCCAGCGTCGTCAGGCTTTCGGCCTGAATGTCGATCAGGCCGAAGCGCTGGGCCATGGCCAGCGCCCGCTCGCAGTACTTGCGGACCTCGGGTGAGGGCCGGCGGAGGTCGGCGCCGTTGAAGAGGTATGCGCGCCCGGCCTCGTGCAGCAGCTCCGCCAGCCCGGCCGTCTCCGGCTCGGGCGGGATGGCCTGCATCCCGGCCAGCGCAACCGCGAGGCCCCTGGCCGCATCGCCCTCATACCACGCGGCGCGGGCCTTGCGGGCGAAGCAGTGCGCGGCGCGGTCGAAGTCGCCGGCCTGGGTGAAACGTTCGATCGCCTTCTGCCATGCCTGCTGGCCCTCGGCGAAGCGCGCCTGCCGGAACAGCGCCTCGCCCAGCCCGGCGTACAGCAGGCCTTTCTCGAGCGTGTTGCCGTCGCCCTCCAGCGGGCACAGATCGAGCGCGGAGCGATAGTGGCGTTCGGCCTCCTGATTGGCAAAGACGTTGAGCGCGCGGTCACCGGCGCGGCGGAAGTGGTCGCGCGCGCTGTCGTCATCCCCGGCCTGCGAGGCATGATAGGCAAGCGACTCGAAATCCTCGGGATGGGTGCGGGCGACGGCGGCGGCGGCTTTGCGGTGCATCATCCGCAAGCGCGGGCCGCTCATGCCCTCGCGCAACGTCGAGGGGATGAGGGCGTGGGCGAAGGTGAACCTGAGCTCGTGGCCGTTGCGGGCCTCGGCCACGAGCTGCGCGCGGGCCGCCCGCTCCAGAGCGTCAATCAGGGTGTCCTCGGCGACGCCGCTGGCCGTTTGCAGCGTATCAAAATCAAACTCGCGCCCGAGGACGGAGGCCAGCCGCAGCGCCTCCTGCGCCGGCTCGGGCAACTTGCTCAGGCGTGACTGAATAGTGACACGGACGCTTTGCGGAATCCGAAGTTCATCCGCGCGCACCCGCTGCCATTGACCGCCGGCGTAGTAAATCTGCCCATCCTCGAGGAGGGCTTTGCAGACCTCTTCAAGGAAGAACGGGTTGCCCTCGGTCTCGCGATACAACCCATCGAGCAATTCGGCGGTGATCTCGGCCTCGGTCAGGCCGAACATCACGGCCAGCAGGCTGTGCACCTGCGCGCGGCTGAGGCGGGTGAGTTTGAGGCGGGTCGAGAGCCGCTCGCGGTTGAGGTCGTGGAGGACGTCGGGCAGGCAACACGCTTCGTCTATTTCCACTTCGCGATAGGTGATGACGATGAGCAGCCGGCGGTGCGCCGAACGGCGGGCGATGTGCCGCAGCGCGAACAGGCTGCCGCTGTCGGCCCAGTGCGCGTCCTCGAGCACGAGCATCACCGGGGCGGCCGCCGTTAACTGATGGATGAGCGTGACCCCGGCCTCGAACAGCCGCTGTTGCTCGGCCTGCGCATCGAGGAGCGACTCACGTTGCGGGGCCGAGCCATCCGTCTGCGAGTCGGGGGCGATGCTGAACAGCGCAGCGAGCACGGGCGCCGGAAGCGTGACGACCCTGCCCGAGGCAGGCTCACCCTCGGCCACCAGCCGGTGACTGGTCTTCAACTCACGCCACATCTGCGCCAGCGGCGAATACGGCGCGCCGCCCTCGGCGTAACACTCGCCGCGCAGCACCGTCGCCCCCGAGACCTCGGCCAGCGCGGTGAGTTCGCGTACCAGCCGCGACTTGCCGATGCCGGGCTCGCCGCTGACGAGCAGCACATGCCCCTCGCCCGCCACAGCGCGCCGCCACAGAGTCGCGGCCTCGCCCAGTTCACGCTCGCGGCCCACCATCCGCCCGCGCACGATGCGGTCAAGGACGGAGAGCGTCGCCTGCGCCTCGGCTTCCGCCGCCGAACCGGAATCCCAATGCTCGAGCAATTGCGCCACGGCGTCGGCCGAGGGCGGCCGGTCGTCGGGGTTCTTGCTGAGCAGCCGGAGGATGACGCTTTCGAGCGCGAGCGGGATGTCGGCGTTGTGGGCGCGCGGCGGCACGGCCGAGGCGTACAGATGTTGCGAGATCACCGTTACCGGATCATCACCCGTGAACGGCAACTTGCCCGTCGTCATTTCATACAGCAACACCCCGAGCGCGTACAGATCGGCCCGGCCGTCCAGCTCCTGCCCCAGCACCATCTCCGGCGCGAGGTAGAAGACGGTGCCGATGACGCTGCCTTCGGTGGTGAGGCGCGATGAGACTGACCGGGCCAGGCCGAAGTCGGTGAGCTTGGCGATGTGCTGGGCGGTGAGCAGGACGTTCTCGGGTTTGAGGTCGCGGTGGATGATGCCGTGGCCGTGGGCGTGTTCGAGCGCGGCGCAGATTTGGCGGGTGATGGCGACGATGTCGGCCAGGGGCAGCGGCCAGCGGGTGTACAGCGACTCGCCCTCGACCAGTTCCATCACGATATAGGGCTTGCCGTCGGCCTCGCCGGCGTCGTACACGCTGACGATGTTGGGATGGTTGAGCTGCGCCGCCGCGCGGGCCTCGCGCAGCAGCCGGCCCTGGCCCTCGGCGCCCAGGCCGCTCTCGCCCAGCACCTTCACCGCCACGGCGCGGTCGAGCAACTCGTCATGGGCGCGATAGATCGTGCCCATGCCGCCCTGCCCGATCTCACTTTCGAGCCGATAGCGGTTGGCGAGGTGTGTGGGGGGCATTCGAAACTTCCGTCGGCGAGCAACACGCGACCCGGCAAAGAGCAGCGCTTTGCCCATTATCGCCGCTTCCGACCACCGTTGCAAAGCTCTTACGTCCGTTTCGCCAGCAACAGCGTGATGTCGTCGTGCTGCGGCAGCGCGCCGTCGAAGTCGTCGAGCGCGCGTTGCAGCGCGGCCACCAGCTCGGGCGCGGGCAACGCCGCCTGCGCGCGCACCGCCGCCTGCAGCCGCGCCATCCCGAACTCCTCACCCTGCGGGCTGAGGGCGTCCGGCACACCGTCGGAGTACAGCAGGATCACATCCCCCCCTTCCACTGCCGTAGTGTGCTGATCGAAAGTGGAGTCGGGATCGATGCCCAGCGGCACGCCGGTGCGCCGGAGCAGCGCGAACTCGTCGCGCGCGGCGCGGTAGTGCAGCACCGGGTTGTGTCCGGCGCTCACGCAGATCAACTCATCGCCATCGGCCTCGATCTGAACATAGCCGAGGGTGACGAACATGCTGTTGGGTGAATCGGCGGCGATGAGGCGGTTGGCGTAGGTCATGGCCTCGATGGGTCGGGGCGCAGCGGCGACGGCGGCGCGCACGGTGCTGCGGGCCAGCGCCATGAACAGCGCCGCCGACATCCCCTTATCGGTCACATCCGCGACGATGAGGCCCAGATGCGTGGGATCGGCCAGCACGAAATCGTAATAGTCGCCGGCCACTTCGCGCGCCGGTTGCCACAGCGCCGCGAACTCCCAGCCGGGGAAGGCGGGCATGGTGCGCGGCATCAGCCCGGCCTGCAGGTCGCGGGCCAGCTGCACTTCGCGCTCGAGGCGGCCCCGGTCGCGGGCCTCGCGGTACAGCCGCGCGTTCTCGATCGCCACCGCCGCGTTCGACGCAATCGCCGTGAGCAGCTCGAGGTCGGGCTGGCGAAACACCCCGGCCTGCAGGCGATTATCCACATACACCGCGCCGATGACGTGTTGCCTCAGTTGAAGCGGCACGCACAGGATGGAACGCAGGCCGAGGTTGACCACGCTCCGGCGCAGGTTGAGCCGCGCGTCGGCGCGCGCGTCGCTGGCGAGCACCGGCTCGCCGGATTGCGCCACGTGCTCGATGACGCCGCGCGACACCTCGAACTGCGGCCGGGCGATGTCGCGCTGATCCATGCCGCGCGCCACCTGAAAGCACAATTGACCGCCGGCATCCTTCAACATCAGAAACCCGCGCTCGGCGTGGACGGCGGCGATAACCTCATCCATCACCCGGTCGAGCACCTCGTCGAGGTCGAGGGTGGAGTTGAACGTCTGCGTCAGCCGATAGAGGAGGGCGAGGTGGTCGGTCATGCGCCGATTCTAATGCGGAACGCACTGCCCCGGGCCAGCGAAACTGTAGCCTGCCCGTTAAGCCCTTTTGAGCCGCGCCGGGCTGGTATTTGCTCACCCCTTTCAACAATGCTAGAATTTTCGCCGTTGGGTGAGCGGCTCAACGGATGAGCGCTCGCCATAGCCATGACCCACGAGCCGGTTCTGGTGCTGAATGCCAATTTCGAGCCGCTCAATGTATGCAATATGCAGCGGGCCATCAGCCTGCTCATGAGCGGCAAGGCGCGCATGTTGGAAGACGGGCGCGGTTGGATTCACACCGCCCGCAACCGGTACCCCAAGCCCTCGGTCATCAAACTCGAAAGCATGGTGCGCCGCCCGCGCCCGCGCGTCAAGCTCAGCAAGCGCGAGATCTTCCGGCGCGACAACTTCACCTGCCAGTATTGCGGCCGGCAATCGCACCACCTCACCATCGATCACGTCATGCCGCGCCATCGCGGGGGCGCCCACCGCTGGGATAACCTCGTCGCGGCCTGCCCGGCCTGCAACCGGCGCAAGGGCGGCCGCACCCACACCGAGGCCGGCATGCCGCTGCGCAAACGACCCGGCGAGCCGCAGGCCACCGCCTCGTATCTTTTCGACCGGCATCTCGACGCCAACGACGGCTGGAAGAAGTATCTCGAAGGCTGGTAAATCCGGCGCAACGCACACCAACCGGTGCGGTCGTTCCCCCTATCCTATCTGTATTGGCCCGGCGTCCCGATGTGGGCCATCGGGCGAATCACGCAACCCAAGGAGCCGCGCGTCATGCAGACCCACCATCCCGACCTCGAAGCCCAACGCCTTGAAACCTGGGTGTACCTGTTTGAGCAGGGCGACCGCAGCAGGGGCGCGCTGCTCGGCGGCAAGGGCGCCGGCCTGGCCGAGATGTCGCGGGCCGGGCTGCCGGTGCCGCCCGGCTTCACCATCACCACCGCCGCCTGCAACACCTATTACGCCAACGACAAGCTCTTCCCCGAGGGGATGTGGTCGCAGAGCAAGGCCGCGCTCAAAGTGATCGAGGAGCGCACGGGCAAAGGTTTCGGCGACCCGGCCAACCCGCTGCTCGTGTCGGTGCGCTCCGGCGCGCCGGTGTCGATGCCGGGGATGATGGACACCGTGCTCAACCTCGGCCTCAACGCCGACACGCTGCATGGGCTGGCAGCCCTGACCGGCAACGAGCGCTTTGCCTGGGACGCCTACCGGCGCTTTGTGCAGATGTTCGCCAACATCGTCCTCGACGTGCCGAAGGAGAAGCTGGATCGGGCGATGGAAGCGGTCAAGTCGCGCGCCGGCGCCGGCCGCGATGCCGACCTGGCGGTGGAGGATTTGCGCGCCATCGTCGAGCGCTTCCGCGAGATCATCTTCGGCGAGACGCGCCAGGCCGTGCCCGATGACCCCGAGGAGCAATTGCGCATGGCCATCGCGGCGGTGTTCGACTCGTGGACCAACCGGCGCGCCGTGGACTATCGGCGCGTCAACCGGCTGAGCGACAGCATGGGCACGGCGGTGAACGTGCAGGCGATGGTCTTCGGCAACGCCGGCGACGACTCGGGCACGGGCGTGGCCTTCACCCGCAACCCCAACAACGGCGAGCCGGCGCTCTTCGGCGAG
Organism: uncultured Anaerolineales bacterium; assembly: GCA_964608265.1. GTDB lineage: Bacteria > Chloroflexota > Anaerolineae > Anaerolineales > UBA6663 > JANWXR01. The sequence continues at coordinate 38,059 of CAZSNP010000020.1, read as the reverse complement.
TACCTCACCAACGCCCAGGGTGAGGATGTTGTCGCCGGCATCCGCACCCCCTTCCCCATTCAGCACATGGCCGAGGCCATGCCCGAAACGTATCGCCAGTTCCTGCAGACCGCGCGCCAGCTCGAAGCGCACTATCACGACATGCAGGATCTGGAGTTCACCATCGAGCGCGGCAAGCTGTACATGCTGCAGACCCGGCGCGGCAAACGCAGCGGGCGCGCCGCGGCCCGCATCGCGGTGGATCTGGTGAACGAGGGCGTGATCGCCCGCAAGGAGGCCGTCAACCGCGTCAGCCCGGAACACATCGAACAACTGCTGCATCCGGTCGTGGACCCGACGGCGCAGGTGTCGGTGCTGGCGACCGGGCTGCCGGCCTCGCCGGGGGCAGCCTCGGGCAAAGCGGTCTTCGACGCGGATGAAGCCAAGGCGCTGGCCGAGGCGGGCGAGCAAGTAATCCTCGTGCGACATGAGACCAACCCCGACGACTTTCACGGGATGGTGGCGGCGCAGGCGATTGTGACGGCGCGTGGGGGGATGACCAGTCACGCCGCCGTCGTGGCGCGCGGCATGGGCAAGTGTTGCGTCGTCGGGTGCGACGCGTTGCAGATAGATTACGGCCAGCAGTTGTTCGTCGCGGGCAAAACCACCGTGACGCGCGGCGACTGGATCACGGTGGACGGCAGCACCGGGCGGGTGCTGCTCGGGGCGGTGCCGACCATCCGCCCCGAACTCGATCACTACTATCACACGGTGATGAAGTGGGCGGATGAGTTCCGCCGGCTGCGGGTGCGCGCGAATGCCGACACGCCCAACGACGCGCAGGTGGCGCGGCGCTTCGGCGCGGAGGGCATCGGGCTGTGCCGCACCGAGCACATGTTCTTCGAGGGGCAACGTATCGAGGCCATGCGCGAGATGATCATGGCCCCGAACGTCGTCGCCCGGCGCGAGGCGTTGGCCAAACTCGAGCCGCACCAAACGCAGGATTTCGAGGGCATCTTCACCGCGATGGATGGCTTCCCCGTCACCATCCGCCTGCTCGACCCGCCGCTGCACGAATTCTTGCCGCGCCGCGACGAGTTGATGATCTCCATCACCGACCTCAAGCTCAGGCTGCGGCTGGCCTCGGGCCTGGAGGAGATCAACAGCCTGCTCAAACAGATCGGCGCCCGGGAGGTGTTACTGGCGCAGGTCGAGCGCCTCGACGAGGCCAACCCGATGCTGGGCCATCGCGGCTGCCGGCTCGGCGTGGTCTATCCCGAAGTCACCGAGATGCAGGCGCGGGCGATCTTCACCGCCGCCGTGCGCTGCAAGGAACGCAACGTCAAGGTCATCCCCGAGGTGATGGTGCCGCTGGTGGCCTTCGTCAGTGAGTTCAATCAACAGGTGGCCATCGTGCGCCGTGTGGCCGAGGAGGTCTTTTCGAGCCACGGCGTGCGGGTCGAGTACACCGTCGGCACGATGATCGAGTTGCCGCGCGCCGCCCTCACCGCCGGCGAGATCGCCGCCGCCGCCGAGTTCTTCTCCTTCGGCACCAACGACCTGACGCAGACGACGCTTGGGTTGAGCCGCGATGACTCATCCCGCTTTCTGCCCGGCTACGTTGATCGCGGCCTGATCGCCGACGATCCCTTTCAGACGATTGACGTGCAGGGTGTGGGGCAACTGGTGCGGCTGGGCACCGAACGCGGGCGCGCGGCGCGCGACAAACTCAAGGTCGGCGTGTGCGGCGAGCACGGCGGCGACCCGCGCTCGGTGGTCTTCTTTCACGGGGTCGGCCTCGATTACGTGAGTTGCTCGCCCTTCCGCGTGCCCATCGCGCGGCTGGCCGCGGCGCAGGCCGCGCTGGCCGACGAGTGACCGAACCGCCGAGACGCTGAGGACGCCGCGAGGTCGCAAACACTCCTGCGTCTCTGCGTTGGGATTTCCGCCCGCACCTGATTTTGCCCGGCCATCGCCGTGTGCTACACTCGCCGCCATCTTACGCTCAGGAGCGCGGCTCATGCCCACCCCTCTCATCGGCGGTGTGTGTTTGTTTTTCGGCCTGGTGCTGACCTTTGGTTTCCCCATTCAACGCGGGCGGCTGAACAATCAGTTGTGGGATTTGATCGTGCTGGTGCTGTTCGCTGCCGGCTCGCACTTCCTCAACGTCTGGGGCCAGCCGATCAGCCTGGTGGTCGGCATCGTCGCCGGCATCGTCGCCATCCTCATCCGTGACTTCCGCCTGTGGCTGGTGCGCTTTCGTGATCGGTCGTACGGGCGCGGGCACCGCTATCACTGGTATGGCCGCGCGCGCGACTGGTACGGTCGCCGGCGCCGGCGGCGTTGGTGAAAGATCGCGCGCAAAGGCCGCACGAAAGAATTGCGGCGCAGTGATGAATCCCTCGGCGAACTCGGCGGGCTTGGCGAGAGCGAGGCCTGCAAACGCGAAAGCCACCCAGCCTCGGGTGGCTTTCTCAATCAGTGCTTGCCCCACCATGCCGTGTGCGGCGGTGTTCGACCTGCTTTCGCAGGCGGGAGCCTTCCGTGCAAGTCTGCCTTGACTGCCGTCTAACGCATTCCTGCGCCGAGAGCGGCTCCCTTTATTACTACGTGGTCGCACCCGCGCCCACATCACGCGCACAGCAGGGACAACGCAAACTTACCACGAGTCAAACAAAGCCTCAACGTTAAGGGCGGCTGTTCGCCGCGCAACGTTTACAGCAAATGGCGTGCGACCGGCGAATAGCCGATGGTCAAAGGCAGCTGGTCGATGGCCGTTCGCTATTTGCCCGGCACCTCAACGACGCGGATGTGCAGATCGCGTAGCTGTTCGGGCGCGGCCGGCGAGGGGGCCTGCGCCATCACATCGAATGCGGCCTGATTCTTCGGGAAGGCGATGACCTCGCGGATGTTCGGCTCATCGGCCAGCAGCATCACCAGCCGATCGACGCCGGGGGCCATGCCGCCGTGCGGGGGCGCGCCGTACTCGAACGCCTCGAGCATGTGGCCGAACTTGCGCTGCGTCTCCTCATCGCTCAACCCCAGCAGCTGAAAGAGCTTGAGTTGAATTTCGCGCCGGTGGATGCGGATGGAGCCGGAGGCCATTTCGTAGCCGTTGCAGACCATGTCGTACGCATCCGAGAGGATCGCGCCGGGGTCGGTCTCGAACTTGTCGAGGTCGTCGAGCTTGGGCATCGTGAACGGATGATGCTCGGCGTCCCACTTCTTCTGTTCCTCGTTCCACGCGAACATCGGGAAGTCGACGATCCACGCGAAGGCCAGCGCGTCTTTATCCGCCAGCTTCAACCGGTCGCGGAACAGCAGCCGCAGCGCGCCGAGGGTCTTGTGCGCGACCGCCGCGCTGTCCGCGACGAACAACACCAGGTCGCCGTCCTTGGCGCCGGTCAATGTCTGGATCGCCTCGACCTCGTTGGGCCTGATGAATTTCCTGGCCGTGCCCTCGACCCCGCTCGCGGTGAGCGCCAGCGTGGCCAGGCCCTTCGCGCCCTGCTCTTTCGCGAACGTCGTCAAGTCATCCACCTCTTTGCGCGAATAGCCCGCGCAGCCCGGCGCGACGAGGCACTTCACCACCCCGCCCGAGCCGAGCGCGGCCTGAAAAACCTTGAACTCGCTGTGCGCCAGGATGCCGCTCAGGTCAGACAACTCCAGGCCAAAGCGCAGGTCGGGCTTGTCGCTGCCGAAGCGCGCCACCGCCTCGTGATACGGAATCTTGGGCCAGGGCGCGAAGGCCAGCCGTTTGTGCGGCGCGACGGCCGGGATCATCGCCGCATACAGGCCCTCCACCATCGCCAGCACATCATCGCGATGCACGAACGACATCTCGAGGTCGAGCTGCGTGAACTCCGGCTGGCGGTCGCCGCGCTGGTCCTCGTCGCGGAAGCAGCGCGCGATCTGGAAGTAGCGCTCGACGCCGGCCACCATCAGCAACTGCTTGAGCTGCTGCGGGCTTTGCGGCAACGCGTAGAACGAACCCGGATGCACGCGGCTGGGCACGAGGTAATCGCGCGCGCCCTCGGGCGTGGTCTTGAACAGGATCGGTGTCTCGACCTCGATGAAGCCGTGTTCGCTCATGTAATCGCGCATGAACTTGACGACTTGATGGCGCAGCACCAGGTTGCGGGCCATGCGCGGCGTGCGCAAATCGAGGTAGCGATATTTCAGCCGCACCTGCTCATCCACATTGGCCTCGTCGTTGACCTGAAACGGCAGGATGTTGGCCGGGCCGAGGATTTCGAGGGCCTGCGCTTCGACTTCGACAGCGCCCGTGGCCAGTTTGGGATTCTCGCTCCCGGCGGGCCGCTGCCGCACGAGGCCCGTCACCTGCAGCACGAACTCATTGCGCGAGCGGGAGGCTGCCTCGTGCGCCGAACCGGCGCTGGCCGGGTTGGCGACGATCTGCGTCAGGCCGAAGCGGTCGCGCAGGTCGATAAAGATCAACCCGCCGTGATCGCGCCGGGTGTGCACCCAGCCGGCCAGCGTCACCGTCTGGCCGATGTGCTCGGGCCGCAGTTCGCCGCAAGTGTGAGTTTTGTACATTGCCGTTTCTCCCAGGTTCGATCGGCCAAATAAAAACCGCCCAGCCAGAGGGGCCGGGCGGCAATAAGCATAGCCTGTGACCGATGATCAACAGACACGACGGCGCGCCCGGCGCGAAGGATTCGCGTCGCGGTTGTCGTCGGTCACGCCGTTGAATGACAGCTTCCAATCGATCATCGTGGCGCGAGTATACACGGGCTGAGGGCGGATGGCAATAGGCGTGCGGGCGGCAACACCTGACCGGTTCGGCAGTGATCATCAATCACCTCAGGGCGTAGATCGTGAACTGCTCGTTTTCGTAGAGCAGCGGCAGGTCACGCCGGTTGGGCTTCTCCATGACGACGTAGCCGGCGCCATAGCGAGCGCCGATTCGGCGCAGCTCGGCCAGCGAGAGCGTGTAGAACGCCTCGCGCACAATGGTGCGATTTTCAAAGTAGTTCCCGCCAAACCGGGCGATGGCCCCCGGCGCGACCTGCTCGAAGCGCTCGCGCCACTCCGGGAAGTAACTCGGCGCGATTGCGACCATGATCAACTCGATATGCGACACCACCGTGGCGCGTTCCGAAAACACGCGCCAATCCGAGTCGTACAGCCACCACTGCTCGGGCGGGGTGATGAAGACCGCGTCGCGCGGCGTGTGCTCCCGTGCCCAGCGTTGGGCATCGTACCACGCGTTGCGCGGCCCAAACGGGTGCAGACCCGGCGACCACAGGTCGAGGGTGACGAGCAGCCACGCGCCGAAGACGACGCTGGCCACGACCGCCGTCACCGTCGCCGCCAGCCGCGCGCGCGCCGACCGCACCCAGCGCTGCAACAGCCAGACCGCCGCCGGAAACAGCGGCATCGGCGCGACAACGGTGGTCGCGATCAAAAAGAAAAAGTCCCATTCACTCTGAGCATCGGGCAACGCCGTCAGCGTATAGTGGACGAAGTACAGATAACCCAGGAGCATCACAAACACGCCCGCGCGGATGATCTGCAACTGCACGATGAGGGTGATGGGCCAGAACTGGGCCGTCACGATCTGCACCAGCAGGATCGCGATCAACGCGAGGCAGAAGTTCAACAGACTCGCGTTGTGCCGGCGCGACGGCGCCCACTTCCAGCCGACGAAGAACATCAGCAGCGTGCTGAGGCCGAACAGTGTGATGAGGTTGATGTGGAAGTAGGGCGCGATCAGGAAGAACAGGTTATACAGCGTGCCGCGTGTCATCACCGCAAACCACTCCGGGTCGGCCGGCATCGCCGCCGTCGGATCGGTCAGCCGCCAGATCAAAACCGGCGCAGCCGCGACGAGAAACAGCCCGGCGCTCGCCGCCAGGGTCCGCCAGCCGATGTCGCGCCAGCGCCGCGCCGCATCCAGGGCGAACATCGCCAGCACAAAGTTCACCGAGATTACGTGGATGTTGAACATGGCCCCGGCGATGAAGAACGCCGGCCGATACCGGCGTTGCAGATAGAGCGTCAGCGCCCACAAAAGAAACGGCAAAGCAAAAGTGCGGTTGAGCAGGCTGAACTCCAGCGCCATAAAGCCGCCGAAGCCCACATGCGGGATGATCAAGGCCAGCACCGAGAAGAACGCCGTCATCGTCGAGTCGAACAACTCGACGCTCAGTCTCCACAGCCTCCAAAACGTGACGTACGTCACGGCGACGTGCGCGGCCAGCATCGTGCTGCCGAGGAAAATCGGCCGCAGCGCCTCGGGGATGTTCTGCCCGTAAGCGAGATCGAGTTGATATATCGGCACGAACAGACGCCAGAAGTACGAGTAGTTCTGGCCGCTCATCAGCCGCACAAACTCGTCGCGCGGGAAGAGGCCGGGGTCGGCGTAGTATTTCAGAAACGTGATGTGGGCATACTGATCGAAGGTGCCGAAGTGATAGCCGGAGACGAGGATCGAGGCCAGCGCGGCCAGCAGAAAGAAGGCATGGCGGGCGCGGGCGTCGGCCGACAGGCGTTGCACCAGGCCGTTCAGCCTGTGCAAGCGGTGGAGGGTGGTGGGCAGCATAGTGCGTGATTGTAATCAGCTTTTGCGTCGTTTGCCTCGGGCCACACCATTGCGAGGCGGGCAAAAAACCTGTATCCTCCGCCTCGCTCAGTTCAGCCAAACAGTCGCGTCCGCGCCATGCAACGCCCAGACCTCTCCTCCCTCCCCGGCGAAGTCCGCGAATACATCGAATGGCTCGAAGCTCTGGTGCGGGCCGATGAAAGGCCGGAGGCGGAAGCGGAGCCGCCGCTCGAGCCGGATGAACCACCGACCACCCTCAACCTGCTCACCCTCACCCGCAGCGGGCTGGCCAAACGCACGCCGCGCCACCTCTACAGCCGGCAGCGCCGCGGCGGTATGGGCGTGTTCGAAATTGATGCGGCGGACGACGACCCGCCGGCGGCGCTGGTGCAGGTGGATGAACGCGGCCACTTGCTCGTCATCACCGATCATGGGCGGGCCTATCGGCTGCCGGCGTACTTCCTCAACGAGTCACCGCTGCGCGCCCGGCCGGGGCCGTTTATGGACTCGCTGCCGGCGCAACCGGCGGAGACGTGGCGGCTCGCCCTGCCCGCCCTGCCCAACCCCTCCGGCTATTTCGCCGCCGTCAGCGAACGCGGCTTCGTCCGCGCGCTGCCCGCCCATCTCTTCGGCGAGACGATGCGCGAGGGATTGCTGCTTTTCAAACCGGAGGAGGAGGGCGCGCCGGTCGCCGCCTGTTGGTGCCCGCTGGATGGCGATATCTTCATCGCCACCCGCCTGGGAATGGGCGTGCGCTTCCCGGCCAGGACCGTGCCGCCCAACGGGGGCAGCGGCATACGCCTCGAGGCCGGCGACCGTGTGGTGGCGGCCTGCGGCGTGCGCGACGCGAGCGGCGTCTTCCTGCTCGGCGCGGACGGCAAAGGCACCCTCCGCCTGATGAGGGGCTTCAACGCCAACAAGGCGCCGGGGGCGGGCGGCAAAATGGCGATGAAGACCGACGACCTCGTCGGCGCGGTGACCGTCGGCGATGGGGCCGACCTCGTCATCCTCTCGCGCCTCAGCAAGATCATCCGCTTCAAAGCCACCGAGGTCCCGGCCAAGGAGGGCGTGGTGCAGGGCGTCCACTGCATGGCCCTGCGCGCCGACCGGCCGGTGGCCGTGCTGGCGACGCAATCATGACGGAGCGTGAGTCGCCCCTGGCCAGAGACCGGGCGTCCGTGCGTCGCCTGTTGTTCGTCGGGTTGCCCGTCATCGCTGCGCTATGCCTGTGCCTCGCGACGCTCGTGCTCTGGTTGATGTGGCAACGGGTCGCCCGGTATCCGAACGTCACGGTGGCCGGTGCGCTCGGCGGGGTGCGGCTCACAGTCACCGCGCTCGGCCATTGCCTGACGCTGGACGAGCACTTCATCACCGGCGATTCAGCGCGCACGGTGGTGGATTGGCACAAGCGGCGCGGCTGGGCCGAGTTCGTTCCGCTGGTGCCGCAGCACCGCGTCGGCCCACTCGCCGCCGGTCAATTCTACTTTGTCGATGGGTCGAGTCGCGGCACCGTCGTCTTCGAGCGGCGCGCCTGCTGCCTGGCGTTGAACTGACGCTACAATTGGCGCGATGCCCTCTCGCAAACACAACTTCATCCTGGGTGGGTTGTGCCTGGCGCTAGCCGCGTGTAGCACGCCGACGCCCGCCGCCTCACCCACGCCGCTGCCCTCGCCCACAGCCGCCGCGTCGCTCAATACCGACCCGCCCCCTCCGCCGACCGCGACTCCTGTTCCACAATTCACTCCCGCCGCGCCGCCCTCCGCCGAAAGCTACTACGCCGGTTGGGCCGTGTTCGCTTATCCCGATGAAACGCAGGCGCAGATGGAGGCGACTCTGCGGCGGATGAAGGACGCCGGCGCGAACGTTGCGTGGATCGGGCACAACAACCCGGGCGAGGTGAGCGCGACCAAGAACGAGCCGGGGCTGAGTTATGCCGTATGGGCAGCGGCGCAGGCGGGCGACGAGGCCGCGCTGGCCATCCTCGAGTCGCAGCGCCGGATGTTGCGCGCCGCGCGGGCGGTGGCGCTGCCCGTCGTCCTTCCCATCGGCTATCAAATCCACATGGGCCAGGCATGGAACGACCGGCAGCCGCAGTTGCTGCGCCACGACGCGGCCGGCCAGTGGCTCAACTTGTTCAACGGCGGCATCAGCGCCTCGCCCTACTCGGCGGAGTATCGGCGCGACATCCGCGCGTATTACGAGTGGGTGCGCGCCGAATTCGTCGGGCCGTATCGCGATGTGATCATGATGCTCAACCTGGCCGACGAACCGCTCGGCGGCGACTACTCGCAACCCGCCGAGGCCGAGCTGCGCGCGCGAACCGGACTCGGTTTCGCCGAGGCCGGCGCGCAGCAACTCGGCGCGTTTCAGGATAACGTCATTGTGGATTACGCCGTCTGGAGCGCGCAGCAATGGCTCGACCTCGCGCCCGACCTGCCGGTGACGATGTCGTTCTGCGGCTCGCAGGGGCGCTGGAGCTACGGCATGCCCAACGTCGAGGCGCTCTTCCGCGACCCGCCGCGTAACTTCGTGCCGGCCTTCGATGCGTACGTGCACGACTATCTGCCCTGGGAGCCGTTGACCGAGGCCGAGGTCGGCTCGCTGGCGTTGTTCACGCGCACCCTCGGCTACCTCTCGCAGCAGCACGAGCGAGAGTTCTGGCTGTGGAGCGCGGGCAATCGCTGGGGACTGGCGGGCTATGGGAGTTCGAACCCCGGCGGGGTGAGCGATGCGGTGGCCAACGGCTATCTGTTGACGCTGGCCGCGCGCTCGACCGGCGGGGGCCTGCGCGGGCTGGCGGTGTGGAATTACAACGTTCGCGAACAGGGGCTGTACGGCGACGCCGACCCTGCGCCGTATGACCGCGAGGCGATGTTCGCCCGCGTGAGCGAGTCGTTCGCCGATTGGCGCGGCCTCATGGCGGGGCCGGGCGGACAGGCCGCCGTCGTCGTCTACCTGTCGCAATCGCTCGCGCACCGCCACCTCGGCACGACGCGCAGCGCCGTGAGCGACAGCGCCCTCGACTTTGATGCTTTGCTCCCGCTGACGCGCCAGGCCACGCGCACCGTCTTCCTCAACGCACTGCCCCGCAGCCTGGCGGGATTTGGCGTAGTCGTTGTGCTCGATCCGTCGCCGGAGACCATCAGCGCCGAGGACACACAGCGCTTGAGCGCCTGGGCCGAAGCCGGCGGGCACGTGTATGCCACCGAGGCGGTGCTGGACGAGATCGCGCCCGGCGCGACGCAATCCGTCACGCGGCTACCGGCCGATCCGTTGGCCATGCGTGTCTCCGATTGGGCGGGGTATTTTGCGAGCGAGCGGGGCGTGCGCGTGGTCGCGCCGTCACAATCGCTGGTGTATCTACCGGCGGGCAATGGCGCGCCGTTGAGCGGCGCGGCGATGTGGCGAGTCTATGACTTCACCGGCGCGCCGAGGCCCGGCGCAACGGAACTGCGCGAGCATGAGTTTGCGCTGGGGCCGTGAGAGGCCAGGGCGTGCGCAAAGCTGTTCGGCTCTCCCGCTCCCCTCTCCCGCTGGGAGAGGGGAGCGGACTCGAAAGTGCCAGGCGCGTCCGCCTCTCCCGGAGGGCGAGGGCAGGGGTGAGGGCGAATTGCCGGAACTTTCATTGACTGTGCACACGCGTTGCATGAGAGGCATGGGGCGATTGACAGATAGTATGACCGGCTTGTACTGTCGACGAAGAACGAGTTGGGTGTGACTGTTCGATTGTAGAGCCAGGCCCTGAGTAGCTAACACTTTCGCCAAGCCGGGGCGAGCCGGAATGGGCTGAGCCGCAAATTCAAGTTGGGCAGGGCAGAACCTTGACAACTGATCCAACGGTGCAATTTGCGCCAACCGATTAGGAAGACGCTCAACTGACGCCTGTAAGCTGGGTCAATTTCCTGGCGTTCCTCGGCGCGGAGCACCTGTGCGCCGATGTCGTAAATCCACAGCACCGCGACGGCGATGGCCTGTAAGACGTGGTGCAAGCGTTCCGGGTCGGCCAACACCTTTGGCAGCGTCGAGGTCAAAACTGCCCGACTTGTCATCGCGGAAACTCAATCCTGCGCATCCAGGTCTGCTCAACCAACTGCTAATGACTCGTTAGGCAGCGGGCTGCTTTGTTGTCTATCCGTGCTTGTTTGGAGTCCAGGGCGCCTATCAGCCGGGCGGTCAATGAAGGGCCGCCCCGGGCCACATAGCGCGCCAGGGCGCCGGCGGCGGCCCGGGCCGAAGGGCAGGCGGCCTCAAACGACGAATTCGTAGCGGGGGCGTTGAGCGAATCTGCGAGCGCACTCGCCGGGGCGACCCTCATAGCTATTTTGGCGGGGCGACACCACTCGCCGAATCCGCTATGATGGCCCGCATTATGGACGTTACTCAACCCACCCTCTATCTCGCGCGGCACGCCACCCCCGATTGGAGCCGCACCGATCTGCCCTATCACATACCGCCGGGGCCGCCGCTCGTGCCGCAGGGCGAGGACGAAGCCGCGCAGTTGGGCCGCTTTCTGCGCCAGGCCGGCGTGGTGCGGGCCTTCGCCAGCCCGCTCGAGCGCGCCCATCGCACCGCGGTGATCGCAGCCGGCGTGGCCGAAGTTCCGGTGCAGGTTGAGGATAGCCTCGCGGAGTGGCGGCCCGACGAAAAGGCCGAGCACATCCGGGCGCGCTTCTGGCCGACGTGGGAACGGATGATCGCCCTCAGCCTGCAATCCGGCCCGATTGCGCTGGTCACCCACGGCGGCCCGATCGGTTTCTTCCTCGATGAGTTGGGGCTGCCGAAGGATACGCTCGCCTACTTCAAGCGCACCTTCGACCGGAACAACCCGGTGCCGCCCGGCGGCGTGTGGAAGTTCAGCCGACCCGCCTCCGGCGAGCCGTGGGATATGATGCTGGCTTTCGTGCCCGAGGTCTATCGGAAGAAGCTGGTGGTCTGAGGCCGTCAGCGGCCCGCCTGCTTCTGTTTGACGCGATAGACGTAGGCCAGCACCTCGGCCACGACTGCATACAACTCCGGCGGGATGACGGTATCGAGTTCGAGGGTGGCGAGGGCGGCGGCCAGCACCGGGTCATCGCGGATGGGGATGCCGTTGGCGCGCGCCGTCGCAATGATCTGCTCGGCGAGGCGGCCCTGACCGGTGGCCAGCACCCTCGGCGCGGCATCGTGTGCGGCATCATAGCCCAACGCCACCGCGCGCGGTCGTTGGCTGTCAGCCTGAATGCGCGTGGTCGAGTAACGCATGCGGCCCGCCTTACGCCTCCAGGCTCACACCGGCCAACACGCTCGGCGCCGGCTTCACCATCTCGCCCACCTCCACCCGCGCCGTCTTCAGCACATAACCGATTGACTCGATCCCCCCGGCGAGCGCAGGCAACTCGGCCTCCGCGCAGGCCGCCAGTTCGGCATCACCTGCGCGCACCCGCGCCCCGATCTGTCGCTCGACCACCGAGAGATCAACTTCGAGCGCCTGCCCCTCCGCCAGAGCGATGTGCAACACGATCCGGGTGTGGGCCGGGTCAATGGCGGTAGCTGCCCCCTCGGGCGCATGGGCGATGCGGAGGCTGAGGTCGTTGGCCGGCGCCGGCCCGGCCAGCGGCACATGAACGTTGAGCCAGCGCCCTTCGGCCGTCACCGGCGCTGGCGTTGGCGGCAAGTTGACGAACTGATTGACCCGCGCGCTTTCGATGAGGCGATCGAGTCCGTGCAGGGCGCGCTCGAGGCTGGGCGTGCGCGGCGAGAGCTGCGCGAGATCGGCGCGGAGTTGCGCGAGTGCGAGCAGCGCGTTGGGCGTGGCGTTCGCCCGCGCGAGTTGTTGTTCGATGGGTCGGCCGAACGCGGCCATGATCCGCTGCAACTGTTGCGCCATCTCTTTCGGCGGCGCTGACCAATCGAGTTTCAATTGATCCAGCGTCGCGAGCGCGGCCTTCACCCGTTCGGCAAGCTGGGGCGGGAGCGGCGTGCGGGCCAGCGCCCTCAGTTGCGCTTCGAGATCGCGCGCGGCCTCGCCGAGTTTGGGCGAAACCGTGGCCACCAGCTCGAGCGCGCCGGGGCCGAGAGGTAACCCGGCGGCCTTAAGCCTCGCAGCCACTTCCGCCTCGGCGGCGCCCGTGCGCCCCAGGGCCTGCAAGGCCCGCGCCAACTCGGTCACGGCTTCAGCCGTCACCGGCAAGCGCTGTTTCATGAGGGCCAGCGCGATGTGCGCGTTGCCGTCGGTCAACGGCAGATTGAGTTTGGTCAGCAACCGGCTGACGAGGTGGTTCGTCCCCGATTCCGGCGCCGGTTCGCTCGACGGTGCGGGCGCGATCTGAAGTGTAAGGGTCTTTTCATCCGCGCCGCGCACGATGAATTGCGCCAGGCGTCGCTCCGCCAGTTGTGCGGCCTGCTCGGGCGACGTCAACCGGGCGACCACCGGCACACCTTCCACGAGGAGTTTCACGTGTTCGTTGGCGATCTCCAGCACCTGGGCCGACAGGCGCTGGTTGATCCGCAACGCCCACGAGTCCTCCGGGCGTTGAACGATCGGCGTGGGCAGCGGGCCGGGGAACATCACCGTTACGGGTTGCAGGTTGAAGGTTGCGGTATGGCAACCTTCAACCTGCTAACCTTGAGCCTTCAACCTGCTTAGCGTTTCAGGTTCACCAGTTCCTGCAACATCTCATCGGAGGTGGTGATGACGCGCGACGAGGCCTGAAAGCCGCGTTGCGCCAGGATCATGTTGGTGAACTCCTGAGCCATATCCACGTTCGAGGCCTCGAGGTAACCGTTGAGCACCTGCCCGCGCCCGCCGGTGCCCGCCGCGCCGACCTGCGCGGTGCCCGAGTTCAGCCCGATGCGGAACGTGTTCTGCCCGGCATGCTCCAGGCCGGAGGGATTGACGAAGTTCGCAATCGCCACCTGGCCGATGAGTTGCTGCAAGCCGTTCGAATACACGCCGAAGATCTCGCCGGTATTGGTCACGACGCTGAAGCCCGTCAGGCTGCCGGCTGGCACGCCGTCCTGGTTGGAGACGGCGGCGTCACTCGGTGTGGCCAGTTGGGTGAAGCCGGCGAAGTCGAGCGCGACGTTGGTGGTGGCCGCCCCGTTCGCGCCGGGGATGCTGATGCTGCCGCTGCTGCCGGTGAACTGGCCGCTGCTGTCGAAGCTCACCGTGCCGCTGCCGACGTTCGCTGCCGGCGAGCCGGAGGTCGCCGCCCAGTTCCACGCGCCCGGGCCGGTCCGGGTGAAGGTCACGTTCACGCCCTGCAGCACGCCGAGCGAGTCGTACACGCCCAGCGTCGAGGTGAAGGTGCCGCCGTTGGCTGTGGTCGAGTCCAGGTTGCCGCGCAGGGTGGCGGTCGTGGTGGCGCGCGCCAGCGTGCTATTGATCGGAATGCGGATGTCGCCTATCGGGCCGCCGGTGTTCACGGTCGGTGAGCCGCTGGTCGTGGTGGCCTGCCAGCCCTGGATGCGCATACCGGTCGCGGCGTTGACGAGATAGCCATCCGAGTCGATTGAGAGCGCGCCGTCGCGCGAGTACAGGTTGGCCGCGCCCTGGCGATAGATGAAGAAGCCGTCGCCCTGCAGCGCCACATCGGTCACGCGGCCGGTGCTCTGCATCGCGCCCTGCGTGAAGCCGGTCGTCACCGCCCCCATCCGCACGCCGAGGCCGATCTGGGTCGGGTTGATGCCGCCCAGGGCCGCCGACGGCCCGGCGCCGACCGACATCATCTGCGAAATCTGATCCATGAACGTCACCCGGCTGCCCTTGAAGCCCGGGGTATTCACGTTGGCGAGGTTGTTGGCCACCACATCCATATACGATTGATGGAGCGTGAGTGAACCGATGGACGTAAACATTGAGCGAAGCATGGTCGTATCTCCTGTGTTGGACAGGCTTCCTCCAGGAGGGCCGGCCTGTCAGTGAATTCTGAATACTGAATACTGAATACTGGATACTGGATACTGGATACTGGTCACTGGTTACTCGCGACCGTTGTCTAACTTCCTGTCCGCCAGCACAACGCTGTCAATCTGCGTGAAGACGCCCGCGCCGCGGCTCTGCTGAGCGATCGCCGTCACCACCGTGCGGTTGGGCACGTTGACGATGAAGGCCAGGTCATCCATCAGCACCAGCGAGTGGCGGCCCCCGCGTTGAGCGGCGTTTTCGACGGCCAGGCTGAGGCGCGCCAGCCCATCATCGCTGAGGCTGATGTCGCGCGCCTCGAGGCGCTTCTGAGCGTGGGTGCTGAACTTGAGTTGCGCCGCTTCGAGCGCGCTGCCAAACGCGACTGCGCTGGCCGCCGTTGGTTTGCGTGCCGCCGCGCCCGGGTTGAGCGAAGCGCCGTTGCTGCCATTCAGTCGAACGTTGTCGGTCATGGAGGCCTCCGGGTCGCGCAACCCTACAGCGCGCGGATGCTCGTAATGCTGGCGTACGGCACCGTCTTGCTGCCGATGTGCACCACCGCATCCGCCCCGTTGAGGGTGACACCGCTGACGACGCCGGTCTCGGTCTTGCCGTCGGGCAAACGCGCCTCCACCGTTTTGCCGATGAGGGCGGCGGCCTGCGACAGGTTGTTGGTCCTGGCAAAGGTCTGAAACATCGTCGTCATCTTCTGCAACTCCTGCAGCGAATTCAACTGCGTCACCTGACCCATGAACTCCTTATCCTGCACCGGGTCGAGCGGGTTCTGATTGCGGAGTTGGGCCAGCAACAATTGCATGAAGGCATCGCTGCTGAAGGCGTTCGGGCCGCTGGTATCGCGGCGGTAGGCCCGGCCGGTATCGAGGCCAAGCTGGGAGATGAGGGCACTGGTCGTCATCGCTGTACCTCAGATTCGAAAGTCCACTTGCGAGCCGGAGGCGGGGCGCGCGGGCACGCGCAGCATCTCGGCGCTCAGTGAACCATCGTTCTCGACCTCAGCCGGGAACCGCCCGGCCAACGGTCGCGGCTGCCCCGCGAATGGGTTGGGCTGGCGCTGCGCCTCCGCGCCGTCACCGCCGACGTTGACGCTCAGCCCCGAGACGGTGAGGCCCGACTGCGTGAGCGCGTCGCGCAGATCGGGCAGGTGGCGCTCGATCAGACCGCCCGTCAGCGGCAGGTCAGTGGTGATGCGGACGTGCATCCCCGAGGCGTTCGCGGTGACCTGCAGTTCGATGCGGCCCAGCGACTCGGGCTGGAGTTGCACCCGCATCGAGCTTTCGCCGCTGCGCAGCAACGTCTCGACCTGACCGACGATCTGCGGCCAGACGACCTCGGCGCCCACGCGGGGCGAGGTATTGAGTTGAGCTTCCGCCAGGCGGGCCGGCTCGGGGGTGGGTGTGTGTGGCGCGGTGTGGATGATGGCCGGCGCAACAGCAGCGCGCTCACGCTCAACGACCGGGGTCGCTCTGGGCGGCGGCTCGCGACCGCTCACCGCGACTCCTCCTGCGGCCGGTTGCGACGCGGTCGGCGCGAGCGCTGCGTCGGCTTGCGGCGCGCTCACCCCGGCCGGCGGCACCTCCGCCGATGCGGCGGGCGCACCTTCACCGAGCAACGCCCCGAACGGGATCGCAGCCTTCTTCTCAGGCTGATCAGCTCGTTCACTGTGCGCCGGCTCCACGCCGTCAGCGGCGGCGGGCAGTTCGGCCGGCGTTGGCGCAACGGCTGATTGCGCCGCAGGGTAGGGCGCAGCCGTCGCTGCAGTCAGAGCCGGCGCGGCCTGGTCGCCCTCGGGCAACTCCGCAGCCGGTTCGACCGTCACCGTAGCCAGCGCCAGCATCAGCGTCGTCGCGGCCAGCGCCTGTTCGGCCTCGGTCGGAACCAGTTCGGCCTCGGCCGGCAGCTCCACCTGCGCCTGCGCCAGCACCTCGCCGAACGAGGCGGTGGCCTGTGTCTCGGTCGAGGTCGTCCGTGCCTCGGCCGGTGCCGGGGTGGCCGGCACTCCAATCACATCAATCATGGGCAAGTTACCTCCCGGTAGCGATGGATTTCAGCAGGAGCAATTTCTTGCTGATGAGTTGAGATAGCGCCTGATAGCGGATGCCGGTCTCCGCCATCTGCGTAAGCTCCTGATCCACGTTGACGTTGTTGCCGTCGGCGCGCAGGCTGTTGCCGTCGCGATTGCTCATCTGCACGACCTCGGCGGCCCGATGGTTCATCGGCAGATGGCGCGCGTGGGTCGTCGCCAGCCTCACCCCGCCGGGGCGCGTCTCGGCGCGTTGCATGGCGTCCTCGAAAGTGACCTGCTGCGCGACGTAGTCCGGCGTATCCACATTCGCCAGGTTGCGGCCGATCACCTGCTGTCGCAGCGCCAGCCCATCGAGGGCGGTCTGCGCCTTGCGCATCGCGGCGTCGTTGAAGATCGGGTCTGTCATAGGCTTGCGGGCCGAAGGCAGTCGCGTTCTGCCTTCTGCTTTCCGGTTAGGCGCTCCACTCGTTCATGTAATTCAGCACGCGCGGCACATAGATCTGCGTCTCGCGAAAAGGCGGGATGCCGCCGTACTTATCCACATTGCCCGGCCCGGCGTTGTAGGCCGCGACGGCTTTCTCCAGGTTGCCCCCGTAGCGGTCGAGCAGGATTTTCAGGAAGCGCACCCCGCCGTCGATGTTCTGCGCCGGATCGAAGGCGTTGTGCACGCCGAGCCAATCGGCGGTGGCCGGCATGAGCTGCATCAGCCCCTGCGCGCCGGAGCGCGACACGGCCCCCGGGTTGAAGTTGCTCTCGGCCTGGATGACGGCCTTCACCAGGCGCGCATCCACCCCGTGGCGGGCGGAGGCCTGCCGGATAAGTTGCTCGAAGTCGCCGGCGGGCCGGCTGAGCACCGGAGGGGTGGCGCTATCAGCCGAGGCCGGTGCGGAGGCGGCCTCGGCCGGCAGCCGGTCGAGGAGTTTCTCGATCAGCCGGAAGAGGATGAGCGGCCAGGCGACGCCGTTGTTCAACATCGCCTGGGATTGTGGCAGAAACTTGAGGCGCCGGCAGTAAAGGGCGCGCGAAAAGGCCGTAAAGGTTGGGGCCGGAGGGTTTACGGCGGGCCACACCGGCCACGCCCACCACAAAAAAAACGAAGGGCGGGGAGGCCCTTCGTTTTGTCACGTTCCGAATACGGTGTTTACTGAACGGCCGCCTCACTCAGGTGCTGATGGTAGGCGCGGGCGATGTAGAGGTCATCGCGCTGAGCGTTCTCGCGACGATTGAGTTCGGCGTTGAAGCGGTCGAGTTCCTTGCGGCGCAGGATGACGAGCGACTCCTCTTCCTGTTTGGCCTCCACTAGTTGCACGCGCTGGTCCTCGATCTGGTGTTGGAGGGCGGCCACCTTGTCATCCTGCTCGGAGATGCGGCGGTCAAGCATCTTGAGGTTGTGCGTCAGTTGCGTCAGCGCGTTGAGGTCGAGCGGGCCGGTCTTCTTCTTCTCGAGGCGCATATCCTCCAGCAGTTCATGGCGGCCCTGCTGCAGGGCCTGGCGCATGTTGTACGCCTGCCGGTGTTCGACAATCAGCCGGGCGAGCTGGATTTCCATCGCCTCGACTCTGTTGTGGCGGTAGTTCAAAAGCGGTTGGAGCGAAAATTCCGGCGGCATGGTGGCCCTCCAAGTCTATGCCCGTCTCTGACGGTTGTGGGGTGGACTGGGTGCGGACACCGTGTCACGCACCCGCCGGTCTGGGGAGCAACTTTCGTACCAGTGTTACCCTCGGCCCGTTACGGACTGCAATTTACTCCCACTTGAGTTCGGTGTCCGTAAAGGCTGATTAAATCCGGCGTAAAAAACCCGTAGTCTTGGTTTAGGTTGTGTTTTGAGAACCGCGGGTCGAATTGGCGGCTAGGCCAGGACCGGATGGATGTCGGCCAGCAACTGCAATGTGTCTTCGAACGGGGAGAACTCCACCCCCTGCTGCAGAAAGCGGAGCAGGGCGGGCAGGGCCGACAACGCGGCATCAATCTCCGCGTCGGAGCCGGGGGCGTAGGCGCCGATGTTCACCAAATCACGCGCCTTTTCGTAGGTGGCCAATAGCTTGCGGGCCAGCGCGGCGCGGTCGCGGTGTTCCTTGTTTGTGACCGCGCCCATCACCCGGCTGACGCTCTGCAATACATCGATGGCCGGATAGTGGTTGCGGGCGGCCAGGTCGCGGCTGAGCATGATGTGCCCGTCGAGGATGCCGCGCGCCGCGTCGCAGATCGGCTCGTTGAAGTCGTCGCCCTCGACCAGCACGGTGTAGAAGCCGGTGATGGATCCGGTTTCACTCGTGCCGGCGCGCTCCATCAACTTGGGGAGCAGCGCGAACACCGAGGGCGTGTAGCCCTTGCTGGCCGGCGGCTCGCCGATGGCCAGGCCGATCTCGCGCTGCGCCATCGCAAAGCGCGTGACCGAATCCATCATAAAGGTCACATCCAGCCCCTCGCGGTCGCGGAAATACTCGGCGATGGTGGTCGCCACCCACGCGGCCTTGAGCCGTACCAGCGCGGGTTGATCCGAGGTCGAGACCACGACGACCGACCGCGCCAGGCCGGCCTTGCCCAGGTCACGCTCGACGAATTCCTGCACCTCGCGCCCGCGCTCGCCGATGAGGGCGATGACGGCGATATCGGCGTTGGAGCTGCGGGCCAGCGCGCCCATGAGCGTGCTCTTGCCCACGCCGCTGCCGGCGAAGATGCCCAGGCGCTGGCCCTTGCCCGCCGTGAGCAGGCCGTCAATCGCCCGCACGCCGGTCACCAGCGGCTCGCTGATGGGGCGGCGGTGCAGCGGGTGAGGGGCGGCGTTGTAGATCGGGGCGCTGCCGCTCGCGAGCAACGGGCCGCGCCCATCCATCGGGCGGCCCAACCCATCGAGGATGCGGCCCAACAGGCCGTGGCCGACCGGCGCGCGGAAGGCGGAGCGCATCGGGTAGACGGCGCTCCCCGGCTGGATGCCGTGCATTTCACCGAGCGGCATGAGCAGCGTGCGCCCATCCCGAAACCCCACCACCTCCGATTGCAGCGGCGCGTGGCCGTTGGGCCGAATCTCACACACCTCGCCGACCTGCGAATCCAGCCCGCGCGCCTCGATCGTCAGCCCGACGACTTGCGCGACCCGCCCGGCCAGACGCACGGTCTTGGCGTTGCGCAGCGCGGCGAGGTAGGGGGAGGGGTCGAGGGTGAGAGTCATGTGCGAGAGTGAACGGTCGCTGGCCAGGCGTTCACGGCTTACGGTTGGCCGGTGTTTGGCTCGACTCCGTGCAGGGCCTCCATCGCGGTTTGCAGTTGCGTCTCGATGCGGGCATCCACAACCCCGTGCTCACCCTGCACCAAACAACCACCCCGGCGGATGTGCAGGTCGGGCACGAGCTCGAACTTCTGGCCCAACCGGGCGGATTGTTGTTCGGGCCAGTGCGGGCCGAGCAGCGTGGCGTCATCGGGATGGAGGTGGACGCGCAGGTCGCCGAGCGGTTTGGCCTCGGCCAGCGCCTGCGTGAAAGCCCTGGCCAGCGCTTCGGGCTGGAGCGCGAACCCTGCGCCGAAGATGACCCGCGCCGCTTCGGCCACCAGTTCGAGCACAAAGTCGCGCTGCGCCTCGAGCAGGGTGCGCCGCCACGCCGTCATCTCATCCAGCACACCCTGGGCGGTGATGAGCATGTGCGAGGTCTCGGCTTCGGCGGCCTCCAGCCCGGCCTGGCGCGCCTGAGCGTTGACCTCGGCGCTCCGGGCCTGAGCGGCCCGCACCAGCTCGGCCGCCTCGGCGCGAGCCTGCTCGAGGAGTTGCTGGCTGTGCGTGATGGCCTCGGCCAGCATCGCCTGTTGCGCCGCCTCGATCGTAAACGGGCCGGTGCCCGGCTCGGAGGCGGACGGGCCGCTGTTAGGGATGACCTCGACCGGCGCCGCGGCCGGCTCGCCCGGCAGGCGCGTGGCTTTGATGATCCGGCTAGATGAAATCACTGCCGCCGCCTCCGCCGCTGATGATGATCTCTTCGCTGGCCTCGAGGTTGCGCACGATGTCCACGATCCGGCGCTGCGCGGCGTGTACGTTCCTGGCCAGCTGCGGGCCCAGGATGGCCAGCTCTTCCTTCAGCGTTTCGCGCGCGCGCTCCGACATGTTGCGCAGGATCATCTCTTTCAATTTATCCGGCGCGCCCTTCATCGCCAGCACCAGATCGTTCTTGTTCACGTCGCGCAACACGCGCTGGATGCCCTTGTCGTCCAGCTTCACCAGATCGTCGAAGGTGAACAGGCTGGCGCGCACTTCGTCGGCCAGAGTGGGGTTGTTGCCTTCAATCGTCTCGAGGATCGTCTTCTGCACGCCACGGTCCACCTGATTGAGGACCTTGACCAAAAAGCTCACCCCGCCGGTGGCCTCGTAATCCGCCTCGCTCAACAGGCCGGAGAGTTTGCGCTTCAACCCCTTTTCCACTTGCTCCACGACTTGCGGGGGAATGCGATCCATCTGCGCCAGCCGCAGCGTGACATCGGCCTGCAACTCGGCGGACATGTTGCTGAGGATGGCCGCGGCCTGCCTGGCATCGAGATACGACAGCACCACGGCGATTGTCTGGGGATGTTCGTCGCTGAGGAGGTTGCCGACCTGGGCCGGGTCAGCCGAGCGCAGGATTTCGAACGACGAGCGTTGCTTGTGCGCGGCCAGCCGTTCGAGGATTTCGGCGGCCTGGCGCGGGCCCACGGCGCGGGCGAGCAGTTGCCGGGTGTATTCGATGCCACCCGCCCTCATGCCCGCGCCGACCGCGACGAGTTCGTGCGCCTCGCGCAAAACGCCGTAGCGCGTTCCGGCCGGCACGGCGCCCGCCTCGCTGATGGCGAGCAGCACGCGCTCCAAATCCACTTCGCCGAGGTTTTGCAGCACCGACGACGACCGATCAACGCCGAGGGTGACCAGCAGCGCGGCGGCTTTCTGCAGGCCCGTCGGGCTGGCGGGCTGCGCGGGCGGGGCGCTCGCTGCGGCCTTGTCGTTCACGGCTTGTCCTCGTTCAGCCAGATGCGGATGATCTCCGCCACCATCCGCGGGTTTTCCTCGGCCATGCCCACCAGCACCTCTTCGATCTTGCGGTCTTCAACGGAGATCGATTCATCCATCGCCGGGCCGGAGTGCACCAGGGCTTGCGCCAGCGCGGCCGGCGAGCCGGCCGGCAACCCGGCCACACCGGCCCCCGCGGCCAGCGCGCCGGCCGTTTGCAGGATCGGCATCCACGCCTCGGCGGAGGCCAGCCGCAGCCGGTTCAACTGTCGCTGCACAAAGATCAACAAGCCGATGAGGACGGCGGCTGCACCGACCACCGCGCCGATCTGCAGCGCGAGGTCGAGCCACTGCTCGCTCTGCGCCTCGGCGGCCCGCGCGTCGGTGAAGGTGCGGTCGAACTCATAGGCCTCGACGGCGAGGGTGTCGCCGCGCGCCGCGTTGATGCCGGCCGCCGTGGAGATGACGTTGGTGAGGCTGAGCAATTTGGCCGTGTCGCTGATGCCGTCCACCATCACCGAGAGCGTGATGCGCTCGACCTCGCCGGGCGCGATGACCTCCTGCGACTCGACCTGCGTCATCTCGAAGTTGGTGGTGTTCTCCTGGCGCAGGTAGTAACCGGAGGCGGTATCGCTCACGGTCGTGGTGCTGGTGATGGGCGGCACATTGCTGAGCGCGCCGGGGATGCCGCCGACCGGGAGGCCGTTGGCGTCGTACGTCTCGGTCAGCGTCTGCACGCTGCGGATGGCGTCGGGGTCCGGCTGGACGGCTTGAGTGACGATGTTGCGTTGCCGCCAGTCGAGTTGCACGCTGGCCTTGACGACGGATTTGTTCGGCCCGAGCACCGTCTCAAGCAGATTGTGCACCCTCGTTTCGATGAGCTGGGCCTGCGCCGCCTCGGCCTGGCGACGTTTTTCGCTTTGCTCGGCGCCCATCAGCTCATCGGCCTGCGGATCACCGGTGGCCAGCAGGTGACCATCCACATCCACGATGACGACGTGTTCGGATTTCAGGCCCTCGACGCTGGCGGCGACGAGGTGGGTGATGGCGCGGATCTGGGTGGGGTCGAGTTGCTGCGACCCTTTGAGGTCGAGGGTGATCGAGGCCGTGGTGGGCTGTTGATCGCTGGCCAGCAGGGTCTTCTCCGGGGTGACGATGTGCACCCGCACCGAATCGATGGCGCTCAGGCTGCCGATGGTGCGTTCCAGTTCTCCCTCCAGCGCGCGCTGATAGTTGACGCGCTGCGTGAACTCCGTCATGCCGAGGGTGGTGCCGCTGAAGAGTTCATAGCCTACGTTGCTGCTCTGCGGCAGACCCTCGCGCGCCATGCTCAGCCGCACCTCATACACCTGATTGGTCTGCACGAGGATGGTGCTGCCGTCCTTGAGCTGGTAGGCGACGTTCTGCTCCTGCAGCTTCTGCACGATCTGGCCGGCATCTGCCTCGCTCAACCCGCTGAAGGCCACGGCGTACGTCGGGGTATTGGCCCACGACACAAAGGCGACGATCGCCGCCAGGCCGGCGACGACCAGCCCCAGCAGCGCGCCCTGCTGCACGCGGCTCTGCCGGCCCCAGAAAGCCAGGAACTGTTCACGCAACGTAGACAGAGTATTGTTCATTGCTGGTTGTTGACCGTTGATTTCTGATTGATATTGCCGCGATGCTTCCTGTTCCGCAATCAGAAATCACAAATCACAAATCACAAATCGAAAATCCCTATACCTGCATCCGCATCACGTCCTGATACGCCTCGACCAGCTTGTCGCGCATCGCCAGCGCGATGCGAAAGTTGATGTCGGTCTGCTCGGCGGCGATCATCACTTGATGCAGTTCCACGTTCTCGCCGGCGGCCAGCCTGGTGATGAGGCTGTCGCTGGCGTTCTGCGTCTCACTCAATTGATCGAGCGCGTTGCTGAACGTCTGCGTCACCTGCTGGGCGGCGTTTTGCGCCGGCGGCTTCGCCCCGGCCGCGCCGATCTGCCCGAGTGTGGTGGTGATCGGATTGATTGCCATGTTGCCTCACTGGTGATTGGTGAATGGCGCAGCGCCAATCACCGATCACCGATAGCCGCTATTACCCTCGGCCAATCTCCAGCGCGCGCAGCGCCATGCGTTTGGTCGCCTCGATGCTGGCCAGCGCCGCCTCGTACGAGCGGGTGGCCGAGAGCATGTTCGTCATCTCGGTGACGATGTTGACGTTGGGATACTCGACGTAGCCCTCGGCGTCGGCATCCGGATGGGTCGGGTCGTACACCCGTTGGCCCGGGGTCTCATCCTGCTGGATGCGATTGACCTGCACACCTTCGACCGGCAGGGCCGGCGTGGCGGCCGAGTTCCGCCGCGCCAGCACCCAATGCGGCAGAAATGCCCGCTGCTCGCCCTCGGCGCTGAACACCACCTCCTGCCGCTTGTACGGCCCGCCCTGTTGCGTCCGCGTCGTCTCGGCGTTGGCGATGTTGTTGCTGATGACATCCAGCCGCAGGCGCTGTGCGTTGAGGGCCGAGGCCCCGATCCGTAAGCTATCCCAGAAACTCATGTGGTTCTCCGTCGCAAGTTAGGGGTTGAAGGTTGAACGTTCAACTTGCTGACCTTCAAGCCGGCAACTGTTGGAGGGCCTCAACTAATGGGCTGGTGCCGTCGTTGCCGAAGAGCGCCTGCCATTCCCAGGCCGGGTCGTGCCCGCCGCCCTGCCCGTTCGCGACCACCCAATACGAGTACGCGAAGTTGTACGGCTCGCGGTTGTTCATATAGCGGTACGCATCCGTCACCAGTTGCACGCGGCGCGGCTCATCCGCCGGACCGGAGGTGAACGTGCCACCCTCGGTGCCGATCATCGGCATCAGCCGGCCCAGCTTGTGTTGCAGGAGGTCGGCGTAAACCTTGAAGCGGGTGAAGCCCTCGGTGTCGCCCACCGGCCGGTCGCCCTGATAGTTGTGGATGGAGAGCCAGGCCCGGTCGAGCAGGCCGGCCTGGCCGCGCGCCTTCAACCCGTCGATGGATTGCGCCAGGAAGTCGGTGTCTTTGAACTCGCCGCCGGGGCTGAGCGCACCGAAGCCCGGCAGCCCGCCGTTCTCGATCACCGTGCGCGCCGCCGGTATCCACCGATCCAGGTAGCGATTGACGTCCGGGTGTTGCCCGTCGTTCTCCACCGAATGATTGGGCTCGTTGTAGAGTTGAAAGTAATTGACCCCCAGCGACTTGTAGTGCCGCACCATCGCGCCGAGGTCGCCACCGATCTCGGACAGGCCCGGCACGTACACCCGCATCACCGGCTCCATGCCGTTGGCCTTCAGTTGCCGCACCAGGTAATCGTTGCCGCCGATGTTGCTGCCGTCGTTGAGGAACGTCACCCACTTCATGTTCATGCGCCGCAACTCGCCGACGAAGCGATCCACCGCCTCGGGCGACTGCGAGACCGTGGGGATCCAGTGCATGCCGCGCCCGTTGTCGCCCGGTGGTTTGGGGAAGGCGCTGATGGGGAGGGCGCCGGATGGTGAGGCGACCGGCGCGGGCGCCGTGATTGGCGGGAGGCTGCCGGCGGGCTGCGGAGCGACGGGCGCGTACACCTGTTGCGCCGCAAACGAACCGGTTGCCGGCGCGTAGACGAGGTAGGGCGGGTAAGGTGGCGGGTTGAGGAGATCGAGCGCGTTTGGCGGCGTCGTGGCCTGACCCGCCGGGCCGGACGTGGCGGGCGCGCTCAGGCGATTCTCCAGCCGATCCAACAGCCGGAGCATGATCTGCATGATGACGAACTCGAAGTTCGCCGCGCCCATCAGCCCATAGCGGTCGTTACCGCCGGCGCCGAGCCCGTTGAGACCGGTGTTGCCGTTCAGCGGCGAAGTGATCGAGTTGTTGAAGTCAGAAGGAAACATAGCATCCCGGCATCGCCATTAAGCACGTTCTGCCTGAACGTATGCTAACAACGAGGCCGGGATGGCGCAGTAAAGCGCAGGTGAAGCGCGACTAAATTCGACGTGAAAGGACTCAAGTCTGAGGCGGTGTCGGAACCGCCTCAGAGTATGCGCCGCCTTTACTTGCGGCCGATATCGAACAGGCTGCGGACGATGGCGATGACGACCCCCGTCACCGCATCGGTCACCACGATCCGGTTGGTATCTTTCTGATCGCGTTCCCACCGGATGCGCTGCTCCTGGCTGGGCGGACGCTGGCGGCCGGCTTTGTCGCGTTGAGGATAGCCCGCGGTTGGCTCATTCATCGTCACTCCCTCAGCCGGCAAAGGAGAAGGCAGTTTCGGGCAGGCTGTTGGCGCCGGCAGGCACGGCCAGCGCGGGGCGAGCAACGCCGTGGGCCAGTTGGCGCTCCACCGTCACCCAGGCCTCGCGCAGTTCGCGCAGGATCCTGGCCGCGCCGTCCCAATCTCCCTGCCGCAGGCAGTCCAGGCACCACTGGTAGAGCCGGAACAGACCGACCGACGCCTCGGGATAATCGAAATTGAGCGAGTCGCGCAACAGGCTGACGGCCTGCGAGCTTCGCCCGAGGTCTTTGGCCTCGCACGCGCGAATGGCCACATCGTAAGCCATGATCACCAGTCGCAGCGGGCTGGACCCCATCACTTCCTGCATCTTATACGCCTGATTTCGATATGTGCCGTACATGTTTATGCCTGCTCCTCGTAGCGTTTGCCCGGGCTGCACGCCTTCAGTGTTTTCGTATTGAGATTGATATCGGTGCGGGGCGCGGCGCGGGCATAAAGACCGCCTGAAATCGCCCGTAAACGCAAAACGCGGAGGGCCGAAACGCGCGCGCCGCCCGGTGTCAGTCTGACAGCGAGGCGGCCGGTGCGGTGCCCTCCGCGGGTGGGTTGGAGCGGGCGGCGCTACGCCAGCATCTGCACCAGTTCGCCCTGATCGAGCCGCTGCAACTCTTCCGCCGGGATGGAGCGCACGACCTTGCGCGCATTGACATCCACCATCAACACCGTGACGTCGTTGGTCTTCGGATCGATCTTGAACTGCAGGCGGATGTTGCGGAACGAATCCGCCGGGGCTTCCTTCTCAGCCGGCGCGGATTCCGCTTTGGGCGGCGTGTTCACCGCCGGGGTATCGGCGGCGATCCGGCCCGTCTGCCCACGACGCGGGTAGCCGGTCACGCTGCTGAGCGTTGACCGTATGCTGATGGAGGGGAGAGTAGTATTGGACATCGTATCCTCCGTGACTCGTTATCGGACATCCTTGTCCGAACTTCACAGGCGGCCCGGATGCGCTTTGCGGCGGGTCAGCCTGAACTAACCGAAACGGGCAGTGCTCCCATAGATGCCGGCCCAGGTTTGTTGCTGATATTGCAGCAGGTAGAGCTGTGCCTGCATCTCGCCAAATTGCTGGACGTACAACGTCTCGCGCGCCTCCACGCGCTGTTCGAAGTCGGCGATGTCGCCGTTCGTGTCGGTGATCTGGGTATCGAGCGACTTGAGCGCCGTATCCATGTAGCCGGATGTGACACCGGTGAAGCGCGCCAGCGTGGTGTCGAACTGGCTCATCGCGCCGTCGAAAAGGGCCTTGACGCTGTCGAAGTTGTTGGCCAGCGCGCCGTCGAGCCTGCCCCCGTCCACCGTCAGCTCGAGGTTGTCGTTGATGCTCAGGCCGATCTGGCGCAGCGTCTGAAACGCGCCGCTGTTGCTGAAGGTTGACATGCCGAGCGAGAACAACTTGCCGCGCAGTTCGCCGAAGCTGGAGTCATCGGCCAGCGCGCCGCGCCGGTAGGTCGTCGCCGTGCCGAGGGTGGACGAGGTGATGGCCGTCTTCTCGTCGATGTACTTGACGACGGCGTTGAACTTGCTCACAAACGCATCAATGGCCGAGCGCGCGCCCGACATATCGGTGCTGATGTTGAGCGTCGCCGTCTTGCCCTCGGCGTCGTCGGCCAGGTTGAGCGTGGCCCCGTGAATCACATCGGTGAGGTTGGTGTTGCTGGCGCGTGTCAGGGTCAGGCCGTTGACTCTGAAGCTGGCGTTGACGGCCGCTTGCAACTGGGTCAAACCAAAGCCGCCGTTGCTGGTCTGATCGGTGTAAAGCATGCTGTGCGTGGTGCCGGTGTTCACCGCCGTGAGCGTCAATTGCCGGCCGACCACGGCGGCGGTCAAATCATGACCCTCCGGCTGCTGGGCGGCGTTGATTTTCGCCGCAAAGGAGATCAGCGAGTCGCCGGCCTCCATAACGACGTTTACGCCTGCAGCGGTGTAATTGACGTTGGTCGTGGAGGCTGTGCCAGACCCGAAGGTCAAGGTGAGGCCCCGTTTGGTGTCATACGTCTCACCGGCCGTGTAAGCCTGCCAGCCGGTCGTGACGGAGTTGTCGGTTTTTGTTTTATCCGCGATTGCCAGCACACGGCCATCCGCGTCTTTCACGCGAAACTCGCGCACGCCGGCATTGTCACGCGTCTCGACGGCGTACGCGCCCGTGCCCAGCTCGCGTAACCCGGCGACCACGCCCGCTTTGCCGGCACCCGTGATCGTGCTGTTCGCGCCAACGGAGGCCGAAGCCGTCCCGGTTCCACCCAGCCAAAAATTGCCCGTGCGGCCCAGGGCGCTATCGGCGCTGCTCATCACCGCCGAGCCGGTGCGATGGGCCTTGGCGCGGATGATGTTGGTGAGGCTGTACGAGCCGGCCGCGGCGCTGGCGGTGACCGTGGCGGTGAGCACGGTGGTGTTGGCGGCGAGATTGGTGATGCTCACCTTGCGCCCGGCCTTCATGGCCGTGCCGGCCTCGGTGCTGAGGAGGGCCCTGGTCAGCGATTGGAAGTCGCGCAGGGAAGCGCTGAGGTCGGAGTAGATCGCGCGCCGCACGTTGAGCGTGTCGCGCGCCGTCGTCAGCCGTTCGAGCGGCTGGCGCTCGATCACCATCAGGTTTTGCACCAGATTGCGGAAGTAGGGATCGAGTTGACCGATGGCTTCCATGATGTGTCTCGCTTAAGTGTGGGAGAGGGGCGCCGGAGCGCCCCTCTGGCCTACGTCTGTCGCTGCGGTTCCGATTACCGGAAGAGTGACAGCAGGAACTGCGGGGCCGCGTTGGCTTGCGCCAGCATCGCCGTCGCCGTTTGCTGCAGGATGGTGAGCTTGGAGGCTTCGACCTGCTCCTCGGCCATGTTCGCATTCATGATGCGGTTGTAAGCCGCTTCGGTGTTGGCGTGCGCGACCATCAGACCCTCTTCCTTGAAGGTCAATTGCGCCGTGAACGCGCCGATCTGCGCCACGCCCTGCTTCACCACGTTGACGGCGTTGTCAATCGCGTTGAAGGCTTGCGAGCGGGTCGTGGCCGAGGTCACCACGTCGAGGTTCTCGTTGTACAGCGCCAGGCCGGTGACGCCGGAAGCGCCGGCGTAGCTGCCCGCCGTGCCGGTGGAGCCGCTGGCGAACGACTGGTTGGTCTGGATGTAGCCCGCGCCCGTGGTCGTGCCGGCGGCGAACTGGAAGCTGCTCAGCCCGCCGTTGGCATCGGTCAGGAAGCTGCGGGAAACCGTGGCGGCCGCTGAGCCGGACGTGTTGTTGCCGTTCAGCAGGTTGTTGCCGTTCCACTGGGTTTGCGCCACGATGTCGTCAATGGCGTCGCGATACGAGCGCAGCTGAGTCTGGATCGCCTGGCGCTCAGCCGTGCCGATGGTGTCACCCTGGGCTTCGAGCGCCTTGTTGCGCATCTTCACCAGGATGTCTTCCACTTTCTTCAAGCCGCCTTCGGTCGTGGCCAACAGGTTCTTGGCGTCACCGATGGCGCTCAGGGCGGTCTTCATGCCCTGGCGGCGGATGTCGAAAGTGGTGGCGATGCTCATGCCCGCCGGGTCGTCCGCCGCGCTCATCAGCCGTTTGCCGGTGGCCAGGCGAGCCTGGTGGGTGGCAAGTTGGCTGTTGATGTTTTGCAGCGAGTACAGCGAGTTGAGAGCACCGATATTGCCCGCGATGCGGGTCATGTCTACATTGGCGGCCATGGGAGTATCCTCCGTGATACTGTGAACTGTTGAGGGATCCTTCCCTCAGGTTGGAAAGAAACGGGTGGGGCTATCACTGCTGCCGGTTCGCCAGAAGCCCGCCGCTGGCGGCCGGTCGGTGAGCACACGCGTATGCTGACCTCGATAAGCACCTCCGGGTGGTGCGCGCTCGATTGTGCGGGAGCGCAGGTTCTGTTACGAGCGTTATCGGGCAGGTTGGGGGGCGGTTGAGGCCGGCAGCGTAAAGGCGGTGTGAAGGTTGGCCACACCTGCCGCGCCGGGACCGCGGACACAGTGAATGAGAGGTCCGGCGCTCACCCTCACCCAGGGCAGCCTCCGCTGCGTCAACGTCTTCCGGCGGGGTGAGGCGGATCAAACGTGAACGTACACTTTGCCGTCGATGGGATCCACTTTGTGGAAGTTGCGGATCTTGTCGAGGGTGGCGCGATCCACTTCTTTGCCGCTGGTCGCCAGCAGCAGGCCGCGCCCGGTGTATAAATCGCGCGTCAGCGTCATCCCCTCTTTCAACTCTTGCGGCAACAAGCGCAGCTCGGTTCGCGCTTGCGCGGCGATGCGGCGCACCTCGAGGTAGCGGAAGAATTCGCGAACCACGGTCGGGTCGAAGCGATGGCCCTCGCCCTGCGCCAGAACTTGCCGCTCGCCGCCGTGGCTCTCGTAGGCCGCAATCACGGCGATGATGCGCGAGCCGAGCGGGATGGCCTCGCCGGCCAGCCCATCCGGATAACCGCGCCCGTTCCACCCTTCGCCCTGATGGCGCACGAGGCAGGCGACCGCATGCAGACGGGGCACGGTGGCCAGCAGGCCCTCGGCCAGCAGCGGGCTTTGGCGAATCAACTCGTGGTCGTCCTTGCCCAGCGAGAACGTATCCTTTTGCAGCACGCGGTCGGGCAGGCCGAGCTTGCCGATGTCGTGCAGCGTGGCCGCCAGTTCGATATCGCGCTGCTCGGCCTCGGTCGCGCCGAGCTCACGCGCCAGCCAGCGCGCGGCCTCCGCCATCCGTTGCGCGTGGCCCGCCATCGAGGCGTTGCGTAACTCCTGCACGCTGGTCAACAACCGAATCACATCGAGCAGGTTCTCCTCGAGCGCGCGATTCTTGGCCTCGATCTCGGCGGTGCGCGCGGCGACCTTCTTCTCGAGTTCGTCGTTCAGGCGGCGCAGTTGCAGCGCTTGGCCGACGCTCAATTGATACAGCCGCTGGTTCTCGCGGATGAGTTCGTAAAAGCGCACGCTGTCGCGGATGGCGGCCCGCAACTCGTCGGCGCTCCACGGTTTGGTCATGTAGCGGTAGACGTGGCCGTCGTTGATGGCGGCGACGGCGGTCTGCGCATCGGCGTAACCGGTGAGCATCAGCCGGATGGTGTCGGGCCAGCGCTGGCGCACCTGCTGCAGAAACTCGGTGCCCGACAGATCGGGCAACAGGTTGTCGCTGAGGACGACGGCCACCCGCTCGCGCTCCATGATGCTCAGGGCCTCGGCGGCGCGCGTCGCGGTCAGCGTGCGATAGCCCTCGCGCCGGATGAGTTTGGTCAACACGAGCAACAACGCTTCGTCATCGTCGAGTACGAGGATGGTGTGGTCGCTCATCTCCGAGTCGGCATACAAACGAACGGCGGCGCGGCGCTTCGTGTGCGGCGTCACGCCGGGCCGTGGCCGTTCGCCGGAAACAGATGTTTGAGGCTGGCCAAAGCCTGCGGCGCGACCTGTTTCGCCGCGGCCAGGTTCTGCGCGCGGACGGCTTCACACAATTCCCGACGCAGCACCGTCACCGCGCGCGGGGCGGCGATGCCGAGCTTGACCTTCTCGCCCTCCACGCCCAGCACCGAGACGGTGATGGACTCCGCGCTGCCGGGGATTTGGATGACGATGCCTTCCTCAAGCCGCCGCGTCAGCACCAGCATGGGCCACCTCCGTGTGGGCTTGACCGACGACGACGGCCGGCGAATAGCCGGTGTGCGCCTGGATGACCTGCAAGGCCGCGCCGGTGCGCCGGTTGAAGGCGAGCGGGCCGAGCAGATTGGCGCTGATGACGCCGTCGGGTTGGACGTTGAGGATGCAGAGCCATTCGACCTCGTCGCCCGCAGCCAGCTCGAGCGCGGCGCGTTCGGCCTCGGCGAGCTGCGGCGCGTAATTGGCCTCCACCAGCCACGGGCTGACGACGGGCAACGACAGGCCGGGTTGATCCTCTGACCACAGCAGCAACATCGGCAGAATCTCCGGCTGGCGTTCGACGGTGAAGTGCTGCCAGTCGGGGCAACCCACCATTCCGGCGGCGAAGTGCAAGTGAAAGTCGTGGGGGAGGGGGGTGGACATGAAAACTCCAGCAGGCTCGTAAGGTCTCTATCTCAAGAACTCAAACAGCGTCGGCAGGTTCGCGCGGCCCGCCATGTTGAGCACGGTCTGATACACAGTCTCTTGTTGTTTCAATTGGCTGATGCCCTCGGCCAGGCTGATGTCTTCCTTGTCCGAGAGCAGTTTCTTCAGCGCCAGGTTGATCTGTTCCAGGCGATCGTTCTGCGTCTCGATGTTGAGAATGCGCGCGCCGTTGGTCGTGCGCGTGTTGTTGAGCGTCGTGACGGCGGCGGTCAGCGGGGCGAGCGCGGTTTGCAACGCCGCCGGGTCGTTGGCCAGCAGCGCATCGCGCACGCCGATGACGGCGCTGAACAACGGCGTGAGCAGCGCGTTGCCATCAACGTTCACCGTGATCGTCTGGCCGGGGGCGATGTTGTGCTGCATTGCGTCGGCGGTGGAGGCGAGGTTGTTGGTGACGGTCGCGCCGGCGTACGTGTACGGCTGCGTGTTCACTTTGAATCCGGCGAAGAGGTACTTGCCCTGATGCTGGGTATTGCCGGCCTGCACCAGTTGCCGCAGCAAGCCATCCACCTCGGTGCCCAGCGCCAGCCGTTCGTCCGCGCCCTGTGTGTCGGGCAGACCCTGCAGGGCCAGATCGTTGATGCGCGTGGTCAGGTCGGTCATCTGCTTCAGCGCGCCCTCGTTGGCCGTCAGCCAGTCGCGCGAGACGACGCTGGTGTTGAGGTACATCTCGTTCTGTTCGAGCGTGGTGCGCAGGCTCAGGCCGGCCACGGCCACGGTCGGGTCTTCGGCGGCGGTCTGAATCTTTTTGCCGGTCGCCACCTGCGTTTGTAAGCGCGTCAGCACGGCCAGGTTAGCCTGCATGTGCTGGATGTTTTGCTCCGTCATCATCCGATTGGTGATGCGCATTTCACACTCTCCAGTAACCAGCAACCCAAAACCGGTAATGCGTTATCACAGCCCCACGCGGCCCATGCCATTGATGACGCGATCGAGCATGTCATCCACCGTCGTCATCAACCGCATGGCGGCCTGATACGCGCGCTGCGATTGCACCAGTTGCGCCGCCTCCTCGTCGAGGCTCACCCCGCCGAAAGACTCGCGCTGGTTGCTCAGCGCCTCGGCCACCAGCCCGCGATCACGCGCCGAGTTCTCGGCCTGTTTGCCCTCCAACCCCAACGCGCCGACCTGCGCGGTGTAGAACTGGTGGAGGGTGGCCGTGCCGCCCGTCAGCAGCAGTGAGCGCTGAAGGTCCGAAATCTGCCGGGCGAGGTTGCCATCGCCGGGGCTGCCGGCGGCGGTGGCGGCGGCGATGTTTTGCAGGCCGTTGGCCGGGTCGGTGATGTTGGCGCTGACGCGCATGGACATCGCGTCGGTGCCGGTGAAGAAGGCCAGCCCGGTGGCGTTGTTCAACCCATAGCCGGTTTGATGCAGGGCGTTGACGTTGCTCATCAGCGCGGCGGCAAAGCTATCGAGGCCGGTCTGCTGCGCGGGGATGACGCGGTCGCGGGCGTCGAGCAGCCCGGCCAATTCGCCGCGCGGCGCGCCGAACGGCTGGCCGTCGTTCCAATCAATGCGGGCCAGGTTGCTGTTGCTCAGGTCGGAGGTGACGGCCAGCGTGAACGGGGTGCTGCCGACGACGAGAGCGTGCCCGCCAATGGACACCAGCATCTCACCGTTGGGCTGCACGTGGCCCTGCGCCCCGGCCAGTTCGGCCAGCCGATCCACCTGCCGGTCGCGCTCGTCGAGCAGATCGTTCGGCGCGTCGCCCACGCTCTGCACGCGGGCGATCTCGGCGTTGAGGCGGGCGACGCCGGAGGCCAGGGTATTTATCTCCTCGACGCGCTGGCGGATGGCGAGGTCTTGATCCTGCCGCAGGGTGTTGAGGGCGACCGCGCGCCGGTTCACGGCGTCGGCCAGCGCCAGCGAGCGTTCGCGCAGGTCGGCGCGCAGGGCGGTGTTGCTCGGGTCGGAACTGAGGGTTTGCCAGCCGGTCCAAAAAGCGTCGAGCTTGGGCATCAGCCCGTCGGTGCCCGTCTCGGCCAGGGTGGCTTCAACTTGCTTGAGCACATCGCGGGCCGCGGCCCACCGCGAGGCGTCCGCCGTCTCCCTGCGGTAGCGGCCGTCGAAGAATTCCAGGTTGAAGCGCTGGATGCGATCCACCATCACCCCGGTGCCCATCTGGCCGGGCACGACCGGGCGGATGAGGCCGGGCGGGCCATACACCGGCGCGGCGGTGAGCACGGCCTGCTGGCGGCGATAGCCGGGCGTGTTGGCATTGGCGACGTTATGCTCGATGACCTGAACGGCCTGTTGATGTGAGAGCACGGCGCGCAGCGCGAGGTTGATGCCGTTGAAGAGTGTGGACATGGCGGCGCTCCCTCAGGCGTAGTGCTCCATCAGCACGGCGGCGCTTTGGGCCGGCGCGCCGAATGGTTGATAGCCCTCGCCGGCCCCGGCGACGTTCACCAAAAACTCGCGCACCGCGTCCACTCGTTCGAGCGCGGAGGCAGCCAGCGCGCGGTTGCCGCGATTGAGGTCGCGCAACTCATCGGCCAGGGCGACGATGCCGTGCCGCAGATGGCGCAACCGGTCGCCGAAGCCGTT
The DNA here is from genome assembly GCA_964608265.1 of uncultured Anaerolineales bacterium. Taxonomy (GTDB): domain Bacteria; phylum Chloroflexota; class Anaerolineae; order Anaerolineales; family UBA6663; genus JANWXR01. The sequence continues at coordinate 3,744 of CAZSNP010000020.1, read as the reverse complement.
GAGGTGCGGGAGCAGATCGGCCAGGGTTGGCGCTGGCGACGAAAACGCCGTAACGGCCGCCCAGCCGGCGATGGCCGCCCGGCGTGAGTCCTCCATGCGCCCGAGCAGGGCCAGCCACTCGTCCTTGCGCGTCAACACTTCGGAGAGCGATTTGAAATCACCCGCGGCCAGCGCCTGCCGCTCGTCGCGGGTGAGGGCGACCAGGGTTTGGTAGGCGCGGAACTCGCTGACCAGCGCGCTTTCGAGCGCGGCGAGGTGGGCGTTTGGGTTTGAACCGTTGCTCATTGCGACCAATCCCGAAATTGCGGTCGTGGAGACGCGCCGCTACTCAATTCCCAAAACGCCTCGTATCCTGCGCGCCAGCATTTCAAACGGCACCGTGTACGTGCCGGCCTCGTAGGTCCGCCTGAGGGCGGCGACCTTGTCGGCGCGGATCTCGTCGTGCTCCCTCAACTCGACGCGGGCCTTCATCAACAGCCTGGCATCCTCGGAAATGGCGAGCTGGTCCTTGCCGCCGGGGCCGTTGCCGCGTTCGGCGCCGAGTGCGCCGTGCGGGCCGTCCACATTCCGCGCGCCGCCCAGGCCCGGCTGGCCGATGGATCGTGAGCTGTTGTTTTCAATCTTCATCATCGCCTCCGCCAAATGGCTGGTAGATGCCCCACCGGGGCGCCTCTACGTGCGACATTCCATAAGCCTTTATCGGCAGCGCGCCCCGGAACTTGAGTCACAGATGTCACACATCTCACGCGTTAGCGCCGCAACGCAATGGCCAGCCCAAACATCTGGTCGGTCTGCTGGAAGGCCCGCACCGACAGGCTGTACGCGCGTTGCAGCGAGATCAGGTGCGTCATCTCCTCGGCCATGTTGACGTTCGAGCCTTCGAGCGTCTGGCCGATGAGGGTGCCGTAACCGTTTGCGCCGGCGGTGCCCGCCTGCGCCGCACCCGAGGGATCGGTGGCGAGCCAGGCGTTCTGGCCGAAGCCCTGCAGCGCGGTGGGGTTGGGGAAGCGGTATGTCGGGATGCGGCCCACGCTGTTCCATTGATTGTTCTGCCGCACGCGCACGGTGCCATCGGTCTCGATGGCGATGGCATCAAAGGTGTCGGGCGCGGGCAGTTGGCCGGTCCAGTTCAGCCGGAAGCCGGAGCCGGTGACGATCTGGTTGTTCGCGTCGCGCTGGAACGCGCCGTCGCGGGTGTAGGCCGTGCGGCCATCGGGCAGCGTCACCGCGAAGAAGCCCTCGCCCTGAATCGCCACGTCGAGTGCGTTGCCGGTGGTGCGCAGCGCGCCTTGCTGCAACAGCATCTGCGTTCCGCGCGGCAGCGTGCCCTGCTCGGAGGCGTTGGTCAACAACTCCTGAAAATTCGCCCGCGCGCCCTTGTAACCGAAGGTGTTGACATTGGCGAGGTTGTTGCTCACCACATCGAGATCGAACAGCCGCGCCATCACACCGCTGCGCGCCAGGCCGAGGAGTTGCGACATGTTATTGGGCATGGTCAGTATCCAGTAGACAGTAGACCGTAGACAGCAGACCGTAGACAGCAGACAGTAGGCAGTAGGCAGTAGGCAGTAGGCAGTAGACAATAGGCAGTAGGAGTAGACAGTCATCAGTGACTGGACACTGGCAAATAGCACTTTCAACGCCAGATGTGGCTGCTCGAGGCGACGCTTTACCGCCATAGCTTGTGCTAAAACCCCGATTTGCCAGACTCCAGTCATCAGTTATTAGCCATCGCTCATTTCACAAGCGGCTCAGCGTGGCGATGGCGCGTCCCGTCAACTCGTCCTGGGTGCGCACCATCTGCTGGGCGGCTTCGTAGGCGCGGCCCACCGCCACCATCTGCGTCATCAACTGCGCCGGGTTGATGTTGGCCTGCTCGAGGAAACCCTGGGCGAGGGCGCCGGTGGCGGTTCCGCTCGGCGCGCCGGCGGCGGCGAACATGTTGGGCAGGTCGCGTGTGAGTTCGGCCCCGGGATCGTTGAAGGCGGCCAGCCCCAATTGCGCGACCGTGCTGCCGGCGACGAGGACGGCGCCGTCGGGCTGGATGGCGACCTCACCGTCGGGGAGCGTGATGGGCTGCCCGTTTGTGTCGAGCACGCTGTAGCCGTCAACCGTCACCAGCGTGCCGGCCGCATCGCGGATGAAGCGGCCATCGCGGGTGTAACGCTCGCCCTGCGGCGTCTCGATTCGGAAGAAGCCCGCCCCGTTGATGGCGACATCCAGCGGCTGGCCCGTTTCGCGCAGCGCGCCGTCGCCGTAGTCGGTGATGGGCGCGACCGTTTCGACGCCGAGGCCCGCCGCGCCCTGGATGCGCTGAGTCCGATTGGGTTCCTCGCCGGGGGCCGTCATCTCGCGTGTGTACAGCCAATCATCGAGCGCGACGAGGATTTGCTTGAAGCCCGGCGTATCCACGTTGGCCAGGTTGTGGGTGAGCATGTTTTGCCGCGCCAGGTTGGCGACCATGGCCGAGGCGGCGGCGTAAAAGCCTTTGATCATGCGCTGTACCTCCGCGCGCTATTGGCGGCGGGCAAGCCTGGCTGAGCGGCGTGCGGGTTGCTGACCGCCAACATCAATTGCACTTCTTCGCGCGTCATCCCCAACTGCCGGGAGATGTCCACGTCCCCCATGCCCCCGGCGGACATGGCGGTGATGACGGCGGCCTTGTCGGCGAGCGAGTCGCTCGGCGCGACGTTGAGGGCGGCCGGCGCGCCGCTGGCCACCGGGGCCGCCGGTGCGGCCGAGGCCAGCGACCGCAATCCCTCCACCACCGGCGTGAGGCGTTCGGCCTGCGCCTGCCCGCCCCTGGCCAGCGCGGTCTCGCGCGCCAGGGTGATGACGTTGAGGGTGTCGGTGAGCAGGGAAGACGTGATGCGCATCATCGCTTACCTCCGGCCGTTGCGGCGCGCCCTGGGCGCTGTCGTCGTCAGCACGGTCATCTCCTCGTCGTTGAGCAGCGCGCGCAGAGTCATCACCGCGCGCGCGTGCAGTTGGCACACCCGCGATTCGGAGAGCGACAGGACCTCGCCGATCTCCTTCAGAGTCAGGTCGTCGTAGTAGTACATCGAGAGCACGACCTGTTCGCGCTCGGGCAGGTCCTGGAGGGCGTTGACCAGCCGCGCGTGCAAATCCAGATCGAGCATGGTCTCGGCCGGGTCGGCCTGATTGGGGTCGGCCAGCACTTCGTGCAGCGAGGCCTCGTCGTCGTCGCCCTCGCCGACCGCGTCGAGCGACAGCAGCACGCGATCCGACTCCATCAGCGTCTGGCGCAACTGGTCGAGGTCAAGGTTGAGGTGGCGGGCCAGTTCGTCATCGGTCGGGGCGCGTTGCAATTCGAGCCACAGCCTGGAGATGGCGTGCTGGACTTCGCGGGCGCGTTTGCGGGCGGCGCGCGAAAGCCAGTCGCGGGCGCGGAGCTGATCGAGCACGTGGCCGCGGATGCGGAGGGTGGCGTAGGTGCTGAACTGCGCGCCGTGCGCGGCATCGAAGCGGTCAACAGCCTCGATCAACCCCAGCAGGCCGTGGCTGGCCAGGTCTTCGTAATCGGCGCCGATGGCCTGCGAAAACCCGAGCCGGTTGAGGACGAAATGCACCAGCGGGACGTAACGCAGCACAATGGCCTCGCGCTGTTCCGGGTCGCGCGTGGCCGCGTACTGCGCCAGTTGCGCCGCATCCGCCTCGGCGTGGTGGGCCGTCCGTTTCACCACCATCTTTCACTCATCCATTCCCACATCACGAGCATTGACC
>CAZSNP010000019.1:0-71187 GCA_964608265.1 uncultured Anaerolineales bacterium | reverse complement strand
GTTGCTGACGCTGACGGGTGCGCCGACCGTTGTAGGCCGTGCGCTCAGGTTGGAGGCAGACCGGCAGAAGTCAGAGGCGCACGCGCGCATCGAATCCGAACCCGATTTACAACCCTACCGGGAAGTCATCGAACAAGGCGCGGGCTGGAATTTTGACGACACGGCGGGCTATTGGCGATGGATTGCAACCGCGCCGGTTGGTGAGGTCGTTGAATGGTCGCAGGATAATCTCGACGAGATGACCGACGGCGCGTGAGAGCCGAGCGCAAGGCCGGCGAATTGCTCAAGCGGCTGGAACGGAAACGGGGCGCGAGAACGGAACTTCATTCCAACGTGGAAGAAAGTTCCCCCTACCGTGCCGTGCTGGACGTGCCGTACTGGCCGCCGAAGTTGTGAACCTTACCAACGGAATAGGGCAGTGAGTGCGGGTGCACGGTTACGCGCCGTACAGCCGGGCGGCGCTGGCGCGGCGCTGGCGCTGGGCTACAATCCGGCGCGGAGAGTCATCTATGGCTGAATGGATAACCACAAAGCAGGCTGCCGAACTGAGCGGCTACCATGTAAACCACATCCGGCGGATTGTTCGGGCTGGCCTGATTAGCTCGCAGAAGTTTGGGCCGACCCTACAGATTGACCGTCGTTCACTTCTGGCCTATGTGAAGGCGGCTGAGAAATCGGACGACGCCCGGCGGGGAGCAAAAAGTCGCGGTTGACTTTGGCGGAGATGAGTCTATAATACGTTCACTGATTGAACATATCTAACCCTGAAGCGGGCCGCGCAAGTGCTGATCACACTCACGCGGCCCTGACCCAACCTGCCGGACATAGCGGCGGGCGGGCTGACCCGATTTTATCAAACGGGCGGCTTTGCCAGAGCTACGGCAGAGCCGCCCGTTTTTCGTTCGCAACGACCGTTGCGACTCTCGCGGGCATGGGGTGGCGGTGCTATGTCCACCGTTGCCCCGGCCCACCAAACGAAAGGAGTCCGAGTGGCAACCAATCCAACCATCACCGACCCGACGCTACGCCAGGAATTGGCGAAGTCGTTTTGCCTGCTGCGCCGCTTCTGGAAGCCGGGCAGCCGTGACCGGCGAGTAGTCGGCGAGCACTACCGATTGATCTATCGCGCCGAGCAAATCGGGCGCAATCACAAAGGAGTCTGACATGACCACAACCGTACATACCGCCATGAAAGACAACAGCCGCCGGGCACTGCGCGGGCTGGCTGTGACTCTTTCGTTGATCGTCTACGTTGCCGGACTCATCTATGCCGGAGTCCGTTCGTATGACCTGTTCGCCAAGACCATCCCTGCCGACCTGTTGCTACTCGCCCTGTTGGGCATTGTGGCGCTGGAGCTAACGGCGCTGGCCTTGCCCGTTGCCATCCACTACTGGACGGCCCCCGGCCCGCAGCGCATGGCCGCCCTCGGCTTCTACATGCTCGACCTGGCCCTGATTGCGGCGAATGCCATCCTGGACGCGGCCCACAACGCGGGCACGGTGTTACCTGAATTCATGGCCGCCTATGGCACGTTCGGCGTACCGGCGTTGCCCATCGTCTGCATGGTGGGCTGGGCGGTTGTGTGGGCGCTTGACCCCACATCCCGCGAGCACGACATGACGGCGGCGGTGAAGGCCGCGACCTTTGACGCGATGTTGTCGCAGATCGTGGAAGAGTCGAAGTCGGTTGACATTGCCGACGATGTGCGGCTCGCGGCGGCGGAGCGCGCGCGGGCCATCGTGGGCGAGACGTTGGGCAAGGGCCGGGCCGCTCGCCTGTTGCCCGGCCCAGGCAGTCCACAGCCCAGCCACCCAGCCGACGATGAGCGCGCGGCGCTGGTGGCGGAGTTGCTGGGCGCACTGGAAGCGCGCCAGCCGGTGACGGGCAAGGCGCATCCCAACGGCACGCGGCGCAAAGCGGAGACGGAGCACCCAAAAGGCTAGGCCGGGCGAATGAGTCGGTGGGCGATGGACTCGCCGGGCTGGAGTCCATCGCCGCCGATGACTCGCTGCCCACATTGCCCGACCTGCCAGCGTTCAACGGGGCGGGGTGGCGGATCGAAGTCACGCGGGCGGGCAGGTATTGGCAATGGGCCACACGCGGGCGGAGAGACAGACGGACACGCTACGGCGGCAAGTTCAATCTTCTGAGTGACGAAAGGCAGGCACAGTATGAGCAAAACAAACAGCGGCGGGCGCACAGTGCAACCCATCGGCAAGGCCGAAGCCCTGCAAATACTCGAAAGCGCCGTGAGCTACTGCCGGCAGGCCGGGCTTGACGTGCGCGCGGGCAACGTGGGCGACAAGTTCGCGCTGACCATCGGCGGCGTTGAGTTGAAACGGGAAGGCGAGTCGGCGCGGCTGGCATTGCGCGTGCCGCAAGCCGAACCCTTGCCAGCCTGAGCGGAGGGGCGTGTCATGAACCGTCAGGCAAAGCGGCGCGCAATCGCTCGCCTGTTGCAGGGCCTGGGCGCATTGATTGACGCCGACATATACCGAACACAACGGCAACTCGGCGACGTGCTGCGCCGCAAGCGCGAGGAGCGGCGCGGTCAGATCATGGACGGGCGATTGACTGACACGCGCCGTGACACAGGCGACGGTGAATGAAAGTCGGCTGGCTCATTCACGGGCTGCCCATCAATCAGCGTTGGTGGGCAGTGGTGAGGGTGTGAGCGCGGCTGATACAGCCGAAAGGATAATGACCATGAGCAAGCGAGCGGCCATTTACATCCGGGTATCCACCGAAATACAGGCAGAAAAGGTATCGCCGCACATTCAGGAGGCTGATTGTCGGGCGCTCTGTCAGCAACGTGGCTATACCGTGTTTGAGATATTCCGCGACGTGGAAAAGTATCGAGTGGGTCGCCGAATGGTAGAGCCGAGCGGAACGCGCGCTGACCGACCGGAATTACGGCGGATGCTGGCGCTGGCCGATGATGGTCAATTCGATGTGATTGTGGCATGGCGCGAAGATCGGCTGTATCGCGGCTTTCGGCCCATGCTGGATGTGCTGGAATGTCTTGAACGAAACAAGATGACGATTGAACTCGCGAGAGATCATTTTGACCCGTCTATCGCCCCGGTGAAAGCGTGGGCCGCCAAAGTCGAGCTGGACGCAAAGCGCGAACGCCAGATCATGGGCGTAGGTGGGCGCATGGCGGCGGGCAAGGGCTGGGCTAGTAGTACGCCGCTGGGCTATGTTTTGAAAGACGACCGACCCCAGCCCGACCCCGATACTGCCCATTGGGTACAGGCGATTTACAAGTGGTATGCCGATGGTGTGACCTTACATGAAATACGGCGTCATTTGATTGCAGCCAACGCCCCCCAACGCTACCGCCGGGCGGATGATAGCGGCGCGGCGTGGAAACTCACGTCTATCAAGTACATCCTGAAAAACCCTGTGTATCACAGCGGCTATCAAGTGATGACCTGGGGCGGCGAGGAATACCGCATACCATACCCGCCCATCGTGGACTTGCTGCTTGCGGAGCGCGTAGCTAATCGGCGTCAACAAAACAAGGCCTACCCGGCGCGTCATATCAAGCTAGATTTTCTAGCTGGCGGGCTATTGCATTGCGAAGCCTGTGGTGTGCGAATGGCGGCCCGCACAGTCACCAACCGTCAGCGCAAGAATGGCGCTGTCTACACCTATACGCTGGGGATGTATCGCTGCAACGATTACGTGTTCAATTATCACGGGCCGAACTGCGCGCGCACTATTGCTTCACAAAAGGTTGATAGCGAGATGTGGGCCAAAGTGTGGCCGGTCATAGAAGATGAAGCCTGTTTCAATCAGATTGTCATGACGCGAGTCAATGAGTTGCGGTCGCAATCCGCCGACGCACAGGCCGAGTTAGACCGGATTGAGCGGCAACTTGGTGAACTGACGATGGAACGGCAGGCCGTAATAACGATGGCGCGAAAAAAGCTGATTAGCGAGGCCGACCTTAATGTACAGTTGGGGACACTACAAGCGCAAGAGTCAAGCCTGAGCCGCGAGCGCGACGAAAAAGGCCTATTGGTTGGCGACCATGCCGACCTATTCTTGGAGAGAGTCAGCGCGCTGCGCCGCGACCTGTGCGCAGGCCGCGATATTTTGAACGCCGAGCTGGAGGACGCCGATCATATCAAGCGCCAGTTTGACCTACGGCGGCGAGTTGTGGAAACGCTGGTGAAGCGAGTGAATGTCCGGCCTGACAAATCGCTGGAAGTGGTGATGGAGTTTAGTGCCCTTGCGCCGGCGGAGATGAATCAAAGTAGTCAATCTCGATTACTTGCCCGGTGAGGTAGCGCGCCTCATCCGAGGCCAGGAACACGCACACCCCCACATGATCGTCAGCCTGCAGCATTTTAGACTTATCTTCGACGAGCGCGGCGCGGATGGCGGTATCGCCCTTGCCCGGCGCAACCGCGTTGACGCGGATGCCGTGCGGTTTGCCCTCCTCCGCCGCGCTGAGCGTGAAGCCGATCTGCCCCCATTTGCTGGCCGAGTAGGCGGAGAGCAACTCGTAGCCGCGCCGGCCCGCCAGCGATGAGATGTTGATGATGGCCCCGCCGCCCTGGGCCTGCATCACCTTCCACACGTGCTTGGTGCACAGAAACGTTCCGGTGAGGTTGACGGCCAGCACCCGGTTCCAGTCGCCGAGTGATTGCGCACGGATGGGCCGCATGGCGCCGATGCCGGCGTTGTTCACCAGGATATCAATCCGCCCGAACTCGTCGAGGGCGGTTGTGATCGCCGCCTTCACCTGCTCTTCCTCGGTCACATCACATGGCGCCGCCAGCGCGCGCCGGCCGGTTGCCCGCACGGCCTCGGCCACCGACTGCAGCTCGCTGAGGGTTCGCGCCGCCACGACAATGTGCGCGCCTTCGCGCGCAAAGCCGAGCGCGACAGCCCGGCCAATGCCGCGCCCGCCGCCGGTGATGAAGGCGATTCGATTGTGGAGCCGCATCGGGCGGGGATTGTAACATCCAATTCGCAATGCACAATGCGGGGTGCTCAATTAGAATGGTTCCGTCGTCGGTGAGGCCTGGCAGGTGGCGCGACATCGCCCCAAATTTATGGCCGGCCCACGCGTCACCTGTCAGGTCCGGATTCGTCCCTGAAGTCGGAGACTCACATGATCTATCTCGAACTCTTCTGGCTGTTCACCCGGGTGGCCTTCCTCTCGTGGGGCGGGGGGCCGGCGTCACTGGCGCTGATGCAGCGCGAGTGCGTGGCTGCGGGCTGGGTGACTTCGGAGGAGTTTGCCGATGCGGTCGCGGTCGGCAACTCGCTGCCCGGGCCGATCGCGCCGCAGGTCTCGGCCTTCGTCGGTTACAAGCTGGCGGGCAATTGGGGCGCCGCGGCCGCGGCGGCGGGCACCGTCGTCCCCACCACGCTGCTCATGCTCGCGGCCATCGGTTTCTTTTTTCAGATCAAAGACTCGAAGACGCTCCAGGCGATGCTGCAGGCCGTGCGGCCCGTCGTCGTCGGCTTTCTGTTGTGGACGGCGTATGACATGGCCGTGACGGTCTTCAAGGTCAAATCGCTCGGATGGGCGAACGCGGCCTCAGCGGGTTGGGATAAGCTCCTCATCGCCGCCGTAACGTTCGGGGTGTTGACCCTCACCAACATCAACCCGGCAGTCGTCATCGCGGTCGCGGCGCTGCTGGGCTGGGTGGCCTATGGCCGATAGCTCATGGCCGATGGCCGATGGCTGCGGGCCGATAGCGATACACTTTCTGCCATCTGCCAAATGCCATCTGCTACAATCGCACGCGGGGATGGATGTCATCCGGTGGTGGCCTCGGTCTTCAAAATCGTTGCGTCGCCTCTCAGAGGCGATGGGTGGGTTCGACTCCCATGCATCCCCGCGTTATCCCCTCTCCCAGCGGGAGAGGGGCCAGGGGTGAGGGTGAGCTGTAGCGGAATATGACTTCACAACGCAAACATTACCTGACCGATATGGACGGCGTGCTGGTCAGCGGGCGCACGCTCATCCCGGGCGCCGATCAATTCATCGAGCGGCTCAAGGCGAGCGGCGGCGAATGGCTGGTGTTGACGAACAACCCGCTGTACACGCCGCGCGATCTGGCGTACCGGTTGCATACCATCGGCCTCGACATCCCGCCCGAACGCATCTTCACCTCCGGCCTGGCCACCGCGCGCTTCCTGCAATCGCAACGGCCCAACGGCAAGGCCTTCATCATCGGCGAGAGCGGGCTGACGGGGCCGATCCACGATGCCGGCTATGTGATGACGGATCATGAGCCGGATTATGTGGTGCTGGGAGAGACACATATGTACAACGTGGAGGCGATCACCAAAGCCGTGCGGCTTGTCGCCGGCGGGGCGCGCTTCATCGCCACCAACCCCGACCCGACCGGCCCGAGCGAGGGCGGCATTGTGCCGGCCTGCGGGGCGATGGCGGCGCTGATCGAGAGGGCCACCGGGGTCGCGCCGTTCTTCGTCGGCAAGCCCAACCCGCTGATGATGCGGCTTGCCCTCAACTACCTCGACGTGCACGCCGCCGACGCCACGATGATCGGCGACCGGATGGACACCGATATCATCGCCGGGGTGCAGACCGGCATGCGCACGGTGCTCGTCTTGAGTGGCGTGACGCGCGAAGAGGACGTGACCCGCTTTCCGTACCGGCCCACCCGCGTCGTCGCCTCCGTCGCGGAGCTTGAACTGTGAGCGCGCTGCCTTTCGAACAATCCACGTTGAGCGACGCCGGCACCCTGCGCGCCATCGTGGCCCAGGTGATGGTGATCGAGTCCACGACATACGGCGGCGCGAACGGCGCGCGCCGTGGCCCGGCCCTGCGCGCCTTGATGGATGGCGGCGATCACACGGTGCGCTTTGCGGGCCAACTGTTTGTCGAGTCGAGGGAGGCCTATGCCCGCGTCGCCGAACAGTTCCGGCCACTCGGGTATACACCGCTTTTTCGCAAAGACGGCCAGACGCATGTCGTGCTCGCGGTGCGCGAGGTCATTAACCCAACGCCGTCCAATCCCTGGGTGAATGGGGTGATGTTCGGGTTGACCCTGTTGTCGATGTTGCTCACCGGCGGCGCGTACGGCTACGACGGGCCGGTGCCAGAAACGGCCCTCGACTGGCTGCGCGTGATGATGGCGGGCTGGCCGTTTGCAGTCAGCCTGCTCGCGATTCTACTGGCCCATGAGTTTGGCCATTACTTGATGGCGCGCTATCACCGCGTCGCCGTGACCCTCCCCTACTTCATCCCGTTTCCTTTCGGATTGTTCGGGACGTTCGGCGCCTTCATCCAACTCAAGGCCCCGCCCACCAATCGCCGGGCGCTGCTCGATGTCGGCATCGCCGGGCCGCTGGCCGGTTTCGTCGTCGCCGTGCCGATCTTGCTCTATGGCCTGTACACCTCCGCGCCGCTGCAACAAATCCCCTACGACCAGCTCAGCGGGCTGGAGGGCAACTCGATCCTTTACGTGCTGGCGAAATTCATAGTCTATGGGCGCTGGTTGCCCGAACCCATCGGTTACGGCGATTTGCCGGGCTGGCTGTACATGCTGCGGTTTTACATGCTCGGCTTCCCGTTCCCCAACGGCGGCACGGATGTCTTTCTCAATCAAGTGGCCTGGGCGGGGTGGGCGGGTCTGCTCGTCACTGGCCTGAACTTGATCCCGGCCGGCCAGCTCGACGGCGGCCACGCGCTCTACGTCCTGCTCGGGCGACGGGCCACGCGGCTGGTGCCCGTCATCATCGCCGTCCTCGTCGGGCTGGGCTTCTTTTGGAACGGCTGGTGGCTGTGGGCGGCGCTGATCTTCTTCCTCGGGCGCACGCACGCCGAGCCGCTCGACCAGATCACCGAACTCGACCCGGCCCGGCGCGTGCTCGCCATCGGCGCGCTGATTCTGTTTGTGCTCGTCATCACGCCCATACCGCTCACGTGACAGGGAAAGGTTGCCCTCGCTTCCATGATCCCCGAACTCTCCGCCAAACAACTTGCCGAGAGACTGCAAGGCCCCAACCCGCCGTTGCTCGTTGATGTGCGCGAGCCGCGCGAGTGGGCCATCGCCCGCATCCCCGGCGCGGTGCTCAAGCCGATGGGCCAGACGCCGGAGTGGATGGCGGAACTCGATCCGCAGGCCGAGATCGTGCTGCACTGCCACACCGGGGTGCGGAGCACGCAGGTGGCTCTTTATCTCAAGGCCAACGGCTTTACCAATGTCCTCAACCTGCGCGGCGGCATCGAGGCCTGGTCACGCGAAGTGGACCCGGGCGTGCCGAGGTACTAAAAGGTAATTGGTGATTGGTGATTGGTCGAGGTACAGTGGCGTAACCCATCACCCCTCACCGATAACGCCGAATGCTGAACACCACCACCTTCCCCGACTACTTGCGCTCGTTGCGGCTGACCGGGCCGGTGACGACTCAGGGCGGGGCGATGGTCTCCGGGCCGCCGCGCTCCATCGCGGAGCTGGGGCTGCGGCTTGGCCTCGGCTTTCTCTACCTCGATACCGCGCAGACGCGCTCCATCCTCACCAACCTCGGCCTCGACCCGGCGCTGACAAAGGTCATCGCCCGGCGGATGCGGACGCTGAACATGTGGCGGCCGATCTGGGAAGACCTGGCCGTGCCGCATCTGCGCGCGGTCGAGGCGGCGCTGGCGCGCGGCGACCGCGACGCCGCCATCGAGTCCATCCACACCGCGCTGACGATGCTGGGGTTGGCGTACAGCGGCGACGGCTTCTACATTTACACGCCGTTGCCCGACCGCCGCCGCATCGTGCCGGTGCAGCGCCGGCTGTATCAACGGCTGCGCGAGATCAAAGGTGACCGCGTCGAGCGCATCGCTATCCCCCACGCGCGCGGCGTCACGCACGGCCTCTTCCACCTTCCACACCCCGCCGAGGGCCGTGTCCCGGCGCTGCTCGTCATCCACCCACTGGCCGGCGATAAGGACGATTACGACGTCACGGTCGCGCTCTTCCGCAAGGCCGGGTACGCGACGCTGACGATTGATATGCCCGCGCACGGTGAGAACTTCGACGGCCCGCGCATCCAGGCCGACGATGAGCAGGTGCCGTCCGCCGCGCTCGAGGCGCTGGCCGCGCGGCCCGAGGTAGATGCCGACCGGCTCGGCGTGATGGGCGGCAGCCTGGGCGGATTCTTCTCGCTCCGGACCGCTGCCGCCAGCCCGCGCGTGAAGGCGTGCGTGGCCTACGCCTCGCCGTTCGATATCGGCATCGGCATCGCCAGGGCCGTGTATGGAATCCGGCAGAGCTTTGCGTGGGTGGTCGGGGCCAAAGGCTACCGCGACACGCTTGCCAGGGCCAAACCGTTTGCGCTCTACGACGTGCTGCACAAAGTCCGGTGCCCGGTGCTCATCATGCACGGCACGCGCGACCATATCTGCGACTTCACCGCCACCTACGAGATCGCGCGCCGCCTCACCGCGCCCGTCACCGTGCACCCCATCGTCGGCGCCGATCACGAAGTCGCGCTGCCCAACGCCCCGCACATCGCCGGCCCGGCGATTGAGTGGCTGCAACAACACCTGTGATGCTGACGAAGAACGCAAAACGGTAGACGAAAGCACAGGCGCCTGCCTTCGTCCATCGCCCATCGTCCGCCGCCTCCGCCTATGACATCCTGGCTCGAAGAAGACGTCCACGTCAACGGCGTGCGCCTGCATTACTTCCGCACCGGCGGCGACAAACCACCGCTCGTGCTCAACCATGGCTGGACGAACAGCGGCCTGTGCTGGGCCGCGACCATGCGCGCCCTCGACGCCGACTTCGATGTCATCGCTTACGACGCGCAGGGTCACGGCCGTTCGGATCGGCTGGGCGAGCGCTATGGCGAGGCGGAGCGGGTGGGCGCGCTGCTCGGTCTGGTCGAGCAACTGGGTCTGCACCGGCCCGTGTTGATGGGGCACTCGATGGGCGCGCAGACGGTGGCCGTCGCCTCAGCTCGGCGGCCCGACCTGGCGCGGGCGGTCATCCTCGAAGACCCGCCGTGGTACGAGGCGGCCGATGCCCGTGACCGCGTCCGCTCCACCTGGACCGAGTGGTTCGCGTGGGTGCGATCCATCCCCGGCAAGCCGCGCTCGCTGGCGCTGGCCGAGTACAAATTACAACAGCCGGGCTGGAGCGACGAGACGCTCAACCTGCGGATCGATGCGTATCAGCAAATGGATATGCGGTTGCTCGATTTGCCGACGTGGGACTTCACGCCGTGGCGGCAACTGGCGGCGGCCTTCCTTTGCCCGTGGCTCCTCATCATCGGTGAGGCGGGCGAGGGCCGCGACGGCATCGTGACCGTGCCCCAGGCCGAGGAGGCGCTGCGGCTCTCACCCCGCCTGCGCTACGTTCAAATCAAGAACACCGGCCACAACCCGCGCAACGATCACTTCGAAGAGTACATCGGGGTCGTCAAGGAGTTCCTGGGGAGCGTGGTGAATCGTGAGACGTGAATCGCGGATGCTGGCGGGATCAAGTCCCGGGCTACATGCCGGGCCGGCGCCAACCCGACATCACGTTTCACGTTTTGCGCTTTACGCTTTCGGCCACGTCAGTATCCCCAGCGCGAACAGCCCCGCAATCACCACCGCCCACACGGCGTAACCGGCGCCCATCGCCGGCAGAATCGCCCAGCCGGCGCGCGTCAGCCAGAGCACCACCCCCAACCACACAAAGCCCGGCAGCAGGCCGATGAACATCGAGCGGATGGTGTCGCTCAGCACCTGCGGATCGTTGTCGCTCCCGCTCGAGATCACCCACAGCGCCAGCGGGATGTTGATGGGCATGGTGGCCAGCAGCGCCGCCAGCGTGCGCGAACGGTCGCGCAGCACGGCCACGACGAGGAGGATGGCGATGGAGGTGAGAACGGGGAGGGTGCGTTGCCAGTTCATTTTCTTCCCGCAAGCGGATGCGCCCGGATCGTCCCGGATTGTACGCGAGGAATCAAAAAGCCCGCGCGCGGCGGGCTTTCTGAGGGGCGACGAGCCATCGTCGCTATTCGGTGCGCCACTCGCTGCCGTTGGTCGAAAGCCATTCGACCGAACGGTCGGCGTAGTCGAGCCGCAGATGGGTCTCCGCGCCGCGTTGCCACAACTTCAGGGTGTGGTAGCCGGGCTCGATGGCCAGGGCCTCGATCCAGGTGCGGCCGCCATCGGGGGAGTGCATCAGTTGCCCGGCCGGCGTGAACTGAAAACGCCGGCTGGCATTGATCTGCGACGACGGCGCGGGCTTGCGAAACGGCAACAGCCGAGCCACATTCAAGGCGGGCCAGTGGGGGAAGAGCGAGCGGCGGAGCATGAATTCCTCAACCAGCGATGTGATGCGCTCACTATAACAAGCACCGCGCCCACGCGATGGATTGCGTCTGATGGCGAACGCCAACCGTTGCGCTCAGAAGGCGCGATGCCACTCGCGCCCATCGCTCGATTTGAGCACGTAGGTGTAGGTGCGGAGCTTGAGGCGCACATAGGTCTCGGCACCCTGCTCCCAGATTTCTTCGATCTCGTGCTGCGGGCCGAAGTGGGCCGCCACTTCCCAGCTTTGGCCGCTGTCGCGGGAGGTGAGGAGCCTCCCGCCGCTCTCCGCCCGCCACCGCCGGCGGCTTACGGGAGCGACGATGCCTGCCAGGCCATGCGCGCGCTTCCAGGCCAATGTGATTCGCGGATTGAATTTGCCCATCGCTGCCTCCGTTCACCATACCGATGGCAGGCAGTATACGGAACAAAATCGGACCGGGTTGATAGGATTGGATGGCGTGTCTGAAGTGACTGGCAGGTGCGGCACGCTTCGTGCAAGCCGGCCACGCGCTACGCCACCCGCACCACCTCTCCCATGTGCCTCACATCGTACCCGGGCAGCTTCTGCACCTCGGCCTTGAAGCGCGGATCGGCCAGCACATCGAGCAGCGGGCGGAGCAACGGGGACTCGTAATGCTCGCGCGGGATGACGAGGTCGTAGCGCTCCTTGAACAGCGGCACGAAGTCGAGGTCGAGCGCGCGCGCCGCCGCCGCGATGCCCAGCCCGCAATCCGCCGCGCCGGAGGCCACCGCGGCTGCGACTGCGAGGTGTGTGTACTCCTCGAAGTCGTAGCCCTTGATCCCCCTGGTCTTGAAGGCCAGCTTGCCGATCTCAAAATCGAGCAGCACGCGTGTGCCCGCGCCGCGCTGGCGATTGACGAAGCGCACGTCGTCGCGATACAGGTCGGCCAGGGTGTAGATGTTCTTCGGGTTGCCGCGCCGCACGATCAACCCCTGCTCGCGGCCCACCAGCGTGACCAGGGCCGCCGGCGCGTCGGGCAGGTAACGCTTCACATCCGTGAGGTTGTACTCGCCGGTGGCCGGGTCGAGCAGGTGGCTGCCGGCGAAATGGCATTCGCCGCGCCGCAGCGCCGCCAGCCCCCCCTGGCTGCCCACGTTCGCCGAAGAGAGTCCGCTGCCGCGCTCGGCCAGGAACTGCGCCAGCAGATCGAGCGTGAGGTCGTGCGAACCGATATGCACCAGCGTGCGCGCAATCGCCTCCGGTGAGCGATAGAGATGCACTGTCACCGTGTCGCCGGCGTTCAGCCCTTCGCTGTGGCGCGGGATCTTGACGATGCCATCTGCGCGCACGAGCGAGGTGATGACGCCGGCCCCGCGCGAGAGCGGCGTGGCGACGACGCGCTCGCCCACTCGGCCGACCGTGACGCGCACGAGTTCGTCGTCGCCCATCGGCGAGAGGACTTTGCGGGTGAGGGTGGCCGTCAGCGTCGGCGGCTGTGCGGGCGATTGACCGCGCCACCTCGCGAGCAACGGCTCGACGAATATCTCGCCGGTAAGGGCGGCGCTGACGGGATAGCCCGGAACACCAATTACGGGAACTGGTAAGTGGTTATTGGTAATTGTGCCAATAATGACGGGATGCCCGGGCCGCACCGCGACGCCATGCACGAGCAACGTGCCGAGCGACTCGACGACCTGCGCGCTGAAGTCCTCCGACCCCGCGGATGAACCGGCATTGAGCAGCACCAGGTCGTGCGTGCGGGCGGCCTCGGCGACGATGGCCCTGATGCGTTCGAAGTCATCCGGCACGATGGGGTAGCGCGTGGCCACGCCGCCCCATCCCTCGACCTGCGCTGCGAGCACGAGTGAGTTGTATTCGATGATGCCTCCGGGCGCGACGGCGCCGCCCGGCGGGACCAGTTCCGTCCCGGTGGGGATGACGGCGACGCGCGGCCGGCGGTACACCTTCACCCCGGTGTGCCCGCAGCCCGCCAGCGCGCCGAGGTCAACGGGCCGCAGCGTGTGGTTGGCCGGAAGCACTAAATCCGTCGCCACCATATCCTCGCCCATCAGGCGCACGTGCTGGCGCGGGGCGACCGAATTTCGAATCTCAATGGCGTCGGGAGTCTGGGTTATGGGTGATTGGTGGTTGCCAGTAACTAATAACTGAGCGTTTTCAATCGGTACCACCGCATCCGCCCAGCCGGGCATCGGGTCGCCGGTGTCCACGTACTTCGCTTGCGCGTCAAGCGCGAGGTGGAGGGGGTGATTGTCGGAGGCCGCGGCGGTGTCGGCGGCGCGCACGGCGTAGCCATCCATCGCCGCGGCGTGATAGTGTGGGGCGCTGAGTTTGGCGAAGACCGGCCCGGCGGTGACGCGGCCCAGCGCGCCTTCGAGCGGAACCGACTCGGCCTCGAGCGGCCCCCAGCGACCGGCAGCCTCGAGTGCCGCAATCAGCCGCGCCCACGCCTCATCGAGTGGGATGTCGTCGAGGTAAATCTTCTTCGTCATACTCACACGTCGTATGTCTTCTTGAGGAAGTCCATGATGCCGAGGCGCTTCATCGCGCCGACGAGAAAACCCGGAGCGAGCGCGTACAGCGCGTGCATCGGCGCGAACGGGCGCGGGTTGACGACGACCTCATGGTCGCCGTGTTGCAGCGCCCGCATCACCCCGGCCACCACATCGGCGGGCCGGCTCTCGCCGAGCAGGGCCGGCGGTTTGGCGTAGTGGCGCGAGTACATGCCCGTATCCGTGACGAAGCCCGGCGCGATCACCGTAACGCTCACGCCGCTGCCCTCCAGTTCGATCCGCAACGCATCGCTCCACGCGAACAGCGCCGCCTTCGTCCCACCGTAAATGGCGTTGTACGGCACGCCGAGCTTGCCCGCCAGCGAGGCCATATTGACGATGTGCCCGCGCCGCCTCTCGATCATGCCGGGCAGCACGGCCCGCGTCAGCAGGGCCGGCGCGGTGAGGTTGGTGGTCACGGTCTGCTCGATCTCAGCGGCGGTCTTGTTCGTAAAACGCCCGATGGGTTCGAGGCCGGCGTTGTTGATCAGCCCATCAATCGGCCCGAGCACATCTTCGGCGCGGTGGATGAGTTGCCGGCGGTCGGCCTCGCGGGTGAGGTCGGCCGGGATGGCGACGACGGCCACGCCGAGTTGCGCGACCTCATCGGCCACGGCCCTGAGCTTGTCGGCGGAGCGGGCGGCCAGCGCGAGGTTGACCCCGGCCAGCGCCAGCTCGCGCGCGATGAGCGGGCCGAGGCCCTGTGACCCGCCGGTGAGGATGGCGTTTGCGCCGCGCAGTTGAGGGATCAAGGTGGGTCTCCGATGCAACCCCCTCCCGGCCCCTCCCGTCGCAACGACAGCGATGGGGAGGGCCGGGGTGGGGTTAAAGTTCATTCATCAAACAAGTAAGTCGCCTCGCCGTAGTAGCGCACATCGCGCTGCTCGAATTTGCGCTGCAACCACTCCTGCAGGCGTTCGTTCTTGTCCTCGAGCGGGTCGGCGGACTTCAACTCGCCGAGCGGGAAGTTGGTGCGCAGCACGCGGCCCTGGACAAGATGCCGCGTCAGCCCGGGCGGCAGCAACTCGCCATCGCGCGCCAGCGCCAGCACCTCGGCCGGCTCGTAGTTGGGGAAGATGACGAGGGCAATCACATCCGGATAGACGGCGCGGACCTCGTCGAGTTCATCGGCGGTGACGCGGTTGAGCTTGCCGTTCGTTTTGTACGTGTCCACCAGTTCGTTGAGGGCGCGATTCTGGTCGTGCAGCCTGGGCGTGGCGCTGCGGACGGCGGCGACCGCGCCGTTGCTCAACTGCACGTAGGCGACGAAATCACGCCGCGCCAGCCCGGCGCGCGCGTCGAGCAAATCCACCGAATGCACCTCGCTGGTCGGCAGGCGCTCCATGGCATTGATGAAGCGGTTCAAATTCATATGCGTGATGGCGTGATGCCAGGTGGTGAGGGTGACCGGCGGCGGGTGGTATGGCACGACCTGCGCCAGGATGTGCGGGTAGCCGAGTTCGTGCAGCGCCGTGCAGCGGTTCGCCCCGTCGAGCACGACGTAGTGTTCGGGCCTGCCGTCGAGCGGGGTGACGATGGGCGGGTTTTTGAGGATGCCCTCGGCCTCGAGGCGCTTGAGCAGCGGGCCGGTGCGCTGCGCGTCGTTGTACTCGTGCTCGATGATGTTGGCGACCGGGATGATGCGGAGGGTGGGGAGGGTGGCGGTCATCGAGTATGACGTGCCAGGGGCCGGGCGCCAAGTGACGTGACACTTGTCACCTGACCCATGACACGCGGAGCTAGTGCGACGCCAGATAATCGAGGATGTCGATCTTGGTCAAAATGCCGACCACACGCCCGCCGTCGAGCACCACGGCGGCGTTGCGGTTGACGAAGACGCTCATCAGGCTTTCGAGCGAGGCGCCGGGGCCGATGGTGGCCACGTCCGTCCGCATCAAATCTGAGATCGGCTCGTCGGCGCTGTGCCGATGGGAATCGAGCACCAGGTGGTTGAGCAGCTCGACCTCGGTGGCCATGCCGCACAGCGCACCGGCCGGCGAGACGATCGGCACCTGGGAGATGTCGTGCTCCTTCATCTTCGCCACCACCGCATTCACCGACTCGTTCGGCGCGGCGGTGATGACGTCGCGAATCTTCTTCGTCGCCAGCACATCGGCGGCGATGGCGCCGGCCCAGGCCGACTCGAGGAAGCCGTTCTCGCGCATCCAATCGTCGTCGAAGATCTTGCTCAGGTAGCGCGAGCCGCTGTCCGGCAGAATCACCACCACCAGCCTTTCCGGCCCGAGGTTGCGGCAGTAGCGCAGGGCGCCGGCCACCGCCGCGCCGCACGACCCGCCCGCGAACAGCCCCTCCTCACGCACGAGCCGGCGCGTCATCAGGAACGTCTCTTTATCGCCGACTTGCAGCACCTCATCCACCACCGACAGGTCGAGGGCCTGCGGCATGAAGTCCTCGCCGATGCCCTCCATTTTGTAAGTGCGCGGCTGCGGGTTGTCGGGCACGCGGCCCAGCTTGTGAGCCTCGTACAGGATCGAGCCGTACGGGTCAACGCCGACGATCCGAATTTTGGGGTTCTTCTCTTTGAGATAGCGCCCGACGCCGGTGATGGTGCCGCCGGTGCCCATGCCGATGACGACATCGGTGACGCGGCCCGCCGTCCCCCGCCAGACCTCCGGGCCGGTGGTGAGCACGTGGCTGCGCGGGTTCTCGGGATTGTGATACTGGTTGGCGAGGATGCTGTTGGGCGTTTCGGCCACCGTGCGTTTGGCGACCTCGGTGTAGCTGCGCGGGTCGTCGGCGGCCACCGCCGTGGGGGTGATGATGACCTTCGAGCCGAAGGCGCGCAATAGCCGGATTTTCTCCTGACTCATTTTGTCCGGCATGACGAAGACGGACTTGTAGCCTTTGATCGCGCACACAATCGCCAGCCCAACGCCGGTATTGCCCGAGGTGGCTTCGACGACCGTGCCGCCCGGCTTGAGCCGCCCCTCGCGCTCGGCGGCCTCGATGATGTTGAGGCCGATGCGGTCCTTCACCGAGCCGCCCGGGTTGAGGAACTCCACTTTGGCGACCAGCGTGCATTGCAGGCCGCGCGTGACCGAGTTGAGCCGGACAAGCGGGGTGTTGCCGATGACGTCAATGATGCTGGAGTAGATTTGCGGTTCTGCGGGCAGGCTGTCGGACATTCGTCTTCCTTGAGGCGGGGGTGATGGGCTGACCGTTAGCGTACCACACTGGCCAGCGGCGTGGCAACGCGGAGATCGTTGGGGACGGAGGCGGGGCGTCGCTTGCCTCGGGGCACCCTTCCGCGCAACTGCACCGGGATCTGTAGTTAACGTCAGTTCGGGATAAGGCCGCGCCCTTCGACTACGCGGCTTGCGGAGAAGCTACGGCGCATCCTGAGCGGAGGCCCGCCTGCTCTTGGCGGGCCGCAGTCGAAGGAGCGCCGCTCCGCTTAGGGTGCTTGATTTATTCTGTGTTATCCCGACCTCACGTTAGTTACGCACGTACCCGACCCGGCCAGGAACCCGCCGACAGAATCCGGCGTCCGGTTAGCCGCTGGCTTGTGCGGCCGGGGCCGGAATGCTATAGTCTATCCGGCGCAAAACTTGCACAGTCTCTGTGCCAAATATGACCGCGCTTCTCGAGTAAGGAGAAAACCGAATATGCGAAGGCTCGTAATGCTCATTGCCATCGTGGCCTTGGTGTTCTCAGCCGCTGGCCCGGCATACGCCGACGAGGTGTACATCGTGCAGCGTGGTGACACGTTGAGCCGCATCGCCGCCCGCTTCGGCGTCTCGGTGCAGGCCATCGTCGCCGCCAATCCGGGCGTCAACCCCAACCTGATTTTTGTTGGGCAGCGGCTCGTCATCCCCACCGGTGGAGGCTCGCCCGCGCCACAACCCACACCCGGAGGGGGAGGCGGCCAACAAACCTACGTCGTGCAGCGGGGGGATTGGCTGGCGAAGATCGCCGCCCGCTTCGGCACGACCGTGGCGGCGATTCAGGCTGCCAATGGGTTAGGCAACAACACACTCATCTTCGTCGGACAGACCCTCATCATCCCCGGTGGCAGCAGCCCCGCGCCGCAGCCCACCCCCGGCCCACAACCCACCCCGCAGCCCACGGCCCCACCCGGCGGCGGGGGCGTGTATGTCGTGCAACGTGGGGACACGTTGGGCCGCATCGCGGCGCGCTTCGGCACGACGGTGCAGGCGATCGTCGCCGTCAACCCGGGCATCAACCCCAACCTCATCTTCGTCGGGCAGCAGATCAATCTGCCCGGCAGCGGCCCGGCCCCTCAGCCGACGCCGGCGCCCACCGGCACCACGCCTCCACCGCCGCCGCCCCCGGTCTCGGGCGGCAGCTTCGAGTTGGGCGGGCACGTCGATAGCTTCGCCTTTCCCGACAAGATGAAGTTCGCCGGGATGTACTGGGTGAAGAAGCAATTGCGCTGGTCGCCGGGCATGGCGCCAAATGACGCCGCCGGCATGATCACCGATGCGCACAACAAGGGCTTCAAGATTTTGATCGGCATCGTCGGCCACCCCGGCGATATCCGTGACGGCGCGAACTACGACGCGTATGCCGACTTTGTCGGCGGCGTGGCCGCCCTCGGCGCGGATGCGATTGAGGTGTGGAACGAGATGAACATCGACCGCGAGTGGCCGACGGGACAGATCAACCCCTCGTCGTACACCGACCTGCTGCGGCGCGCGTACACCAGGATCAAGGCCGCCAATCGCAACACCCTCGTCATTACGGGCGCGCCCTCGCCCACAGGGGCGGAGGGGGCGTTTGGCCTCGACCGCGTGTGGAACGACGACCGGTACGTGCGCGGCATGGCCGCGGCCGGCGCGGCCAGTTACGCGGATTGCATCGGCGTGCACTACAACGAGGGCATCATCAGCCCCACGCGCAACAGCGGCGACCCGCGCGACAATTACTACTCGCGCTACTATCAGGGCATGGTCAGCCTGTACTACAACGCCTTCGGCGGCGCGCGCAAGCTATGTTTCACCGAACTGGGCTACCTCACCCCTGAGGGCTTCGGCCCGCTGCCCGGGAGCTTCGCCTGGGCCGGCAATGTGACGCTGGCCAATCAGGCGCAGTGGCTGGGCGAGGCGGCCAACCTGGCCAGGAACAGCGGGCTGGTGCGGATCATGATCGTGTGGAACGTGGATTTCCGCCGCTACGATGACGACCCGATGGGCGGCTACTCGATCGTGCGGCCCGACAACAATTGCCCGGCCTGCGATCAGTTGCGGCTGGTGACGGGCGGCCGATGAGGCGATGACTGCAGACTGAGATCGAACGGCGGAAGGAGGCGAGTCCTTCCGCCGTTTCGTTGTCGGGCGATTGCAAATCGAAAAACGGGATGCCGGCTATTGTCCCGGCGGGCGGTAGCGGTATCTCACTGAAGACCGGGCCGGCGCGCGATACCGTAAGAGCGCCTGTTCGGCCTGCACCTCACCGGCCAGCGACGCCTAACCCGGCTTCTGCGCCAGCGCCAGAACGCTCAGCCCAAACGGCGCCTCCGCCGATTTCAGCCAGCGGGCCTCCGCCGAAAGCAGCGCGGTGAGCGCGCGGTTCACGAACGGCGGCGGCAGGGTGACGTCGGTGTGCGCGGCGTCAGCCCGTTGCGTCAGCCGGCGCAACATCGCCGCAGGCAAGAGCAGCGCGCCGCAATACGTCAGCCGCGCGGGGCGCAAACCGGCCCGTTCGAGTTTCTGCCTCAATTCATTCTTTGCGTAACGATGGCGCGTATGCACCTGCCGGTCATGCGCGCCGCGCAGCCAATCGTGGGCGGGCACCCGCAGCAATAGCCAGCCGCCGGGCCGCAACACCCGCGCGCACTCGCGCAGCGCGGCCACATCGTCGCGCACCGCCAGGTGATAGAGCACTTCAAAGGAAGTGACCAGATCGAACGAGTGAAGCGGAAAGGGAAGGGCGGCGACGGAGGCGCGGGCCACTTGCGGCGCGACGCGGGCCGCATAGGCCACGGCGCGCGGGTGCACATCCACCCCAAGCGGCGCGCCGAAGTCGCGCAGCCACCGCAATCCACCGCCCACGCCGCAGCCCGCATCCAGCACGCGCGCGTGCGGCGGCAGGCGCAACCCGCTCAGCACCGACCGCGCGATCGCCCGCATCCCGGCGTACCACCAGTGGGCGGCCTCCAGCCGGGCGATGTTGTCGTATTCACTCGGTTCCATTGGCGAAGGTGACGTGGATGTCACCTCCTCACCGGTTAGCCCGGTTGAGGTTCGGCGATGCCGAGCTTCTCCTCGATAGCGGCCAGGGCCGAGGCGGGCAGGGTGGCGCCCCTGGTCTGGCGCCGGACGTAATCCTTGAGCTGCTTCACATGCAGCGCCGTCACCGGCGCATCCCTGGCCTGCACCTCGGCGCGCGAGTTCATGAAGACGACGATGGGTTTCGGGTCGACCTCGGCCTCGGGGGTCTGCTTCTTGAGGAAGGATTTGAACGCCTCGGCCTCGCCGGTCGCCTCGGCGGCGGGGTTGCCGAGGATATCGCGCGGCGCGAAAAAGCTGAACAGCCCGCGCCGTTCGCCGGGGTTCTTCCACTTGCCGGCCTCGAAGACCACCGGCCCGCCCTGATACTTCGGCACAAAGACAAACACCCCGTTGGGCGCGACCAGGACATGATTGGCCCCGAGCCGGTGGTTGTACAGCGTATGCCGGTCATCGAGGCCGCGCAGCGCATCACTCAGCCCGCGATCGGGGCGGCGGCCCCAGCGAAAGTTGAGCGACCCGCCCAGGTTGCTGAGCAAATAGCCGAGGACGAACGCGCCCACAACATAGATCAATAACTGTGGCTGCTCCTCCATCGGTCGGGAGATGGCGTACAGGTTGATGAACAACGCGGCGATGATCAGGCCGATGCCGCCCAGCGACGCATAGCGCGCGATGGTGACGTTGCGATTGACGAGTTTGGTGTCGGTGACGATGCGCATTT
Organism: uncultured Anaerolineales bacterium; assembly: GCA_964608265.1. Taxonomy (GTDB): domain Bacteria; phylum Chloroflexota; class Anaerolineae; order Anaerolineales; family UBA6663; genus JANWXR01. The sequence continues at coordinate 50,434 of CAZSNP010000019.1, read as the reverse complement.
GAAGGTGACGGGTGACAAGTGTCAAGGATCAAGTATCAGGTGTCACGTATTCTCCGCCTGGCCAGCGCGTTGCCACTGAGAGCGCACACGTGACACGTGGCCCGTGATCGTTGACACACTGAACTAGGATTCAAACTTCCTCAAAACAAGACACGCATTCTGACCGCCCAGGCCAAACGAGTTGGACAGCGTGGTGCGGAGTGTGGCCGGCCGCGCCGTGTTGGGCACGTAATCGAGGTCACAGGCCGGGTCGGGCGTTTCGTAATTGATTGTCGGGTGCAGCATGCCGGTGTGCAGGCTAAGCGCGCAGGCCATCCCCTCGATCGCGCCGGCCGCGCCCATCGGGTGGCCGATCATGCTTTTGGTCGAGCTGATCGGGATGTTGTACGCCCGCTCGCCAAAGACATGCTTGATGGCGGCGGTTTCACCGGGGTCGTTGATCGGCGTCGAGCTGCCGTGCGCGTTGATGTAGTCCACCTCGTCGGCGGTGACACCGGCGTAACGCAAGGCCCAGCGCATGGCGCGGATGGCGCCGGCATGTGTGGGATCGGGGGCGGCGACGTGATAGGCATCCGAAGACGAAGCGTAACCGAGCACCTCGGCGTAGATGTGTGCGCCGCGCGCCAGCGCGTGGCTCAGTTCCTCGACCACCAGAATCGCACAGCCCTCCGAGAAGATGAAGCCCTCGCGGTCCTTATCGAACGGGCGCGAGGCTTTCTCCGGCCGGTCGTTGAAACTGGTCGGCATCGCCCGCATGGCGCTGAACCCGCCGATGGTGATATCGGAGATGGAGGCCTCGACGCCGCCGGTCAGGACAACATCGGCCAGGCCGCGCCGGATCACCTCGGCCGCCTCGCCGACGGCCTGGGTGCCGCTGGCGCAGGCCGTCACCACCGTGTTGAGCGGGCCAAGCGCGCGCAGCGCTTTGCTGACGTGATGGGCCGGCATGTTGGGCACCGACTCGGGCACCGAGAACGGGCTGACGCGTGAATGGCCTGACGTGCGCAACGTCGCGATGCCCTCGTCCGTCTTATCCACCCCGCCGATGGCCGTCCCGAGCAGCGTGCCCACCCGTTCGGGGTCGGGGAAGCCGCCGCCGAAGCCGGCATCGGTCACGGCCTCCTGGGCGGTAGCCACCGCCATCTGCGAGCAGCGGGCCATGCGCCGCGCATCCTTCACATCCAAATATCTGCGTGGCTCAAAGCCTTTGACCTCGCCCGCGATCTGGCACGGCAGCTCAGCGGCATCGAACTGGGTGATGCGGGTGATGCCCGAGCGCCCGGCGAGGAAACCCTGCCACGTCTCCTCGCGCGTCAGGCCGAGCGGGGTGATCGCGCCCAGGCCGGTGATGACGACGCGCGCGCGTTCACCCCCGTTGAGATGGGCTGCTGTACTCACGCGGGCACCTTTTGGGGAGTGGGGGCCGCGGTCAGCGTGCGGGCGATCTCCGTGCGGATGCCGTCGATGACGCGCGCCTCGGCGGCCTGGCGGGCGACGCGGACGGCGTTCTTCACCGCCAGCGCATCCGAGCGGCCATGCCCGATGAAGACCAGCCCGTTGATGCCGAGCAGCGGGGCGGCGCCTTCCTCGCTCGGGTCGAGCAGCTTGCGCACACCGCGCAACGTGGGCCGCACGAGCATGCCGCCGAGTTTGGCCGTCAACGGCCCGGTCTGAATCCGCTCGCGTACCGTTTCCAGAATCAACTTCGCCACCGCCTCGGACGATTTCAGCAGCACGTTGCCGGTGAAGCCGTCGAGCACGGCCACCTCCACTTCGCCGCCCAGCAGTTCTTTGCCCTCGATGTTGCCGACGAAGTTCAGGCCCGAGTTCTTGAGCAGGGGATAGGCGTCCTTGATGAGTTGATTGCCCTTGCCCGCCTCCTCGCCGTTCGAGACCAGGCCGACGCGCGGGCGGGCGGTGCCGCGCACCCGCTCGGCGTAAATGCTGCCCATGATCGCAAATTGCAACAGGTTCTCCGGCTTGCAGTCGGGATTGGCGCCCACGTCGAGGACGATACAGATGCCGCCCCGGGTGGGGAAGGGGGCGGCCAGCGCGGGCCGATCTACCCCGGCGATGGTGCCCATGCGAAAGTAGGCGGTGACCGAGGCGGCGCCGGTGTTGCCCATCGTCACAAAGGCGTCGGCGCGCCCGGCGATGACGTCGTCCATGCCGATCGCCATCGAGTTCTGCGTTGTTTTGCGTTTCGCCTTGAGGACGAGCGCCATGCCCTTGTCTTCCATCGTCAATTGTTCGGGCGCGTGCCTGACAGTGATGGGCAGACCGGCGGCATCGTACTCGGCCAGCAACGGCTTGAGGCGCGCTTCATCCCCCGTCAGGATGATCTCGGTGCCGTATTCGCGGGCGGCCATCACCGCGCCTTCGACATCCGGCCGGGGGAAGTGATCACTCCCCATGGCGTCCACGACGATTCGCATACTGCTCCTCAGGAAACTGGGGTGGCGGGATTGTACCTTAGCTGACGACGAAATTGCGATGGCGTGTGCACGCCAGGGTTGTCGGCCGGTGGGCAGACTGGCGCGGTCTCGAAGGCCGCGCCGGCCTTTGCCTGACAACTCGTGCGTGCACACGATGGCGTCCACGGCGCGCGGGTCTCGGCACCGTGACCGCATGGTGACGATAGCCAAATGCGATGCACACCAGGGCCATTTTGCTTGACAAAGGCATATGCCAAGCATACAATCGCGTCAACCTCAGTCCTGACTCCACGGGAGACCTCAATGGCACACGAACTGCCCGCTTTGCCTTATGCGCATGATGCCTTAGAGCCGCACATCGATACTCAAACGATGCAGATTCACCACGGCAAGCATCACAATGCGTACGTGACCAACCTCAACAAAGCCCTCGAAAGCGCGCCCGAACTGCAGGGCAAATCGGCGGAAGCGCTCATCAAAGACCTCAACGCCGTGCCCGAGGGCATCCGCACGGTGGTGCGCAACAACGGCGGCGGCCACGTCAATCACACGCTGTTCTGGAATGTGATGGCCCCGAACGCGGGCGGTGAGCCGACCGGCGCGCTGGGCGACGCCATCAGGGCCGCCTTTGGCTCCTTCGATGAATTCAAAGCGAAGTTCGAGGCGGCCGGGGTAGGGCGCTTCGGCAGCGGTTGGGCCTGGCTGGTGCTCGGCAAGGACGGCAGGCTAGCCATCACCTCGACCGCCAACCAGGACAATCCCATGATGGAGGGCATCACGCCCATCATGGGCTGCGATGTGTGGGAGCACGCTTACTACCTCAAGTATCAAAACCGCCGGCCCGACTACCTCAAGGCCTGGTGGAATGTCGTCAATTGGAAAGCCGTCGCCGAAATTTATGCCGCGGCGACCAAATAGCGCCTGACCCCACCACCCATCTTCGGAGATAACCATGACTCATATCATCACCAGCTTGTGCCTGCGCGACGGCGGTTGTATCGAGGTGTGCCCGGTGGAGTGCATTGTGCCCGGCAAGCCCGAGAACGAGTGGCCGTGGATGTATATTGATCCGGCGACGTGCATTGACTGTGGCGCCTGCGTGCCCGAGTGCCCGTACGAGGCCATCTTCCCCGAGGATGAGGTGCCCGGCGCGCATGAGGCCAAGGCCGGCCAGCGGCTCAACGCCCCGCGCGACCCGAATTTTGCCGAACGCGCCACCGAGCATTACGAGGGTGAGAGCAAGACCGGGCCGGTCGTGCTCGAAACAACCCTGACACTCGCGGGCGGTGAGGTCGTGGATCTGCGGGCCGATATTCAGCCCAATTACGATTTCTATCAAGGCGGCCCGGGCTACGGAGCAAAGTAGCCCCGGCCCCGGCGGTCACTTCGGGAGGAAGTCCATCAGGCTTCCTCCTTTTCATGCCTTATGACAGCGGGAAATGATGGCAACGGGGATATGAGGGCAACGTCTGTTTCCACCGTTTCCCTGTTTTCATTCCTTGCCCGGGAGGTCGCCCATGACAAACTTCCGCACTGAAAAAGACTCGCTCGGCGAAATTCAAGTCCCCGCCGACGCGCTCTACGGCGTACAGACTCAGCGCGCCGTGCTCAACTTCCCGGTGTCGGGCCTGCGCCCGTGGCGGGCCTTCATCTGGAGCATGGCCACCCTCAAGCGCGCCGCTGCCGAGGTCAACGCTGAGTTGGGCCTGTTCGCCGGCCGCGAGGTGGACGGCAAGAAATACACGGCGCCGCAACTGGTCGAGGCCATTGTGCAGGCGGCGCAGGAAGTGATCGACGGCAAGTGGGACGGGCACTTTGTGGTCGACCCGTTTCAGGCCGGCGCGGGCACCAGCCACAACATGAACACCAACGAGGTCATCGCCAACCGCGCCACGGAGTTGCTGGGCGGCACGCGCGGCAAATACATCGCCGGGCCGAACGATCACGTCAACATGGCCCAGTCCACCAACGACACCATCCCCACCGCCATCCGCCTCGGCGCGCTGTGGCGGCTCGATGAGTTACTGCACACGCTCGACACGCTGGCCGTCGAGCTGGAGAAGAAGGCGGCCGAGTTCGACGACATCGTCAAGTCGGGCCGCACGCATTTGCAGGATGCGGTGCCGGTGCGCCTCGGTCAGGAGTTCGGCGCGTACGCGAAGGCGGTGCGGCGCGACCGCGAACGCGTGGCTCGCGCGGCGGATGGACTGCGGCGGCTCGGCATCGGCGGCACGGCCACCGGCACCGGCCTCAACGCCCATCCCGAGTATCACGCCCGCATGGTGAAGCGCCTCGAGGAGTTGACGGGCATCAAGTTGTACACCTCCGACAACCTCTTCGAGTCGATGCAGAGCCTGGCCGATGCGGCCGACTTCTCCGCCTCGCTCCGCACGACGGCGATCACGCTGACGCGCATCGCCAACGACTTCCGCCTGCTGTCCTCCGGCCCGACCACCGGCCTGGATGAGATTCGCCTGCCCGCCGTGCAGCCCGGCTCCTCGATCATGCCCGGCAAGGTCAACCCGGTGCTGGCCGAGATGTTGAACCAGGCGATGTTTCATGTGCAGGGCTGCGACCATACCGTGGCGCTGGCGGCGCAGGCCGGGCAGCTCGAACTCAACGTGATGATGCCCATCATCGCCCACAACCTGTTTGAGGCGATGCAGGTGATGATCGGCGCGGTGAGCGCGTTTACGAAGTTCTGTGTCATGGGTGTGACGGCGCAACGCGAGAAGGCCGAGGGCTGGCTGGGCAAGAATGCGATTGTGGCGACGGCCCTCAACCCGCTGACCGGCTACATGGTCGCGGGCGAGCTGGTGAAGGACGCGATGAAGCGCAATATCACCATCCGCGAAGCTGCCGCGGAACGCATCGCCAAAGGTGATCTCAAGCACAAAGACACCGGCGCGGCCATCAGCCTCGCGGATGTGGATGCCGTGCTCGGCGACCTGCGCAAGCTGACCGAGGGTGGCCTGGGCGGCCCGGCGGGCGGGGGGTAAGGACGGGAACAGAGGGAAAACGGGGAAGGCACACCGGGTCGCGAAACCGACCCGGTATTGTTTTGAGGGGTTGACCAGTCTCTATCTCCCTGGCCGTGCCGACTCGTTCACTTGAAGTCGTCGCACTGGCGCGCCGCCGTGCTCGTGCCGTTGCGCGTGTGATCATAACGGCCATAGCCCAGCGTGGCCAGCCCGGCCTGACAGAGCTCCGTCGCGCGCAGCGGGTTGGCAAGTTGCGCGTGACTGCGCGCGAGCAGGAAGTAACCCCGCGCCACCTGCCAACGCCACCCCGCCTCGACGGCGTTGGGGAGGGTGCGCCATAGCACCTGCGTCGCCGCGTTCACGTTGCCGCTCTGCCACTTGTAACGTGCGATCTTCAGTTGCACGTTGACGGCGTGGCTGAGATAACCGTCGGCGACGACTTTGATGTTGAGGAGGGCGATGGCGCTCAACGCCAGAGCGAGCAGCCCGGTCAACAACCAGGGCCAGACTTTGGGGGCGGGCGATGAGGTGGCAAGCATGAGCACTTCGTTGTGCGCCGGAATGCTAAACGAATTCTTGTCGCATCGCTCAGCGAAGGAAGTACGGATCGAGCACGCGCACCTCGGTGATGCGGTCCACCGGCAGGCTGTTCCGGTGGGCAGCGCGACGCACGGCCTCCGGCGAGGGCGCATCGCAGACGCAGTACATGCGCCGACGGTCAGCGGAGACGTAGGAGTGAAGCCACGTCACCCCGTCGAGCGCGTCGTTGCCGAGGATGGTCTGTATCCATTGCGCGCCGGCCTCGTTGGCCGGGACGTTCAACTGCTCGGCAAAGGTTTGCTCGACTAGGTAACGCGGCATGATCCTGGTCTCCGGTCTCAGCGGATGATCAACGGCAGGTATAGCCGGACGGCTTCCTCGGCGCTGGCGTACAGCTCATTGACTTCATTCACCTCTCCGTCGGCGACGTACACGACCCGCTGGCCGCTGGGGCTGATGAGGAAGTCGCTGATCACCGAGCCGCCATTCACCAGCGGGCCGCTGACTGGCGTGACCGGGCCGCCTGCCAGCGGAACGCTGAAGACCTCCAGCACATCCACCGAGTTCTGAAAGGCGGCGTATACCAGCCGGCTGCTGTCCGGCGTGGGGAGGAACTGGGATACATACCCGCCGGCGGTCAGCGTCCCGTTCAGCCTGAGGTTGGCGCCGCCGGCGAGGGGCACACGGTAGAGGTCGAAGACCTCGTCCGTGTCCTGGTCGGCGCGGAAGACGACGTGCAGGCCGTCCGGGGTGATGAGCGTGCCGAAGGCATCCACGTCGCGGCCGGGGGCCAGCGGCGCGTTGAGCTTGACGGCCGCGCCGCCACTGAGGGGCACGCTGTAAAGCTCGTACATTTCATCCGTTTGTTGATCGGCGATGTACACCACCCGGCTGCTGTCCGGGCTGATGACGAAGTCGTTGGGGAACACATCGCCCCCCGCCACCAGCGCGCCGTTGAGCTTGACGACCGCGCCGCCGCCGACCGGCACGCTGTACATCTCGAACATGTCGTCGGCGGCCTGATCGGCCACATACACGACTCGGCTGCCATCCGGGCTGAGGCGGGCGTTCGAGACCTCTCGCCCCGCGACCAGCGGCGAGTTGAGCTTGACCTGCGTCGAAGTGATGATCGAGCTGCTATACAGTTCCACGACTGTGGAAATGGTGGCCGTGGCCAGGTACACCACCTGGCTGCTGTCCGGTGTGATGGTCAGCGTCGAGATGACCGCCCCGCCGATCGGAAGCACGTTGTTGAGCCGGGTGAAACCGCCGCCGGCGATGGGCACGCTGAACAACTCGAAACGACTGTTCGCGGCCTGATCGGCCCGGTAGAGCACCCGCTGGCTGTCCGGGCTGATGAGGTACTCGTAGATATTGCCGCCGACTGCCAGCGCGCCGTTGAGTTTGACGGCCGCGCCGCCGGCGATGGGCACGGAGAACAACTCGGCGCGGTTGTCGGTGATCTGATCCGCCAGGTACACGACCCAGTTGCCGTCCGGGCTGATTTCGAAGCGCTCCACATCCCCGTTCGCCACCAGCGGCGGGTTGAGCTTGGTGATGGCGCCGCCGGTCACGGGCACGCTGTACAGCTCTACGACCCCGGCACTATCCTGCGCGGCGGTGTACACCACGCGCTGGCTGTTGGGCGCGATCCGGAACTGCTCGACGCGTGCGCCGGCGGGCAGCAGGCCGCTCAGGCGCAGCGGCGGCGTCGCGCCGGTGATGGGCGCGACCCACAATTCTTCGGCGCCGTCGGTGACCGCATCGGCCACGTACACCACGTGTTGCCCATCCGGGCTGATGGCCGGGCCGCGCAGCCCGAACACAACATCGCCCGGGGCCGGCATGACGCCGCTGAGTTTGCGCACGACCGTCGCGGCGGAGGCGGGCCGCGGTTGCGCGCTGAGCACGGCCAGGCTGAACACGACCAGGACGCGCCAGAGCGTAGAAAGTCGTGTATTCATGGTCGTGGCTTGTTCAGCGCCGACTGCGCCGCCGCTGCGATTTGCCCGCTTCCGATCGGCTTCGATCCGGCGATCTCGGGCCGGGTGACTTTTTCACAGCGCGACTGCGGCTCCTCGGTGCTGTTCGGGTCAATCAGGCTGAGCATCAGGTCTTTCGTCGACTCGTCCAGCGCGTCGAGCACGTCGGCAGCGCGCTCGAAGAAGCGGCGCACGCCGTAGTCGTTGCTGCCCACCTGCCACTCGGTGGAATAGCCCTTCGATGGGTTGGCCTGAAAGACCTTCAACACGTCCCAGATCGTCAGCTTTGGATTCTGCGGGCAGTCGAGGCCGGCGGTTTCCACTTTCTGCGGGTGAGGATCGGAGTCCAGCCGGGTGTTTTTCGTGCCGAAGCGACGGGCGTAGAGGGCGCGGCTGGTGAGCAGGCACAATGCACGGTAGACGCCGATATCGTTTTGCTCGACTTCATCCACCGTATCCAGGTGCAGATCGTGGACGAAAGCGTAACGGGTGTAGGGCAGAGGCCGCGTGCGGGTGCTGTCAGGCTCGTCGCCCCACATCTCGTGCAACAACGCCCAGCCTGCATATTCGGCAAAGCCTTCATGAAAGGCGATGGGCCGGCGCTCGGCCTGGCTGTGGGTGCTCAGGTCGGGCGGGCAGAACAGCGCGCCAAGCCAGTTGGCCGTGCCGTGATTGTGGTCGTAGTTCCACAGGTGCATGAACTCGTGGATCAGCACCTGCACATCCCACAAGTCTTTGCTGGAGGTTGTGTGCATGTAAACCGAGCGCGTCACGCCGTTGGCGTAACACAGGCCGCTGACCACATTGGCGGGGTAGATGACCTTAACCTTGCCCTTGAAGTCGAAGTAGGGGTCTTTGTCCTGAAAGGTATTGATCAGCTTCTTGCACACGTACCAGGCGATGGCGCGGCGGCGGTTGTCGCGGTCGCCCAGCTCGCCGCTCGCCCCGGCCTTGAAGGCGCGCGTGCCGATGTTAATGTTTGGGCCTTCGACCTCGTTGGCGTGCTCGAAGACCTCGATGGCCGGGCTGATGAAGTCAGTGACGTTGGCCAGTGCGCCGGTGTTGATCTCCAGTTCGCTGTCGGCGAAGCGGACTTTGACCTTGATCTTGCGCTTGCTCTGATCCTTCTCCTTGCGCAGGGTAAAGTAGCCGTCCGAGTTCGTGCGCACCGTCCCCCACGAGTCGTACGCACCGAAATTGGAGCCGCTGACTTCGACCTCGACGTTCGACAGCGAACGGGTCATGGTCTGGCCGCTGCCATTGACCTCATTCTCTTCCAGCAGGATACGGCCGGTGATTTCCCAGGTAACTTTTGCCATTGTGAATCTCCTTTTCAACGATCGGCTGACGAACCTCAGCCGTTACTGCACGAACTCGCTCAGCCACTCCGCAATGGCCTCCGGCGGCACGGCCTCGCCGGTGACCGTGGCGGTGAGCAGGCCCCCGCTGAATTGCTCCGTATCCTGGCAGGCGCGCGGCGTCGCACCGATCAACTCGGTCTGGCCGACCAGCGCGCCGGTGCGCGCCGCGTACAGATTGATCGTGGCGGCGAGCTGGACGCGCTGCAAGGTCGCGGCCTGATTGCCCTCCAGCGTGTAGGCGCATTCCTCGACGATGTACGAGTTGGCGCTGACGCACGCCACCAGCGCGGCCTCCTCGACCACGGCGGCGCGCCAGGCTTCGGGATAGTCCTCGGTGCGGATGTAGAAAGCGGAAAGGTCGGTCGAGCCGGCGATGTTGGAGCGAAACACGACCAGGCGGTGCGGGCCGCTGCCGGGCGCGTAGCCGGCCGCGGCAGCATTGCCGGCCCCACCCGCGCACAATTCCTTGAGCGGCTTCACCGAGTCGAACGACGCTTGTTGGGTGGCTTTTGTCGGCGCCTGCGTTGCGCCCTGCAGCGCCAGGCCGCCCAGGATGAGGAGGCTGCACAACAGCACGCCGCCGATGATGGCCCCGGCCAGGACGACGCGGAATTGCAGCAGCTTCTTTTGGGTCGGGTCTTCAATCTGGTCGAAAGGATTGCGCAACATGGTGAACTCCAGGTGAGTGGGTCGGGTTGTTGTCGGCAACGAACCGATTAGCGAAGGATGATGGGCAGATACACGCAGTGAGTGGAACAGGCGGCGGGCGGCACGGTGGGCGGCGGGATGATGAACGTGCCCGTCGGCGACGGGGTAGCGGTGGGTGTGCGCGTGGCCGTGTGGGTCGCCGTCGCGGTGGGCGTCGCGGAGAGCGTGCCGGTCGGCGTGGCCGTGCAGGGTGGGTTATCCGCCGAGGGCGTACAGTTGCGCGTGGGCGTCGCGGTTGGCGTGAGGGTCGGCGTGCTGGTGCGCGTCGGCGAGGCCGTGGCCGACGGCGTGTTGGTCGGCACGAAGGGCGGGGTCGTTGCGGTCGGCGTCGCGGTCGGCAAGGTCGTGCGCAATTCATACGCACCGATGTCGCACGTGGCCGCGCCGTTGCCGTCGCCATCGAAGGGCCGGGCCTCGCCGCGTTGGTCCACGTTGCCAACCACCGCCGCCGCACAGATCGCGTTGTCGGCAGCATCAACCGCCGGGTTGCCCGTGGCGAGCCTGAGCGCGTGAGTGCGGGTCGGGCCGCCATTGTCGCCCAAGGGGCCGAGCACCGTGGTGGTGACCGAGGCCGGCGCGACGGTGCGGTTGCCCGTCCCGGTCAGCGTACAACCGGTCCCGATTCCGGTGAGGTTGTTGTTGCTGGTGTTGAGGCCAGAGCCAAAATCACAGTCAGCAGTGGCGCCGGTGAGCGAGCCGCCGGCCAGATTGCCGGCGATGATCGTGCCGAGGAGGGTCGCCGTGCCGCCGCTCGAGTCACGCAATCCGCCGCCGCTCCCCGCAGTGTTATCGGAGATCGTGCTCTGGATGATCTCCAAAGCGCCGCCGTTGTTGATCCCCCCGCCCAAGTTGCTGAACGAGCCGGTCGCGCTATTGCCGCTGATGGTGCTGTTGACGATTGTGGCGGTGGTGCTCACATTGAGAGTCATCCCTCCCCCAGCCGTGGCCCCAGACGCCGCGTTGCTACCGCTGACCGTGTTGTCGTTGACAGTGCTACTGATTAGATTGAGGGTGGCGCTCACCAAAAAGAGGCCGCCGCCGCTGCCGCCGCTTGGCGCGCTGGCTTGGTTGTTGCGGATCGCACTGTCCGTAATAGTCGTCACCGTCGAACCTGCGGCGTAGAGGCCGCCACCGCCTGAGTTGTTTGCGCCGCCGCCGGTGGCGAGGGTCGTCACGCTGTTGTTGCCGACGACGCCCTCGGTGATAGTCAGGCTGGGACCAGAATGGTGGAGGCCACCGCCGAAGCCGAGGGCGGCGCCTGTGCCGGTGTTGGTGACGTTAATGGTGTTATTGGCAACGGTGCTCGCGGTGATGGTGACTGTCCCTAAGTTGTAGACTCCGCCACCGTAGCCGGCCTGGGGGCTGGCGCTGTTGCCATTGATCACGATACTGTTGCCTCGGACAGCGCTGTTGTTGGTCAGCGTCAACGTGCCCTGGTTGTAAATGCCGCCGCCCCGGCCACTGCTGCTGGTGTTCTCGGCCAGGCCGTCCCGGATCGTGACTTCGTCGAGAGTCAGGCTGCCGCCGCTGGCGATGCGCAAGATGCGGAAGGCGGCGGCGCTGTCGCGCCGGATGGTCGAGCCGTTGCCCCGGAGGATGACGGCGCCGGTGATCGTCGGCAGGCCGGTAGCGCCGACATCGGCCGCGGCCACGCTGAGCGTCAGCGCGTAAGTCGCGTTGCTCGCCAGGGCAATCGTGTCTGCGCCGCTGCCCGCCGTACAGGCATCCACCGCCGTGTCGGCTTCGGCCGCGAGGATGGCCTCGCGCAGCGAACAGTCGCCGTCGTTGTTGTTCTCGTCCTGCGTGGTCGTGACGGTGATGGTGGCGGCGCGGGCGGTCGGGACGGGTGTCACCGCCCACGCCACGCCGGCGAGCAGCGCGGCGGCGAGGCTGAGGCGAACGAGGGCGTTGGCGAGCAGGCGCTGCATCTCAATACTCCCGCTCGCGCCGGGTGCGACGGCCCGAAGGCGCGAGCGTGCTGCCGATCACCAACATCACATCGCGCGGCTCGCTATGGCGGGCGGCGTACAACCACAGGCCCAATGCTGCCCCAAGGGTCAACAGGCTCAGACCGATCTCGACGATATTTGAAAGGGACATCGGAAACTCCATGGGATGAGAGCGTACGGTGAGTCGCACTCGAGGGTTAGTTGTGCGAGGCCTGAATCATCACGTCGGCGACGAGGCCGTAAACCGCCGCCCAGGCCTCGCGCACCGGCGGGGTGAAGTCGTCGCCCAGGCCCTGCTCGAGAGTCTTGAGCAGCGCCGCGCCGACGGTGGCGTAATGCTCGGCCTGCACGCCGTAACCGACGTGGCGGCGGGCCAGCGCTTGCAGCACGGGCAGGAGCGCCTCCAAATCGTCCAGCTTGCTCACCGCCGCGCCGAGCATCTGCGTCAGCTTGTGGCCCTGCTCGGTCATATCGCTCTTGAAGAGCGGGCGCAACGCCGGATCAGCAGCGAACAGGTTTTGATAGAACAGCGCCGCCGCCTGCGGGGCGATGGGGACGACTTTGGCCCAGCTCCGGCGGATCAGTGTGATGGTGTCGGTGTTCATTCGGCTTTCCTTTCCTGTGGTGTTGACAGGATACAAAAAGTGGTGCGCCGCCGCATCGGGAGGCGCACCCTATATTGGGGATGTCGGTTCCCTATATTGGGAAGAGGCCGGGGGATTTTGCGGTCAGGGATCAGCGCAAGCCGGCGCGGATTTCACGGGGATCAGGATTTTGGGAACAGCTGATGTTGCCGGGCCACGTCAGCGGCGGCCTCGCGCGAGGCCACCTCGAGCTTGGCGAGCACCGCGCTTACATGATGGTCTACGGTCTTGGGGGAGAGGTGCAGCCGCGCGGCGATCTCGGCGTTAGTGAGGCCCGCGGCGAGCAGGGCGAGGATATCGAGCTGGCGGGCGGTGAGGCCGAAGGGATTCTCGCGGGTGGCGGGGCGAGGGCCACGCGGCGTCTTTAGCCCGGCGGACCGCATCTTTTCGCGCAGCGCCTCGGCGGCGGGCCGCGCGCTCAATTTCTCGAAGATGGCGAGCGCGGCGGTCTGCGCTTCAGCGTCACCCTCTGCAAGCGCACGGGCCTCTTCATACGGGCAGCCCAGCCGCCGCCATTCCTCTGCCGCGCCGCGCCAGTCGCCGGTGATGTGCAGCGCGTAGGGCTTCGCCATCCACTGCTCTGCCACGACGTCTTCACCCGCGCGCCACAGCCAGTACGCCATCTCGCCGGCGAACCACGGGTGGCGCGCGCTCAGGGCGAGGTCGAATGCGGCCCGCGCTTCCTCGATGGTCCGCGCGCGGTCGCCAGCCAGCCAGGCGGCCTCGGCCCGCGCGCCGCGCACCAGCGCCACGCGGTGCAGGCTGCCCATATCGCGCAACAACTCCAGCGCCTCGTCCAGCACAATCGGCGCAATGGAGTCGCCGCGCCGCACACGCACGTAGCCGAGCGCGGCCAGCGCGGTGACCCGGCTGGTGGCCGAGACGCCCGGCGGTTGCAGCACGAGGCTGGCGGCGTCAATCGCCTCATCCCACCGGCCAAGCCGCAGGTGCGTCATCGCCTGCCAGGCCAGCATGTACAGCCGGAAACGATCGTGCCCATGCTCGGCCGAGTAACTCAATCCCTCGCGCGCGACCTGCTCGGCCACATCGAAGCGATATAGCTCGCTCGACGCCGAACTCAGGTTGGCGTAAGCATTCGCGGCCACCACGATGCGACCGGTTTCGCGCGCCTGACGGATGACGCTGGTCAACATTTGTCGCCCGCGCTCATAATCCAATTGCAGCCACGCCGAGCTCATCGGCACCTGGGTCGCCAGCACCAGGTCGGCGTCGCCAAATTCGCTGGCCAGGGCGATGGCGCGTTCGCCCCACTCGATGGCCTCGGCGTTCCGCTGATTGAGCATGAGCAGCCCGGCGCGGATTCGATACGCATAGGCCAGCGCCCGGCCCGGCGGCTGCGCCTCGAGCAGTGCGACGGCCTCGTCACAGGCCTTCTCGGCGGCTGTCGTATTGCCCAACCCGTTGTACAGGATGGCCGTGTGCGCGAGGGTCTCACCGGCCCGCAGTGGTCGCCCCAACTCGCGCCACAGATGCAGGGCTTTCTGCCGCGCCGCCAACCCCTCGGCGCGCTGATCAACCGAGTTGCACTCCTCGGCGTACGCATCGAGCAGTTCGGCGTGCGCTTCGGCGGGAAGCAGGGCGGCGTTGCGCAGGGCCAACTCGTACAGCGTCTTGGCTTCGCGATGCGCGCCGGCCGCGGCGGCTCTGCGCGCGGCGGCGGGGGCGTATTCCAATGTGGCCTCGGCATCACCGGCGGCCTCGGCGTGGTGGGCCAGGCGCGAAAGGTCGTGGCGCGTGGCGGGCAGCGCCCTGAGCGCATCGAGGGCCATGCGGTGCAGCGAGAGCTTCTGCGGCGGCGAAATGGTTTCGAGCACGGTCTGCCACGCCAGTTCGTGGCGAAAGGCCAGCGCCTCGCCGTGCACGATCAGCATGCCGCTCGACAGACATTCCTCGCCGGCCTCGGCCTCGGCCCCGGTGAGGTGCGCCAGCAGCCACGGCTCGATGCGCGGGCCGATGACGGCGGCAGCCCGCAACACCGCCTGCGCCGACTCCGAAAGCCGGCCCGCGCGCGCCAGCACCGCGTCGCGCACGGTGGCCGGAATGCCGCCCCCACCGGATTCCAGAACTTCCGAGATGAAAAATGGATTGCCGCCGGTCTGGCGGTGGAGCGCGGCCACATCCAGTCGCCGCTCGCCGACGAGGGCGCGCGCGGCGGCCTCGCTCAGTGGCGCGAGCGCGATGCGGCGCACCACCTCCGGCGCGGTCAAATCCCCCAACACGGTGCGCAGCGGGTGGCGCGGGCCAAGCTCGTCGTCGCGATACGTCAGCACGAGCAGCGCGCGGGTGCGGGCGATGCGCCGGCCAAGGAAGCGCAACAGATCGAGCGTGGCCTCGTCCGCCCAATGCACGTCCTCGAAGACGACGAGCGTCGGCTGGCGATTCAGTTCGGCCAGCACGGCGGAGAAGATAGTGTTGCGGTTGGCGTCCGCCTCGAGCGCGGCGGCCAGTGCCCCGCCGGTTTGGGCGGCGATGTCGTACAGCGGGCCAAGCGGGCGCGGGGTGAAGAGCGCGTCGCACGCACCCCACAGCACGCGCACATCCGTCCGGTGCTCGCGCGCGAAGCGTTCGATGAGCGCCGTCTTGCCGATGCCGGCCTCGCCGCTGACCAGCGCCACGCGGCCCGCGCCGTTCGCGGCCTCGGCCAGCGCCGCCTCCAGCTCCCGCAACGGCCCTTCGCGTTCCAATAGCTCCATCGCGGGAAATTCTACTCCAACGCAGCCGCCGGGCTACACGCTCCGCCAATGTGCGGCGGGGATGATCTCGCGCCTGATTCGGAATCAAAACGGAGCGGCTGTCGTTGCCGCTCCGTGCTTTCCGTGGATCTACCGCGCGCGGTCTGCGGTGAGGTTACTTGGCGAACTCGGTCGCCCGCGTCTCGCGGATGACGGTGACGCGGATCTGGCCGGGGTATGTCATCGTCTCCTCGATCTTCCTGGCGATCTCGCGGCTCATCTGCAGCGCGGCCAGGTCATCAATGCGGTCGGGGTTGACGATGATGCGGACCTCGCGGCCCGCCTGCAGCGCAAAGCTCTGCTGCACGCCGGTGAAGGAGTTGGCGATCTCCTCCAGCCCTTTGATGCGTTTGATGTACTGCTCGAGCGACTCGCGCCGCGCGCCGGGCCGCGCGCCGGAGATGGCGTCGGCGGCCTCGACGATGATGGCCTCGACCGACTGCTGCTCGACCTCGTGGTGGTGCGACGCGATCGCGTTGACGACCTTGGCGTTGACGCCGTAGCGTTTGGCGTATTCCGCGCCGATGGCGGCGTGCGTGCCTTCGACCTCGTGATCGAGCGCCTTGCCGATGTCGTGCAGCAGGCCGCCGGCCTTCGCCAGCCCCACGTCCGCGCCGAGTTCAGCGGCGATGGCCCCCGCCAGCAGCGCGGTCTCGATCGCATGCCCGTGCTGATTCTGGCCGTACGAGGTGCGGAACTTCAGCCGCCCCAGCAGGCGCAGGATTTCGGGATGCAGGCCGGGCACACCGGCCTCGAACGCCGCCTGCTCACCGGCCTCCTTGATTACGCCCTCGACTTCCTTCTGGGCGTCGTGCACCAGCTTCTCGATGTGGGCCGGATGGATGCGGCCATCCACGACGAGCTTGGCCAGCGCGCGCTTGGCGACCTCACGGCGAATGGGGTCGAAGGAGGAGACGGTGACGGCCTCGGGCGTGTCGTCCACAATCACATCCACCCCGGCGGCCTGTTCGAAGGTGCGGATGTTGCGCCCGTTGCGGCCGATGATGCGGCCCTTCATCTCGTCGGCGGGCAGCGGCACCACCGAGACCGTGATCTCGGAGACGTGCTCGGAGGCGAGGCGCTGGATGGCGGTGGAGATGATGCCGCGCGCGCGCCGGTCGCCCTCGGCCCGGGCCTCCTCTTCGATCTGGCGGATAGTGCGGGCCATGTCGCCGCGCGCCGTCTTTTCGACCTCGGCGATGAGGATGCTGCGGGCCTCGTCCTGCGACATCGCCGCCACGCGCTGAAGTTCCTCGCTGCGTTTTTCCTGCAGCTTGTTGAGGTCGGCCTCGCGTTTGTCGAGCTGGGCCTGGCGCTTGTCGAGTTGCGAACGCCGCTGATCGTGCTGCTCGACTTTGCGGTCGAGGTCTTCGCGGCGGCGGGCAAGCCGCTGGTCTTCCTTGTTCAACTCGCCCAGCCGGCGCACCGATTCCGCCTCGGCCTCGTTCTTGATGCGGATGGCCTCATCCTTGGCCTTGATCACGATCTCTCTGGACTGCGTCTCGACCTGTTGTGTGAGGCTGGCGGAGCGCTGCTCGAGTTCGCGGGCCTTCTGCTCCACCTCTTGCTCGCGCACTTGAGTCTTCAGCTTCTGCTGTCGCTGCCCAAACCAAAAACCGATGCCCAGCCCGACCAACAAAAACACCAGAACTTCGATCAGGATTTCAAATCCGCTGCCCGTAATCATGGTCTCTCTCGCTTAGCGCGCCGGGGTTTTCAGTCGTCCGTATGCAATTCCTGCCACGCCCGTTCCACCAGCGGCCCGACGGTGTCGTAGTCGAACCCGCGCCGGGCGAGGAAGCCCGCCAGCTTGCGGCGGAACTCGTCGCGGGGCAGGGCGGTGAGGCGGCGAGCGCGCTGGGTGGCCAGCCGGTAGGCGGCGTCTGCATCGTTCGTCTCGGCCAGCGCGGCCCTCATCGCGGCGGGCGGCACCCCTTTGCGCTTGAGTTCGACCTGCAGGGCGCGTTGACTGCGCGGTCGAAATGCGGCGCGGTTCTCCACCCACAACTTGGCAAACGTCTCATCGTTCAACAGCCCGGTCTCGCGCAGCCGGGCGATCTCGGCGTCGATCAACGGTTCCGCGACACCGTGCTTCTTCAGGTTCTCGCGCACTTCAGACTCGGAGCGCGCGCGTCGGGCGATGAGGCGCAGCGCCCGCTCGTGAATCTGTTCGCGGCTGTCGGCGGTTTGCAGCCGGGCGACCGCCGCCTCATCCAACTCCTGCCCGATCCGCAGCCGGGCGGCCTCGAGTTTCGCCAGCCCGAAGGCGAACCTGCCGTCCAGGTAGACATTGACCCGGTTCTTGTTCCGGGCTTGAACTCGGAGGGCCGTTACCTTCATTGCAAAGCCTCGCGCAGCGCGAACAAAAAAGCTGTGACGCGCGCCATCCACCGACGCGGGCCACAGCCGTCTCTTCCGTCTCAGTTGCGATTGGAACGCCGCGCGACGCGGCCGCGGGCGAAACTCAGGCGCCGGCGGCGTCGGGACGGCAGAAGTCAGCCGAGCGATTCGGTCTTTGCCACAACCACCACCTCACACGTCGCCGCTTCTGCATTCCAATTTCATTCCACACGATCGCGCGCACAGGGCGCCATCGGAAATCCAACGTCAACTGATCTCGGTAAAGATTGATTTCGGTCAGTGGCCGGCGCACGTGCGGAGCGCGCGGCTCGGAATTGTTACTCGTCGTCTTCGGCCTCGGCGCCGGCGCCGAGGTCAACCCTGGCCTCGCCCATCTGCCGGCGGATGGTGGCCTCGATTATCTCGGCCATCTCCGGGCGGTCGGTGAGGAATTTCTTCACGTTCTCCCGGCCCTGGCCCAAACGGGTGTCGTTGAAAGAGAAGAACGCGCCGCGTTTGGTGATGACTTCCAATTTGGTTCCCAGATCAATCAAGTCACCGATCTTGGAAATCCCTTCGGCATGCATTATATCAAACTCAGCCTCGCGGAAAGGCGGGGCGACCTTGTTCTTGGTCACGCGCACGCGGGTGCGGCTGCCGACGACGTGCTCGCCGTCCTTGAGGGCCTGGATGCGGCGCACATCCAGCCGCACGCTGGCGTAGAACTTGAGCGCGTTGCCCCCGGTCGTCGTCTCCGGGTTGCCGAACATCACGCCGATCTTCATCCGCAATTGATTGGTGAAGATCATGGCCGTATTGGTCTGTTTGATCGCGCCGGAGAGTTTGCGCAGGGCTTGCGACATCAGCCGGGCCTGCACACCCATCGTCGCGTCGCCCATGTCGCCTTCGAGTTCGGAGCGGGGGACGAGCGCGGCGACCGAGTCCACCACCACCACGCCGACCGCGCCGGAGCGCACGAGGGTCTGGGCGATCTCGAGCGCCTGCTCGCCCGTGTCGGGTTGGGCGATGTAGAGGTTGTCGACATCCACCCCGCACTTCTCGGCGTAGCCGGGGTCGAGGGCGTGCTCCATGTCGATATAGGCGCACACATCGCCGCGCCTCTGCGCCTCGGCCACCACGTGCTGGCAGATCGTCGTCTTGCCCGACGACTCGGGGCCGTAGATTTCGGTGACACGCCCGCGGGGGATGCCGCCGATGCCGAGGGCGAGGTCGAGCGACAGCGAGCCGGTGGGGATGGCCTCGACGGCGAGGTGGGTGGCTTCGCCGAGCCGCATCACCGCGCCTTCGCCATACTGCTTTTTGATCTGGCTGAGGGCTGCATCAAGCGCTTTGTCTTTGCCGCTTGCCATGAATTTCTCCGATACTTGAGTGGCGCGAGTGTACTTCACCGAAGTGCAAATGGCAAATGAAGTCGAGCGCAAACGAGCGGCCAGCGCCGGCGCGGGGTTCGCTCACTCGACCTCTTCCCTCCCCGGCTCACCGAATTACGAAGGCCTGCGGGCGCTGATGGGTGCGGTTGACAAAGCCATCACCGTCGCGGACAAAGACCTTCCAGAAGTACGTCCCTTTCCGAAGTTGAGGCGGCTGCCAGCACGTCGCCGCTTGCCAGCCGCTATCCGCCGGCTGCGGGCCGACCACGCGCACGCGAAAGCGCACCGGCTGCTTCACCGCGCCGCCGAGGCGCCAGCACAATTGCGGCGCCGAGCCCCACGCGCTGTAGCTCGTCGGGCTGACGAACTCCGGATTCTGGAGGACGATGCCCACCGGAATCTCGGTTGAACGCAGTGCACCGACCTCAAACGTGAAGTGGAATACTTCGTTTGCCAGCGCCGGGTCACTGTGCAAGGCCCACCTTCGCAGCGTGTTGGCTTGCACCGGGATGCGAAACAGCGGCCCGTCGGCCGTGCGCGTGAGGACGGTGCTCGCGACGGAGCGATGGTTTGGCCCCCACACGGCAGAACTGCGCAGGATGGTCGTCTGGCTGAGCGCCCCGGTGAGCACAACCGGGACCTGCACCACCGCCTCCGGCGGAATCGATATCGGCAGCGGCACCGACTCGAGTTGGCGCGAGACCACGAGCGGCGGCCGGGCATCGAGCTGGCGCTGCGCCAGCCGCAGGTTGAGTTGCGCCGCCGACAGGTTGCGCGAGACGACCAGCGCGCCTCGAAAATCCTGCCCGTCAATACCGCCCGGCCACAGACACTCCCGTTCAACGATGTTCTTCTGCACATGAAAGTGGAGGTGCGGGCGGCTGGTGCCGGTGCCGCCCGCCTCGCCGAGCAGGTCGCCGCGTTGCACCGCTTGCCCCACCATCACCCCCGCGCGCGAAAGGTGGAAGACCGCGCTCACCCGGCCATCGGCGTGCTCGACCATGACGCCGATGCCGGCATCGCTGCGCCGGCCAACGTAGGCGATGACGCCAGCGTGCGCCGCGAGCACCGGCGTGCCGGTGATATCGCCGCCATCGCGGGGCACCAGATCGAGGGCGCAATCATCCTCGTAGTAACCACACGGATGATCGTACGGCGTCTCCGCGCCGCACGGCCCGCGCGAAATCGTCCACTCGCCGGCCGGCAGGGGGAGGCGCCAATCGCCGTAGTCGCCCGACTGAGCTGCCGCCGGTGAAGATTGAGCGGAGATGAGAAGGGATAGCGCGAGAAAAAGCCGTTGGTATAATCGTCTCAGCATGCCGTTATCACGACGTGACTTCCTGAGAACCCTGGGTTTGGCCGCGGGCGGATTGTTCCTGCCGCCGTTGCCGCCCGCCGAAGCCCCGCGCGAGGTGCTGGCGCTGGGCCGGGCAGTGCTGGGATTGTACATTTACGAGCGGCCCAACTTCAAATCCAAAACCCTCAACTTCCTCGGCGCGGATACGGTCTTCAATATCTATGGCGAGGCGGAGGCCGAAGACCCGCACGCCATCAACAAACGCTGGTGGCGGGTGCGGCGCGGCTTCGTGCACTCCGCGCCCGTGCAGTTGGTGCGCTACGAATTACAGACGCCGACGCGCCATCTGCCCAGGGACGGTTTCGTGGCCGAGGTGAGCGTGCCGGTGACGCAGAGCCGCGTCGCGCCGGGGCCGGGCTTCCGCGGCGATTACAAGTTTTATCACGGCACCACCCATTGGGTGATGAAGACGGCGCTCGATGATGACGGGAAGATCTGGTATGGCATCCTCGGCGACCGCACGCGCACCTATCATTGGGTGCCCGGCGAGCACCTGCGCCGCGTCCCGCCCGAGGCATTCGAGCCGCTTTCCCCCGCCGTCACCGATAAACGCATCGAGATCAGCCTCGAAGCGCAGACGTTGAAATGCTATCAGGGCAGCACGCTCATGCTGGAGTCGAAGTGCTCCACCGGGATACCGCTGCGCAAAGAAAACGGCGAGACCGTGTACGGCACGCCGCGCGGCGAGTGGACGGTGATCAGCAAACGGGCCTCGCGCCACATGGCCGGTGACGACGGGGCCGCGGCGGATTTCTTCGATCTGCCCGGAGTGCCGTGGGTCACGTACTTTCACTGGTGGGGCACGGCCATCCACGGCACATACTGGCACAACGATTTCGGCCGGCCGCGCAGCCACGGTTGCGTCAACGTGCCCAGCGATGTCGCGCACTGGGTCTATCGCTGGACGCTGCCGACGGTGCCGGCGGACAAGCAGTTTGTGGACGCCAAGGGCACGCCCGTCCTCATCACCTAATGAGCACCCGCGCACTTTTCGAAGGTCTGGTCTCCGACCCGGACGGCCGGGCGGTCAACGTGACGCTGGTCGGCGGCGCGGCGCAATACGTCGTCGAGGATAACGGCTTCAGGTTTCACATCGATGCCGAGGCCGTGGACCGGCAGGTGCTCCGCCACCTCGGCGGGCAGATCACCGAAAACCGCGACGCGGTGAGCGAAGGCGTGATGAAGATGATGGGGCAGGAAGACCTGTTCACCAAGGCGGCGATTGATTCGTCGCTGAACAACCTCGACGCCCAGTTCGATCACCTCATCGCCCAGGGGCTGCCCGAGCAGGCGCGCGCCTTCATGGGGATGATGGGCTTTCGCATCGTGCTGAACTATCACGGCGAGGTCGAGCGCGTGGAGCAACCCTCCGCGCCCGAGTCTGGCGATGGCGGCGAATAGACTGGCCGTCGTGGTGCTGGCGCTGATCGTCCTCATCGTCGTCGCCATTGGCGTGCTGGGGTTGTTGTTCGCGCTGCGCACCTCCGCCCCGCCGGATAGCGCCGCCACCGCCAACGCCGTCGGCACGAGCGTGGCGCTGACGCTCAATCCGGGCGGCTTGTCCACCGGCGTGATCTCGGTTGCGACCGCCACGCAGAGCGCGGGCGTCACCGCGCCACCCGCGGCTACGCCCATCCCGGCGGCCACGACCGCGCTCCCGCCCACACCGCTCCCTTCCTTCACACCTCCGGCGCGCTCGAATGGCGCCCTCATCATCGCTCAACGCCGCAACGCGCCGGTGGTGGATGGGTTGTTGTCCGATTGGTCGGACTGGCCGTATCGGGCGGAGAGCGCCGTCTTTCGCCCCGAGAACTGGGCCGGCACCGCCGACTTGAATGTGCAGTTCGCGCTGGCGTGGGATGAGGCCAATCTATACCTGGCCGCCATTGTCACCGACGATGCCTTTGTGCAGACACAGCGCGGCGAAGCGCTGTTTCGCGGCGACAGCGTCGAGATGTTGTTCGATGCCGACCTGGCCGGAGATTTCAGCGGCGCTTCGCTGAACGGCGATGATTTTCAACTCGGCCTCTCGCCGGGCACCAACAGCGGCGACGGGGCGGAGGCCTGGCTGTGGTTTCCGCGCGCTGCCGCCGGTGTTCCGGTGAACGTGGTGGTGGCGTCGCAACAGACGGCGCTGGGGTACACCTGCGAGGCGCAGATTCCGTGGGCGATGTTTGGCCTGCGGCCAGCCGGCGGGCAGCGGTTTGGCTTTGCGTTATCGGCCTCCGATAACGATTCGCCCGGCGCCGCCGATCAGCAGAGCATGGTATCTTCCGTCAACACGCGCCGGCTGTCCGATCCGACGACGTGGGGGACATTGGAGTTGGGGCAGTAGTAATGCAAGTCCGACCTCGGCCCGTATATCAGAAAAAGGCCGGTGCACCAGAGCGGGCCGATTCATGACCCACAACGACTTGAGCGACGAAATCCTCATCGCCCGAGCAGCCCGTGGCGACGCCGGCGCGTTTGAGGTGTTATATGACCGGTATGCCTCGACGGTATTGGGCCTGGCGCTGAAGATCACCGGCCAGCGAGCCACAGCCGAAGAGGTGGTGCAGGAGACGTTTTGGCGCGTGTGGCGCAACGCGACCACCTATGAGGCGCACCGCGGCGCCTTCGCCGGCTGGATGTTCGGCATCGCGCGCAATCTGTCTATTGACGCATTGCGCCGGCGCAAGGTGCGGCCAGAGCCGACCGAGACGGAGGCCGACGCTCAGCGGATGGATGACGTGCCCGACCCATCCGCCAGTGTCGCGGATGCCACCAGCGCCAGCCTCGACCATCATGCGGTGCGGCGCGCATTGGCGAGCTTGCCCGAGACGCAGCGGGTGGTGATCGAGCTGTCGTATTTCGGTGGGTTGACGCGGCGGGAGATTGCCGAGCGAACCGGAGAACCGTTGGGAACCGTGCACACTCGGGTGCGGCTGGGTCTGCTCAAGCTGCGCGAGGTATTGCACGCCGTGGTGGTTGGTGAATGAGTATGGATGAGCGACTTGAAGACCTGCTGCCGTATTACGCCCTCGGCACCCTGACCGACGCCGAACGCGCCGACGTTGATGCCTATGTGGCCCGCGATCCGCAGGCAGCCTCGCGGCTGCGCGAGATGATGGCCGCCGCGGCTGTGTTGCCGGCCGCCGTCACGCCCGTGCAGCCGCCGGCGTCGCTCAAGCGCAACCTGATGAATCGCGTCCGGGCTGAGGCCGAGAGCCGCGCCCCGCAGCCGGAACGCGCCGGATTCAACCTCGGCCAATGGCTCGTCTCAATCCAGCGCCGCTTCGCACCGGCGCTGGCGCTGGGTGCGCTGGCGCTGGCGATTGTGGCCGGCGCGTGGGGGTTTTCGCTCAACGCCGAAGTGGCCCGGCTTCAGATGCAAGACGCCACACAGGCCGCGCTGGCTGCCCAGGTCGAGGCTTTGAAGCAGGAGGCCGCCGTGCTCCGCGGCGAACTTCAGACTCAAAACGACGTCATCGCCCATCTTGTCTCGCCGGGCGCGCTGGCCAAATCCATCGCCAGCACCGCCGCGCAGTCGGTGGCCTATGGCCAACTCATCAACGACCCGAACGACAACACCACCATCCTCGTCCTGTCGGGCCTGCCGCAACTGGAGCCGGGCAAGGTCTATCAATTCTGGTGGATCAAGGGTGAGACGCCCATCGGCGCGGAGACCTTCACCGTGGATGCTCGGGGCCGCGCGGTGGTGCGGGTGACGAGCAGCGGGCCGCCGACGGACTACAACGCCATGGGCATCACCGTCGAGCCGGAGGGCGGCAGCCTCACCCCCACCACCACGCCCGTTATGCTCGGGCAGATTTCATAGCCCAACACCCTCTCACGTCAGTGAGACCCCGAAGGTCGCAGGGACCTTCGGGGTCTTTTTGATTCAGGCCGGCGGCCCGCCGGCGGCCGGCAACTCCACGCCAACCACGGCGCGCGGCCCGCTACGCACGTTGCGCCGCCTTGATTCTCTTTTGGCCGGTTCGTCGCGAAAAAGATGTGGCCCCACAACCCTGGCGTAAAGAGAATTGAACACTGAGTGAACTGGAAAGCAACCACTCCAAACCAGCCCGGTGTTCACAGTGCACTGGTGGGATCCGCGAATCCAGGCCCATCGCCCCGGCCGGGCGATGGCGCGTTTGGTGATCAAAGGAGGTGCTACCCACAGTCAGTCCGACCTGCGACCTCAACGACACTTTGTTTGATGACCCAGAGTTCCTGAAAGGATGATTCCCAATGTCAAAGACTAAGCTGTTCGCCAGTTTGACGCTGGCAACCGCGGTGTTGGCGGCAACCTTTGGCCTCGCGCCGCTGCGCAGCCAGGCCGCCGACCACCTCGATGCGCCGACCGCCAAGAAGGACGGCCGGGTGGACATCAACGACGTATACCTCTTCCACCCCGGCGCGCCCGGTCACCAGGACCTCGGCCGCACGGTGATGGTGATGACCGTAAACCCGGCCGCGGGCGCCATCAGCGGCACGACCTTTCGCTCGGATGCAGTGTACGAATTCAACCTCGACCTCGGCGGCGATGTGCGCTCCGAAGTCGTCATCTCCGCTCGCTTCTCGGAGCCGAATGCCAGCGGCAAGCAGAGGGTGACCGTGCGCTGGGCCGGGATGGGGTCGAACCACCTCATCGCGCGCGGCTGGACCGACGAGGTGATTGATGGCCGCGGCACGGGCGAGGGCGCGAAAGTCTTCGCCGGCCTGCGCGATGATCCGTTCTTCTTCGACCTGGCCGCTTTCAACGCCGGGGCTCAATTCTGCCAGCCCGGCTTCGGCACCGATTTCTTCCTCGGCCTCAACACCTCGGCCATCGTGGTCGAGATCCCGACCTGGTGGCTGGATGGGAACAACAAAGTCGGGCTGTGGGGCCGCACGCAGGCGGCGGGCAAGACCGTCGACCGCATGGGCCGCCCGGCCATCCTCACCGTCTTCATCCCGCCGAACCCGTTCGAGGCCGGCTCGACGGCTGAGGGCAACCTCGAGGATCAGTTCAACTTCACCGCGCCGAAGAACGACCAGGCCAGGTGGCGCGCCGAAATCGTCAACTCGCTGACGCTGCTCTACAGCCTGAATGACGCGACCGATCCCAACCCGGGTGACGACGCTGCGACCATCCAGGCCATCGCCGACATCCTGCTGCCCGATTTGTTGACGGCCGACCTCTCGCAAGAGACCGGCTTCCTCAACGGGCGCAACCTGGCGGACGATGTGATCGATGCCGAACTCGGGCTGATCACCGAGGGCCTCATCACCACGGACTGCGTCGCGAATGACTCGACGTTCCTGAGCGCCTTCCCCTACCTGGGCGTGCCGAATCACTAAAGGTGACCCGGCAGCCGTGAGTTGAAGACTCACGAGACCTGACAGGACTCGCGCGCCCTGTCAGGTCTTCGATCGAGGTTGGTGTTGCCTGAGGCAAACGTATGCAAACGAAAACTGCCGCCAAGGTTTTGTTGGGAATCGGTGTGTTGATCGTGCTCTCTTACGGGCTGGTGTATTGGCAAAGCCGGCCGGCCCCGCGCCCGACGCCGCCGGATGTGCCGCCGGCTGCGACGACGGTGGCGTTTTTGAACCAGAGGTTGCAGGCCAGGCCCAGCGCCCTGGAATACGCGCTGCTTGGGCAAGCGTATGCGCGGCAGGCTCGCGAGAGCGGCAACTATGGCGATTATGCCCGCGCGGAAGAAGCCCTGCGCCGCTCGCTGCAACTGGTGCCCGGCAACGCCGACGCCACGCTCGCATTGGCCGGTACGCTTGTTGCGACCCATGACTTCGAGGGCGCGCTGGCGCTGGCGCAACCTCTGGCCGATCAGCCCCGCACCGCGCCGCAAGCGCTGGCCATCGTGGGCGATGCCCACCTCAGCCTCGGCAATTACGCCGAGGCCGAGGCCGCTTACGCCGCGCTGGCGGATGAGACACCGCCCAACCTCAGCCGGCGCGCCCTGTGGGCCGACCTGCAGGGTGAGCGCGACGAGGCGCTGGCCCTGATGCAGCAGGCCGCCGAGCTTGCCTGGCAGAACGGTGACGACCGCGTAAACCTGGCCTGGTATGACTATCAGGTGGGCGAGTTGTACTTCAAATCCGGCCGATTGGACGAAGCCAGGGCGCGCTATCAATCCGCGGTGGAAGTCTTCGACCGCTATGCCCTGGGCTATGCCGGCCTCGGCAAAGTGTGGGCGGCGCAAGGTCGCTTCGATGAGGCGCGCGCGCAGTATGAGAAAGCCATCGCCATCATCCCACAGCCCGAATACTTGGCGGCCCTCGGCGATGTGTACACCCGCCTGGGCGACGTGAAAGCGGCGCAAGCGCAATACGATATCGTCAGCACCATCGCTCGGCTCGACGAAGCCAACGCCGTGCTCTACAACCGGCAGCAGGCGCTGTTCTATGCCAATCACGACCGCGACGTGGACAGGGCGCTGCAATTGGCGCAGGCTGAGATCGAGGCCCGCCAGGATGTCTTCGGCTACGATACGCTGGCCTGGGCGCTCTACAAAAACGAACGCTTTGAGGAGGCCGCCTCTGCGATGGAGCAGGCCATGCAGCTGGGCACACGCGATGCGCTGTTGTTCTATCACGCCGGCCTGATTCAGTACGCCCTCGGCAATACGGGCCGGGCGCATGCTTTGCTAACCGAGGCGCTCACCATCAACCCGTATTTTGATTTGCTGCACGCTCCGCTGGCGCAGGCTACGCTGGATCAACTTGGCGCGCGCTGACGAATTGCGCATACACTCCGGCGCGTGAGTGACGCCACCTCGACGCCGACTCGTTTCGACTGCTCAATCGCGCCGCCGCTTGCGCCAACGCCGCCGAGATGCCGCTGGCCGCTTTCCGCAAACAATTGCGCGCCGGGTTATCCGCACACCCGGCGCGCATCGTTCGCCTCGAGCATGAACCCGCGATGGATTTTCTGGTTGCGGCGGGCAATGCTCCCTATCTCAAGGTCGCCCTGATCTAGGTCGCCAATCGAAAGTAGCGCGGCTGCTACGCCCGCACCACCAGCATCGCGAAGTCGTGGCTTTGCCGCAGCACCTTCTCGGTGACGCTGCCGTACAGCCACTTCTGCGTGCCGGTGCGCCCGTGGGTCGCCATCGCCACCACATCCACGCCGTGCGTCTGCGCGTAATCGAGGATGGTGGCGGCCGGCGGGCCGGCGCGCACCGCCACCTCGACCCGGAGTTGCGGATACCGGTACGCCGCCAGTTGCTGGCGCAGATAGTTCGCGGCCTCTGCCTCCAGCTCCTCGTGCAACCGATAGCCAAGCCCTTGCTCGACCTCGTTCAGCTCGGCGACATGCCACGCCGGCACCGGGTTGATGACGCGCAACAGCGTCACGGGGATGTTGTAGGCCGAGGCGATCTCAAAGGCCGGGGCTAACGCCTTCTCAGACAGGGCCGAGCCGTCGAGGGTGATGAGCAGATGCGAGAACGGCTTCTCCGAGCGGAGGACGAGCACCGGGCAGGGAGCGTGCGCCAACACGCGCTCGGTGACGCTGCCCATGATCCAGCGGGTGACGCCCGAGTAGCCGTGTGTCGACATCGCGATCAGGTCGGCGTGCTTCTCCTGCGCGGCGGTGAGGATGGCCTCAGCCGGGTCGCCATCCTGCACCTCCGGCCGCAGTTCGAGGCCGGTCGTGCCCTGAGACTTGCGCAGAGTCTCGAGATATTCCCGCGCGTCGCGGCGCGCGCGGCTCGTCGCCTCGTCCAGGCCGCGCAGGCTGTAGTTTCCGAAAACTTCCACCGACGGCAGCACGGCGATATCAACTACCGGCGTGCGCAGCAACGTCACCCGGCTGCCCTCGAGTTCGGCGATTTTCAGCGCCGGGGCCAGGGCGCGTTCCGACAGCGCCGAGCCATCCAGCGGAACAAGGATGTTGCGAAACATAGCCACCTCCGTCAGATCATGGTTACGGCCCAAGTGTGCGCGGACGGGGCCGAGGCGGGTAGTGATAAAAGTCATGCAGAATGGAGAAATTGCTATGCCCGGACGCTGGGGGCGCATGGGAAAGTGACTGGCGGTGAGGCTATAATCGCCGCAATGCACACGCATTTTCCACCGGCCACCGTTTCGCTGCGCGATGGCACACCCGTGCGGCTGCGGTTTTTGCGCCCCGACGACACCGAGCGTATCAAAGCCTTCTTCTACCGCTTGTCGCCGGAAAGCATCTTTTATCGCCTGCTCGAATACCGCACCACCATCAGCGATGAAGAGGCGCGCTGGCTATGCAATGTGGACGGCGTGACCCGAGTCGCCATCGCCGCCACCGTCGGGGCCGACGCCGACGAGGCCATCATTGCCGTGGCGCGCTACGGCCTGACCGAGGCGGACAACCCCACCGCCGGCGAGGCTGCGGTGGTGGTCGAGGACGGCTATCAACGACGCGGGCTGGGCAAGGTGCTGGTGTCCCGTCTCGTCGAGTATGCGCTCGCGCACGGCGTGCGCCGCTTCACCGCCACCATCCACGTCAACAACGAAGCCATCCTGCGCTTCATCCAACACAGCGGCTTCAAAGTGGAGCGAAAGTTCAACGCCGGTGCGTGGGATGTGATGATCGAACTCCAACGACCGAAACAGTGAGCCAGACCTTCCGGCACAACGCGCTGGCCGAGTCGCTCAGCCTCGACGGCGAGTGGGAGTTTCGGCTCGGCGCGGCGGCGCCCATCCCCCTCATCGTCCCCTCGGCATGGGAGGCGCACCTCGGCGACAAGAGCACCGCCGGCCCCGCCCGCTATCGCCGCACCTTCACGCTCCCCACCCATTGGCCGGGCCGCCGCATCTGCCTCGAAGCCGACGCCATCAGCTATCACGCGACCGTCTTCATCAACGGCCAGCCCGCCGGCGAGCATGTCGGGCTATGGTCACCGTTTCAGCTCGACCTCACCGCGCGGGTGCATCCGGGCCGCAACGAGATCGAGCTCGAAGTGTGGAAACCGGGCGGGCGTTTCCCCGTCCGCGAAACATTGGCCGGTTTCCTGCCCGATGTCGCCAACACCTTCGGCGGCGTGTGGGGCTCGCTGCGGCTGCGCGCCTTCGACGTGCATGCGTTCACCGATTTGCGCTGGCGGGCCGAGGCCGATGGCAGGTTGCGCGTCTCCGGCGCTGTGACCGGCGCCGACTCCCTCACGCACCTCACCCTCGCCGTGGCGGGCGACACCGTGATCGAGGGGAAGGTGAGCGGCGGTCGCTTCAGCTTTGATCTCGTCCTCGCCGCTGTGCCCCGTTGGGCGCCGGGCGCTGAAGGCGGGCGAGTCGTCCCGGTCACGCTCACCGCCTTTGCCGGCGACCGCGCCGTGGCCACGGCCACGCGTCGCCTCGGCTTTCGCTCGGTGCGCGCCGAGGGTGCAACCACGCTCTTCAACGACCGGCCCTTCCACTTTCGCGGCGTGCTCGATTGGGGGTGGAACCCTGAGTCCGTTGCGCCGGCCTTCACACGCGAAATGATCCGCGAGAACTTCGCCAGGGCGCGCGCGCTCGGCTTCAATTTGTGGAAGCTCTGTTTGTACGTGCCGGATGAAACCTTCTTCGACGCGGCCGATGAACTGGGTATGCCGCTGTGGCTGGAGATGCCGCTGTGGTTGCCGCGCGTCACGCCCGGCTTCAAAACGCAGGCTTTGCGCGAGTACGAGGCCATCTTCCGCCGCGTCCACCCTCATCCCAGCCTGGCCATCCTCAGCCTCGGCTGCGAACTCAACGCCCAGGCCGACGCCGACTTTCTGCGCGCGCTGCACGCCCTGGCGCGCGCGTGGCTGCCGGACGTATTGATCTGCGACAACAGCGGCTCCGCCGAAGCGTACGGCGGTGTGGAGATGCCGCTGAGCGACTTCCGCGACTATCACTTCTACACCGATCCGCATTTCTTCGAGCCGCTCAGCCAGCACTTTCAGCGTTCGTATCGCGCAGCGCAGCCGTGGCTGTACGGCGAGTTCTGCGACGCCGACACGCTCCGCGACTTCGAGGCGTTGGCGCCCGACACGTGGTGGCTGAACACCGGCACGACTGAACATCCCGATCACCTCCCGCTGCGCGAGCATCGGCAGCGACTCGCCGCAGCCGGCATCACCGACGGGGGCCGCGCGCTGACGGCCATTGCGCGCAAACAGGCCACCGCCATCCGCAAACACATCCTCGAACTGGTGCGGCGGCACAACGCGACCGGCGGCTACGTCGTCACCGGCTGGCGTGACACACCGATTGCGACCAGCGGCGTGGTGGATGATGCGCTGCAACTCAAGTTCGATCCCGGCGAATGGCTGCGCTTCAACGCCGACGCCGTGGTGTGCATTGATCGCGAGCGACGCCGGCGCTGGCAGGGCGGCGACCGGCCCAGCCCGCGCGACCCGTACACCTGGTGGCAGGGCGAGCGCGTGGCGCTGCGCGTGTTGGTGTCGAACGGGGGCGGTGAAGTGGGAAGCGGGGAAATGGCCTGGTCGGTCAGCGCGGCGCGCGGGGCGGTGATTGCGGCGGGCCGGCTGCCGGCAGCGAACCTGCCCGGCGGCGCGGTGACCGAACTCGGCGCGATTGAGTTTGTGACGCCGAGCGCCGAGGGGCCGATAGAACTCACGTTGCGCGTTGCCGTAGAGACTCACCACCGGGGCGTCGCCAACGTCCGCAACCAATGGCCGCTATGGGCGCTGCCGAAACCGAGGCTGCCCGCCGCGCTCGCCGTCGAACCGCCGCTGCTCTATCGCCACCGCTTCGAGGCCGTTGATGGCACGGCGCAGTTCACGGATGCGGCCAACGCGCCGCCGCGCGCCGTCGTCGTCGCCGGCGAACTGACCGCGGCGCTGCTCGAGCGCGTGCGCGATGGCGCGCGAGCGCTGCTGTCGCTCGTGCAGCCCGACACGCGTTTCACCGTCTCCGTGCCCTTCTGGCGCGAGGCTATCCATGTCTTCGAGCCGCATCCGATATGGGAGGCCGTGCCGCACCCCGGCCACGCCGACCTGCGCTTCTTCAGCATCGCCACCGACTTCGCCGTTGACCCAGCCCAACTCGCGCAGCACCTCTCCCTCTCTTCGCCTGGGAGAGGGGACCAAGAGGTGAGGGCCGCGTGGCGACGCTTCGACGCCCGCCAACTCACGTGGTCGGCTTACGCCGTCGAGGTCGCGCTGGGCAGCGGCCATTTGCTCGTCACCACCCTGCGCTTCGAGGGCGGCCTCGGCAGCCAGCCGGTGACGTTCGCCGCCAACCCGTGGGGCGCGTGGCTGTTCGCTGCCTTCGTCCATCACCTGGCCGAAATGCAACCCTAACGCGGTCACGTATTCCGTAGAGCGCGGGGCGTGTTTATACTCACCACGACCGCCACCGGCGACCTGCCACTTGCCCATGCGCACTTTTTACTTCCACTGGCAATGGGATTTGAAGTCGGAGCCCGAGGCCTTCTGGCCCTTCATCGCCGACACCGACCGCGTGAACGCCGACAGCGGGCTGAGCGTGGTGCGCAATCAATTGCCGGCCGGGCAGCGGCTCGAAAACGCCAACCGCCGTTTGCAGGTGCGGATGTACGGCGTGCCGCTCGAATACGACGAGAGCCCGTTCGAGTGGGTGCGGCCGGTGCGCTACGGTGTGCAGCGCCGCTTCGCCCCCTCCCTCCTCAACCCACTCAAGGAACTGCGCTTCACCGTTGACCTCGCGCCGCGCGCCGGCGGCGGCACGCACCTCGATTACAGGACCTGGGCCACGCCCAGCAGTCCGCTGGGCCTGCTCGCCATCCCGGTTCAAATCGGAGTCTTGACGCGGCGGGCGATGGATCGCGCCATCCGCCGCTACGACGCCGCCGCCGCGCGCGGCGGCACGCGGCTCGACCTCGGCGTGGCCGCCGAGCTGGCCCCGGGCGGGCGCGAACGGCTGCTGGCCTCGCGCGATCAGCTCCTCCAGCTCGGGCAGAAGTTCGAGAATGTCGATCGGTTGCTGCATGTGATTCAGACCGCCGATGACGGCACCGTCGCCCGGCTGCGCCCCTACAAACTGGCGGATCGGTGGGGCGAGCCCCGACGTGATGTCCTCGAGCTGTGTCTGTGGGCCACGCGCGCCGGCCTGCTCGACTTCGAGTGGGATCTGCTCTGCCCGCATTGCCGCAACGCGCGCCTCACCGCCGATTCGCTGCAACAGGTCAGCAGCAAAACCGTCGTGCACTGCGATACGTGCAATGTTGATTTCACCGCCAACCTCGAGCACTCGGTGGAGTTGACGTTTCACCCAAACCCCGCCATCCGCCCGGTGGTGGCGAGCGAGTTCTGCGTGGCCGGGCCGCAGGTCACGCCGCACATCGTCGTGCAGCAATTGCTCAGGCCCGGCGAGCAACGCACCCTCGCGCCCGCGCTCGAGCCGGGCCGCTATCGCTTCCGCGCGCTGGAGCTGGCCGGTCTGCAAACCGTAGCCGCGCACGACGGGGGCCGGCCGGAGCTGGTGCTGCGGGTGGGCAGCGGCGCGCTGCCCGCCGTAGAGCACAGCCTGCTGCCGCGCCCCACGCTGCACCTGCTCAATGCCGCCGAGCGCCCGCATCTGCTCATCCTCGAACGCACGCAATGGGGCGATCAGGCCGTGCTCGCCGCCGACGTGACGGCCATGCAGGCCTTTCGCGACCTGTTCGCCAACGAGGCCATCCGGCCCGGCGAGCAGGTGTCGGTCGGCAGCATGACGATTCTGTTCACCGACCTGCGCGGCTCGACGAAGATGTATCGTGAGATCGGCGACGCGCCCGCCTTTGGGCTGGTGATGAATCACTTCGATGTGCTCAAGCAGGCCATTGCGGCTGAAAACGGCGCCATCGTCAAGAACATTGGTGACGCGGTGATGGCGGTCTTCCGCCACCCGGTCTTTGCGCTGCGGGCGATTATGCGCGCGCAACGCACGCTGGCCGCGCCGCCGCGCGCCATGCGCCCGCTGATGCTCAAGGTCGGCATCCACTACGGGCCGTGCATCGCCGTCAACCTCAACGACCGGTTCGACTACTTCGGCTCCACCGTCAACGCGGCCTCGCGGCTGGTTGAGCTTTCGACCGGTGAAGATGTGGTGCTCTCGACCTCGGTGCGACACGACCCCGAAGTGGCGGCGTTGCTGGCCGACCCGGCCAGCGGCCTGGTCGCCTCACCCGGCGAGACCACGCTCAAAGGCTTCGACGACGAGCGTTTCGAAATCTGGCGCGTCCGGCCCGCGACCTGACTTCACGCTATAATTCGCGCGGTCATCAATTCATCTCTTGAAAGTCACCGCGTGATCCTTGAACTTCTGAAACCCAAACCGCGCCAGGAACAAATCACCCTCAAGCGCCCGCAGGATATCGCCGCCATGCGCGAATCGGGCCGGTTGGTCGCCGAGTGCTTCGATCTGATTCAGCACACCATCCGCCCCGGCATCACCTTGAAAGAAATCGACGACAAGGTGGCCGCCCTCATCCGCGACCGGGGCGCGCAGCCGCTGTACAAGGGTTACCGCGGCAACCCGGCCAGTCACCCGCCCTTCCCCGGCGTTATCTGCGCCTCCGTCAACGAGGAGGTCTGTCACGGATTACCGAACAAACGCGTGCTGCGCGAGGGCGATATCGTCGGGATTGATATCGGCTTGAAGTACAACGGCTATTGCGGGGATGCGTGCGTGACGTTTGCGGTGGGAAAAATCTCCGCCGAGGCGCAGGCGCTGCTCGACGTGACGCAGGAATGCCTGCGGCTGGGCATCGAGGCGGCGCAACCGGGCAACCATCTGGCCGACATCGGCGCGGCGATTCAGGATTACGCGGAGGGGAACGGCTACAGCGTGGTGGTGGAGTGGGGCGGGCACGGCATCGGGCGCACGCTGCACGAGCCGCCGTCGGTGCCGCACGTGCGGCCCGAGAACAAGGGCCCGCGCATGCGCCCCGGCATGACGTTCACCATCGAGCCGATGATCAACGCCGGCGTGGCTGAGTGGAAGATGCTCAAGGACGGCTGGACGGTGGTGACGAAGGACGGCAAGCTCTCGGCGCAGTTTGAGCACACCGTCGCCATCACCGAGCACGGGCCGATCATCCTGTCTCAGCTTTGAAGCGCCTGGTGGCACGAAGAAGGCGCCTTTGTGTCGCTGCCTGTGACTTGGCGGACTCGTTACGCGCTGGCCTTCAGCACCCGGCTGGCTTCCAGCGGCACAACCCGATACGCGCCGCAGACCGCCGGCACGATCAGCGTTTCGAACTTCCTCAGCGGCTCACTCCATCCCTCCCCTTCAGCTCGAACCCTCCCCTCGGTCACCGTCAGCGCGTGAAATGATTCGCCGCGCGTGTGGAGCGCGACCGGTAACGAGGCGGCGCGAAGCAGGCCGAGGGTGAAATACTCACAGGTGGTCAGGGTGTGCACTGCGCCGTCGCGCAACTCGGGCAGCGGCTCGGCGCGGCCCACTGCGGATACATCCGTCACGGCCAGTGACTTCTCGATGTGCAACTCACGGCCCGCACTGGCCGGGCGGTTCCAGTCGAAGACGCGATAGGTGAGGTCGGAGGTCTGCTGAATCTCGTACAGCAGCAGGCCCGGCCCGAGCGCGTGGACCGTGCCGGCCCGCATCATCACCGTCTCGCCGGCATGGACGTCGAGGTAGCGCACGTGCTCAGCCAGCGTGCCGCCGCGCACCGCCTCGCCAAAGTCGGCGGCGCTCGTGCCGGCGCGCAGCCCGGCGATCAAACGCGCTTCGGCCCGGGCCTCCAGGAGGTGCCAGGCCTCGGTCTTGCCAAAGTGGCCCGGCCCCTCGAGCCGCGCGGCCTGTTCATCGTTCGGATGAACCTGCACCGAGAGCCAGTCTTCGCAATCGAGCAACTTAATCAGCAATGGAAAACGCAACCCGGTGGCGCGCAGCGGGCGTTTGCCCAGCAGCCGTTCGCCCTCGGCGGCGGCCAGCGCGCCCAGGGTGCGGCCTGCATGGGGGCCTTCGGCGACGA
Source organism: uncultured Anaerolineales bacterium (assembly GCA_964608265.1). Taxonomy (GTDB): domain Bacteria; phylum Chloroflexota; class Anaerolineae; order Anaerolineales; family UBA6663; genus JANWXR01. The sequence goes on along the minus strand of CAZSNP010000019.1, from coordinate 15,091 downwards.
GGTTGCGTTCGTACACAATCCACGCTTCACCGATGGGATGGGATGCTTCGGGCTGGAGGCGTCGCCCGCCCCACACCCGTCCACGGAACTCAGGTTGCAGGCGAAAGGGAAGCATTGAGATTGCGAATCGCGGATGGTTGCGCTACCGCAGCAACGTCTGAAGGTCGGCCGTCATATCTTCGCTCTTGAATCCGAACGGCCAGAGCACCCGGATGCGTCCGGCCCGATCGACGACGGTGACGACGGAGGTGTGATCGACCAGATAGCCGGCGGCGCTGGCGCTGGCCTTCTTCTCAAAGTAAACGCCGAACATTGTGGCCGCCGAGGCCACCTCATCGAGTGTGCCGCTCAGGCCGATGAAGTCGGGGTTGAAGGCGCGGGCGTAATCCATCGCGCGCTGCGGGGTGTCGCGTTCCGGGTCAACCGAGATGAAGATCACCTGCACCGCCTCGGCCTGCGCGCCGAGCGCCTCGACCGCCCGCTTGAGATCGACCAGCGTCGTCGGGCAGACATCCGGGCAGAAGGTGTACCCGAAGTACACGGCCACGACTTTGTCGCGGAAGTCGCTGAGCTGCACGCGCCGGCCGGCTGCCTCGGTGAAGGCGAAGTTGGGCGCAGGCCTGGAGCCGTCGAGCGCCATGCCGCGCAGTTCGAATGGTGCGCCGAACAGGCGCGGCCCGAGCAGCACGGCAGCCAGGGCCAGGCCCAGCCCGGCCAACAGCCCAGCCGAGAGAAAGGCCAGGCGTTTCATGGGGCGTAGCAGGCGAAGAGGTGTGCGGCCTCGTACACGTAGCGCGCCATTCCCTGACTGTTCTCGGCTTCCTCGGTCAATAGACGGATATCGCGCAGCAGCCGCTCAAGGGTGGGCACAAAGAAGGAGTATTCCGCGCGGATGAGGCCCAGGCTATCCACCAGGTACATGCGCTGATCGAGTTCGAACGAGCCATCGGGTCGGCGGGCGAAGAACAACCCGAAACCGTTGGCCACCACCCGCCGCAGCCGCGTCTCGTCGCCGGTGGCGAAGGCCCAGCCGTCGAAATCGGCGCCCAATTGCGCGCCGAAGTCGCGCAGCACCGGCGGGGTGTCGCGCTCGGCATCCACCGTCACCGTCACCAGCTTCACCGGCACGCCGCCCGAGGGTCGCTGGCCCAACTGTTGTTGCAACTCGAGCAGCCGCGCCGTGGCCGGCGGACAATCCGCCGGGCAGTGCGAATAGGTGAAGGAATACAGCGTGATGTTGCCGCGCAGGTCTTCGCTCGTCAGGGCCTGGCCGTCCTGATCGGTGAGGGCAAAGCCGGGCGCAAGCTGCATGCGCGGCAGCACCTTCACCGGCTGAAAAACCACGAACGCCATCACGGCAACGACCGGCAAACCAAACAACCCACTGAGCAAGATCGTCCAAGTACGATTCATTGTGTGAAAGCTCGCTCCGATGGTGATTCTACCGCGCCAAATGAAAACAGGCCGCGCAGTGGCTGGCGACCTGTCGCTCGCGTTGCGAGTGCCCCTATGGGGATTCGAACCCCAGTTTTGGCCTTGAGAGGGCCGCGTCCTGGTCCACTAGACGATAGGGGCGTCCAATTGAACGGCGCGCATTTTATCACAATCATCGGGCAACGGATTGGGGAAGCGAATGAGCGGATTGACCCGAGCCAATTCGCTCATCGGCACCGCCGCGGGCAAGCCGCTGACCGGGTGCCCCAGGGTGAGAGACGTCCCTAACAATCGGCGCCAAAGTGAGGACGAATGTCATCCGGGTGGGCCGTGACCTTTTGACTACAATCGCCTCCAATCAGCAAACAGGGAGTGTGGCCTATGCCCAGCGCAACCATCAAGTGGATTCAGCACCAACAGTTTGTCGCCATCGATTCGAGCAAACACTCGGTGGTGCTCAGCACGCAGGATGAGGCCAACGGAGTGGGGTGCAAACCCTCCGATATGCTGTTGATCGCGCTGGGTGCGTGTACGGCGGTGGATGTGGTCGAGATTCTGGCCAAGAAGCGCACGCCGCTCAGCGATCTGAACATCGCTGTCAGTGGCGAGCAAGACCCCGAGCCACCGTGGACGTTTCGCAAGATCCACATGCACTTCGCCCTGCGCGGCGCCGGGCTGACGCCCCACGGCGTCGAGCAGGCGATCCGCCTCTCCGAGGAGAAATACTGCGCGGTGGCTGCCACCATCCGCGGCGTGGCGCACATCACCTGGGACTATGAACTGGCGGCATGAGGGTCGAGTTATAATGTCAACCACGATCTTCTAAAAAGGTATGTGGTATGACTCCCGAACAAATTGAGGTCGCCCTCGACCGCCTCCTGCCCACGGTGGCCAAACCGGGCCGCTACACCGGCGGCGAGCTGAACTCCGTCACCAAAGACTGGGCGGCGATTGATTTCCGCGTCTGCCTGGCGTTTCCCGACATCTATGACATCGGCACACCCAACCTCGGCATTGGGATTCTGTACGAGCTGATTAACCAGCGGCCCGACGTGTTGGCCGAGCGCGCCTACAGCCCGTGGAGCGATATGGAGGCGGCGATGCGGGCCAGCGGCGTGCCGTTGTACTCGCTCGAAACCAAACACGCCGTGCGCGAGTTCGACCTCTTCGCGCTCTCCATCCCTTACGAACAGTTGTACTCGAACGTCCTGAATCTCATCGATCTGGCCGGGCTGCCGCTGCTGGCCGCCGACCGCGACCCGCGCCGCCATCCCCTCATCATCGCCGGTGGGCACAGCACCTACAACCCTGAGCCGATGGCCGACTTCATCGACGCCTTCGTCATCGGCGAGGGTGAGGATGTGATCTTCGACATCATCACCACAGTGCGGCAGTGGAAGGCCGGCGACGGAGACAAAGACGCGCTGCTGCGCGCATTGGCGAAGATCTGGGGCGTGTACGTGCCCGCGCTGTACGAGCCGCTCTACAACGACGACGGCACCGTGGCCGCAGTCATGCCGCTGGCCCCCGAGGCTCCGGCCAAAGTCATCAAGCGCATCGTCCCCATCCTCCCGCCGCCGCCGACCAAACTCATCGTCCCGTATATCAACACCGTGCACAACCGCTATCCGGTCGAGATCATGCGCGGTTGTACGCGCGGCTGCCGCTTCTGCCACGCCGGCATGATCACGCGCCCGGTGCGCGAGCGCAGCGTGGATCAGATCGTGGACGCGCTCGAACAGGGGCTGCGCAACACGGGCTTCGAGGAGATCGCGCTGCTGTCGCTGTCATCCTCAGATTACGATGAGGTGCTCGAACTGGTGAAGCGCGTCGGCGAGAAGTTCGCCGGGAAGCACCTCAGCATCTCGCTGCCGTCGTTACGGATCGAAACGGCTTCGGTGCAATTGATGGAGCTGCTGAAGGACAACAAACGCGGCGGCTTCACCTTTGCGCCCGAGGCCGCCACCGAGCGGATGCGCGAGATCATCAACAAACCGGTGAGCACCGAGCAACTGTTGACGACGGCGCGCGCGGTCTTCGAGCGCGGCTGGACGACGATCAAGCTATATTTCATGATCGGCCACCCGGCCGAGACGCTCGAGGACGTGCAGGCCATCGCCGACCTGTGCAAACTGGTGCGCGACGAGGGGCGCAAGATCGCCGGCAACCGCGTGCAGGTCAACGCCGGGGTGAGCACCTTCGTGCCCAAGCCACACACGCCGTTTCAGTGGGTGCCGTGCGACGACGTGCATCAAATCATCGCCAAGCAGGATTTGCTCAAGCGCGCGCTGCGCGGGCCGGGGTTGAAGTTGAATTGGAACAATCCGCAGGAGACGCAACTGGAAGCGTGGTTCTCGCGCGGCGACCGGCGGCTGGGCCGCGTGCTGCTGGAGGCGCACCGGCGCGGCGCGAAGTTCGACGCCTGGCAGGAGCATTTCAATTTCGGCGCCTGGCTCGACTCGTTCGCGGCTGCCGGCCTCGACCCGCGCTTCTACACACACCGCCCGCGCCTGATTGACGAGACCTTCCCGTGGGATCACATTGACGTGGCGGTGAAGAAGCAATTCCTGGCCGAGGATTACCGCTGGAGCCTGCGCGGCCAAACGCGGATTGACTGCCGCGAGCGCTGCTTCGCCTGCGGCATCCTGCCCAGGTTCACCGGGCTGCGCTCACAAACGCCCGCCGAGGCGTGGGAGTGCCCGGAGGTGAAGCCGAAGCATCTGCGCGGCGCGCCGGTCGCGCTGTCGCTGGCTGGAGATTGAGCGGGCGTATAATTTGCCATGCTTGGAGGCCTTATGACCAATCTTCCCTTGCCCGATCAACTGGCGGAGCAACTAAAGTCTCTGGCCCAATCGGAAGGCGTGGCCGTTCACGAACTTTTACGCCGAATGCTTGTCGAGCGAACAACGCGTAGACAAGCCGGCGGGCCATTCGCCGATGCCGAACTCACCGCACGCTTTGACGCGGTTTACGCCGGTCAACCTTCGGGTCTCGATCCCGGATTGCAACGAGTGCAGAGCCAAACCATCGAGCGTGAGGACTGGTAAATGCTCCATTGACTGGCGTGGTCACAACTCCACTGCCCGCACCTCGATGACTTGCGGCAGGCGGCGAATGGCATCGAGCGCCGTTTGCGCCGGGGCGCCGTCAACGTTGATGAACGACAGCGCCGTGCCGCCGGGTGCGTCGCGGCCCAGCCGCCACTCGGCGATGTTGACGCCGAATTGCGCCAGCAGCGTGCCGACGATGCCGATGACGCCGGGCACATCCCGGCTCAGCATCACCAGCGCGTGGCCGTCCGGTTTGGCATCCATCCGCACCGCATCCACCTGCACGAGCCGGCCCTCGCTGCCGCCGAACAGCGTGCCCGCGACGAGCCGCTGCCCGCCCTCCCAACTCACCCGGCACGAGAGCAGGTTCGGATAATCCACCAACTGCATACCGCGCGTTTGCGTGATCGCGATGCCGCGCTCGGCGGCCAGCGCCGGGGCGTTGACGTAGTTCACCGCCTCCTTCGTCAGGCGCCGCATCAGCCCGGCCAGCAACGCCACCGCAATCGGTTTGACGAGGCCGGCCATGCCCTCACCCTTCACCTCCACCTCGACGCGTTTGATCTCGCCGCCCGCCAGTTGGCCTTGCAGCGTGCCCAGCTTCTCGGCCAGTTGGAGGTAGGGCTTGCGCAGGCGGAAATCCGGCCCGGCGACGAAAGCGAGGTTGACGACGTTGTGGTAGTGCAGACCGCGCAACGCATCGAGCACTTGCTGCGCGATTTGCACCGCCACCTCGCGCTGAGCCTCGACCGTGCTCGCGCCGAGGTGCGGCACGGCGATGACGTTGGGCAGATCGAACAGCGGTGAGTAGCCCGGCGGCTCTTTGGCGTACACATCGAGCGCGGCCCCGGCCAGGTGGCCGCTCTTCAGCGACTCGTACAGCGCCGACTCGTCCACCAGTTCGCCGCGCGCGGTATTGAGGAAACGCGCGCCGGTTTTCATCCTGCCAAACTCGGTTGCGCCGAGCAGCCTGGGCTTGGCTCCGGTGAGTGAGGCATGCAGGCTGACGACGTCGGCGCGCCCCAACACCTCATCGAGCGTGACGAGGGTGACGCCGGCCTCGCGCGCCACTGCTTCCTCGAGGTACGGATCGCAGGCTAGCACCGTCATGCCGAAGCCGCGGGCCCGCTCGGCCACGAGCTTGCCGACCCGCCCCAGGCCGATGAGGCCGAGGGTCTTGCCCTTCAACTCCGCGCCGAGGAAGCGCCCCCGGTTCCACTCACCCTCGCGCAGCGAGTTGTGCGCGGCGGGCAGGTTACGGCAGAGCGCCAGCAGCAGGCCGAGGGTGTGTTCCGCCGCCGAGACGCTCACCGGCTCGGGGGTATTCATCACCATGATGCCGCGCTCGGTGGCGGCGGCGATGTCGATGTTGTCCACCGCCACGCCCGCGCGCCCGATGATCTTGAGTTTGCTCGCGCGCTCCATCAATGGCCGGTCAACGGCCGTGCCCGAGCGGACGATCAGCGCGTCGTAGTCGCCGATGGCGTTGAGCAGGTCTTCACCCTGCAGGCGTTTGGCCTCGGTCTGTGCGTCTTCGGCAGCGCGCAGAATTGCGAGGCCTTCTTCGGGGAGTGGGTCGGTGACGAGGATTCGGTACATGGTTCATCTGGACGCGGACGGACGCGGATTGTGTCCCGGCGGTCTTCATCCGAATCCCAACGCTCGTATCAGCCCAGCCTGGGCGCGCGGATCGCTGAAGGACACGGCCCCGTCGCGGATCAGGGCAATGCCGCGCGCAAACAGCGTCTGCCACTCCGGCGACACCGTGGGGCGCGCCAGGGCGAGGGGCAGCACCGGCGCGAGCTCGGCGCAACGGATGAAGACCGGCGCGGCTTCGCGCACGCGGCCCCGGCTCACCACGCCGCCAAAGCCCGCGAAGACATCCACCGCTTCCGCGGCGGCCAAATCCGAAATCCCATCGCCGACCAGCAGCGCGCGCCCGGGCCGATCCCGCCGCAGCCGCCGGATGATGTCGGCCTTGCCCTGCCCGAGGGTGAGCGGGCCGCCGTCGTGGGCGAGGTAACGCTCGGCGCGGTTGTGGCCGGCGGGGTTCTTCCACGGCTCCCACCACTGACCGGAGAGTTGATCGTATTCCACCTCGACCGCGCAGATGTGGTCTTCGGGCAGGCCGAGCCAAAGGCCGAATTCGCGCACGCCCTCGGCCAGCCCGCCGCTGACGATGAAGACCTCGCGCCCGGCGTGTTGCAGCGCGGCGATGACGGCGCGGGCATCGGGCAGGGCGGTATGTTGATAGAGCTGGCTGAGGCGTTGGATAAGCTCGCGGGTGGGGTTGAGGAGTTCGAGCCGCTGGCCGTAGATCGCCTCCAGCGGTACCTCACCGTTCATCGCCCGGTCGGTGAGGGCGGCGACCTCGGCCTCGCGGCCCGACCAGCGCGCCAGTTCGTCAATGCCCTCGATCGTGCACAGGGTGCTGTCGCAATCGAAGAAGACCAGGTCACAGGGGGCCCAATCCGTGGTGGCGACAGGCGTCGCGGGGGAAAGGAGCGTCATCGGCGCGACTATAGCGGCGCGGCGCGGGGGCGTCAACGGGGGGATGGCCCGAATTGGTTGGCGGAGTTGCCGGCGATCATTCGAGGCCGCGCACTTCGCCGCGCGCCGTGGGGAGGTGCGGACCTGAGATGCGCGCCGCGCACATCGGCTTCGGAGAAGCAGGGGAGCATCGCGCGCATGTGCTCGCTGAGCCGGAGCGCGCCGTCACCCTCGGCCGGGGTCTGGCCGCCGAACAACACGCGGCCATTGTGCGGGCGAGCGCCCGGGCAGCCGAGTCGTTCACGCGGCGCTCGCCTTCGACTGAGACAACCAGCGTTGAACCAGCGCCAATGCCTCGGCGTTGTTCCACGTCTGCCCGATGCGCTGATGCAGGTCAACGGGTGTGCGATTGTGGCACAGCGCCCGCCGGCCCTCGCTCGGCTTGAGGCCGAGGGCGTGCAACTCGCATAACCCATCGGCGGTGAGGAAGGTGCAGGGCCCGGCGGGATGCGCCGGCGACTCGCCGCCCTCGCGACCGGCAAGGGCGGGGGTGAGGAGGAAGACAGTTTTCTCGTGCGAGTGATCGAACCACCACTCGCGCATCAGCCGCCGCCCGAAGCCGGCCGCGACGAGCCGCTCGGCATCGGCCGGGGTCGGCCAGCACGGGCGGCGCGTGCACATCGCGCGGCACTCGGGGCAATCGCAGGCGATGTCCATCATCGTTTCTCCTCCGCCAGCACCGCCTCGGCGACGGCCTTCATGCTCAGCCGCTGGTCGCGCGCCTGCTTCTGCAGCCAGGCGTACGCCTCCGGCTCGGTCAGGCCGCGCGCCATCAACACGCCCTTGGCCCGGTCGAGCAGCTTGCGGGTTTCGAGCGTCGCCTGCAACTCGGCCAACTTCTGCGCCGCGTTCAGCGCCTCGGTGTGGCGCGCGACCGCCAGCGTGATGGCCGCGCGCAGGTCGCCCTCATCCACCGGCTTGATGAGGTAGCCCTGAATCGGCAACCCGGCCGCTTTGTCGATCAAATCCTGCTCGCTGTACGCCGTGAGCAACAACACCGGCATCGGATGATTCTTGGCGATGGCCCGCGCGGCCTGCAGGCCATCGGTCAGCGGCATGCGGATGTCGAGGATGGCGAGGTCGGGGTTGGCGGTGCGGGCCAGGTCGAGCGCCTCGCGCCCGTTGGCGGCAAGCAGCGCCTCGTGACCCATCTCGGCCAGCATCGTCTTCAGACCGAGGCGGATGATGGCTTCGTCGTCGGCGATCAGCACCCTCAGCTTGCGGATCATTGACTTCAATCGGCGTACTCACCGGCAGCGAGGTCGCTGCGCGGCAGGCGGATGACGGCGACGGTGCCCTGCGGCTCGCCGCGTGTGAATTCCAGTTGCCCATGCAGGTCGTCGCGGACCAGGGCCTCCACGATCTCCAGGCCCAGGCTGGCGCTGGCCTCGTCCGGCAGGCCCACCCCGTCGTCGGCCACTTCAATCACGTACGACTGCGGGCTGTGGCCGAGCGTGATCGTGACCGTCCCGCGCTGGCGCCCGACGAAGGCGTGCTCGAGCGCGTTCTGCACCAGTTCGTTGATGACGAGCGCCAGCGAGGTGGCCACGCGCGACGGCAGCACCATCGGCTCGCCCTCGACCGAAAGCCGCACGGCCAGGCCCGGCTGGATCATGTGTTGCGACGTCAACCGCACGATGCGCTCGGTGACATCCTTTACGTTGACGAGCCGGTAGCCTTCGTGCGCCAGCACATCGTGCACGGCGGCGATACTCTGGATGCGGTTGACGGCGATGTGCAGCACTTCGGCGGCGCTGAGCGCGGCGCTCTGGCCGGCCTGCATCCGCAGCAGCATCGCCACGGTCTGCAGGTTGTTCCGCACCCGATGGTGCATCTCGCGCACCACGGCGGCGTGGGTGGCCAGTTGCGCGTTCTCGATGGCCAGCGCAGTTTGATTGGCCAGGGTCGAGAAAAGCGCGATCTCAGCCGCGCTGAACGTGCGCGGCTCGGTGGTGTAGGCGTTGAGCACACCGATGGCCCGGTCGCGGACGATGAGGGGCACACTCACCAGCGACACCAGTCCCTCGCGTCGCGCCGCCTCGCGGAAGGGGTAACGCTCATCGGCGCGCACATCGGCGACTGTCAGCGGTTTGCGGTGATGCAGGACCGCGCCGCTGATGCCGTCGTCGGCTTTGAGGGCGGGTTTGCGGGCGAAGCCGGGCAGGGTGCTGTACGCCGCCCGCACGATGAGTTCGTGTTGGCCTTCATCGAGCAGACGCAGGGTGCAGGCCGCTGTGCCCAGTTGTTTGGCCGCCATCTCCACCACCAGGCTCAGCATCTCATCCAGGTACAGCGGCGCGTTGACGGTCTGGCTGACCTGAGCCACGGTGGTGAGTTCGCTGATCTGCCGGTTCATGCGGTCGTGCAGCAAGGCCCGATCAAGAGCGCCGGCGGCCAAGTCGCTGATGAGGGTGACCAGTTCGATTTCGTCGCCGGTGAAGTCGTGGAGCGCGAAGGTCTGCACATTCATCGCGCCGATGACGCGCTCGCGGTTGATGAGCGGCACGGCCAGCAGTGAGCGGAAGATCTGCTCCTCGGTCCACGGGACGTAGTGAAAACGCGGATCAGCCTGCGCGTCGCGGATGGCGACCGGTTGGCCGTGTTGCGCGGCCCAGCCGGTGAGGCCCTGCCCCATCCTGAGCGACCCGCGCCCGAGCGCCTTCTTGGCCAGCCCGGTCGAGGCGCGCAGCCACAGGCTTTCGCGCGCGTCGTCGAGCAAATAGATCGAGCACGAGTCCACCCCCATCACGTGGGCGGTCTTCTCGGCGATCAGGTCGAGGGTGCTGTCCACATCCCACGCCGCCGAGAGCGCGCGCGCGATTTCGCGCAGGCCGGTGAGGGCGGTGGCTTCGAAGCTGGTCGGCGGCGTCATGGGTAACGTGATTGTAGCGGACTGCCACACATCCGTAAAACCATTGTGTCAAGGTGTTGTATAATCTCGCCACCTTAAACTCCTCGCAGATGCCAGCATGGCCGATTTTTCCACCAACTCGCCAGCCGCTTCGATTGAAGCCTTGTCTGATTCGCCCCGGTTCAACATCAAAGCAGTCTGCGTTGAGACCGGTATCCGCCCCGTCACCCTGCGCGCCTGGGAGCGGCGCTATCAACTCCTGACCCCGCATCGCACGCGGAGCAACTATCGCCTTTACTCCGAGCGGGATGTAGCCGTGCTGCGCTGGTTGAAGATGCGGGTGGATAGCGGCCTGCCGATCAGCACGGCGGCTACTGAGCTGTCGGAGCTGCGCCGCACCGGCTCGTGGCCGGCGCCGATCCCGACAGTGCAGAAAGTCGCCCTGACGGCGACCAGCGCCACGCCGCCCTCGACCTACGCCATGCGGCTTTACCGGGCGCTGGTCACACACGATGAACTCGCAGCCGGCCTGGCGCTCAACGAGGCCTACGCCACCTGCGATTTGCGCACGGTCTGCAACGATGTGATCGGCCCTTGTCTGGTGGCGGTCGGGGATGCGTGGCAGCGCGGCGAGTTGCGCATTACGACCGAGCACTTCGCCAGCAACTATCTGCGCGGGCGGCTGATGACGCTGTATCACGCCCAGCCAATGCTGCGCAACGCGCCGCGCATCATGATCGGTTGCGCGCCGACTGAACTGCACGACATCAGCAGTTTGATGCTGGCCCTGCTGCTGCGGCGCGAGGGGTACCGGGTTGAGTTTCTCGGGCAGGACGTGCACATCGAAGACCTGCTCGAATACGCGCGCATGGAGCGCCCGGCCATGATTTGCCTCACCGCCATGCAGGAGCAGGCGGCGCGCGAGCTGCGGCGGGTGAACCAGGGGCTGTCCAACCTGCGGCCCAAACCTAAGTTTGGTTACGGCGGCCGGGTGTTCAACCTCAAGCCGGCCCTGCGCGAAAGCACGCCCGGAATTTTCCTGGGTGAGAACCTCATCGAAGCGTGCGCGCGCGTCCGCCAGGTTTTGAGCGCGTAGCCGCGCGACCGCGTTCCCCCAAATCCTCCTTAGGCAACAAGCTTATACAACGGGTGGTCAAATCCTTGTACATGGCGCTATACTGTTGGCGTGTTACCTTCGCCACCGCCCGATCAACCTGATTTCTCGCCGAAATACAACGTGAAAGCCGTCTCGCATCTGGTCGGCATCCTGCCGGTGACGCTGCGAGCCTGGGAGCGGCGCTACGGCCTGCCGACGCCGCAGCGCGGCGTGCAGGGTTATCGGCTGTACTCGGAATACGATGTTCGCACCCTGCGCTGGCTGAAGTCGCAGATCGAGGCCGGCATGAGCATCAGCCGGGCCGCTCAGCATCTGGCCAACCTGCGTGAGCGTGGCAGCGATCCGGCGCTGAGCCTCAAGCGCGAAGCGGCCGCGCAGCAACCGGCCTCCACCGAAAACCTGAGCGCGCGGTGCGCCGAGGCGTGGCTTGCGCTGGACGAGGCGGCCGCCGCCGAGACGCTCCGGCTGGCCTTCAGCCTCTATCCCATTGATCGTGTCCTTGAGGCCGTTATCCGGCCGGCGCTGGTTGATCTCGGTGAACGTTGGCATCGCGGCGAGGTGCCCGTGGCCACCGAGCACTTCGCGACTCAATTCTGTTTGCGCCATTTGATGAGTATGTTCTCGGCATTTGGCGCGCCATCGCGGTCGGGCGTCATCATCGCCGCCTGCGCGCCGGGCGAGCATCACGAGCTTGGATTGTTGATGCTGGTTGTCATGCTGCGCTGGCGGGGCTGGGAGGTGGTCTACCTCGGCCCAAACCTGAAGCTGGAGCGATTGGATGAGGCCGTCGGGCACCTGCAGCCGCGCGTGCTGCTCTTCACCGCCACGCGACCCGAGGCGGCTCAGGCGCTGGCGGCCCTGCCTCCCATCCTGGCCCGTTTTCCGTTCCCGCCGCCGCGCGTCGTGGTCGGCGGCCCGGCCTTCGCTAACCGGGCCTGGTTCGAGCCTTACGGCTACCTCGCGCTGGACGGGCCACCCACCGGGATCGTCAGCGCCATTGAGCGAATGATGCAGGGTGACTTGACCCACGCTGCGCTGAACTGATGTATGCGCGCCGGGCGACGAGGCAACTCGCCGCGGAGGCGGTGCAAAGGAATGTAACCATGTCTGAACGATTGAGTGTTGGCGATCTGGCGCCGCAGGTGACGGTGCTCGACCGGCAGGGCCAGCCCTATGCCATCAACGACCTGTGGCGCTCCGGGCCGGTGCTGCTCAGTTTTCTGCGGCATTACGGCTGAATGCACTGTCGCGATTGGCTTGCTCAGTTGGAGCAGCACAAAGACGAATTGCGCGCGGCCGGCCTCAGCCTGGCGACCATCGGCATCGGCGAACCCAGGCATGCCGAACGCTACTGCGGCCAGTACGCGCCGAGCGTCACTTGCCTGTGCAATCAAACCCTCGAAGCCTATCGAGCGTATGGCCTGAAGCCGGGCAATGCCATGCAATTGTTGGGGCCGCAGGTGCTGTTGGCCAGCGCGCGCACGGCGGCGCGGGGCGTCACTCAGGGCCGCAACACCGGTAACGCCTTCATGCTCGGCGGGGTGTTCGTCATCGATGCGCAGGGCGTGGTGCGCTTCGCCGATTACGATGAATACGCGGGCGATCACCCCGACTTCGCCGAAATCCTGGCCGCCGTCCAGCAACTTGCCCTGGTGTAACTGTGACGACGTTCACCTATTCGTTCACCGTGCGCGCGCCGCTGGCCGCCGTCGCCGAGTTTCACCGTGACGCGCGCGCCCTGCAACGGCTCTCGCCGCCGCCGTTGATCGTACAGCTCCATCGGGTGGATCCGATGGGCGAGGGGGCCGTGGCCGACTTCACCCTGTGGATGGGGCCGCTGCCGATTCGGTGGGTGGCGGTGCACTCGAACGTCAACCCCTCGAGCGGCTTCACCGATACGCAGCAGCATGGGCCACTGCGCTTCTGGCGCCACACGCATCGTTTCACGGCCGTGAGCGCCGGCACGACCCGCGTCACCGAACATATCACGTATGAACATCATCGCGGGTTGGCAGGGCTTCTGGCGCGGCTTCTTTTCTCGCCGGTGGGGCTGCGGCTCCTGTTCTGGTATCGCAGTTGGGTCACGCGGCGGGCGCTGGAGAAGGCGTAAGCCACGGGTATGAAGAACGTCATCGTCGTCGGGGCCGGCATCGGCGGGTTGACGACCGGCGCGCTGCTGCTCAAGGCCGGGCAGCGCGTGACGGTGCTCGAAGCGCATGTCTATCCCGGCGGCTGCGCGGGCACGTTCTATCATCGGGGCTATCGGTTCGAGGCGGGCGCGACGCTCGCCGGTGGGTTCAACGCCGGCGGCCCGCACGCACGCCTCGCGGAGCTCCTCGACCTCACCTGGCCGGTCGAGCCGGTTGACCCGGCCTGGGTCACGCATCTTCCCGATCGCACCATCACTCAATGGGCCAACGCCGACCGATGGCGCGACGAGCGCCGCGCGGCCTTCCCACACGCCGAATCATTCTGGCGTGCCCAGGAGCAGCTCGCCTCCGCGAGTTGGGATTTGGCCGCGCGGGATTTCCCCTGGCCGCCCGAGTCGGCGCGCGATTTCGTGGCGCTGGCCGGCGCGCTGCGGCCGGCGACTCTGCGGGCCGCGCCGCACCTCTTCCGCAGCGTGCGCCAACTCGCGGGCGAGTCGGCGCTCGATCCGCTGTTCAGAACCTTCCTCGACTCGCAACTCCTCATCGCCGCGCAGACGATCAGCGATTCGGCGAACGCGCTGTACGGCAGCGCTGCGCTCGACCTGCCTCGGCGCGGGGTGAATCACGTGTCCGGTGGCATCGGCGCGCTGGCCGGGACGTTAGTGGAATGGATCCGGCGCAACGGCGGTGAGGTGTTGTATCGCCAGCCGGTGGAGCAGATTGAAATCCGTAACGGCCGCGCCGTCGCCGCGTTGACGAGCAAAGGCCTGCGCGTCGAAGGGGATGCCTTCGTCGCCAACCTCACGCCGTGGGCGCTGGCCGGGGCCCTGGGCGACTCGGCCCCGGGGAGTCTGCGCCGCGAAGTGCGCCGCCGGCCGCCGACGTGGGGCGCGTTCACGTTATACATCGGCCTCGACGCCGCCCAACTTCCGGCGGGCATCCCCGACCATCATCAAATCGTGTTGGATGCAACCCGGCCGTTGGGCGAGGCCAATTCAGTCTTCATCTCACTGTCGGCGGCGAAGGATGCCATCCGCGCGCCGGCGGGGATGCGGGCTGCGACTCTTTCGACCCACACCAACATTGCCGCGTGGCGAGGCTTGAGCGAGGGTGCGTACGAGGCTCGGAAAGCCGACTACGCGGAGCGGTTGCTGCTCGCCGCCGAGCGGGCGCTGCCCGGATTGCGCAGCGCGGTTCGCTTGAGCCTCCCCGGGACGCCGGCCACATTCGAGTTCTACACCCGTCGCCCGCAAGGCATGGTCGGGGGTTTCGCGCAGACCTCGTTGTTCGCGGTGCGCGGGCCGGCCACCGGCGTGCCCAACCTCTGGCTTGTCGGCGATTCGATCTTCCCCGGTCAATCCACCGCCGGGGTGACGCTGGGCGGGATGCGGGTGGCGGCCGCCGTTTTGCATTCCGGTCTGCGCCGGGCCGGGAGCTATCCCGGTCGAGCCGAGCACCGGGCCTCGAGCGCAACCTCTACGGCGACCGACTGACCTTCCAAATGGATGACGCCTTCAATTTGCACTGACCGGCCAAATCCCGGTTCGCGCAGTCTCAGGAAAAAACCAGACGGCCTTTCGCCACGGGGATAGGGCGATTGATCTCTCTCGCCGTCTCAATCCATTCTCGAATGATGATTTCCGCGGTCGCCAGCGCCTCGGCCCGGGTCTTGCCGTCCGCCGCACAGCCTGGCGATTCCGGCGCCTCAGCGATGAAGGCCCCGTCATCTTTGCTCCAATAGAGGATAACCTCGTAGTTGTGATCGTCATTCATCGTCATCTCCTGCCAATCCGTACTGAACAATGACCGAGCGAACTTGCTTGGCCTGACTGAAGATTCAGAATTTCGAAAACGTTCTCGCGCGTGAAAATGTGATGACTGCCTCTGATGCGCTCCTCAAAGCCTAACCGGTGCAGAAGATCGCACAGGTCGGCAAAGT
>CAZSNP010000018.1:12560-73553 GCA_964608265.1 uncultured Anaerolineales bacterium | reverse complement strand
CGGTGGTCATTGAACAGTGGCGTCAGCAGTACAATTCCCACCGACCGCACAGCGCCGCGCGCTGCGGGTCGCCTATTGTTTCTTTCGTACCGCCGATGATTTGGTCGACGTGCATGGCTATGCACCCGATCAACTCCGCGCCTGGTGCGCGGAGGCGTTGCGTCCAGCCTCCGAGCAGACCGACCCGGTGTTGCTCGCCTGGGCCGATCTGCGAAACCGCTATACCATCAACGCCGACCTGGTCCGCGATCTACTGGCCGGGATCGCCCTCGACGCCGAGCAACGGCGTTTTGAAACCCGGTCAGATTTGGAAAGCTATTGCTACCAGGTGGCCTCGACCGCCGGCTTGATGATTACGCCGATCGTGGGCCTGCAGCCCGGTGTCACCTTCGCGCAGGCGGCGCCGCTGGCTGTCAAGTTGGGCCTGGCTCTTCAATTGACAAACATCCTGCGGGACGTGCGCGAGGACTTTGAGCACGGAAGGCTTTACCTGCCGCTGAATGATCTGGCCGAGGCCGGGGTAAGTGAAACGGATCTGCCGCAGGCTGCCGGCAATGTCCGCGTGCGGGCGTTGGTTCGCGCGTTGGCGCGGTTGGCGGATGGATACTATTGTGAAGCCTGGCCTGGGATTAAGATGTTGGCCGCGCCCGCCAATTGGGCGGTGGGGTTGGGGGCTGCCGTCTATCGCGCCTACTTAGGCGCCATCCGCCGACAGGGTTACGATGTCATCGCGCAACGGCCTCGGCCGTCAGCCGCGATGCGTGGATACGCCCTGGTCACTGGCATCCGGGCCATGATCCGCGGTACCCTCAGCCCCCTCGATTTGGATTGACGCCGGCCGATGGAGCCTCGCTTATCCACAATGGGGCCGGGTCTCTATTCCTTGCCCTTCCCGGATTTACCTTTGCGCTGCTCCTCCAACATGAAGTCAATCATGCTGAGCACGCTTTCGACGCCCTTGGGGGAAAGCTCTTTGGCCCGCAACGCGACTCTGGACAGCGCCTGTTCAGCAGCGACGCGATCGAGATAGCGCTCACAATCCGCCTGGGTCTTGCAGGCGAAATAACCCAGGTCGGTGCCGAAATACTCGGCCAGCGCCGTCAGCGTCCGCAGGCCGGGATTGGCGTTCTGGCCGATCAGGATGGCGCGGATATTCGCGAACGACTCGTCGGTCGCGGTCGCGATCGCCCGCAGGGTCACCGGCAGACCCGCCCGCTCACCCCGGTCGCGCAACAGCGTCAGTTTTTCCGCTAAAGAAATTTCAGTTTGTTTACGGGGTGCCATAGCCTCCTCGGCTCCCAACCGAGGCGGCTACTATAACACATTTCGAACGTCCTACCGTCCAGTGTGTTCAGCTTACGTTACAGCTCCACAGGCCGCGACCCACTCGCCGAACTGGCGGGCGGCGTGGATCAGGGCGCTGCGCACATCTTCCGCCATCCGCCCGTCGGCGTAAAATGCGCGGGCCGCAGACGTCGCTCGCACCCAGCCCAGCAACATCCGCCCTTCAGCGGTCGCCACGAGTTCTTGCGCCCGTTCGACGGCCTGGGCCGGCACGAGCGGCTCTGCCATCCCCTGCCCCAGCCAGGCCGCCAGGCAGTGGAGTTCGGCGCTGGCACCCGCCCCGGCGGCCTGCATGATCGCTTGCCTCCGGTCAGCCGGGAAATCCGGCGGCCCATCCCGGAGCAACGATCCCGCCGTCGCCACGCTGCCCGCAGACCCTGGGCGGGCCTGTGGCCCGGGGCGCTCAGCGGCAATGGACTCGGCGACGGCCGCGGGCGGCGCACCGGTGGCCCGCGTTCGCTGAGCCAGCTGGCGGGACTCGGCGCGGTTAAGCCCGTGGTGGGTGATGGCCGCGACGGCTTCAACCTGCTGCGGCGGCGGCAGCGTGCTCAACTCGACTGCGCCCTTGATGGACACCGCCTGCGCGTTCACCTGCGCCAGCACTTCCGGCACGGCATCCAGCATTCGAACCAGCTCGGACATATGCGACACGGACAGGCCGGTGTACTGGCGTATGTCGTCATAGCGCAACTGATGGCGCTGGCGCAGGCGTTGGATCGCCTGGGCCCACTCCACGGGCGATAGATTTTTGCGCACGTGCGCCGTGAGCGTGGCCAGATCGGCCTCGCGCGACTCGGCGCGTTGCACGACGGCCTTGACGGTCTCGGCCCCGAGCTGGCGCAGCGCCTCGACCCGGCGATGCCCATCGAGCAGCTGATAGCGCGGCGGCAGGGACTCGGGGATCTCAATCAGCAGCACCGGGACGATCTGGCCGCGTGCCCGGAGGCTCTCCACCAGCGCCTGATCGTCTTCGTCGTGCGCCGGACTAAACGCCCCCCGGGTTTGCATCGGGCTGCTGTGAGTGATGGCCTTCAGCCGCACCTGCACGTAGCGCTCGCCGATGATCGGCAGCACGGTGCTGGACCGGTCCCCCCGTATCGCCGTCTGAGCGCCAAACACATCCGGCATCTGCACACGCGCGTCGAGGCTGGCGCTGGTGGTGCTCAAGGGATGTCGCCCTCGCTCCCGGTTTCGTCGTTGATCGCTGGCCACCGGGCGGGGCCAGGCCCGAGCGCAGTCCCGGCGCGCCCACCGGCCTCGATCTCACGCGCGACCTGACGAAAGGATTCGGCCGCCGGGCTGTCCGGGTAAGCGGTGACGATCACGCGGCCGTCAATCGACGCGCTCGCGGCGATTGATTTCAAGCGGGCCGAATGGCGAATGGCCGAGAACTGCGGCGCGGGATACTGATCGAGTTCGCCCTGAAAGAGGCGCGGCAGGCCATGTTTCGCCACGCCCACCGGCAGGAAGCCCAGAAAGCACGGCTTGTGTTCGCGCAGCTGGCGGGCCAGGCCGATGAGTTGCAGCGTCGGCGAGGCGGCGTACAGGTCATAGATCGCCAGCCCGGTGGGGATGATGACTTCGTCACAGGCGAGCAGGGCCTGGCGTTCCATCGTCAGTTGGCCGCCGGGGCAATCGAGCAGGACATAGTCAAAGGCCGCTTCGGGCAGGGCGCTGAGTTCCAGCGCCAGGGCACTGTCGCTGCACCCACCCCGCTCGTTGCAGCGGGCCGGATCTTCAACCGGCAGACTGTCCAACGCACTCAAACTGGTGGAGCCGGCCACCAGGACCACGCCCCTCAGCGGAGTCGCGGTGATCAGGTTTGGGAGTGGGATGAGGCCCAACAGGGCCGCCGCGATCGAGTTCTCAAGCGCGGCCACCTGTCCGAAAGTGCGCGAGATGCAGGCGTTGCTGTCCAGGTCAATGAGCAGCACCCGCCGGCCCAGTTCCCCCAGGCTGGCCGCCAGGTTGAGGCAGCACGTGCTCTTGCCGACGCCGCCCTTGTGCGAGAGGAAACTGATGATGCGCATCGGGCCGTTTCTCCAGCGTGATCCCGGGCACAGCCTACCAGTCCACGCTTCATGGAAGGCCTCGGGTCGGCCTCGAACAGCGATGGGCCGGCTCGTATGATGCCCGACACGGTCTGCTCAAGGCCAACTCACTGTAATCATGATAGAGAAGATACTCACCTTCAGTTTGCCCGCTGACCACGCTCGATTCGCGGCGTTCTCCGCCCTGACAACAATGGTACCGAATTTAAGGTGTCACTTTTCAAAACGGCGTTCCGCGGGGTGGGCGGGAGCGTGTACGGCCCTCGGTGTGCCAATGTCGGGCGCCCGATGATTTTCACCGGGTGAAACGCGAAGACAGATTGACAGGCCCTGTGAATCGTTTCACCGGGTGAAATCGCCGCCCGGCGCGTCGCCGCTAATGCTCGCGATCACAGCTCGCCGCGGAGAATCTTTCACCGGGTGAACGTTCGGGTCCCGATTGCGGATGTTTATCCTTGAAGTGACCCCGCTGACCCTTGGACTGATCGCTTGGACAGCCCGTGCGGCGTTCGACCGCAACAAGTGTCATTTTACGGATAGACTCTGGTGCGCTCGGCCCCTATAGTCACGCTATCTCTCTCTGTTCCCCTTCGGCGATAGCTCATCGCCCACGTTGATAGCTCATCAACGCCCCAATTCCCATAACCCCGAGCCAGACCCGGTCACTCAGGCCAGTGGCTGCTCGACGGCCGCCAACTTGCGACGGCGTTGGCCCTGAACTTCCAACGCTGGCTGGTTGAGGTCGGCGCCTACTTCAGAATCAGCACGACTCCCCAGGTGCATTGAGTTCCTGGCCAGCTCGCGGCACCGTTCCGGAACGCGACTCGCAGGCTGCCTGTTTGTCGTCCTGAATAATCGCACCTCGGCATTTCACACCGCAATCCATGAAACGCTCCTGCCCACACTGTCCTCAGTGCTGGCGGGAGCGCTTCATTTTCTGAAAGGAGATCGCCATGTTGGTCAATCGAATTCCCTGTGACAACGTCTATGGCCACTACGGTTGAGACCATTCAACAATCGTTCGCTGGCCCCACTCACCGCCTGCGGCTAAAGCCTAACCTCAACAATTGAATACCCCGCTGTCCGTGCATTGAAACGCTGCGACCGTTTTCCCAACCGGCGCTGCGCCGATGGCACCCAGTGATACGAGCGCGACTGGTCAGCCAGCCGCGCTCGTTTTGTTTGCCCACGACCGTGATTTCCCCGTTAGGCCCGGCCGCGCACACCTTCCACTTGTTCACCCTTAGGAGCCAAACCATGTCCCACACCACCCCACACCCTCACCGCTGGATCATTGGGCTCGTCATCGCCGCCCTCGCTGTGGCGCAACTTGCCTGCGGCGATCAAAGCACACCGTGCCGCGCCCGCGTTGCCGCCAGCACCTCGCAAGAAGGTTACGACCTGGCCAAAGCCCTGACGCTCTTTGCCGCGTGCAGCCGCTGAGTTGGGACAGGGCCGCCGAGGCCGAGCCGAGGCTTTGGCGACTGCCGCTCGCCCGTATCGTGATCACAGCTCACCCGACCACCCAAGCCAAGGAGATCCGCCATGTCACCCACACCAGTCACTGCCGACACCATCCGCCGCCTCATCGCCAAAATCGAATCGCTGCCGGTGGACAATGCCCCTCCGGCGCCGAGCACGACCGAGACGGAGGCGGAGCCTGAGACAACCGCCGCAGACGAAAAGGCAGACGAGTGAGCGCTTTGGCGCTACGACCGCCTGCCAATCTCCTCCCTACATCTTCTCCTTCACTCCCCCGCGTGAGTCCGGCTGTGCGCGACGCGCCAGCCGGACGTTGCTATTGGAGGCATGATGAATAACGACAGCCGCTCCCCTCCGCCGATGTTTCAACCACTTTCTCCCTCAGTCTCTCACCGCTCCGCTCGTCGGGGCGGTTTTGTTTCCCAATGAAAGGACAGTCCCATGAACACCCTCACCACCTTGACCGGCCTGACACTCAGCCAGGTCGCCGAGCAACTCGACGCTGAACTACCCCCGGACGCCTACAGCAAAATCCCCGGTGCGGTCGACCTTACGGACATCGATCCGGCCCACATGCGCCATGTGCTCAACGGCGTCTTCGGCCTGTGCGGCGTCGGCTGGGGCTATGACTTCGCCGTCCACGACCTGGAGGTGTCGTTCAGCGAGAAGAGCGTGACGGCCGTCTGCCGCCGCCTGGTCCTGTGGTTTGCACTGAAGGACGGGGATGAGGTGCGCCGCTGCGAAGTGCCGGCCACCGGCGCGAGCGAGAACCGCAACCCACAGTACGCGATGAAGGGCGCGCTGACCAATGCGCTCGGCAACGCCGTCTCCAATCTGGGCTTTCAGGAGTCGGTCTATCTCGGGCGCCGTTCGCACGTGACGGTCGCGCGCCCGCCGGCGACGCCGGCGAAATCGGTTGCGGGCGAAACGGGTGTTGCTCCCGCCCGGCCTCGGAACGGCCACGGCGTCGCCCCGACGATTAAGAAGACAGGTGACAAGAACGCCGGCGACTATGTGATCGCCATCGGCACGCAATATAAGGGTAAGGCGGTCAAGGAACTGCCCCCCAAGGTGCTGTGTTGGTTCGCTGAGAGCATGGCGGCCACCACCGCCGAGGCGCAAGCGGCCAAGCAAGCGTGCGCGACGTACCTGGCCGCGCACCCCGAACTGCGGCCCGCGACCGACGGCGCCGCTGTCCCGGCATAGGGGGCGGCCATGCCGATGATTGGCTTCGAATGCGAAGCGGACTCGCCGGAGTCCGCCGTCGTCACGACCGATCACTGTCTGGCCTGTGCCCGGCGCGGCGCCCTGCCCGGCTGTCCCGCCACCGCCCCCGTCGTGCGCGGCATCGTGACCGGCCTGCGGCCCGAGTCGTTCGGGCTGACGGTGACAACGTTGCTGAGCTGCCCGCGGAAGCGCCGCCTGGAACAGGCGGAGCCGTACACGCTGCGGCCCTCTGAGTTGTGGTGGGCGTATCGCGGCCAACTCATGCACGGCATCGCCGCCGAGTATGCGCGGCAGGATGGGGAGGCCATCGCCGAGCGCCGCTTCAGCCTGCTGGTCGGCGAGACCGAAGTCTCCGGCCAACCCGATCTGGTGCTTGTCGCCCGCCGCCATCTGGTGGACTACAAGACCACCCGTGCCGTGCCCGGGCCACAACGCACCTGGTCCTGCCCGGAGAGCGGCCGCGTGATCCGCACCAGCGCCTTCGCCTGGCGCCGCAAGTGGATGCCGTGTCCGCACTGCACCGGCAAACAGCATACCGCGCGCGACATCGAGACGCGCGACCCACCGCAACCCTATCCCCGCCACGTCCAGCAACTCAGCCTGTATCGCCTGATCCTGTGGGAGAACGGGATCGAGGTCGAGACCGCGGAGTTGGTGTACATGGATATGCAGCAGCAGTTGCGACTCCCCGTCGCACTGTTGCCGCTCAATGAGGCCCGCACGCTGCTCGAGAGGCGGCTGGCGCTGCATCAGCAAGATGCAATGCCCGACGTGTTGACCGATCCCGCCGAGGCCTGGGAATGCGACTTCTGCCCGGTGCGGGCAGCGTGTGACCGACTGAGGGAGTGATAGGCGATGCGCTTGCATCGCCCGTCACCCGTCCCACAAAACCAATCCACGAAAACAGGAGAATCTCATGACCACGAATGGCAAACCCCATTTTCTGAACAGCGTGCACTTCACCGTCCGCGTGGGCACGCCGCCGGAGAAGCTGACGAGCGCGGCCGGCAATCCGTGGGCCCGAGCCCGCGTCGCGTTATCCATGGGCAAGGGCAGGGACGGCCGTGGCTATCGGCCCAACCTGTGGTTGACGGCCAAAGCCTTCGGCCGCGATGGCGATGACACACTTGTCAATGCGCTGGCCGCTCTGGTGAAAGGATCACTGGTGACAGTCAGCGGCCGGTTGGCTTACGACGAATACGAAACACAGGCCGGCGAACGGCGCTCTGAGTTGAGCGTGCTGATCAGTGAACTCGTGCCTTTCGAGAACGGCCCCACCGCCGAGGCTGCTCACGGCGAGTACGATCCACCGGACGAACCGTTCTAGCCAGACACGACTCGCACTTCTTGTGACGCGGCTGGGCAGCGATGAGTCTTTCATCGCTGCCCGGTTTGCGTTGATGGAGGCCCTATGCTGTCCCGTTCTTTGATCGAGCAGGCCAGGGCGGTGGATCTCGTCTCCCTGGCCGGCCGCTACTCGTCGCTAGTGCGTGTGGCCGCAACCGGCGGGGGTGAATACGCCGGGCCGTGTCCGTTGTGCGGCGGTCGCGATCGCTTTCGCGTGCAGCCGGTGCGTGGCCGCTGGCTATGCCGCACTTGCTCGCCCCGTTGGGACGATGCAATCTCGCTCCACCGGAGTCTCACGGGCGCCTCGTTCCGTGACGCCGTCCAGACTCTGATCCACAGCGCCTGGCCAACGCCTGGGCCTGCTGCCCGCGCCATCGAGCCGTGTGGCGGACCGTCACCCCGCTGGCAGCAGTGCGCGACCAGGCTGGCCCGTGAGGCAGCGGAGGTGTTGTGGCGGCCCGAGTCACAACCGGCCCTGGGCTGGCTGCTGGCGCGCGGCCTGACCCCGGACACGCTGCGCCGCTGGCAGATTGGCTTTGTGCCGCGCGCCCGGCGCGAGATTTGGGATGACGAGGTTCAGGCGTTGTATGTGCCGCGCGGCATCACGATCCCCGGCTTCACCGAACACGGCCTCGCCTACTTGAAGGTGCGCCGGCTTGCTGGCGCGCGCAAGTACACCCAGGTGCGCGGCAGCGTGCCGGGCCTGTATCTGGCCGAGACGCTGCGGGACGCTAGCGTGGTGGCCATCTGTGAGGGCGAGTTCGATGCTCTGCTGCTTTGGCAGCAGCTACACGCGCCGGACGATCTTCACCGTGTCGGCGTCGTGACACCCGGCAGCCAATCCCCGCTGCCGCGGTCAAAGTGGCGGGCGCTTCTCGAAGGCAAGCGCGTGTGGCTGCTCTTCGATCAGGACGAGGCCGGACAGCGCGGCGCGCAGCGCTGGCACGCCGCGCTCCCTGGTTCAACCCTCCTCCGCTGGCCACACGGCAAAGACCTCACTGATTTTCATCAACACGGCGGGTCACTCGTTGGCTTGATCCGCTCCGTTCTGTAACCGCGTTCGCACGACTCTTCACATGCCTCAATGGAGACTCTGATGTCCAAACGGAATTCCCCTCCCGTCTTTTATCTGCTGGCCGATTACGCCGAAGGCCCGTGGGGCGGCGTGATCGCCGACTGGTGCGATCACTCGGAGCAGTCCGCGCTGTCGCTGACCGTTGATCCGGTACAGGCAACCGCCTATCTCATCGTAGCCCGCTATGACGATCAGGTCGCAACCGCAATCAGCCTGGACCTCAACGCCGGCCTGCCCATCGTCTGGATCAACGACTACACCGGGACCGTGCAATGGTTTGACTCGTTGCCGGCACTGCAAGCCTGTGTCGAGGCGGCGCTCGCGACAGAACGTCCGCCTGCTCCGGCTGGTGCAGCTTCAACGCTACCGTGCGCCTACCGCGTCGCTGATGGACTGTTGTTGCACCTCACGCACGTTTCCGTCCCCGCCAGCGCCCGCTCCTTCGCCGAGCTGTTCGCGCCCATGCCGGAGGCCAAGCTCTTTGGCGGCTTCGTCGAGGCGGGCGAGTTCGATGGCTGCTGTGAGTATCAATTCGAGACCTCGGTCGAGTTCCAGCTCGGGCCGGACGGCAAGGTCTGGGCCTGCATCGGCTCAATCGACGACGTGCCGGAAAGCAGGCAACCATGACACCGTTCAAGCTCAAGGCAGAACCTCTACGTTACCTGCGCGGCCCGGTCACGCTCGCCCATGCCGGCGGGCGGTCACTGCCCGGGCACTGGTCGCTGGTCATCCTCGGCGCGCGCCTCAATCTCCTCGCGACGGGCGAGCGCGAGATGGCCAGCGAAGAAGAGGCCCTGGCCTATCTCCACCTCGCTTCGCTCCACAGCCCACTCTCTCAGGACTGGGCCACGATCATGCTCTATCTGGCGCAGCGGGTGTTGCCCCGCTGGGGGATCTTCCGGGGCGACGAGCCGATCTGGAAGGCTTTCGGCTCCGCCTCACCCATCCGCCTCAATGACCCGCAACTGGCGGAGCTGTGCACTTTGCGACGGCGCATCCGGAGGGCGGTCGGCAGTCGCCCCTATCGGTGACACGCAGCCCTGCCCGGCTGCGGACACGAACCGTTCACTGGCCTCTCCATCTCCCCTCACCCTTTTTGGAGTCACACACTATGGACGCAAGCCTGTTGTTTCGTAAGAAGTCGGCGCTGACCGATGAGGGCCTCGATTGGCTCAAGGGCAGCGAAGAACTCGCATACGCCGCGCGGCGCAACGCCGCCAGTGTCGCGGCGGTGAGCGCCATCCTGGTGCGCGCCTTGCTCGCGGCGCTGGATGGTGGTGTGCGTCAAGGCACACTGCATGCCGAGGGGGTGCAGGCGCAAGTCGCCAGCAAATCCACACCCGGCGCCACGGGCTGGTGTTGGCAGACGGCCACGCGCTGGCACATGCCGCGCGGCGAGCCCAACAAGCTCACCTATCACTTCGGGCTGCTCGTCATCGTCGAAGCCCTGGCTGACCCGGCCCGCGCGCAGGATTTCTGGGGCGCCTACGTCAATCTGCAATCGGCCTACCAGAAACACGGCAAGACCCCGGCGCTCAAAGAACCCCTGGTGCGCTGCGGCGACGAGTTGTATTACCTCAGCCGCTACGGCGATGCCTCGCCATCGCCGGGGGCCGATCGCTTTCCAAAGATCGAGATCGCGGAGTCGACCGGGGCGAGCGCGCCGGGCGGCGTGTCGCTGGATGTCGCGCCCCTCACCGATCCCGACGCCCTGCAGAAGTTGCTGACCAAGGCGACGCCCATCAAACGCCCGAAGGCGAAGTCAGTGGCGAAAGCACCGTCGCCGAGGGTTGACGGGTTCGTCGGTTGGCAGGTGCCCGCACTGGCGAGCGGATTGCAGGAGGGCCTGAACGTGTTGCTGGCCGGCCCGACCGGCACGGGCAAAACGTATGCCGTGCAGCAAGCGGTGCTGGAGAGCCTGGCCGCGCTGATCACGATCGAAGGCAAGGAGGGGCTGACGGACCTGGACTTTCTGGGCGCGATCCTGCCGCAAGTGAGCGGTGAACGGCGTTGGGTTGATGGCCCACTGCTGCGGGCCATGCGGCAGGCACAGCATGAACCGGTCGTGCTGTTCCTGGATGAGATCAACCGCGTGCGGCGCGAGTATCTCAACCTGCTGCTGGGACTGATGAACCCCAAGTCGCAGGCGCTGTGTGAACGGCAAGGGTTGGCGGTGGCGGGCAGTGCCCACTACTACGTCGTGGAAGTGCCGCTCACGTCTGAAGTCGTGTGGTGCCCGGTCGAGCATCTGCGCGTGATTGGCGCCGGCAACTTCGGGGGCGATTACGCGGTGTATCCGCTTGACCCTGCCGTGCGGCGTCGCTTCGACCTCGTGCTGGACTTCGATTATTTGTCCCTGGCGCAGGAGTTGATGTTGCTCGAGGCGCGCGTGCCGCTGGAGGCAAAGGTCGCACAGGCACTGTGCCTGGTCGCCCAATACACGCGCCAGATGCGGCGCAACGGCGACCTGCCCGGCTGTATCGACACGGCGTCGCTCCTCAACTGGGCGCGGCTGTGCGCGCAGCAATCCGCGCGGACGGTGGCGGAGGTGATGCGCCTCGGGCAGCGCGTCTGGGCCGACCTGGCCTGTGGCCGCGATCATCTCGGCCTGGTGCGCTCGGCCAAATACGCCGGCCTCACCGACTACCTGGTCTCGCAGGGCGTGCTGCCGAAGGGGGAGGTCGCGGAAGTGTAGCGGCGATGAAGGAGTGCCAAGGTGACAGGGTGCAGGGGTGACTGGGTGATTGCATGGATCGCCTTGTCACCATGTCACCGTGTCACCCTGTCACCCTCTCCCGGCTTCCCACCCTCCTCCCCATTTTCTGCAAAGGAAACAAAACCATGAAAACGACCGATCCTCGCCAGACGTGGTGGTTGTGGCGCGCGGTGCAAGAGCGACTCATGACGTTTGCGTTGGCGTTGCTCTCACCGCTGCGCGGCCGCCGCTATCGCGTCACACTCAAGCCGGAAGGCACCGGCTTCTGCGATCCGAAGCGCCAGGTGATCCAGGCCAACCCGGTGTTGTTCTCGGATGAAGGGGTGACGGTGCAGTTTCGCGCCACGCAGGGGCTGCTGGCGCACGAAGTCGCGCACGCGCTGTTCACCGGCAGCTGGCCGGAGGCGCGCGAGGATGTGCTCTGCCAACTGACAAACATCCTCGAAGACGAACGCATCGAGCGTTTGATCACGCGCTTCTATCCCGGCATCGCGCCGGCGATCACGATGTTGGGGGATCTCAGCTATTTGCGGTTCAGGTCGCGCGAGGCCGATCCGCGCTGGCAGGCCATAGGTTGCTGTCTGGCGTGGCGTTGGGCGTACGCGCGGACATCTGAGAAGCAGATGCTCAGGCAACTGAAAGTGAGCGCGGCTGGGGAAGCGCTGTGGTCGCAGGTGCGGCCGTTGGTGGAAGAAGCGTGGGCAGCGGCTGAGACCCAGGCGGTCATCGAGCTGGCGCGGCGGGTGTTGGAGATCCTCGGCCTGCCGCCGTCAGCACGGCCTCTCGGTTCGATTTTGTCCTGGTCGTCGTTGCGCGGCATACCCGTCGAGCGCGACGGTGAGCCACTGTCCATCGCCGGTGCGTGCGCGACGATACAGCCGGGCCTGGGGGTCGAGGGCAGCGATGATGTTCCGGTCGTGGCTGAGGATGAGTTTCTGCGGCCAGCGCCGTATGTGGCGCTGGAGGATGCGGCGCGGCCGCTCGCCCGCCAATTGGCCGAGGCGCTGAAGGTGCCCGAGCCGGATGTCCATCCACTCCCGCATGAGTGGCGCGGTCGTTTCACCTTTCGGCAGGAGTTGCGCACACCGGACAGGCCGTGTTTGCTGGCGCAGGGTGTGGAGCGCGCCCCGCGTTCGCTGGCGGCCTATGTGCTGGTGGATCGCAGCGGCTCGATGTCCGACGCCGAGACGTATGTGCAACTGGCCCTGATGACGCTGTATCTGGCGGCGACGCAGCTCGAAATCCCGCTTGGGATGGCGGCCTTTGGCGCGAACAGCGACACGGACGAAGATCGGCTGACGTTCCCGCTTACCGAGTCGCTCTCCCCCGTGGCGCGCGAGACGACCAAAGCCCTGATCGCTGGCTATCGCGGCACGACGGCGATGGAGTTCCTGTTCTGGGGGCTCGAGTTGGCCGAACGCGAATTGGCAGCGAGGCCCGAACGGCTGAAGGTGTTAGTGGTGATCCATGATGGCCAGCCGGTGTATTCGGGCCGGCGCGGCTACGACTGGGAGTTGTCTCTGAAACACTTGCGCCATCTGGAGAGCCGGGCGATCACGCCCATTGGAGTGTATCTGGGCCAGAGCACCGACGATGAGCAGAAGTTGAAGGCGCTGTTCCGCTGGCTCATCGTCTGTTCGCCCGAGCAACTCCCGGAACGCCTGGGCGATCTGCTGCGCAGCCTGGCTTGACGCTTCTCCACCATTCAATCTTGTGCACGCGACGGGCGGTTCCTTCGGGAGCCGCCCGTTTGCGTTTCTCAGGAGGTCACGATGTCTCAATTACCGTTTGAGTTTCCGGGCTGCGCCCGGGCTCAACATTTTGCCCTGCCCATCCATGAACGGCCGGCCTATCGCGTCGCGGCGGACAGCGCGGCCTGCAATTCGGCGGAGTTAGTGGCGGCGCTCATTGGCGGACCGCGCCCGGTGGAGCTTGCGGCCGAGTTGCTCCATCAATTCGGCTCGCTGCACCAGTTGGCCCGCGCGAGCGTGACCGATCTCACGCAGGTGAAGGGCGTCGGCGCGACCACGGCGGCGCGGTTGCGTTCGGCGCTGGAGATCAGTCGCCGGCTGCTGACGCCGGATGATGACCGGCCGATGGTCCGCTCACCCGCGGACGCGGTCGCGGTGCTCCAGCCGTTGCTCATGCATCGCGAACAGGAGTATTTGTATGTGCTGTTGCTCGACACGCGCAACCGCTTGATGAGCCAGCCCGTGCAGATTTACCACGGGTCATTGAATATGTCGCTGATCCGCGTGAGTGAGGTCTTTCGCGAGGCAGTGAAGGTTAACGCAGCGGGTGTCATTCTCAGCCACAACCACCCGTCCACCGATCCATCCCCCAGCCCCGAGGATGTGGCGGTGACACGGGCGGTGGGCGAAGCCGGCAAGCTCCTGGACGTGGAGTTACTCGATCACGTGATTCTGGGCGGCGGTCGCTGGGTGTCTTTGAAAGAAAGGGGGCTTGGATTCTGAGGCGGAAGGAGGTTGCTCGACGAGAATCCAATTTGAGACAGAGAAGCCCCGAGGGCAAAGGCTTCTCTGTCTCGCATGTCTGACAGTCGGAGACTGTTGATTGGTTTTTCTTTTTTGATTCGTGGTCTATGTGGTCGTGGACGACTCACGAGACACCTGTCAAAGATCAATTTGGGCGCAACGATTTCTCAGACCACAATACGCTGCTGCACGTCGGCCTGTTAGTTTTTCTCTGCAGCCAACGGTGAAGCATTGGTGGGTTCGGCGTATAATCGCCGCACGCGCCAAAGTGGAACGCGCCACAAAACATGCGATCAATCCAGAATCATGATCCCGGAGACTGACACCTCGATCGCCCCCCTTCTGACCGACCTGCGCACCCACGCCGCGCGCAACAGCGATCCCGCGCTGCACGCCAGCGTCCGGAAGTTGGAGGCTGCGCTGTCGAGCGCCAGCGGTCGCATCAACGTGGGCAACATCACCGGTTCCACGGCGGTGGCCATTGGCAGCGACATCCAGATCCTCGTCCATCAAACCACCAACCTACCCACCGACTTGCTCAACCGGCTGATGACGCTGGCGGATACGCTCAGCCAGCGCGCGGCTGAGACGCTGGCCGTCGCTGGGCACCGGCTGCGCGTTTTTCTGGCTTCGCCCAGCGATGTAAAGGATGAGCGCCGCCTGGCATTGAAGGCGATTGCCAAACTGCAAACCGACCCGCTATACAAAGCGAAACTCACTTTGGAGGCGGTGGCCTGGGATAAACCCGACGACGCCACGCCCCTGCTGGCCGGCATTGACCCGCAGAGCGCCATCGCCCAAGGCCTGCCGCGCCCCTCGGAGTGCGACATCTTCGTGGCGCTGTTCTGGTCACGCATGGGCACGCCGCTGGATGCCAGCCGCTATCCCAAACCCGGCGGCGGCCAGTATCGCTCCGGCACGGAGTGGGAGTTGGACGAGGCGCTCAGCTCCTTCGAGGATACACGCCTGCCTCGGGTGATGGTATATCGACGCATGGAGAAGATACTGCTCGACCCCGATGCGCCTGATTTTCAAGACAAGGCAAATCAACGCAAGGCGGTGCAGGATTTCTTCGCCGGCTTCAACAACGCCGACGGCTCCGTCCGGCTGGCGTATAACGTCTTTGAGTCGCCCTCGCAATTCGGCGACCTTTTTGAGCAACACCTTCGCAAAGTCATCGCGGAGTTGATTGAGTTCAAACGCCCGGCGGCCAGACCTGAGCCCGCCGCCACTTCTGCGTCGGTGGTGGCCGCCGTGACCTGGCCGAAAGACAAATCGCCGTTCCCCGGCTTGCGCGCCCTTGGCCCGGACGATGCGCCGGTGTTCTTTGGGCGCGGCGCAGAGACCGATCAACTGCTCAAACGCCTCGCCGAACCAACTTGCCGCTTCATCGCAGTGGTCGGCGCGTCCGGTTCGGGCAAGTCGTCGCTGGTGGGCGCGGGCGTGGTGCCGCGCCTGCGCGAGGGTGCCTTGCCCGGCAGCGAGCGCTGGCCTGTCATCGCCTTTACCCCTGATGCCTGGGGCAAGGGTGACCCCTTCGATGCGCTGACCGGCGCGCTGTTGGCTGACCCATTGCGGTTGCCGATGCGCGACCTCGGCCGCCGCCTGCGCACCGGCCCCGTCGGGTTGCGCGCTGCCTTGGAAGAACACCTGGCTCACACCCCCGATTGGCAGCGGGTCGTTTTGTTCATTGACCAGTTTGAAGAGACGTTCACGCGCGTGACGGATGAAGCCTTGCGCCAGGATTTCTGCGCCGCGCTGGAGGAGGCCGCGCAATCACCGCGCGTGGTTCTGCTTGCCACCCTGCGGGACGATTTCTATCACTACTGCGTAAAATCACCGACGTTGTCGCGGCTCATCAACCGCCACAACGCTACCTTCACCCTGAGCGCGCCCGCACCGCTGGAACTGCACGAGATGCTGACCGGCCCGGTACGAGTGGCCGGTCTGCAGTTTGAAGCTGGGGGGCTGGCGCGGCAAATCGTGACCGATACCGGCGACGACCCCGGCGCACTGGCTTTGCTGGCCTATGCGCTCGACCAACTCCATCAGGCATCCGCCGGGCAGAGCGACTTGACCTGGGCGGCGTACAACGCTTTTGGCGGCGTGCAGGGCGCGATTGGCGCGCGGGCGCAGGCGACGTTTGATGGTTTGGACGCCGCGGTGCAGGCCGCCCTGCCGCGTGTGTTCCGCGAGCTGGTGGAGGTGGATGAAAGCGGCCAGGCCACTCGCAAGCGTGCCCTGCAAGTTCGCGTGCGAGCCGACGAGGCCGGCACCCAATTGACGCAGGCGTTGGTGGACGCGCGCCTGTTGGTCACGTCGAGAAGCGCCAACAACGAAGCATTGGTAGAAGTGGCGCACGAAGCGCTCTTCCGCAGTTGGCGGCGTTTGGAGACGTGGATTGAGGCAGCGCAGGCTGATCTGATTCTGCTGCGGCAGGTGCGGGCCGCCGCCGCCGTGTGGGCGAACCACCGCCGCCGGCCCGCCTACCTGTGGCCGGATGAGCGCCTCCAGCCCGTGTACCAGATGCAAGAGCGGCTGGAGCCGGAGTTGAATGACATTGAGAAGGAGTTCATCCGCCTGGAGTTTGACCGGCTGATGGACGAGATTGACAACCCGGCCACTGCCCATCGCCGCCGCTCGGTGATTGGTGAACGCCTTGACGCGCTGGGTGACCGGCGGCCGGGCGTGGGTCTGATGCACGTCAGCGCGCCATTGCGCCCGCGCGAGGCCGGGCCGTACACCGCCGCCGAGCTGCGCCCAAACGAGGTACGGCTGTGGGGTGACAAACCCGAGCACGTGGGCCTGCCGGATATCGTCTGGCTGAAGGTGGAGGGTGGGGAAATCAGCCTTGCAGGCAGGGCATTCGTCGTTCAACCCTTCTACATCGCCAAGCACCCCGTCACCTATCTGCAGTTCCAGGCGTTCATAGATGCGCCGGATGGTTTCGCTAACCCGCGCTGGCGGAAGGGCCTGGCCGCCGCCGCCGACCACAAACGCGCGCCGGGCGAACAGACCTTCAAGTTTGGCAACCACCCGCGTGAGAATGTTTCCTAGTATGACGCCATTGCTTTCTGCCGCTGGCTGAACGCGTGGCTGGGCTGGCCGGACATCCCCGCCGACCTGAATTTGAAAACGCTCGGCGCGTACCCCGGCCTGCGACTGCTGACCGAGTGGGAGTGGCAGTGGGCAGCCACAGGTAGAGGCCAGGGATTTGAATATCCCTGGGGAGCAACGGGGGACGCGGCCAAAGCCAACACCAGCGAAAGCGGCCTCGCCCGTACTACAGCCGTAGGCGTGTACCCAGCTGGCTCAGCAACTTGCGGCGCTTTGGATCTGAGCGGCAATGTGTGGGAGTGGTGTTTGAACGAATTCAACCAGCCGGACAACATCGGGCTGAGCGGACAAAGCGCTCGGGTGGTGCGCGGCGGCGCGTGGTTCAACGTTCAAGTCTTCGCGCGCGTCGCCTGCCGCGGCAGGGACTCCCCGGACTTCCGCTACTTCAACAACGGTTTTCGGGTGGGATGTCGTCCTCCTTCTCTGTGACTCACTGAGCACTGACTCACTGAACACTGAATCGCTGGCCCACTGACCACTGAATCCGCCCGAGCGAAGCGAGGGCGCGCGCGCAGCGCGGCGATTTTTTTTCGCGTTTGGGTGGCTCGCCTAATCACGCCGCAACGGCTGGCCGAGCACATGCTCGCGCAGGCCCCAGGTATCGGCGTAACGCACATGATTGATCCAGCCCTGCACCGAGGCATCGAACTCGGCAAAGGTGATCGCGCCGGCCACGTAATCGGACCAGCGCGCCTGGAGACGCCGTGAGAACTTCACCACATTGCGCGCCTTCACCCGCCGGTAGGTGGGATACACGACAAAGCCCAGCCACGGGATTCCGAACTCCACCGGCGCTGCTTGCGCGGCGTCCGCGTGGATTGTCAGACGCAGCGCGCCGAGCCGCTCCACCAGCGCCCGCTTCCAGGCCCATAGCTCGGCCTTGTCATTGGAAAATAGCGCGAAGTCATCCACGTAGCGCAAATAGGCCGGGCACCTCAACTCGCGCTTCACGAAATGATCAAACGGGTTCAAGTAACAGTTGGCCCAAAACTGGCTCGTGAGGTTGCCAATCGGTAGTCCGCGCGGGCGATCCACGGTGAATAAGTCATCGCCGGGGAAATAGACCATGTCGTACTCGCCGGCGAGCACGCCCGCCCCGCTGCTCATGATCCGGTCGCACAACCACAACGTGTCCTCGTCGCGGAGATGGCGCTTCAGCTCGGCAGCGAGCAAGGTCAGATCGAGGCTCGGAAAAAACTGCACCACATCACAACGCAGGACGAAGCGATAGCGGCGCGCGAACTGTTGCAGGCGGTCTACGGCGCGGTGGGTACCCTTGCCTATGCGGTTGGCATAGCTGTCGAAGATGAAACTGCGCTCGAACAGCGGCTCGATGAGGTTGCACAGCGCGTGGTGTACTACTCGGTCGCGAAAAGGTGCGGCGCTGATCTTGCGCAGTTTGGGGTCATGGATGACAAAATGCACGTAGCGGCCGGGCCGGTAGGCGTACGTGATCAAATCCTGGTGCAGGGCCAACAAGCGATCGGCGAGTTGATGTTCAAAAAGCGCGGTGGAGGCCTTGCCCCGCTTGCGGCGCGCCGCTTTGCGGTAAGCGCTGAGCAGGTTTTCCCACGCCGTAATCGAGGCAAAGAGAGGCGAGGTCATATGGCAGACGATATGGTCATTCTCACCCGCACGTTCGATCTGTTGGCGTGGTTGTTGCCCAAAGCGGAGGGGTTCCCCCGCGTCTATCGGGCCACAGTGACGCAGCGCCTGCTGGACGCGGCGATGGATTTTCAGGAAACGGTATTCGCGGCTCAGAGCGAGCGTAGCGAAGCGCGCCTGGCACGGCTCCGGGCTGCGGATGCGCGCCTGAACACCCTGCGGCTATATTTGCGGCTGGCCCATCACTGGCATTGGTTGAACGACGGACAGTACCGCCACGTGAGCGTGCTGGTGGCAGAGTTAGGCCGTTTGCTGGGCGGCTGGCTCAAACAGACGCGCGGCAGTTGAACCGGCGGCCTAACGAATTGGACGTGGCAGGCGGCTGAGTAACCGCCAAGCCACGTCCGGTTTCAGTAGACGCCCGACGCTGTGCCAGCGTGCGGACGGGACCGGCCCGCGCCTTCTCTGTACCTTCCGCCTCGGGCGGGCATCCGTAGACGCCCACCATGCCGGAAGCCGCCGGCCTGTGATAAAACAGCGGCGACTCGCAGACGGAGCCAGTGCCCCGCCGCCGTGGGAAAGAGGACGTGCTTGCGCGAGAAGTAGGGCGACATCCCACCCGAAAACCGTTGTTGTTGTTGCGGTTGTCCGGGTTGTTCCTGTTGCGGTAGGCGACGCGCGCGTTGTCTTGATTGTTGTTCCACGAGCCGCCGCGCACCACCCGATCGTTGCCGGGCCGCCCCACAGGCTCATTCGCCGAGCCTGCACCCACTATCATACCAAAAATCGCGCGCCCTCGCTTCGCTCGGGCGGATTCAGTGGGCAGTGGGCCAGCGATTCAGTGTTCAGTGAGTCAGTGCTCAGTGAGTCACAGAGAAGGATGACGACATCCCACCCGAAAACCGAGGTCGTTGTCGCGGAGGTCCGGGTTGTCCCTGCCGCGGGAGGCGACGCGCGCGTTGACTTGATTGGCGTCCCACGAGCCGCCGCGCACCACCCGATCGCTGTGTCCGCTCAGCCCGATGTTGTCTGGCTGGTCGTATTCGTTCAAACACCACTCCCACACATTGCCGCTCAACTCCAACACACCGTAGGGCGATGCCCCGTGCGGGAAGATGCCGACTGCATTGGTTTGTCCAATGTGTGTTTCATTCGTGTTGGCCTTGGCCACATCGAAGGTGTCGCCATAGGGATATTCGCCCTGGCGCCCCGCGCGTGCCTTGCTGGTCGAGTGACCGCGCGCCGCTTTCGCCCACTGCCATTCGGTCGGCAGGGTGATTTCACAACGGCCTTTGGCTCGCAACGCTTCCGGCAACAACTGCGGGCAGAGTTGCGCTTGCGCCGTCAGCCAGCGGCAAAAGGCCACGGCGTCGTACCATGACACGCGCTCGCGCGGGTGGTTGGCGAACTTGAAAGCTTGCTCGCCCGGCGCACGCCGGTGCGCGTCATCCGCCGCCAGCCCGTCCCACCAACGTCCATTCGAGAAGCCCTGCGGGTCATCCAGAAAGGTCTGGAACTGGGCGTACGTGATGGGGTAGCGGGCGATATAGAAGGTCGGCTCGCTGCGGATCTCGCCATCCTGGTCAATGAACGGCCCGCTTGGGATTTCCACCCAGTCAATATCGGGCAACCTTAGCCTCAGCCCACCCTCACCCCCGGCCCCTCTCCCTGTAGGGAGAGGGGTGAGTATGGAGACGCCTGTGCGGCTATCGAGTGGGTCGCCGTTGAGTCGCAGGCGGCCCAGGGCGCGGCCCACCGCCGCGCGCGCCTCCGGTTTGGGGTCGTTTTTCAGGTCGGTCAGGCGGGGCGTCCACAGAGCGCGCATGGCTTCCAGAGTCTTATCCGGGCAGTGCGCGCCGCTCTCGGCGATGCAGCGCGCGGCTACCTCCGGCTGAGCATCTTTGAGCCACTCCACCACTGGCGTGCAGTCGTCGTTATACAGGCCGGCCAGCAAAATCAAGGTTTCTTCCCAGCCTTGTGGCGCCCACCATGTTTTGGATGAGAAGAGCGCCGTCGCGGGAGTGCGCGCCATCAGCGATTGCAGATGATGGGCGGCGAAGTATTCCTGCAAAAGTTGATGCGTAAAGCGCGCTTCGTCTCCGCCGCTCAGCAGGTTGGCGCTGCGGGCGTGATACAGCGCTTGTTCGGCGTTAAAGCCGAGATACTTCAGCGCCTCCGCGCTGGAGAAGGTGGTGCCACCGCCTGCCTTTTGCAACGCATAAGCCAAATCGGCCAAACGTGTTTTTAGTTCTGTCGCCACTGCGGGCGTGAGCCGCTCGCGCTTCTCCAGCAGGTAATCAATAAACGTCTGGAAGAGCAGACCCCGGTTGCGCGGCAGAGCGCCGGTCTCGGTGAAGACCTGCGTCATCATAAACAACATGTACGGGTTGGCGGCCAGGCCGAGCATACTGCGCTTACGGTCACGCACATTGTCTCGCCACAACTCATCATCCTGCCCTGATGTGCGGTTATGAACATTCGGATTCTCACGAGGAATGTCGCCGGCTGTCCAGAACAACTCGAAGGAGGCACCGGCCCCTTGCCACTTGCGCCACACGGTTTGCAGGTCGGCGCCGCCCGCCAACTGCCAGAACAGTTCATCGCCCTTGCCCGGCTCGTCAATGTGGGCGTTCACAAAGCGCCGAATACGGAGCACATCCAACGGCATGATGGTCATACGCCCGGGCAGACCGAGATCCAGCGCGCCGGTGTAGTCCAGTTCGCGGCAGGTCACGGCCACCACCAGGTCATCGCGCTGGCAATCGGCGAGCCAGCGCCGCAACTCATTCAAATGCGAGTCGCGCTGGGCGGCGGGCAATTCGTTCAGGCCGTCCAGCAAAAAGGCTAGCCGCCTCTCGCGCAGCAACGCCGGGCAAAACTCGGCCAGCGGCCCCAGCGCGTTGGCCATGGCAGCCGGCCAATCATGGTCGCCCCATGCGCCCAGACGCACCAGCACCGGCAGCGGCGCGCGCGGGTCTTCCTTCGCCTTCAGCGCATAATCGGAGAGGAGCTTCCACAGCGTGGTGGTTTTACCTGCGCCGGGGTCGCCCAGGATCACCAGCCGCCGCATCTCGGCCACCGCCGGGATGATATCTGCGTCGTAATGCTTCGGCTCCGCGAATTCGGCTTGTTCATCGTGCGGGTGCAGCGCGAACTTCTGCCCGAGATAGCCCACGTCAATCGTGGTGGGTGCGGTCTTCATTCGCACGCGGCCCGGCGCGTTCGGCTTCTCCGGCGCACGCAATTGGCCGACGCCCGCCATCGGCGTGTACACCTCCTGCCACACGCTGTGTTCCAGCAGCACGCTATCGAGGTAGCGCAGCTCCAGCGCGCGCTGGTCAATGTGTTCGTCGGGCTGGATGGCAGGCGGCGCCGGCAGCGCTCGTATCAATTGCTGCAAGCCGGGTTCCAGCACTGGATACGCGTGGATCACGTGCGTGGCTAACAGCAGAGTTGGGATTTCGCTGTCGTCTACCAAAATTGGAAGGATGAGCTTGCCGCGCCGCTTGGCATGCAGATACTCGATCTGCATCCATTCGCTGTGCCGGGCGGCGGCGGAGGTCACCGTCACCAGCGCGTAACAGCGCTCCACCCCTACCTCGATGGATTTGATCCACTCATCGCCGCCTTTGATCGCAGTCAAGTCTTGCCACACGCTATGCCCGGCCGACTCAAGTGTACGGCGAATGGTGAAGGCAACCTCGGCATCGAAACGGCTGTAGCTGAGAAAGACATGCTGGCCCTGGCCGCGCTCCATCAGCGCCCGAATATCCAGATGCGCCGCGCCCCAGGCTTTTTGCACTGCCTCCCACGGCTGGCGCAACGCGGGCGGCAACACCTGATTGACGATGATGTTGATGTCATGGCCAATGGCCACGGCGGTGGAACCTGTAATACCGCCGACAGAAATAGCCCCGCCCGTCGCAAGCAATGCGGCCAGCGTAGTTTCCAGCCGCGCAATATGATCCAGCAATTGTGAGTTGTGAGTCGTCTCAGCCGACTCGCGTAAGGCGGCCAGCGAGGCTTGGGTTTGCTGGAGGAGAGTCGTGTTGGACATCGGCAGCCCCATTGTATGCGAGAGTGTGGAGACAGTCACATCGCGAGCCGACTGGCCGACTGGTTGAACACTCCCTCTCATACGCACCAAAGGATACCGCAAACTCGAGGCTGTCTCGAGGATTTCGCAGCCAACAAGCCTCTTAGACTGGCGGCAGCGTATCATGACCGGTCGAACGCTTCCCACCTTCAACGAGTTCAGTCCGCCGAACACTGCCCTACCATCGGCCGCACACCCGTCACTGACCATCCCGTTTGTCCCGCAAGTGTTGCCGCCAGCCGGTATGACCCAAACCCAAGCCGATAGTTTACCCATGCCGGACACCTTGCCCGATTATGTGCTGGAAATCTTCGCCTCCGCCCTCGCAAGCGCTCTATCTCATGATACACTCTGTATCTTCAACGATACTGCTTAGCGCGCTATGGTGCTCACCAAAACAGAAAACCGGGTCGCAATTTACCTGCGAGTCTCAACCGAGGAGCAAGCCCGTGAGGGTCACAGCCTGAGCGCACAGCTTAAGGTCTGCAAATCGTTTGCGGACCAGCGGGGCTGGAGAATAGTGGCCGTTTACCTGGATCCAGAAGACGGTCTGGACGCCTCCGGCCACGATATGGCTTCAGCCAACCAAGGGACAAAGAAGCGCGTCAAA
This sequence comes from uncultured Anaerolineales bacterium, assembly GCA_964608265.1. Classification (GTDB taxonomy): domain Bacteria; phylum Chloroflexota; class Anaerolineae; order Anaerolineales; family UBA6663; genus JANWXR01. The sequence goes on along the minus strand of CAZSNP010000018.1, from coordinate 50,388 downwards.
TCATCCGGCAAGACTGATCAACGACCCGGCTTCCAAAAATTGATCGCAGCCGTACGTGACGGGCAATGCGACGTCGTGCTGACCCACAAGCTAGATCGATTCTCGCGCTCCATCACAGACATCCTGGCTTATCTGCGCGAGTTCAATCAGCGCGGCGTAGCCTATGCTTCCGCCACAGAACAGTTCGACTTCACCACACCTATTGGCAAAGTCATGCTGACTTTACTGGCCGCTTTCGCCGAATGGTACCTGGACAACCTCAGCTCCGAAACCAAAAAGGGCAAATTCGCACGCGCCGAAAAGGGATTGTGGAATGGCGATCTACCTTTCGGCTATCGCCGCGTTGACAGAGAAACCGCAGAATTTGATCCGGCCACCGTTGATGGCGCCCGACTGGCGTGGAAGACCATGCACTCGAGTCTACATAGCGACCTGGATATTGCCCGGATCTTGAACGAAGCCAAGTATCGATCGCGCGGGAAGCGCGGTTCGACCCCTTTCAATAAAGACACAGTCCGCGCAATGCTCACCAATCCATTTTATTACGGCGTGGTGACCTACAAAGGCCAGCACTATCCAGGCAGACATCCTGCGCTGATCAGCAAGCCGTTTTATGATGAGTGTCAGGCGATCCGTCGTAAACGGCGATCGGAACCTAGAGCTCCCAATCATCCCTCGCGCATATATCTTTTGTCGCGCCTGATTTTTTGCGCCGATTGCCAGCGGGCCCTGCGAGGCCAGATGATCAAGGACCATCAATACTATCGCGATCCGGCTCGCGATTACGATGACGAGTGTTCCAACCCATCCCTCATTCGGGCAGAAACAATCGAGAGTCAACTGTCTGGCTATCTGATGGGGATCCAATTGCCTACCACTGCAGAAGCCGCCATACTGCAACGCATTCAATCAAAGTCAATGGCCGCCGAGGTACAGCGAGGTCGTAAGCGGATTGAGGGTAAGATCAGTCGTCTACGCGATCAGTTTATCGAAGGCATGTTGGACGCCGATGAATATCATCGGCGTCTCGACCAGGCGCGCACTGAATTGGATGCGCTCAAGCCGGTCGAGGCGCCAGACTTGGGTCAGGCGACGAAATTGTTGCGCGACCTGCCGTCGTTTTACTCCAAAATGACCCCCTCTCAAAAGCAAAAACTCTTCCAAGCGATGCTCGAAAGAGTTTATGTCCGTGGGAAGCGTGTGGTTGGCCTGCAACCCAAAGCTGAGTTCTACCCGCTTCTTATGGAAGTATGTCTGGAGCGGACCCGACGGGATTCGAACCCGCGGTCTCGGCCTTGACAGGGCCGCGTGTTGGGCCAGCTACACCACGGGTCCAGCGGGCGCGACTATATCACACCGATTTATGGGCGTCAATGTCGCACCCACTCCGGTGTGCACGCACAAGTTGTCGGGGAAAGACCGATGCGGTCTTCGACACCGCGTCGGTCTGCCCACTGGCTGACGGCCTTTGCGTGCACATCCCGCTGCCTCGCCTCAATTCAACAACTCACGCAAAGCGGCTACGGTTTTGTCCACATCCGCCGCATTCACCCAGGCGTGAGTGACCAAGCGGAAGCGGCCCGTATCGTACGCGCCGTCAATCAAGATGCCGTGCGTGCGCATCTGCGCGATCAATTCCGGCACGGCGAGTTTCGCCGCCCTCGTCAGGGTGAAATACAGCATGTTGGTGTGCGGCGATCCGGCATCAATCTCAATCGCGGCGACCTCGCGCAGGCCATCGGCCAGGCGGCGGGCGTTGGCGTGATCGTCGTCAAGGCGTTCGATCATCGACTCCAGAGCGACGAGGCCGGCCGCGGCCAGCACACCCACCTGCCGCATCCCGCCGCCCACCAGCTTGCGCGCGCGACGCGCCTCAGCGATGAAGTCACGCGATCCACACACCAGCGAGCCAACCGGACAACTCAGCCCTTTCGACAGGCAGAACATCACGCTATCCGCCGGGCCGGCAAGATCGGCGGCCGGCACGCCCTGCGCGACGGCGGCGTTGAAGATCCGCGCCCCGTCGAGGTGGAGTTTCAGATTGTATTGATGGGCGAGGTCGGCGAGCCGGCGCGTGTACGCCGCCGTCAGCGGCACGCCGCCGCAGATGTTCTGGGTGTTCTCGAGACAGATGAGGCGGGTGCGCGGATGATGCTCATCTTCGCTGCGGATGGCGTTCGCGACGTCATCGAGGCGCAGGCTGCCGTCGGGTTGATTGGGCACCGTCGCGGCCATCAGCCCACCGAGGGCGGCCAGCCCACCGGCTTCTTCGAGGTAGATGTGCGCGCGATGGCCGAGGATGATTTCGTGCCCGCGCCCGCAGTGGGTGAGCAGCGCGACGAGGTTGCCCATCGTGCCGGAGGCGACAAACAGCCCGGCTTCGTGACCGGTGAGCTCCGCGGCTCGTTCCTCCAGCCGCTGCACGGTGAAGTCATCCCGCCAGACATCATCACCCACCTCGGCCTGCGCCATCGCGCGCCGCATCTCAGGCGTCGGATGAGTGACGGTGTCACTCCGCAGATCAATCAGTCCGTTGGCAAGACTCATGGGGTGGGCGTGCCTCGCAAATAGTCGAGCAGCGATCTCCCCCCGCTCCACACCACCGTGCCGCCGACGGTGACGAAGAGGGTGATGACGACGACCTGCCACAGACAACCCGCGCAGCCCAGCCCCAACGCCCACGTCGTGCGCCGCACCGCTGAGCGTTCGCCGAGTTGTTGCGCCCACGGGCGCGTGAAGCCCGCCAGGATAAACGTGATCAGCGCGAACGGCGAGCCGAGCAGCGTGGTGAAGGGGATGGGGGTCAGCGAAAACACAAGCCACAGCCCGCCGGTGATGAGGCTGGCCGCGGCGAGCAAGCGGGCGAGTTGCTGATCGTGGGTCGCGGGCATCAATACTTACGCACGAGGGCCTTGTAGGTGTCAGGCTCGCGGTTTTGGATGGTCTGAAATTCCTCGCGGCGCTGGCGGACTTCGTTCAAATCAATGCGCGCCACAGCATACCCTTCCGCCGGCTCGCTGGTCTTCGGATCCACCTCACCGGCCAGCGTGGCGTACACCTGGCCGCGCGGCCCAACGATCATCGAATCGCCAAAGAACGAATACGTCACATCATCGCCCACGCGATTGGCGGCGGCGACGAACATCGCGTTCTCGTACGCGCGCGCCAGCACGTAGGTCCGCCACTCGTCGCGGTGCGGCTTCTCGTAGTTGGCGCACACGAGCAACAACTGCGCGCCGTCGAGGGCACAACTGCGCGCCGCCTCGGGGAAGGCCAGATCGTAGCCCGACAACAACGCGATGTTGCCGAGCGTCGTCTCGAAGATCGGATATTTGTAGCCGGCGCGGAAGGCCATGCGCTCCTCGCCCTTGAGGTGCACCTTGCGGTACTCGCCGATCAGTTCACCATCCGGCCCGAGGAGGACGGTCGAGTTGAAGATGATCGACTCGACTTTCTCCTTCGACGGCAGGCCAAAGGCGATGTGCACGCCGAACTCCTGCGCGCGCTGCGCCATGACGTTGACCGAGGAGCCGGGCACGCGCTGCGCCAGATCCACAAACCGCACGCCGCACTCATAGCCCGTGGTGATAAGCTCGGGAAAGACGATCAAATCAACTTTTTGCTGGCCGGCGATCTTGGCCACCAGGTCGGCCATCTTGACGAGGTTGTCTTCGACCTCGCCCAGTTTGGGCTTCATCTGCACAGTGGCAACGGTCACTTCTTTCATTCAGGCTCCTTGGGGGCGATGGGCCGTGATCAACGCCGGCTGATTTTATCATCTCCGCAACGCTTGGAGCATACGTTCTAGCTCGTCCGGGAGCGGGGCGACGAATGTTTTGCGCCCACCCTCACCGGGCAACGTAAGCGTCAGCCGGGCGGCGTGCAGAAAGTGCCGGCTCAGCGGCAGGCTCGCCTTGCGGCGGCCGTAGACGGTGTCGCCGACGATGGGGCAATTGAGGTAGGCCAGATGCAGGCGGATTTGATGCGTGCGGCCGGTGAGCAACCGGCACTCGACGAGCGTATGCGCGTCGAAGCGCTCGCGCACGCTGTATTCGGTGACGGCTTCGCGCCCTTTGGCGTGCGGGACGATGGCCATGCGTTTGCGCTCGTTCGGGTCGCGGCCAATCGCCGCCTCGATCCGGCCGGTGTCGGTGGGCGGCGCGCCATCCACCAATGCCAGATAGACCTTCTCCACCGTTCGGTCGGCAAATTGCTTTTGCAGCGCGTGATGCGCGGCGTCGTTCTTCGCCACCACGATCAGGCCGCTCGTCTCTTTGTCGAGGCGGTGCACGATGCCGGGGCGCGTCTCGTCGCCCACCCCCTCCAGGTGGGGATCATGCCCGAGCACTGCGTTGACGAGCGTTCCGCGGCTGTGTCCGGCGGCCGGATGCACCACCATCCCGGCCGGTTTGTTGACGACGATCAAGTCGTCGTTCTCGAAGACGATATTGAGCGGGATGTCCTCGGCGACGGCCATGCTGGGCGCAGGCGCAGGCAGATGCACGACGATCTGCGCCGCGCGCTCCAACCGGTGTGCGGGCTTGCGGATGACGGCCTCGCCGACGCGGACCTCGCCGTCCGCGATCAACCGTTGCACCAGCGTGCGTGAGAGTTCGGGGAGTTGCGCGACGATGAGGCGGTCCAGTCGCTCGCCGCGACCAGCCGCCTCGAAGGTGAGGGTGCGTCCCACAGCTACGCCGACGGGTCAGCCGGGCTGATGGTCTCGGGCGGCCGGGCGTGAGCTTTGGCCTCCCGCGACTCGCGCCACATCAGCAGCGCCAGCACGATGACGCCGGTCGTGATGCTGAGGTCGGCCACGTTGAAGATCGGGGTATTGAGAAAGCCCAGCAGGTTGAAGAAGTCGGTCACCGGCCCGTTGACCAGCCGGTCGATTAGGTTGCCGATCGCCCCGCCCAACTGCAAGCCGAGCACAAACCGCAACAGCCACTGCCCCTCGCCCAAACGCATGGCGTAATAAATGATGACGGCCGAGACGACGATGGCGACGACGGTGAAGAGGGTGCCGCCCGACTGGAACATGCCGAAGGCCGCGCCGTTGTTTTCGATGTGGATCAGGCGGAAGTACGGGGCCAGGCCTTCGATCGGCATCCACTGTTCGCCCACCGCGAGGTTGGCGCGCACCAGGTATTTTGTGTATTGGTCGATCAGGATAACCAGCCCTGCCACCCAAAAAACGATGGACTGGTTGATTACTCTCTTTGTCATGTCGCTCCTTTGCGGGGGACATTTTACATGGCATTGGAGTTTGTGTCAGCTTCAGATGGGCAAAGGTCGTTGCGCCGATATCCGCCGTTGTTGCGCGCGCGTTGCGCCGCCGAATAGCCGAGCGATTTCCGATGGCTGTCAGGCAACTCGCGCAGTCCGGCGTAGTGTGGGGTGCGACTCGTCGCCGTGCCTCCGCGCGCCCACGGCGAACGGCTTGTCTCGCGCCGGGACGCAAAGTCGCAAAGAAAACAAACTTGGCGGCCTGGCGGCTTGGCACGAAACCACGGCGCGCGCCAATGGAGGGATGGCCGTCATGAAGGCATGGATGCGATGGACGGTGTACGGATTGTACTCCGCCATCATGCTCAGGACTTCCGTTGCCGCAACGGGCACAAGCTTATGCCGGGGGCGGATTTCTGTCCGCATTGTGGCGCGGCATTGGTCAAGCAAGAAACTCCTATCAAGCTGCACACGTAACGGAAAAGTCACTTGCAATGAGCGTGCTCGATTGGCTATTCGTCGGCAACGTAGTTATGGACTTCGGCCCGATAGAGCAGCAATCTGTCGGCATCGGAAGCCTGAAGCTGGGTCAAGCAACTGAAAGCGTTTTGCTTATCGAGAAGGCCGGCAAGATTCACTTGGTGCTTAAGTCGGTGAGTTGGCTTGTGCCATTGGGCGGGGGGTTGGCTACCGCGAGTTTCCAATGGACAAGGCCCGTAAACTGCGTGTCCTCATCAACGCGAGTGAACGAATCGCAGGCGACCTCACCCTATCCAACTACGACTCGAGTCGAGGCATCCGTCGCACGGTGCTTGTGGTTGGGTTGATGGGGGTGATCCCTCTTGTGTTGACTTCAAATTTCACAGCAACCACTGCAATTGTTGCGGGTCTGTTAGCCGTCTGGGCCAAGCTCCATCGGGAGCTACACCAAAATCCACTGGTTGTCCCCCAGGCGAAGTCGCTGGCGGTCTGGTTGATTGGATTGACGCTTGCGGCGGGCGCACTCAGGTTGTTGTGGCTCTGGGCAAATTAGCCCGTTCCCACTTCACGGCTTCGGCATCGCCTCCGCCGGGTGGCCCTTGACCGCAAACCAGCCCTGCTCGTCCTCGCAGGCGTCTTGTCGCATTCGCAATCGTGTATACTCTCGGCTGAAGGTTGTATCGAGGTATTTCTCTTTCGTGGCGGGTGGGCAGATGAAGGTCACTCAATACTTTGCGACCAGTGTCAGAGTACGCCGACCTGATCTCAAGGACGAGTGGCTTGAGTACGTGCTGAGCAATCCACTCCGCACGGAAACACAACCGAATGGGCGTATCCGTCGTTGGGCGTTTATTGCTGAAAGGCAAAAGTTCCTTCGCGTTGTGACTGAGGCCGACGGAGAAACCGTGCATAACGCCTTCTTCGACCGCCGTTTCAAGCCATAGCGAGCAGGAGAACCCATCATGGTATTTGAATACTTCTCTGACACCGATATGCTTTACATCAAACTCGCCGATGCAGCCAGCACCGAGTCCGAAGAAGTGTCGCCGGGCGTCACACTCGATTACGATGACCGCAATCGAGTGGTCGGGATTGAGATTGAAGACGCCAGCAAGTTGATTGATTTGTCACGACTGGAAGTGTTGGCGCTGCCAATTGCTAACCTGATTTTGAGCGAAAGGGAAACCACAAAGGCATAGCCAATGGCTATGGCTTCGGCATCGCCTCCAGCATCGCCTCCGCCGGGTGGCCCTTGACCGCGAACCAGCCCTGCTCGTCCTGGCAGTTGTCCTGCGGGCGACGATCGAAGTCGAGGTTGAAGACAAACATCGCGCCCATCCACGGCCAGTTATCGCGCGAGTATTGAAAAGCGCTCACCAGTTGATTGCCCTGATCGGCATCCGAGCGCTGCCAGCCGCCGAAGAACGGCGCCCACCCCGCCCCGCCGCAGCCGCCGGCCACGAAATCCCGCAGCCAGCCGATCTCCGTCGCCCAAATCCGTTTGCGCACGCCGTGCTCGTAGCGCAGGATTTGGAAAATCTCTTCCACGCCACGAAAGCACGAGCGCGCGGTGCAGGCCGGTGAACTTGGCGGCGTGCTATAGCCGGTGCGGAAGCCATAGTTGTGATAAGCCAGCACATCGAAGCATGCGCCGGCGTTGCCTTTCTGCGATGCGATGCGGTCGAGCATCCGGCGCAGGAAGACGGTGTCGGTGAGCGCGAGGGTCGGGTCGGGTAAACCGGCGGTGGGCGCGAGGCCGGCGGCGACGACGATGAAGTCCGGGTCGGTATTCTTGATCGCCTCGTGCGCCTTGCACAATTGGTCGGCGTACAGCTCCGGGTTCACCGGCCCGCCAAACGCGCCCGTCATCGAGAGGTTCGGCTCGTTGCCGATCTCGAATGCGTCCACACACCGGGCGCGACCGGGGATAGCCTTGAGATTCTGCGCCCACGTCCACGTATCATCGGCCACTTGTTGCGGCGTGGCGTTGGCGTCGGCTTTGTTGAGGCGCAGTAAGACGTTGTACGGCAGTCGGTACGGGCCGCACAGAAATTGCGGGTCGGGGTTCTCGGTGATTTTGATCCAGTTGAACGTCGTCGGCGGATACTGTGGATTGGCCGGCCAATACTTGCGCCAGTCAAAGACTCCCCAGCCGTAGCCGTACGGCACATCGGGCCCATCAAAAGTGAGATTGGGCTCGAAGTTGTTGAGGACAAGTGGCAGGAAGACGTTGAATCCGCTTTGGGCCTGCGCGGCGGCGTGGAGCGGGGTAACGGCAAGCATGAGCAACAACGCCACGACCCCGCAACGCAATTGAGCGGAACGCATCACCCCGCATTATAGCCAGCCGGCCGGGCCGGGCCTGTGAGCGTTGGTTGGGGCGGCTATGCCTCACCCCCTCCCCGGCGCTTCCAGCGCATCGCTCAAATCGGCGTACGCCCGCGCCGCTCAGCCGATGGCGGCATTGTGCCAACTGTCAGCGGATGATAAACGGACGAACGGATGGCAACGGCTATCCGGTCGCGTCCATTAGCCCGTTGCAAGTCTGTTGATGGAATGGATCGTCGCCTGCCCCACCAGTTCGAGCGCCGTGTCGCCGGGGGGCGGGTGCATGGGGCCGGCGCGCACGTCGCGGAAGCGGGGTACTATGGCGAGGAGTTGGCTCATGTGCCGAAGTTTATCAACGGATCAAACCCGGATGAAACGGCGGCGCGTTGAGAAAGGGATTTGGGTGTGTCGCCCTGAGCGTGTGCGCCGAACGGCAACTCATCACACCCCTCATCGCGCGAAGGGCGACATTGCCCCTGGCATTCCACGCTCCGCTCATTCCGCTACTCGGCGTTCGTTGTCTCTGTCAGCAACAACCCGTTTCATCCGCTCGATCCGTTGACCCCTGCCTCAGCTCCATCCGTTCCACAATCCGCTGCCGGTGTCCGTTGATTGCAATCCGCCCCATCCGTTGATACACTGCGCGGTGATGATCGGCACCTCGCTCGGCAAGTATCGACTCACGGCCATGCTCGGGCAGGGCGGCATGGCCACGGTCTATCAGGCTTTTCAGCCCAGCCTCGACCGCTACGTCGCCATCAAGGTCCTCAGCCCGGTGCTGGCCGACACGCCCGGCTTTGTCGAACGCTTCGAGCACGAGGCCGCCCTGGTCGCCCGGCTGCGCCATCCGAACATCGTGCAGGTGTATGACTTCGACGTGGACGCCGACCGCTATTACATGGTGATGGAGTTGATCGAGGGGCCGACGCTCGTCACCGAACTGGCCGAACGCGCGCCCTACCCCAACGTCGTCGCCGCCGCCTTCACCCCCGAAGAGACCGTGCGCATGTTCAGCGCGCTGGCCAGCGCGGTGGATTACGCCCATGCGCGCAACATGATCCACCGCGACCTCAAGCCGGCCAACATCATGTTCACCCGCGACGGGCAGGTCATCCTCACCGACTTCGGCATCGCCCGCATCATCGGCGAGGACAAATCCATCCCCGACGGGCGCACGGCGGGCACGCCGGCCTACATGGCGCCGGAGTTGTGCCAGGGTCTCGAAGGCGCGCAGCCCAGCGATCTGTACGCGCTCGGCGTCCTGCTGTACGAATTGCTCACCGGGCGCGTGCCCTTCATCGAGGACACGGTCGAGAAGCTGGTGTGGGCTCATGTCCACAAGCCGCCGCAGCCGCCGCGCGAACTCAACGCCGAAATCCCGGCCGCGGTCGAGGCCGTCATCCTGCGCGCGCTGAACAAGAAGCCCGAGCAGCGTTTCGCCAGCGGCGCGAGCATGGCCCAGGCGCTGCGCGAGGCGTATTCCCTCTCGTTCGAGCAACTCGTGGCCGCGCTGCCGATCGCGACGGTGGCCACGCCGCGCCGCGCCGGCAACGTGCACATCTCGCTGGCCGCTACGCCCAGCCTGCCGCTGACTCTGCCACCCTGCCCGTATCGCGGGCTGTTCGCCTTCCGCGAAGAAGATGCGCCCTACTTCTTCGGGCGCGAGGACTTCACCGACCGGTTGAGCGAGATGGCCGAACAGCGCCGCCTGGTCGGCGTCACCGGCCCATCGGGCAGCGGCAAATCATCGGTGGTGTACGCGGGCCTGTTGCCTCGGCTGCAACAGGCCGCCTCGCTGCGCCAGGCGCAGGGCAAGGCGTGGATCACGGCCACGCTGCGCCCCGGCAACCGCCCGTTCGAGTCAATCGCCGCCGCCCTCATCCCCGGCGAACGGCTCAACCGGTTGAATGAATTGCACGACCTGGCGGCTGAGCTGCGCAGCGGCACGACCAACCTCGGGGCGCAGGCGCAACGGTTGCTGGATGAACACCCCGACGCCAACCGCGTGCTGCTGGTGATTGACCAATTCGAGGAGACGTACACGCTGTGCGCGGAAGTGGACGTGCGGCGCGCCTTTCTCGATGTGCTCGTCGAAGGCGTGCGGCGCAACCCGGCGCTGCACATCGTCTTCACCATCCGCGCCGACTTCCTCGCGCAAGCCTATTCGCACCGCCCGCTGGCCGATGCGCTGCAGGACTCCACCCTCATCCTCGGGCCGATGACGCGCGTCGAACTGGCGCGGGCGGTGAAGGAACCGGCCCGCAAGCAAGGGGTGATCTTCGAGGCCGGCCTTATCGAGCGCATCCTCGACGACGTGGGCGACGAGCCGGGCAACCTGCCGCTGCTCGAATTCGCGTTGACGGCGTTGTGGGATCGGCAGACGCTGCGCACCCTGACCCACGAGGCCTACGAAGACATCGGGCGGGTCGAGGGCTCGCTGGCGCGCTACGCCGAGGACGTGCATGCCAAGCTGAACGATGAGCATCAGTCGCAGGCGCGGCGCATCTTTGTGCAGATGGTGCGGCCCGGCGACGGCACCGAGGATACGCGCCGCACCGCCACCCGCAGCGAAATCGCCGACGGCTGGCCGCTGGCGCAACAACTCGCCGATGCGCGCCTCGTCGTCACCGACCGCAGCCCGAACGGCGAGGATACGGCCGAAATCGTGCACGAGGCCCTCATCCGCAGTTGGGGCCGCCTGCGCGAGTGGATGCGGAGCAACCGCAACTTCCGCGCCTGGCAGGAACGCCTGCGCGGGATGATGCAGCAGTGGGAGCAGAATCAGCGCGACGAGGGGGCGCTGTTGCGCGGGGCGCTGCTCGTCGGCGCGGAGGGCTGGTTGACCGAGCGCGAAACGGAGATCGGCGGCGCGGAGCGCGACTTCATCCGCGCCAGCATGACCCTGCGCGAACGCGAAAACGCCGAGCGCGAGGCCCAGCGCCAGCGCGAGGTCGAAACCGCACAACGTCTGGCCGCCGCTGAACGCCAGCGCGCCGAGGCCCAATCGCGCAACACGCAACAATCGCAGCGGCGCGCCCTGTGGTTCGCCCTCTTCCCCACGGTCGCCATCATCGCCGCCGTGCTGGCGCTGATCCTTGGCGTGCAGGCCGGGCGCAACTTCAGCAACGCCAGCGAAATGGTCAGCACCGCCGAGGCCATCAACACGCAGACGGTGGCGCAACTCCGCGAGGCGCAGGCGCGCGAACTGGCGGCCAATGCGCGGGCGCAGTTGCCGGCCGATCCACAGTTGAGTCTGTTGCTCGGGATTCAGGCCGCGTCGCTCACCCAGCCCGCGCTGCCCGAAAGCGCCGAGGCGTTGCGCGCGGCGCTGCAATCCGTCGCGCCCGATCTCCCCCTGCCCGGCACGACGCTTGAACTGGTCGCCCTCGCCCGCACCCAGGCACAGCGCCCGCTCACGCCCGCCGAGTGCCAGCAATACCTGCGCTCAGCTTGTCCGTGAATCTGATCCCGCGCCAGGGCGCAACGAACGGCAGCGCCATGCGTCTCTGCCCCATTACACCTGGGCGTTAAGCCGTCACGAGTTTGCCGAGTTCAGCCGCGGTCTCGCGCGCGATGCGGCGCACGATGGGGAGGGGGATGCGGACGCGCAGCGCGACCGAGAGATAGATCGTGCGCGTCACGGCGATGGAGTACAGCATGTAGCGATTGATCTCGGAATTGCCCTCGAAGCGCAGCACCTCCGGCGGCGCGTCGGGCACCGACCAGGCGCGCGCGGCGACGTTCGCCAGCACCTGCGCGGCCGAGTTGCTCAGGCGCGGCACCATCACAATCACCTTCCCCTTCTGCGTCAAAAACACCGGCTCATCGCGCAGGGCGCGGCTCATCATCTCCACGCGTTTCTCGGTGGCACGGCGCAAATCGTCGCGCAGGTCGAGCATCACCGTCGGCGGGCCGGAGGTCAGCATGCCGGTGAGCCGTTTGCGCAGGGGCAGGTCGGGCGTGGCCGCCGCCACCGAGGGTTTGGTGGCGGTGCGGGCGGGCGGCTCGCTCGCCGCAGCAGGCGCGGCCTCAGTGCCGAGCAATTGCGAGAGCAACGTCGTCAGATCGGGCAGGAAGAAGGGTTTGGCGAGGGTCGCCTGAATTGACACGCCGTCGGGCAGCATCGTCGTGCCGGCGGGGATGAGGATGACCGGCAGACTCGGCAGCACCTGGCGCAATTGCGTGATGAGTTGCGGCAGGCTGCATTGCGGCAGCTCGCCGTCGATCACGGCCACATCCGGGCGAAAGGCCGCGCTGAGTTGCAGGGCTTCCGGGCCGTCGGCGGAGACCACCGCCCGATAGTCGCCGAGGCGTTGCAACTCCTCCGCGACCATCGTCGCGAAGGGCATGTTGGAGTCCGCAATCAACACGCGCCGCATGACGCGCACATTTTAGCGGAGGACGCCGCGCTCAGCGGGCGAAATCAGCCTGAGATTAGGCTTGAGTCGGTTAGCGTTCCGTTTTGGGGGACTAAAGTCTCAGGGCAGCGACTATCCCACCGGCAAGGGGATGGCGGCCGGCGCCAGCTCGCCCTGCAGGCTCCAGGCGCTCGTGGCGGTGATCGTGACCGGCACGGTCTGACCTTTCAGGTCATCCGGTGCGGCGAAGAAGACGAGCTTGTTCGTCCGGGTGCGGCCCCGCCACTTGCCTTTGTGGCTTTCCTCGACCAGCACTTCGACCGTCTGCCCGAGGGTCCGCGTGTTGATCTGTGCCTGCACCTCGGCCTGCAAATCTTCGAGCAGGCGGAAGCGCCGCATTTTCTCGTCTTCGGAAACGTCATCGGTCAGCCGGCGGGCGGCCACCGTGCCGGGTCGCGTCGAGTAGCGGGCCAGGTGAACCACATCAAGCTTCAGCTCCGCGAGCAGGTCGTACGTTTGCTGGAACTGGGCCTCGGTCTCACCGGGGAAGCCGACGATGATGTCGGTCGCAATCGAACCGTTCGGGATAAGAGCCCGAATCCGTTCGACCAGCCGGCGATAGTCGCGGTTGGTGTAGCCGCGCTTCATGTTGCGCAGCACCTCGTCGTCGCCGGCCTGCACCGGCACCTCGATGTGCTCACACACCTTGGGCAACTCGGCCACCGCGCGCAACAGCGCCTCCGTCATCCAGTTCGGATGCGAGGTGAGGAAGCGGATGCGCTCGAGGCCCTCAATCGAGTGGATGGCGCGCAGGAGTTGGGCGAGGTTCGGCCCGTCGGGGATATCCGCGCCGTAGCGATCGACGATCTGCCCGAGCAGCGTCACTTCTTTAACGCCCTGCGCGACCAGCGCGCGCACCTCGGCGGCGATCTCACCCACCGGCCGCGAGCGCTCGACGCCTCGCCGGTAGGGGATGATGCAGAAGGTGCAGGCGTGCGAGCAGCCGTAAACGACCGGGACATGCGCGCTGATGAGTTGCCCGCGCTGGGCGAGCGGGAGTTGATAATCGGCGTTGGGGTTGAGGACCGTCGTCGCTTCGTCCTGGAAGGCGAAGCGTTGCAACGTCTCGGCCTCGGCCAGGTCGCGCCCGTCGCGTTCGAGCAGGTACTTCACCAGCGGCCCCGGCTCGGAGGGCGGCGAGAACACATCCACCATCGGCAGGTTGGCCTTCAACGTCTCCGCCCCGCGCACCCCGACCAGGCAGCCCATCACGTTGATGACGAGGTCGGGCCGGCGGCGCTTGACGGGCAGCAGCGAGGTCAGGCGACCGTAGGCTTTGTCCTCGGCGCTCTGCCGCACGACGCACGTATTCAGCACGATGACGTCGGCCTGCTCGATCTCCGCCTCGGGTTGATAACCCAATCGCTCGAGGGCGCTGGCCACGCGCTGCGAGTCGGCCACGTTCATCTGGCAACCTTCGGTCCAAATGTGATATCGCATCGCGCGCGGATTCTATCACGTTGCCGACTGGCGGCCGCGGTTACGACAAAACGAACGAGCCAACCCGTGCGGGCTGGCTCGTCGCAATGGCTCTTTGAGCGCAGGCGCTAACGCTGCGGCACGGCCACACGACGCGCCGCTTGGCCCCGGCGCACCCCAATCACCACCAGGCTGAGGATAGACAACAGGCCGCCGACCCCCGCGACGAGCCACACCGCGCCGCCGTTCTGTGGCCTCTTCGCGTGGGCAGCGACCAGGCGCGCCTTGAGGTCGGCCACAAAGTCGGGTCGAGGTTGCACGCGGCGCAACGTCGCCCTGGCCAGGGCCGCCGCGCGGAACAGCGGCTCCACGGCCGAGGCTTTGACCGGGCGATAGTGGCTGAGGTCGGACTCGAACGCCTCGCCGCGCTGGCGGTTGAGCGCCTCGGCGTGAGCGACGAGCAGGGATTCAACTTCGCGGATTTTCATGGTCAGATCCCCTCGCTGTACGTCAGGCCGATGGTGCCGGGGCCGGTGTGCACGGCCACGGTTGGGCTGACATCCGTCAACAGTGATTCCACCAGCGCGCTGCCAAAACGGGTGCGCGCGGATTCAAGCACCTCGGCCCCCTCGGCCGGCGCCGCCGCATGGATGACGGCCAGGCGGATGCCCGTCTTCCCGGCTACGCGCTCGGCCATCACATCCAGCAGGCGCGCCACGGCCTTCCTCTTCGACCGCACCCGTTCGAGAGGATGGATGACGCCATCGCGCACTTCGAGGATGGGTTTCAAATCGAGCACACCGCCCATGAAGGCCTGGGCCGCGCCAATGCGGCCACCGCGCTGCAGATACTTGAGGGTTTCCAGCGTCAACAGCAGGCCGGTGCGGGGGATGGAGTCGCGCACGAGTTTGGCGACCTCGCTGGCCGGGCGACCGGCAGCCGCGGCGCGGGCGGCGGCCAGCACCAAAAAGCCCATCGCCATTGAGGTGGTCTGCGAGTTGATGACGTGCACTTCCTTGCCCGAGATAGATTTGACGGCCTCCTCGGCCACCGAGAAAGTATTCGAGAGTTTGGCCGAGAGGTGGATGCCGATGACGGCGTCGGCCCGGGCGGCGGCTTTGGCGTAGATGGCCTGAATGTCGCCGAGCGAGGCCACCGAGGTCGTCGGATGCACCGGGTCGACCTTCAGGCGCTCGAAGAACTCACCGGCCTGGATGTCCACCCCATCTCGATATGACTCGTTGGACCACACGACCACTTGCGGCACGACCTCAATCGGGTACTGCTCCCGTATCGCCTGCGGCAGATAGGCGGTCGAGTCGGTGACAATGGCAATGGCTTGGCTCATGACGATGTTTTTCCTCTTGGACCAAAGACACGGTTCAGCCAGGGTTGTGAGACCTCAGCCTGGGCATGGCCGTTCTGCTCCAGCGTCTCCAATTCCTCCCGCAGCGACAGGAGCGTGCGATGATAGAGGCTCTTGATAGCGCCCTCGCTGCGGCCCATGATGACGCCGATTTCAGCGTTCGACAACTGCTCGACGAACTTCAGGATGATGAGCTGCTGGCGCTCCCCCGGCAGGCGATGGAGGGCCTGAATCAACACCTCCTGCTGGCGGGCCACTTCGAGCGTCACCTCGGGCGCCTCGGTTCGCAGGTCGGTCAACGCCGCCCCGTTGAGCGCCAGCGCCCGCCGCCGCGACTCATCGCGGTGCCAGTTGGCCACCGCGTTGTGGGCGATGCGATACAGCCAGGCGCTGAAGGGCAACCCACGCTCGGCGTAGCGCGGCAAATGCTGGCTCACCCTTTGAAACACCCGCGCCGTCAGGTCCTCGGCATCCTGCGTGTTCCCGGTCCGATAATAGATGTAGTTGTAAATTGGCCGCACGTAGCGCTCATAGAGCAGCCCGAACGCCTCCGGGTCGGTCTTGGCGCGTGCGACCAGCTCAGCTTCCTCGCTGTGAGATTGCACCGCGTGTTGGCTCCTGCCGCGGGCTTCGCACAGTCATTCTGTAAAACACCGGCTGCCCGCGAAAGTTGCTGGGATGCAGGCAGTATAACAAACGCGCCGGACAGGGTCAAAATTTTGACGGTGACCGGGTCGCGTGCTACACTCCGCCGCCATGCGCCGGTTGATGGGTGTGGCCCTGCTGTTTGTGCTGCTTGAGATGGCTATGCCTTCGGTCAGCCGGGCACAGGAGCAGCCGGGCGTCGCCATCACCTTTCCGGCGGCCGGGCAACCGGTGCAGGGCCTGGTGACTATCGCGGGTACCGCTGCTGCCGCCGGGTTCCAACGCTACGAGCTGGCCTTTGCGTATGATCCCGACCCGACTGGAACCTGGTTTTCGATCGGTGAGCGGGTGACCGCGCCGGTGGAGGGAGGCGCGCTGGGTCTGTGGGATACGACCGGCCTCACCGACGGCCAGTTCGCCCTGCGGCTGCGGGTTTACACCGGAGAGCGCACCTTCGTCGAGACCGTGGTGCGCGGCATCCGGGTGGCGAATAATGTCGCCCCGCCGGCAACGCCCACCCCCACACCCACCGTAACCCCCTCACCCACCGCCACAATGCCGCTCGGCCCGACCGTAACGGCGATTGCCGTTGGCTCGTCTACAGCGACAGACCCACAAAATCCACTACTATCTTCGGGGGCAAATGCGGTATCATTCGCGAGCACGGTGCTTGCAACGGCGCAGTACGAAGCGGCTTTTTGGGATGGTGTGACGCTATCGTTCGCGCTGTTTTCAATCCTGGGGGTTTATCTGGGGATTAGGGTGGCACTGCGCCATTTCTGGCGTCGTGATCGTAGCGGTTGATCCCAACAGGGTCAGTCCCTGAGAATCATCGAGGTCAGCGTGTCTGAAATACAGCAGTACTTGATTGTCGGTTTGGGCAATCCCGGGCGCGAGTACCGCCTCAATCGGCATAACCTCGGCTTCATGGCGCTGGATGAAGTGGCCGAGCGACACGAGATGGCGGGCTTCACGCGCAAACAGGGCCGCGCGCTGTATACCACCGGGACCATTCACGGGGCGCCGGTCGTGTTGGTCAAGCCGCAAACGTATATGAATCAGTCCGGCGAAGCGGTCGGTCAATTGATGCGTTTCTACAACGTGCCGATTGACAAGTTGCTCGTCATCGTTGATGACCTGGCCATACCGTTTGGCACGTTGCGGCTCCGCCCGCGCGGCACCGCCGGCGGCCAACGCGGCCTGCAGTCCATCATCGACACCATCGGCTCCGATAGATTTTCGCGGCTGCGGTTGGGCATCGGTCGCCCGCCGGGCCAGACGCCGTCAGCGTCGTTTGTCTTGCAGGATTTCAAACAAGGTGATTTGGATGAAGTCGATATCGTCTTGAAGCGAGCCGTGGATGTGGTCGACTCGTTCATCAAGGACGGCCCGCAACTGACGATGAGCCGTTTCAACGGGCCGGCGGATCGCCAGGGTTAGCCATCACCGGCGGTTGCGCTAAACTTAGCGGATGGGCCAGCCCCATCCGCTTTTTGTTGTATGAACCTCAGTGGCCTCTTGCCCGCGCTGCAACACTCGCCGGCCCACGCCGAACTCATCGCGGCGCTGGAATCCGGCACACGCCGGCCACTGACGCTGGGCGTGCCGCGCGCCGCGCGCGTGCCGGTGACGGCTTCCGTTGTGGCGACGGCGTCTCAGCCCGTCGTCCTCATCACCGCCCGCCCCGATCGCGCGCTGACGTTTGTCGAGGAACTCAGCGTGTGGGCGCCGGGGTTGCGGCTGCTCCACTTCGGCGAACCGACGCCGTTGTTCTACGAGCCGGTGGGCTGGGGCGCGCGCCCGCTCCGCAACCGGCTCGCCGCGCTGGCCTCGCTCGCGCCGTACGCAACCCTCACACCGCCGAGCGCGCCGCCTCCCGTCGTCATCACCTCAGCCCGCGCGCTGATGACGCGCACGCTGCCGCGCCGCGAGTTCCTCGCCCACACGCATGCCTTGAAAGTACAGCAAAGCGTGCGACTGGAGAAACTGCTCGCCGCGTGGGTCGAGATCGGCTACGAGGCGCAGAGCATCGTCGTGGAACCGGGCCAGTTCTCGCGGCGCGGCGGCCTGGTGGATGTGTTCCCGATGGCCGACGAGCAACCGGTGCGGATCGAGTTGTTCGGGGATGCGCTCGACACCATCCGCCGCTTCGACCCCGCCACGCAACGCTCCGGCGAAAAAGCAGCCGGCGTGACCATCACCCCGGCGCGCGAGGGGCTGCCGAAGTTCAGGCCGCCGGGCTACGACCCTCTCAGCCTCGAGGCCCTCATCCCGGTGATGTACCCGCCGGCCGGCCTGCTCGAGTACCTGCCCGATCGGTCGCTGTTGATCATCGAGGATTGGGCCGAGCTTGCCGCCACGGTGGCCGAACTGGAGGAGCACGCCGTCGAGCAACGCCAGCTGCAATTGGAGGCCGGCACCATCGCGCCCGATTTTCCGATCCCGTATCTGACGTGGGCGGAATTGCAGGACGAACTGTCGGGGCGCCGGCCGCTGACGCTGGGTGGAGGCGAGGCAAACTCAGCGGCGACGGATCTCGCGGCGCAATTTCATGTCGCGCCACGCTTTGGCGGGCAGGTCAAGCCGCTGCTCGAACAAATCGATCACGCCACGCTTGCGGGCGAGGCCGTCGTCGTCATCTCGCGCCAGGCGCACCGGCTGAGCGAATTGTGGAACGCCGGGCATGGGCGCGCGACGCTGACCGGGGTGGTCACCGATCCGCCCGCGCCGGGGAGCGTGACGTTCCTCAGCGGGGCGTTGTCGGAGGGGTGGCGGCTGTCGCGGCCGGGCGCTGCTCCGGCGCCGCTCAACCTTTTGACCGATGCGGAGATATTCGGGCTGGCGCGGGCGCGGGCGCACCGGCGCGAGAAGCGCGCGGCGGCCGCGCCCGAGGCGAACTACGCCCACATCATCGCCGGCGATTACATCGTGCACGAGGACTTCGGCATCGGGCGTTTCCGCGAGTTGGGCAAGCGCACGGTGGATGGGTTGGAGCGCGAATACCTCGTGCTCGAATTCGCCGAGGGCGATGAGTTGTATGTGCCGGTGTATCAGGCCGACCGGTTGACGAAGTACGTCGGCGCTGACGACCAGCCCCCGACCCTTTCGCGCCTCGGCTCACCGGAGTGGCACACGGCCAGGAGCAAGGCCAAACAGGCGGTGGAGGAGCTGGCGCGCGAATTGCTCGATCTGTACGCGCGGCGCGCAACGGTCGGCAAGCGCGCCTTCAACCCCGACTCGCCGTGGCAGGCCGAGCTTGAGGGGTCGTTCCCGTTCGTGGAGACCGCCGACCAGATGCGGGCCATCGAAGATGTCAAGGCCGACATGCAGCGCGCGCGCCCGATGGACCGATTGATCTGCGGGGATGTGGGTTTCGGCAAAACGGAGGTCGCGCTGCGGGCCGCCTTCAAGGCGGTGACCGACGGCGCGCAGGTCGCCCTCCTCGTGCCGACGACGGTGCTGGCTCAGCAGCACTATCACACCTTTCAGAATCGCCTCGCGCCCTACCCTATCAAAGTCGAGATGCTCTCGCGCTTCCGCACCGCGCCGCAGATGCGGGCCATCCTCCGGCAAATGGGCGAGGGGCAAGTGGATATCCTCGTCGGCACGCACCGGTTGCTGCAAAAGGATGTGCAGTTCAAGAACCTCGGGCTGTTGATTGTGGATGAGGAGCAGCGCTTCGGCGTGACGCACAAGGAAAAGCTCAAGCGGCTGCGCACCGAGGTGGATGTGCTGACGCTGACCGCGACGCCCATCCCGCGCACGCTGTACTTCGCGCTCACCGGCCTGCGCGACATCAGCACCATCAACACCCCGCCCGAGGAGCGGCTGCCCGTGCTCACCCACACCGGCGCCTACAACGAGAAGCTGGTGCGCCAGGCCATCCTGCGCGAACTCGATCGTGACGGGCAAGTCTTCTTCGTCCACAACCGCGTGCAGAGCATCGGCGTGATCCGCGAGCGGTTGGAACGGCTGGTGCCCGAGGCGTCCATCGGCGTCGCGCACGGGCAGATGGACGAGGGGCAACTCTCGCGGGTGATGGATGAGTTCAGCGAGGGCGAGATTGACCTCCTGCTGTGCACGTCCATCATCGAGTCGGGCCTCGACATCCCGAACGCGAACACGTTGATCGTGGATCGCGCCGACACATTTGGCCTGGCGCAACTCTATCAACTGCGCGGGCGCGTGGGGCGCAGCGCAACCCAGGCGTACGCCTACTTCTTCACCGACAAGACTCATCGCCCCACCCCGGAGGCCCGCGAACGATTGGAGACGCTGGCCGAGCAGACCGACCTCGGCGCGGGGTATTCGATTGCGATGCGCGATCTGGAGATGCGCGGCGCGGGCGACATCCTCGGCCCCAGGCAAAGCGGGCAGGTGACGGCGGTCGGCTTCCACCTGTACACGCGGCTGCTGTCGCAGGCGGTGCGGAAACTGAAAGGCGCAGGTAGCAAGGAGCAAGTGGCAGGTGCGCAGCAGCCCGCCGGCTCGCCGATGGATTTGGGTGTCTCGGCAAATATCGAATTGCCGCTCGCCATCTCCATCCCGTCCGATTACGTGGAGGATCGCAAGGTGCGGCTCGGGCTGTATCAACGGCTGGCGAACGTGAGCGGTGAGGGTGACCTCGAGGCGTTGCGGCTCGAACTCGGGGACCGCTTCGGGCCGGTGCCGAGGCCGGTGGATAATCTGCTGTATCAACTGCGCGTGAAGCTACGGGCGGTGCGCGCCGGGGTGCTGGCGGTGGGCAGCGAGAACGGGCAGATCGTGCTCACGCTGCCGCCGATGGATCAACTTGATCAGGCTTATTATGAGGTGGCGCTGCTGGACGGCGCGCGCACGAGCAGGAACCGGCTGTGGTTGCCGCGCCTGCCCGAGGCCGAGTGGCGCGCGGCGCTGCTGACCGTGCTGGCGAAGCTGGCCGAGGGCAAGGAGCCGATCGTGGCCACGGCGTGAGAGTGAACGGCGAAGCCGCAAAGAGCGTGAGGGAGGTCCGAAAGCCTGGCGTGCTTCGCGTCTTTGCGGTTAGGGTTGTCTCTCACGCTTTGTAAACCCCTCGGTTACCACCCAATCCGTCAAGGCGGGGAAAGTGCGATTGATCCACGCCGCGACGCGCATCGGCCACGGGAGGGTGAGTTCGCGCTGCGGGTGGCGCACGAGGCGCACGACGGCGCGGGCCACCTCGGCCGCGGTCGGCTGAAGGAAGCGCGGCGTCGTCAGGCGCGTGCGGCGCTGGATGCCCGCGACCCGGGCGAACTCGGTCTCGGCCACGCCGCCCGGCGCGAGCACCGACACCCACACGCCGCACGGCCCCACTTCCCGTCGCAACGCCTCTGAAAACGCAATCACCGCCGCCTTGGTCGCGCAATACACCGAATACGTCGGCGTGCCCACGTGCCCGGCCACCGAGGCGTGATTGATGATGTGGCCGCTCCGCTGCGCGAGCATGGGCGGCAGGGCAAGCCGCGTCAACTCGATGACGGCCAGCAGGTTGAGTTGAATCTGCGCCTCGACTTCCTCGGCCGTCAGCGTCTCCAGCCATCCCAGCCGCGCCGCCCCGGCGTTGTTGAAGAGCACATCTATCCGCCCGAAGCGTTCGAGCGTCGCCGCGATGACGCGCTCACGGTCGGCGCGTTGCGTCACATCGGCCGGGAGGGCGTGCGCGTTCGGGCCGAGTTCAGCAGCGAGGGCGTGTAACCGGTCGGCGCGCCGCGCGACCAGCGCCACCCGCGCCCCGAGCCGCGCGAACTCCCGCGCCGCCGCCGCGCCGATGCCCGACGACGCGCCGGTGATGAAGACGACTTTGTTCTGCATGCGAGGCTCAAAAAAAGCAGAGACGCGCTGCGGCGCGTCTCCACAACCCTTGTGCTAAAGGCGCCCTTCAGTGCTTGCGCCGCTGGCCGACTCGCTTGCGCTCCGGTGATGGCCTGGTTTTCGGCGCGGGCAGCAGCGCCTCCTTCAGCACGGCGTCGATGTGTTCGACGAAGACGAACCTGAGCTCGCGCTTGGCGACGGCGGGCACGTCCACCAAATCCTTGTCGTTCTTCTTCGGCAGGATGACGGTCTTCAGCCCGGCGCGGTGCGCGGCCAGCACCTTCTCCTTGATGCCGCCGACCGGCAGCACCCGCCCGCGCAAGGTGACCTCGCCGGTGAGGCCGAGGCTGCGCTTGACCTTGCGCCCGGTGAAGGCCGAGATGAGGGCGGCTGCCATGCTGATGCCCGCGCTCGGCCCGTCTTTGCTGATGGAGCCTTCGGGGACGTGGATATGCGTGTCGGTCTTCTCAAAGCGTTTGAAGTCAATGCCGAGCGCCCTGGCCTTCGACTTCATGTAACTCATCGCCGCGTGCGCCGACTCCTGCATCACCTCGCCGATCTGCCCGGTGATTTGCAATCCGCCCTTGCCGTCGAACAACACCACCTCAATCGGCATGGTGTCGCCGCCGGCCTCGGTCCACGCCAGCCCGGTCACCAGGCCCACCTCGTCCTGCTTCTCGGTGTCGAGCGGGGTGTATTGCGGCGGGCCGAGGAACTTGTGCAGGCTGGCCGGGGTGATGCGCGTGGTGTCCGGCTTGCCTTCCGCCTTGCGGCGCGCCACCTTGCGGAAGACCTTGGCGATCTCGCGTTCGAGGTTGCGCACCCCGGCCTCGTAGGTGTACGAGCGCACGATGGTGCGGATGGCCGGGTCGGTGAGCGAGACGCGCACGCCGCTCAGCCCGTTCTCCTCCAGTTGGCGCGGCACAAGGAACTTGCGCGCGATGGTGAGCTTCTCCTCCTCGACGTAGCCGGGGAACTCGATGACTTCGAGCCGGTCTTGCAGCGCGGGCGGCACGGTGCCGAGCGTGTTGGCCGTGGTGACAAACAGCACCTTCGACAAGTCGTAATCGGCGTCGAGGTAGTGATCGGCGAACTCTTTGTTTTGCTCGGGGTCGAGGACTTCGAGCAGCGCCGCCGCCGGGTCGCCGCGAAAATCGGTGCCGAGTTTGTCCACCTCGTCCAGCATCATCACGGGATTGATGGTGCCGGCGCGCCGCATGGACTGCAGCACCCGGCCCGGCAGCGCGCCGATGTAGGTGCGCCGGTGGCCGCGGATCTCGGCCTCATCCCGCACGCCGCCCAGACTCAGCCGCACGAACTTCCGGCCCAGCGCATCGGCGATGGATTTGCCGAGCGAGGTCTTGCCGGTGCCGGGCGGCCCGACGAAGCACAGGATGGGCGCGCGCTTTTGCTGCTCATCGCCCAGCAGCTTGCGCACGGCGATGTATTCGAGCACGCGCTCCTTGGCCTTGGGCAGACCGAAGTGCTGCTTTTCGAGAACGGCCTCGGCGTGTTTGAGGTCGAGGTTATCCGTCGTCGTCGCCGCCCACGGTAACTCGATCAGCCAGTCGAGGTACGAGCGGATGATGCCAACCTCGGGCGACATCGGCGGCATCTGCGTCAGCCGCTCGACCTCCTTCATCGCCTTGACGCGCACCTCCTCCGGCATCTGCGCGGCGGTGACCTTCTCGCGCACGTCGTTGATCTCAGCCGTCCACGTATCGGCCTCGCCGAGTTCGGATTGGATGGCCTTCATCTGCTCGCGCAGGTACATCTCGCGCTGGCTGCGATCCACCTCGCTCTGCACCTGCGAGTGGATGTGGTCTTCGAGTTCGAGCACATCCAGCTCTTTGCCGAGCAGAATGCTCAGCCGTTGCAGCCGCGCCGTCGGCTCGAAGATTTCGAGCACCGACTGGCGCTCGGCGATGGGGATGTCAATCGACGAGGCAATCGAGTCGGCCAGCCAGCCCGGCTCCTCGATGTTCATGGCGTAGACGTACGCCTCTTCGGGGATGGCGTTGTTCATCCGCACCACGCGCTCGAACAGGCCGAGCACGGCCCGCATCAGCGCCTCGGTCTCGCGCGGCTTCTCGGTCGGCTCGTACACCGGGCGCGCCCGCACCACAAAGTACGGCTCGGTCTGCACGAACTCCACGATCTGCACGCGCTTGCGGCCCTGCGCCAGGGCCGAGTGCGAGCCATCGGGCATCCGCAACATGCGGCCCACGGCGATCTCCGCGCCGACGGTATACAAATCCTGCGCGGTTGGGTCTTCGATTTCGGGATTGATCTGCGCGGCGGCGATGAGGGTGAGGTTGGCTGAGTTGGCCTCCTGAATCGCCAGCATCGAGCGCTCGCGCCCGACGAACAGCGGCGTGGTCATGTGCGGGAACATGACCATGTCGCGCAACGGGAGCAGCGGCAATTCGATCAGCCCGTCGTCGTCGGGGGCGGCGTCGGGGATGTCGTACAGTTCATCGGCCTGCCGGCTCATCGTCTCGGCGATGCCGGAGCGAGCCAGCCTGCGACGGAGGTCGTTTCCAAACGGTTCGTTCATTGAGTTGAGATTTCAGATTTGAGATGGCGGATGGCGGTCTGCACTTCGGCGACGACGAACAGGCTACCGGTCGCCAGAATCATATCGCCCGGCCCGGCAAGTTGCAGGGCGCGTTCGAGCGCGGCAGCCACGGGGGCGACGCTCTCCGTCGGCCCACCGCCCAACCGGGCCGCCTCGGCGGCGAGTTGTTCGGGTTCGATGGCGCGCGGGTGAACGGCTTGCGTGCAGATCACGGTTCCCGCGCGCCGGGCCAAAACTTCAAGCATGCCCTGCACGTCTTTGTCAACCGACGCGCCAAAGATCAGGATGACGCGGCGCTCGGGCAGATACTGGTCGAGCGTGGCGGCGAGCTTCTCGGCCGAGTCGCGATTGTGCGCGCTATCAACGATGACGAGCGGCTCACGCCCCAGAATCTCGAAGCGGCCCGGCCAGCGCACGGCGCGGAATCCGCTGCGGATGGCATCGTCGCTCACGGCGAGGCCGCTCGCGCGCAAGGCGGCCACCGCCACCGCCGCGTTCTCGGCCTGATGCGGGCCAAGCAGCGGGAGGTCGAGGGTCAATCCACCGGGCGAGATGACGACCGTCTGCCCATCGAGTGAGCGGCCCGTGACCCGGTAGAACCAATCGCGCCCGACGAGCGTCAGGGGGGCGCGGCGTTCGGCGGCGATGGTTTCGATGACGGCCAGCGCCTCCGGCGGCTGCGGCGCGCTGACGACGGCCACGCCCGGTTTGAGGATGCCGGCCTTCTCGGTGGCGATTTGCGCGAGCGTCGGGCCGAGGAAATCCATGTGATCGTAGCTCAGCGAGGTGATGACGGAGACGCGCGGCGTGACGCAATTCGTGGCGTCGAGCCGCCCGCCCAGGCCGACTTCGATGACGGCCACCTCGACGCGTTGGCGGGCGAAGTATTCGAAGGCCAGCGCGGTGGTGAGTTCAAACGTCGTGATGCCCGGCACCTGCGACGCAAGTTCGCGCAGCCGTCCGCAAACGGCGCTGACCTCGGCTTCGGGGATGTAGTCACCGTTGATCTGTATGCGCTCGCGGAAGTCGAGCAAGTGCGGGGAGGTATACAGCCCGGTGCGCTGACCGGAGGTCGTCAGCGCCGCCGCACACAGCGCGCTCACCGAGCCTTTGCCCTTCGTGCCCGCTACGTGCACGACCGGGTAGCGGTCCTGCGGGTTGCCGAGCAAATCAAGCAGTACCCGCGTGCGGCTGAGGTCGAAGGTCGCAGGCGAATACCTGACCTGGCGCGTGGCGCTATAGTCCACGAAGCTGTAGAGGAAAGCCAGGCTCTCTTGATACGTCATCATCGCCGGTGAGGGAATACTAGCATGAGGCGGGGGAAAAGGAAAACCAAAGCCAAACTATCGACGAATATCAGACTGCCATCGCCCAACCCGAGCTTTCACTCCGGGCTGTGACCGGTGCGGCTGAAAGCCCAGGGCTTGTGCAAAGACGTTCGGCTCTCCCTCATCCCCTACCCCTTCTCCCGCCGGGAGAAGGGGAGGCTCTCAAAAAGGCGCGGTCTCCCTCCCTCTACCAGCGGGAGAGGGAGCGGGAGCGCGAGTTGTCGGCACTATCAGTGACTTTGCTCATCCTCGGGCTGTAAGCCGCTCCCCTACAGCGCGCGAGGCACCGTCGCGGATATAATCCACCTCTACCATGAAACTTCCCATCTCACTGACAATTCTGATTGCCGTTGCCGTCACCGGGCTGGGGCTGGCGATAGCGGCGTTGTGGCTGCGCCCGGGCGGGCCGCCGCTCGAGTCGGCGGCGTTCTCGCTCGACACCATCACCCCCAACGCCGACGGGCAGACCGACGTGGCGCGGCTCACCTTCAGGCTGCGCCGCGCCGCCCGGGTGTCGGTTTACTTCACCGATTCCCAGGGCAAACGCTTCGACTTCCGCACCGACAAGCCGACCCTGGCGGGCGATACGGTCGTGGATTTCAGCGGCGTGGTCGATCCGTATACGCTGCCCGGCGAGAGCCTGGCGTTCGAGGTGCTGGCGCGCGTGCTGCAGAACGGCACATACACCTGGCATGCCGCGGCCACCGATGAAGCCGGCGCGAGCAACAGCCTCACCGGCACGCTCACTATCACCGAGGCCGACACCGCCCTGCCCGAACTGACCAACCTCACCGTCAGCCCGCGCACGTTCACGCCGAATCAGGATGGGCTGGATGACCGCGCGACCTTCAACGTGGATTTGAGCAAGGAGGTGGATGAGGCCGGGCAGCGGCTGTTTATCATCGGGGCCGACGGCACGCAACTCCCCATCGCCGAGAGCCGGCAATCGGTGCTCAGGCCCGGCCAGCGCGGCACGCACACATACGATTACGACGGCGGCATCGACCTCGGCCAGATCCCGCCGCCGAACGGCGAGTATCGCGTTCGCGCCGAGGCCACCGACCGCGTTGGCCAGCGCACCGCCGTTGAGACCACGCTCACCATCGCCAATCGCGGCCTGCCGCTGGCGCAGATTGCGCACGGGCTGGTGGATTATTCGTCGCGGGTCGTTGTGCTCGGCAACACCCTGTACTTCACGCTGACGGTCGAGAATTACGGCGAGACCCCCATCCGCACCACCGGCCCGTTCTCGGGCTATGTGTACGAGTCGATGCGCGTGAACTCCGCCGGCACCGGCTTCTATCAAGAGGCGGGCGCCTTCCGTGTGGGGTTGATGTGCGATACCTGCGAGACCGACTTCCCGTGGCGCTGGGCCATCGGCACGCCGGAGACGCTGACCATCCTGCCCGATTCACTCGGGCGCCCGCAGTATTACCTCCTGCCGGGCCAGCGCTCGGTCGTCACCGGCGGCGTGGTGCTGGATGAGATCGTGCCCAGCCGCAACCCGCAGGATTTCTGGGCCGGCCTCATCCACGAACAGGTGCGCGTGCTCAACAACCGCTCCGACCCACAGCGGGTAGAGATCGAACGGCCATAACGCCCGCCGGCCGCCCGCACCAATCTGACCGGATTTGGCCGATGGCCCGTCCGCGTGTCATCGAACAGGGATTGCGATGAGGTCATTCATCATGTTGCGCGCCGTGGGCGGATGAGGTATCGTAAGGCTGTGGCTTGGCGACGATCATCGTCGAGGAGAGCCTCCATGAAGCAGCCCATACAACCACAAGGCCACAACGGCCACATTTCGTACAAACAGGGCAGCAAGCGCATTCGGGTCGAGCTGCTCGAGAACGTCATCGCAGTGCGTTATCGCGCGGGCGCGGAGCGAAGCGTGACCAGCGCGCTGCGCACCTTCGGCCGGGCGGAGATCATCCGCAGCCAGCGGCTGGCCGTGGTGGAACTGGCCGACGAAGGCCAGCGCGCCCGGGCGGTGCAGCGGTTTCATCACTGGCTGCAGGAAGGCGTCGTGGAATTTGTGACGCCGGTGCTGCGTGACTCCGAAAGCCAGACGCTGCAAATCCTCTCGGATGAGATCGCCGTCCGCTTCAAATCCACCCTCACGTCGAAACGCCGCCGCAGCGTGGAGCAGCGCTACGGCATCACCCTCGCGCGCCAGAACGAATTCGTCCCCCGGCAGTTCATCGCCAAGGTGCCCCAGCCCGAGGGCCTGCGCACGCTCGAAGTCGCCGGCGAGCTTAACTCCGCCGAAGAGGTTGAGTTCGCCGCGCCCAATTTCATCTCAGAGTATCGGCGCTGACTTCCGCACCCGGCGCCGATATATCCCCACCTCCCCCGCCGCGACCAACGAGGACTCGTCATGGCCTTTATTTACTCCGTGAATCGCACGAAGATCGAGATCGAATACTCGGCGGACGACATCGGCGTGCGGTTCGAGCGGGAGGCCCCGGCCAGCGATGCGTTGAAGTCGGCGCGCACCGCGTTGAAAAGCCCGGAATCGCCGGCGGCGCGCGGCTTTGGCCGCACCCTGCTCCTCTCACAGATCGGGGTGGCCCGCAACACGCTGGCCGCGGTCCGCGACGCGCTGCCCCACCGGCTGATTGATACCATCAAGCGCACCCTGCCCGTATACACCGAGACGGCCTCCGGTCTGCGGCTGGTCGCCTCGCGCGAGATCATCGTCCGCTTCCGGCGCACGACCACCGCCGCGCAGCAGGATAAGTTGCTGAAGGGCTTTGGCCTGGCCAAGCGCCGCAAAAATGAATTTACACGCGACCACTTCGTCGTCGGCCCGAGCAACGACGTGACCGAGCCGGGCATCATCGAAATGGCGAACGCGCTGGCCGAGGCCGACAGCCTCGTGGAGTACGCCACGCCGAACTTCCTGGCCGAGCACCGCAAAGCCGCGCCGACCAACGACCGGCTGCTCGCGAAGCAATGGCACCTGCACAACACCGGTGAGCGCGGCGCGCTGGCCGGCGAGGACGTGGACGCCTTCCGGGCGTGGGACATCACGCCCGGCGGCGCGCGCTCGGTCGTCATCGCGGTGGTGGATGACGGGGTGGATTTGCAGCACCCCGATTTGCGCGCCAACGTGTGGGTCAACCCCAACCCGAAAGCGCCCGACCGCCACGGCCGCAACTTCTACGACGGCGATTACGATCCCAACCCCCGCTATTATCATTCGCCGTACGACCGGTTGGAGGGCAACGACAGTCACGGCACGGCCTGCGCCGGCGTCGCGGCCGCGGTCGGGAACAACCGGCGCGGCGTGGCCGGCATCGCCTACAACTGCACCCTGCTGCCGATAAAAATCTTCGGCGCGGATGCGCTGGCCCCCAACGATCAGGTCGCCAACGCCCTGCGTTACGCCGGCCGGCACGCGCAGGTGATTTCGTGCAGTTGGAGCGGCGCGCAGAACGCCGACCTCGAGAGCGCGGTGGATGAGGTGGCCGGCAGCGGGCGACAGGGCAAGGGCTGCCTGGTGTTCTGCGCTGCCGGCAACGACGCCCGCAACCGCATCGGCTTTCCGGCCAGCCACCCGCGCGCGTTCGGCGTGGGCGCCTCGAACGATCGGGGCGTGCGCGCGCTGTACAGCAACTACGGCGAGGGCCTCGCCTTCGTCTGCCCGAGCAGCGACCCGCAGCGCAACCGGCAATCCATCACCACCACCGACGTCTCGCAGCGCAACCGCGGCTTCAACCTGAACGGCGCGTACACCGATCAGTTCGGCGGCACCTCGGCCGCTACGCCGCTGGCCGCCGGCATCGCCGCGCTCGTGCTGTCGGTGAATCCGGCGCTCACCCGCGATGAGGTCGGCAACCTACTGGGCTCCACCGCCAAGAAGATTGACCGCGCCAGCGGGAATTATCGGAACGGCTACAGCGAGCAGTATGGCTTCGGCCGGCTCAACGCTCACCGCGCGGTGGCCGAGGCGCAGGCTCGCCTGCCGAAGCGGGCGAAGAAGTAGCGGCGCGCCAGACCGCGGCTCTTTCGCCGGCACGCCGCGCCCTTCTATGGATTTAGGCATCGTCATCGTCAATTGGAACGTGCGCGAGTTGTTGGCCGCCTGCCTCGATTCGGTGTACGTGGATCTGGCGAGCAGCGGCCTGAACGCGCGGGTGTGCGTGGTCGATAACGGCTCGACCGATGATTCGGTGGCGATGCTGCGCGCGCACTTCCCGCGCACGCTCGTCATCGAGGCCGAGAACAACGGCATGGGCGCGGGCAACAACCTCGGGCTGGAGGCGCTCGGCTTCAGCCTGCGCTCACCGGCCCATCACCCCCCGTTCGCGGCGCTCATCCTCAACCCCGACACGGTCGTGCAGGCCGGCGCGCTGCGGGCGCTGGTGGATTTCCTCCGCGCGCAACCGCAGGCCGGCGTGGCCGCGCCGATGCTGGTCAATCCGGACGGCACGCTGCAACATTCGGGCTTCCGCTTTCCGGGGACCGTGCAGGCCTGCTTCGACCTCTTCCCGCCGGCGGGCCGCCTCGCCCGCCTCATCGACTCGCCGCTCAACGGGCGCTATCCGGCGGGGTGGTATTCCGGCGGCACGCCCTTCCGCGTCGAGCACACCCTCGGGGCGGCCTTCGCCGTACGCGCCGAGGCCCTGGCGTCGGTGGAGGAGTTGTTCGACGCGACCTATTTCATGTACTGCGAGGAGATCGACGCGCAACAACGCCTGCGGCAGAAGGGCTGGGAGTGCTGGGTGGTGCCGGGCGCGCGGGTCGTGCACTTCGGTGGGCAGAGCACGGCGCAGGTCGCGGGCGAATCGTTTGTC
The DNA here is from genome assembly GCA_964608265.1 of uncultured Anaerolineales bacterium. Classification (GTDB taxonomy): domain Bacteria; phylum Chloroflexota; class Anaerolineae; order Anaerolineales; family UBA6663; genus JANWXR01. The sequence goes on along the minus strand of CAZSNP010000018.1, from coordinate 19,990 downwards.
CATCTGTGGACGAGCCGCCGCCGGTTGTTCCGCCGTTATCACGGGCCGCTGGTCAATGCCGCCGTGTCGGCGCTGGTGCAGTTTGCGATGCGGAGCCGCATCCGCGCCAACCACGCCCGCAGCCAGCGCGGCCAGCTCTCGCCCGATGCGCGCGCCGGATTAAATCAGTTGCTGACCGAGGTCGCCGCCGTCTGGAAATACGGGCGACGAGGGAAAGAAAGGAAACCGGCGTAACGGCTCGGTTTTCCTTCACTGCCCGGCCCTCGATGCTGTGCGCCATTATCCTCACCCTCGACGAAGAACGGCATCTGCCCGACTGCCTGGCCTCGGTCCGCTGGGCGGATGAAGTCCTTGTCTTTGACTCGTTCAGCACCGATCGCACGGTGGCGCTGGCGCGTGAGGCCGGAGCGCGCGTGGCGCAGCGCGCCTTCGACGATTATGCCGGGCAGCGCAACGCCGCGCTGCAGGCCACCGGGGCCGAATGGGTGCTGTTTGTGGATGCCGACGAGCGTGTGCCGCCCGCGCTGGCCGAGGAAATCAGGCAGGCGATCACGCAGTCGCAGGCGGGCTGGTGGATTCCGCGTCACAACTATCTCTTCGGCAAACTGACTCTGCACGCGGGCTGGTACCCGGATTATCAACTCCGGTTGCTGCGGCGCGCCGCGGCCCGCTACGATCCGGCGCGGCCGGTGCACGAATTGGTGCTGCTCGAGGGCGAGTCCGGTCACCTCACCTCCCCCCTTATCCATCACAATTACGAAACGGTGCCCGAATTTATCCGCAAGCAAGCGAGCTACGCGCGGTATGAGGCCGAACGGTTGCGGTTGGAGGGCATACGAGCGCGACCGCATCACCTCCTCAGCCGGCCGGTGCGGCAATTCTGGTGGCGCTTCGTGACGCTGAGTGGCTGGAGGGATGGGCTGCACGGCCTGCGGCTGAGTTTGCTCATGGGCCGGTTCGAGTTCGAAAAGTGGCGGGGGCTGCTGCGGGCGCAATCAGCCTGAGCGCGACCCTCGCAACGGAGGCACCCTGGCGATGAAAGCGTTTCAGGATTACTACCCCGACCACCTGAGCTGGTGCTACGGCTGCGGGCGTTTGAATGAGCGCGGTTTGCAGATCAAGACGTATTGGGAGAGCGACGACACCACGCTCACGACGTTTACGCCGCGCGCCGAGCACACCGCGCTGCCAGGCTTTGTGTACGGAGGGTTGATCGCCTCACTGATTGACTGCCACTGCACCGGAACCGCCGCCGCCGCCAGCTACCGCGCCGAGGGCCGCGCGATGGATACCGAGCCGCCGTTCCGCTTCGTCACCGCCTCGTTGCATGTGGACTACCTCCGCCCCACCCCGATCGACGGCCCGCTTCTCATCCGCGCACAGGTGACGGAATTGAAAGAGCGCAAGGTCGTGATGGCGGCGACGCTTTCGGCTCACGGCCAGTTGTGCGCGAAAGGCGCGGTGGTGGCCGTGCAAATGCCCGAGCGCTTTCTGAGGCCCGAGCGAAACTGAGGCTGCGCTCCGCAAAATTGCGGAGGCGGGATTGGGTCACACTGCGGTTGCCGCCCCTCCATAGACCGGCCTATACTCGTCCCATCCCGTTGAGCACAAAGAGGCAATATGCGAGTCGCACGACTATTGATTTCGGCTGGGTTGGGCCTGTGCTGCGCGGCGGTGGTGCTGCACGGGTTGGCGGCGAGCGACGCTCGTTCCGCGTCGGCGCAGACCGCCGAGGGTGCGCTCGACCCTCAGCCCGTATTGACCGCCACTCTGTTTCCGAGCAAGGACAATACGTTGTTCGAAAGCGCGGATGGCTCGCTGAGCAACGGCGCCGCCCCGTTCTTCTTCGTCGGTCGCACCGGCCAAATCGAGAACTACACCCGGCGCGGGTTGCTGGCGTTCAACCTCGCGGCCACCATCCCGCCCGGCTCGGCCGTCCTCACGGCGACCTTCGTCATGACGATCTCCAAGACCGCCGGAGGGACGGTGACACCGCCTGTGCCGCAGGTGATCGGGCTGCACCGGCTCACGGCCGATTGGGGCGAGGGCACCTCGAACGGCGGCGGCTCGGGCGCTTCGGCCACACCGGGGGATGCGACCTGGCTGCACCGGACGTATTCCTCGACGCTGTGGAGCACAGCCGGCGGTGACTTCGTGGCCGCTGCCAGCGCGACGCAAACGGTCGGCACAACTTATCCGTTGGCCTACACCTGGACGGCGACCTCCACCCTGGTCGCCGATGTGCAGGGTTGGGTGAACGCGCCCAGCACAAATTTCGGTTGGCTCTTGCGCGGGGATGAACTGACGACCGGCTCGGCCCAGCGCTTCTACTCGCGCGAGTCCGACCCGACCACCCGGCCGGTGCTGATCGTGCAATACACGCTGCCACCCTTCAGCCTGTATCTGCCCCTCTTGCAACGATAAAGACTTTGCCAGAGCCTACGGGGCTTTGAGAGCTATTGAGTCGTTCAATCCCGCCAGCAGTGCGCGCGTAGCGGCTGAGACCTCGCGCACCGCGCGCTCGAAGGCGGCGGCGTTGGCGCGCGACGGGGCGCGGTAGCCGCTGATCTTGCGCACGTATTGCAGGGCCGCGGCCTCGATCTCGGCCTCGGTGATGGGATGATCCAACTTACGCAGGGTCTTGATGCTTCGACACATGGGCTGCTCCGCAAAGAATGACTCGCCGGTCGAAGTATAAGTGGAAACGATCCCGGCTCCGAGGGCCCACCAACACGGAAGTCGCCAGTCGTTTACTCCCGGTGTTGCGCCAGTCTGCCGTTCACCCGCCGGGCTGGACAGTCGCAGAACCTCACGGGCGGCCGAGGGGGCCGGCCACTTGAAACCACGCTGGCTGTGGCGGCGGACTGGTTTCGACTCACCTTCCGACTTGTGCGCGGCGCTGGCATCTTCAGGCGGACTCAGTTGCGGCCTCGAGCGGCTGTTCCTCGCCGGCACGCAGATAGAAGGGCAACGCCGGCAACAACAGCACCGCTGCGGCTATCAGCGCCGCGCGCAGGCCGAAGACATTGCCGATGAGGCCGACGCCCGGCCCGCCGGCCATCTGCCCGAGCGCGTTGGCCTGCCCCACCATCGAGAGCATCGTCGCGCGCACCTCGGCGCGGGTGTGCCGCACCAGCCAGGCCTGCATCAACGGCTCACTGATTGCGTAGGCCACGCCGCGCAGCATCAACGCGATCACGGCAATCCAGAAGTTGCCGGTGAGCGCGAAAGCCGCGACGCACACCACGGTCAGCGCGCCCAGGGTCAGCAGGCCGCGGGCGGTGAGGGCGGGATCGCGGCTCATCACCTCCAGCCGTTGGCGCAGCGGCTCGACGATGATGAGGCTGACGAGGCTGCCGACCACGCCGAGGATACTGAACCAGATCACCGGCTGCAGATTCCCAAAGGAGGGAAAGGTGAAGTTCTGCAGCAGGTGCGCGTCGCCCAACCGGTCGAGGCCCTCGCTCGACGCGCCCATGAAGAACTCCACGCCCAGCAACAACAACATGATGGGCGTGGCGCGCATCACCACCGCTCCGGCGCGAAAACCGCGCCACATGTTCTGCCAGGTGTTCCGCTCGGCGTTCGGCTTCGGCTTGAAGCCATGCTCGGGCATGATGAGCAGGAGGGCGAGGCCGAGCATGAGCAGCAACCCGCCGCCAACGAGGTAAGGCAAATTGAGGGCGAGGCTGGCCAGGAGGCCACTGAGGGCGATGCCGGCCAGCCCGGTCAGGCGGCTGATCTGCCCGGAGCGCAACAAGATCGCGCCGATGTTCGCCTCGCCGACTTCGTCGGCCAGCCAGGCCGTGGTCGCGCCGCTGAGGAAGGTGTAGCCGATGGCCATCACGCCCTGCGCGAGCAGGATGACGATGAACGACGGCACCGCCCCGGTGAGCAGCGCCCCCGCCGCGAGGAAGAACACGCCGAGGATGATCGACAGGCGGCGGCTGTACACATCGGCCACCACGCCGGTGGGAATCTCAAAGAGAAAGTAGGCCGCTTCAAGCGCCGTGCCGACGAGCACGAGCTGTAGCGGGTCGAGCTTCACGGTTTGCACGAAGTACACGGTGTAGACCGTGTACATGACGGCAAACGCCAGCGATTGGGTTGCGCTGAGCAAGTAGAACACTCGCTCAGCGCTGGAAGGGCGCAACATGGAGGTGCCTTTCACTCAGGGAGGAGGTCAGCTTCAACGGGGCGGTTCGCAGCCTGATACTGCCGCCACAGGTGATGGGCGATGGCGCGCGGGTTGCTGCGCACGCCGAAGCGCGCGAAGTATTGGCACAGCCGCTCCACATCCCGGAAGAAGATGGCGCGCGCGTCCGGGTTGGCGCGCGGGTCCACCGTCTGCGGCAGGTCAATGATCCTGACCTCGCCTTCCCAGTACAGCACGTTGTACGCCGAGAGGTCGCCGTGGATGACGTGTTGATTGAGCATAAGCTGCACGTTATCCATCAGCCGCTCGAACAGCGGCCGCGCCTCATCGGGCGGCAACGCCACCAGGTGAAGCGTGGGCGCGGCCAAGCCGACCTCGCCGAAGTATTCCATGAGGATGGCGTGCTCGCTGTTGCGAAACGGTTGAGGCACATCGGCGCCGGCCCGGTACAGCCGGAGCATGGTTTGGAACTCATACGCCACCCATGAGCCCTGGGTGACTTCGAGGCCCTTGCGACTCTTCTGCTCGATGGCCTTCTTCATTCGCCAGTCGTGCCGCAGATCGATCACCTCGCCGTTGGGGTTGAGCAAGGCGCGGCCCTGCCGGTATTGAGAGTCGTTTTTGAGATTACGAAACTGGCGCGGCCGATAGACCTTGGCGGCGATGAGTTCGTGGCTCGATCCGGCCGGCGCGGCGCAGCAGTAGACGTTGGCCTCCTTGCCGCCCTTCACCCGGCGCAACACCGAGGTGATGAGCGGCGGCTTGCTGGCCGCGAACAGACTCAACTGTTCAATCAGATAGGCCTTCTCCTCCCGCGTGGCATCCAGCGCCGCATCCAGCCTCAGCTCGTCGAAGGCCGGGGCGTGGCCGTTCCCCTGGACGCTGGCGCGCACCGCCCATTTATCCATCCTGGGTTTGTGCAACTGCCGGTCGTTGCGGCGCCGCTCGCGGCGCGCGCTGGGGTCAACGTATTCGATTGTTTCCAGATCATCATCCAACAAAGGGGACATGGTGTTTCTCAAACTCAAGAGACAGAACGGCAAACAGTGGCCGCGCGCCTCCGGGTCGGAGAAACACGACGGCCACGAGCACCGAAAGCACTCGTGGCCGCGAGGGATTAAGCGTTGGGCCTAATCGGTCAGGCGGAGCGAGGCGCGTTCGGGCATGACACAACAGTGGCCGGAGCCACGACCGAGATGGAACGATGGGTTGTCATGCGCAGCGCCTCCTTTCCTGAAGACTTGAGAGTTGAATTCCGTGATGACGGGCGCAGTTTAGCACGGGCCAAGCGGCGAAGTCAAGCACCTTTTACCGCCACGACCTGCCCCGCGCTCAGCGTCCGAAAATTAGCCAGAATGACCAGGCCCAACCCGCCAAACTGCGGCATAATTGTGCCATCTCACCAAAACGACAGGGAAACCCTATGACCTCAAAACGGCGTATCGGCGTGCTGACCGGGGGCGGTGATGTGCCCGGCCTCAACGTCGCCATCAAGGCCATCGTCAGCCGCGCCGCCCAGCATAGCATCGAAGTGGTCGGCATCCGTCGCGGCTGGATGGGCCTGCTCGGCTTCAACCCCGACGACCCCAGCCACACGGAGAAGTGGACGCTGCCCCTGACCGCCGAGCGCGTGCGCACCATTGACCGCACCGGCGGCACCATCCTGCACACCTCGCGCACCAACCCCTCCAACGTCAAGCCGAGCGAGGCGCCCGAGCATGTTGCCGAGGGCGAGCGCGCACCGAACTCCAAAGGGACGGTGGATTGCACCAGGCACGTCATGCGCGTCATCGACCATCTCCAGCTCGACGCCCTCATCCCCATCGGCGGCGACGACACCCTGAGCTACGCCAGCCGGCTGCACCACGAAGGCGTGCAGATCGTCGCCATCCCCAAGACGATGGACAACGATGTCTTCGGCACCGATTACTGCATCGGCTTTTCGACGGCGGTGACCCGTTCGGTGGAAGCGATCACGGCCTTCCGCACCTCGGTCGGCTCACACGAGCGCATCGGCGTGGTCGAGCTGTTTGGCCGCAACTCGGGCGAGACCTCGCTCTTCGCGGCGTATCTTTCGGATGTGGATCGCGCGGTGATCTCGGAGGTGCCGTTCGACTTCGAGCGGCTGATCAACTTCCTCAAGGACGACCGGACGCGCAACCCCTCCAACTACGCGATGGTGACGATCTCCGAAGGCGCGACCTTCGTCGGCGGCAGCATCGTGGAAAGCGGCGAGGCCGATGCGTACGGCCACCGCAAGCTGGGCGGCATCGGCCAGTTGCTGGCCCAGGAGATCAAAGCCCGCTCCGGCATCAACATCATGTACGAGCAACTGGCGTACATCATGCGCTCGGGCGCGCCCGACTCGCTCGACCGGATGGTGGCGAACTCGTTCGGCTACCTGGCCCTTGACCAGATCGCGATGGGCCACACGGGCCGGCTGGTGGCGCTGCAACAAGGGATTTACACCACCGTGCCGATTGAAATGATCACCGCCGGCAAGAAGCGCGTAGACGTGACCGCCCTGTACGACCAGCAAAACTACAAACCCAAAGTCCGCGACATGCTCGGCAAGCCGATGTTCCTGTATTGATCGAGAAGAGACCCGGAGGGTATTGAAAACCCTCCGGGTCGTTCTCACTCCTCTTCACTGCGCTCCGTTTTTCCTGTCGGTCTGCGCCAGCGTCTCAAAGCCCTCGTCACAGCCATCGGTTTGAGGATGATGCGGTCGCCATCATCCAGCACATCCAGCCTCGTCCTGAGCGTGATGTTGAGCCTCTTTCGCAACGCCGCCGGAATTGTGACCCGGCCTTTCGAGGTGACAGTCGTGTGATAAGTTTCCGGCCTGGGTGTGGAAATGAATCGCACCGCCGTTTCCCTCACCCGTTGCTGTTTGCGGCCTTTGGTTGTCATGGCGCCTCCGTTATCGCAAGAGGATGTTCCGTCAAGAATCGCGGGTTCCGCTCAAGCTGCGATCATCAGTCATCAATCCTCAGCCCCCTACCCCTTCAGTTCCTCCTTCACCGCGTAGTACAGCGCCTCGGCCTTCAGCTCGCTCAGCGTGTAGCACTCGCAGCCCAGGTGCTCGGCCAGTTGGCGGGTGCCCGGATGTTGGCAGCGGATCAAGCGCGGATACAACGGATGAGCGGATGGGCTATCACGACCCCATCCGCTCTCTTACCCGCGCTATCCGTTTTCATCCGCTGCCAACTTCATCCTTTCAGTTCCTCCTTCACCGCGTAGTACAGCGCCTCGGCCTTCAGCTCGCTCAGCG
>CAZSNP010000018.1:0-12460 GCA_964608265.1 uncultured Anaerolineales bacterium | reverse complement strand
TGTAGCACTCGCAGCCCAGGTGCTCGGCCAGTTGGCGCGCCAGGCCCTGATCGAAGGCGGCGTGCTCCATGTTGATGACGACCGAGCGGATGTGCTCGTCCTTGAACTGCTCGGCGATCTTGTGAGCCTCGATCTGCGGGGGCAGGTCGGTGACGGAGACGTTGCCCGCGCCATCGGTGAGCATGATCATCAGCGGCATCACGTCCGGGTGGTTGCGCCTCTCCTGCATCAACGTCTCGAAGGCCAGCATCAGGCCGGCCGAGAGCGGCGTCTTCCCGCCGACGGGGATATCGGCCAGAGCCCGTTGCGCGAGCTGCACCGAATTGGTCGGCGGCAGGATGGTGATGGCGCGGTTCTTCTGAAAAACGATCAGCCCGACCCGGTCGCGCCGCTGATACGCATCAGTGAGCAGCGACATGATCGCGCCCTTCGTCGCCTGCATGCGCTCGGCCACGGCCATGCTCCACGAAGCATCCACCACAAACAGAATCAGATTGGCCGCGCGCTTGACGCGCACTTTTTTTTGCAGATCGGTCATCTCGATGGAGAAGGCGACCTTGCGTTCTTCGCGTTGTTCGGTGCGGGCGATCTGGCTGGGGGCGGCGGCGCGCAGCGTGGCGTCGAAGGCGACGTCGCTGGTCTGGCCGTGGGCGGGTTTGGCCTGGATGTAACGGCCGCGTTTGCGGTCGGTGCGGGTAACCGAGCGGCGGCCACCCTGCTTACGGGTGATTTTGTCGAGCGGGGTATCGAGCTTGCGGGTCTGAAATTCGACGCCGGGCTTGATCTTCTGCCCGCCCTCCCACCAGCGCGAGGGGTCGCGGTCGAAGGGCGAGTGCTGCGGCTGCAGTTGTGGCTCGGTGGGAGGCGTGTCCGGCGACTCAGAGTCGGTGCCTTGGGACGTTACCTCTTGTTTTTTTTTTCCGTGATCTCTTCTTCGCCGGAGCGCGGCTGGGCCTCGCCCTGTCCGTCCCACTCGCCGGAGAGCTGTTCGATACGGTCTTGCAGGTTGGTGAGGTTGACCTCGGTCTGCTGGAACGGCCCTTTCTTGACGCGGTGCGGCAGGGCCAGCTCGGCGGCCACGGCAATATCGAGGTCGGTGATGCGCGTGCGTTTCTGGAAGGCGGCATGCGCCCGGGCCGCTTTGAGGATGACCAGGTCGGCGCGGTGTCCGTCCACGTGCATGGACGAAGTGAGCGCGGCGATGGAGAACAAATCCTGCCGCGTGTACTCGACCTTCTCCACCAATTCGCGCGCGGCGGCGATCTCGTCGCTCAGGTCTTTTTCCTTCGACGCCCACTTAGCGCGGAACGCCTCCGGGTCGCGGTCGTTCTCGAGGTTGCGTTCCATCACCGCCATGCGCTCCGGCGGCGTGGTCAGGCCGTGGATCTCGCACGACAGGGCGAAGCGGTCGAGCAATTGCGGGCGCAACTCACCTTCCTCCGGGTTCATCGTGCCCACGAGGATGAAGCGGGCCGGATGCGAGAACGAAATCCCCTCGCGCTCCACTACGTTGACGCCCATCGCCGCCGAGTCGAGCAGCAAATCAACCACGTGGTCATCGAGCAGGTTGACTTCATCAATGTACAGCAGGCCGCGATTGGCCGCTGCCAGCACGCCCGGCTCGAAGTGCTTCTCTCCGCGCTTGATGGCCTTCTCGATATCGAGGGTGCCCACCACCCGGTCCTCGGTCGCGCTCACCGGCAGATCCACGAACGGGATGCGGTGCTGGACGATATGGAGCTTCTCGCCGGCGGCCGTCTTGTCTTTGGCCCAGTCCGACCAGGTGGGTGGATGGTGCGGATCGTCGTTGAAGGGCGACTCGGCGAAGACGCTGATCTCAGGCAGCAGGGCGGAGAGCGCGCGGGCGGCGGTGGATTTAGCCGTGCCGCGTTCCCCGCGAATGAGCACCCCGCCGATGCGGGAATCAATCGCGTTGAGGATGAGCGCGCGCTTCATCCGCTCCTGGCCGACGATGGCCGTAAAAGGAAAAAGTTGAGGCATAGTGGATGAGCACTACAGGAGTCAGAAATCAGGAGTCAGAAGTTTCTGACTCCTGATTTCTGACTCCTGACGCCGCGATTATACCATCCGCTCGTACGCGTCTCGTGTGCCCTCTGATACTGATCCAGGGCATGTGCAAAGTCCAAACGATGCCGACATTTCGCCCTCACCCGCGATAGCTTCGGCGCGTTGCACCGAAGCTATCGCCGCCCTCTCCCGCTGGGAGAGGGAGTGGATCGCACCAGTGGACCGCCACTCCCAATGGTCAGGGCCGGCTCCCCTTCTCCCAGCGGGAGAGTCGCTGCGCTTACGGGGCCGGGGGATGAGGGCGGGCTCGGCGACTTTGCACACGCCCTGAAAACTGATCACCGTCAGCCTCCGGGCACATTGCGATCCCTGCGGATTCGGTATAATGCCCGGCGCTCGACTGGAGAGGTCGCCTAGTCCGGTCTATGGCGCGCGTCTGGAAAGCGCGTATGGGTCACACCATCGAGGGTTCAAATCCCTCCCTCTCCGCCTGAAACGGGAACACCGCCTCGACAGGCGGTGTTCTCGTTAGGCCATCTCATTCCTCGGTTGGCGCTCGGCCTACCCGGCCACCCGATTGCATGACCGACCTGACCTTCTACCCGCGCCGGGTCGTGTCTCACCAGTTCTCGAAGCGCAATGGCCGCATCCCGTTGAGGGTGACCAGCAGCGACACGCCCATATCCGCCACCACCGCCATCCACAACCCGCTCCATCCGAAGAGCGCCAGCGCGACGAAGGCCAGTTTGGTGACGAGGCTGAAGGCGACGTTGTTGAGGATGAGGCGGCGCGCAAACCGCGCCAGCCGCGCGGCGTACGGCAACTGGCGCAGCCCGTCGGCCATCAGCACCACGTCGGCGGTCTCGATGGCCTGCGCACTCGCCGCCCCACCCGCGGCGATGCCGACATCGGCGGCGGCCAGGGCCGGGGTGTCGTTGATGCCGTCGCCGACCATCGCCACGCGCCCGTGCTGCGCGCGCAACGCGGTGATGGCGGCGAACTTGTGCTCGGGCAGCAGGCCGGCGCGCACATCGCTCACGCCGACCGCCGCGCCGACCGCGCGGGCGACGCTGTCGTTATCCCCGGTGAGCATCACCGTCGCGCAGCCCAGTGCGTTGAGGCCGGCAATCGCCGCGCGGCTTTCGTCGCGCACCGCGTCGGCCACGGCGATGAAGCCGCGCACCCGGTCGCCGTCGCACAGCAGCATCGTCGTCTGCCCGTCCGCCTCGGCGGCGCGCACTTCGGCGCACAGGCCGGCGGTGTGCGGATGCTCGGCGTCGAACAGGCCGTGGTTGCCGAGCGTGGCCAGTTTGCCGTTGACGTGACCTTGCACGCCGCGCCCGGCCAGCGCGGTGACGTTCACCGCCGGCGCATACACGGCGTCGAGGCCGCGCCGCTCGGCGGCGGCCAGCACCGCGCGGGCGAGCGGATGCGTGCTGCGGCGTTCGAGCGCGGAGGCGAGGGCGAGCACATCGTCGCACTGGGCGCACGGCTCGCTCGGATTGGACGTCGGGGCGCAGTCGAGGCTGCGCGCCGCGGTGACGCGCGGTTCGCCGAGGGTGAGCGTGCCGGTCTTATCGAAGGCAAAGGCGCGCACTTGCGCCAGCGTCTCGAGGTGCGCCCCGCCCTTGATCAACACCCCGCGCCGCGCCGCAGCCGCCAGCGCGCTCATTATCGTCACCGGCGCGGAGATGACGAGCGCGCACGGGCACGCGGTGACGAGCAGGGCCAGCGCGCGATACAGCCAGCCGTGCTGCGTGGCCGTATCAAAAAAGGGCTGGCCGAAGAATAGCGGCGGCAGGGCAGCGACCAGCACGGCCAGGCCGACGACGGCCGGCGTGTACACGCGAGCGAATTGATCAATAAAGCGCTGGCTCGGCGCGCGATGGGATTGCGCCGCCTCGACCAGGTGGATGATGCGGCTGAGGGTGTTGTCGGCGGCGAGGTGAGTGACGCGGACTTCGAGCGCGCCGCCCACATTCACCGACCCGGCGAAGACCGCCGCCCCGGGCGTCTTGAGCACCGGCACGCTCTCACCCGTGATGGGCGCCTGATTGACCTCGCTGTGCCCGGCGAGCACCACACCATCCATCGCGATGCGGTCACCGGGGCGGATGACGATGACGTCGCCCACCGCGAGCACCTCCACCGGCACCGTTGCCTCCCGGCCGTCGCGCAACCGAATGGCCTGCGCCGGGGCAAGCGCCATCAACCCGCGCAGGCTGTCGCGGGCGCGATCGGTGGTGTAGCCCTCGAGCGCCTCGGCCAGCGCAAACAACACCATCAGCGTCGCGGCCTCCATCGGCTCGCCGATGATGACGGCCCCGACCGCCGCCACCGTCATCAGCAGATTGATATTGATCTCGCGGTTGATGAACAGCGCGGTGAGTCCGCTGCGGGCGACGGGATAACCGGTCACGGAGAGCGACGCAATCAGTAATGCGTTGTTGATTATGGGGGAATTGCCGGCCAGCGACGACAGCCACGCGATGAGGATGCCGGCGCTTCCGAGGACGGCGAGGCGGGTGTCGGTGCGGGAAAGGATGTAAGCCAAAAAGCCGCTGATTGGGTGGCGAATGGCAGGTGGCTGATGGCGGGTGGCGGGCTGCGCGAGGCCGTAGCCCAACGCCTCGACGCGGCGGCGGATGACCTCAGCCCCGGGCGTGCCCGTGACGCGCAGTTTGGCGGTGGCGAAATCGCACGCCGCGCTCTGCACGCCGGGCAACTGCGCCACGCCCTTCTCAATCGTGTGCGCGCAGTCGGCGCAATCCATTCCCTCGATTGTGTAAACCTGTGAACTCATACCTCTGTCGCTCATCGTCACGGCGTCGCACCGCGTCGTTGCAGCAACTCCGTCATGTAAGCGATCTCGCCAGTCTGCGCGTTGATGATGGACTCGGCCAGCCGCCGGGCTTCGGCCCGGTTCGATTCGGCCAGCAACGACTCGGACATTGACACGCCGCCGCGATGATGCCTGATCATCAGTTGCAGGAATTTTATCTCCGCTTCGGGCAACGGCAGGGTGCTGAGGGCGTTCACATCTTCTTGTGAGGCCATGCCCATCAGCGCGGGTGTCATCGCCATTTCCACACCGCCGTGCATCATCATCCCCGTCATCGGCGGCTCGGGCCCGCTCAGCGGCAGGCCCCAAGTCTCCAGCCAGCCCTCGAAGTAACCGATCTGCGCCTGCTGGGTGAGGATGACGTCTATGAGGAACTGGCGCAGCTCGGCATCCTGCGTGCGGTCGCGAACCAATACTGCCATTTGCACGGCCTGCCGGTGATGGGCGGCCATGTCGCGGGCGAACGTCACCGCCGGGTCGCCATCGGCCGGCGGGCGCTGGCTCTGGGCCAGCCACCACAAAATACCAAAGGCCAGCGCGGCCAGGGCGAACAAACCGGCGAGCGCCGGCCACAGCCAGCGTGATGGCGAAATGGGCGAGCTGTTCATCATTGCGCCTTCACCACGCTGGTGCCGTTGAAGCAGGCCGCGCCCGGTTCCGGCGTCTGCGGGCCCTGGGCGTACTTGCGGATGAAGTTCGACAGGCGCGGATCGTCGGCGCTCTCCAGCTTCAACTGCACGCCCCAGGCCGAGGCCACTACGGGCGAGGGTAAATCGGGATACGGCGACAGCAAGGCATAGTCGCGACCGGTGACCAGGCCTTTGAGTTTGGCGATGTCGGCGGCGGCCAGGCCGGGTTGATAGGTGATCCACACCGCCCCATGTTCGAGCGAATGCACGGCGTGCTTGCTGAAGATGGGTTGGTCATAGATGCCGCAGTTCTGCCAGTTGGCGTCGTGCGGCCCGCCGACCGGGGGGATTTGGTCGTAGCCGAGGTCTTGATTGACCGCCGTGGTCACATGGTCGCGCTGCACGCTGTAGGTCTGCACCCCCTCGATCGGCGCCGTCCGGATGTTGCGGTCCTGAATCGTGTTGTACACCGCGAAGCCGATCACACCGATCAACACGACGGCGACAACGCCGCCGACGAGGGGCAGCAGCGGCAGCCGGGTCGGTTGCCCCCCGGAACGGCGTGTCTGGCGAGAAGATGGGGTTGATCTGGTCATGCGTCATAATTTCCGTTTCTGGTTTTTCGGAAATTATAACGTGGGCGCCCCCCGGCCCAGCTGAGGGAACGTTGAGAACGGGTCAACGGGTAGGCTGCGCCACCCGTTGACCCGTTGACCTTACTTCACCAAAAACGCGGTGAGATACATGATCGCGATCCCGGCCAGCAGCGCGCCGACGTTGAGCCACGTCACCAGCGGCGCGCCGTCGCGCTCGGCGTCGCGGCGCATCAGTTGCCCCACCTCCACAATCACCTGCCAGATGGAGCCGAGGCCGATGCCGAGGAACAGCACCGCCAGCACCGGCGAAAAGGCGAAGCCGCCGATCCACGCGCCGAGGATGGCGGGCGCACCGGCGAGCAGCGTCAGCCCGATCAGCGTCGCCAGCTTCGGTTGGTCGCGCGTCACCGGCGCGACGATGCCCACCCCCTCGGTGACGTTGTGCAGGGTGAAGCCAAGCACGAGGAATGAGCCGAGCGCGGCCTCACCCAGCGCGAAGGCCGCCCCAATCGCCAGCCCCTCGCCGAGGTTATGCAGGCCTATGCCGAGCGCGATGAGGGTGGCGATGTACAGCCGCTGGCGCGCGGGATCGGGGTCCCGTTCGCGGCGGCGGTTGCCCACGGCGAGCAGCGCCAGCCAGGTGAGCAGCGCGGCGAACAGGGCCAGCGGCACGCCCTGAAAGACGCTCGGGGCCTCCGCGCCCAACTCCAAAACCTCGAAGCCCGTATCCACCAGCAAAAAGATCAGCAGCCCCACGGTGAGCGCCAACACGGCGTTCAGCCCGCGCCGCCCCATGCGCCGCATGGCCGGGAACCACAACATGCCCAGCGTCACCGGCAGGATGCCGACGTACATGCCGAGCAGCGCATACGCGCCGAACTCCCGGGGGCCGGGCACAGGCGTGAGCGTGGCCGCCGCCACCTCGCCCTCGAACGTGGTGCCGGTGTTGGTGACGAGGGCGATGGCATGCGGCTCGCCGGCCACCCAGGGGTACGGGATGGTGAGCGTGGCCTGCCCGAGGCGCGGCAGCGTGGCCGAGGGCTCGGCGTTGAATTGCCAGAAGGCATCGTCCACCGCCACCTGTGCGATGGTGACCTCGGTCGCGCCGTTGTTGAACACCTCCACGCGGAACCCGGTCTCGCTGACGGCGATGCGCTGCACGGCCAAATCCTCGAGCGGCGGCGCGGCGGAGGTGAAGACCGCGGCCGGGTTGCTAAGGACGAAGACTGCCACCAACGCAATCAGGGCTACGAGCGGAACCGCAATCCACCCCCAGCCGGGGAAGGTTGAAGTGCGCGCGGGAGTTATTGTCTTTTCCGCCATGTCACACCTCCGTCGCCCGGAACATCCCCACCCAGCCCAGCTCGGCCAGTTCGCTTTGATGCGAGTGAAACATGTAGCTGCCCGGGTAGTTGAGCGTCATCTCCAGCACATGCCGCTCGCCCTGACACAGCATCACCGTATCGGTGTACTCGTATTGGTCGAGCCGCGTTCCGGTGCGATAGAGCTTGAACATCTCGGCGTGTTGATGGAAGGAGTTGATGGGATCGAACTCGGTGATGTTGACGAGGTAGATGCGGAGGAGTTCGCCGACCCTGACCTCGATCGGATGCCTGGCGTAGTGAAAGGCCACGGTGTTGACGGCGTAGATTTCGTTTTCGCCGTCGAAGTTGGTGTCGAAACCGTTCATCATCATCACCATCTCACGCGCCGGCGCGCGCCCGCCCGGCGGGTCAACGATGAAGGCGCCGTACAAGCCTTTGTGGATGTGGCGCTTGAGCGGCATGGTGTGGCAATGATAAAGATGCAGCCCGAACGGTTTGGCGTCGAACTCATACGTGAACGACTCGCCCGGCCTGACGATCGGGGTGATGCCGTCCATGCTCGGCGGGTGGATGCCGTGGAAGTGGATGGTGTGCGGGTGCGCCGAGCCGTTGCCGAAGTTGAACCGCAACCGGTCGCCCTCGGTGCAGCGGAAGGTGGGGCCGGGCACCTGGGGCGGCTTGCCGTTCAGCCCGTAGGCCCAGGCCGGGAAGTACACGCCCGGCGCCACTTCGATCTCGACATCCACCGCGAAGATGTCCCACTCGCGCAACGTCTGCCCGTTGGGCAAGGTGCTCACCCGCCCGTAATCGAACTCAAACAAATACTTCATCGGGTCGAAGCGCGAGGTGTCCACCTCCCCTACCGCGCCGTCGCCGGTGCCGTGTGCGCCGTGCGTGTGGAAGCCGTCGTCGCCGGTCTGCGCCTGCGCGGCCGGCAGTTGCCACAGCGAGGCCAAGCCGGCCGCGCCCAGTGTGCCGAGCGCCCCGGCCTTGAGGAAGTTTCGTCGGTTAAGTGTTCGTCGCATGATTTACCTCCAATTTTGGAAAGAATCGGCCTGTGCGCCGCATGTACTCGCGGTAAGCGTCGCCGAAGGTTGCGATGAGATTGGTTTCTTCTTTCGCCGTGCGCCGGTACAGGATGGCGAGCGGCAACAGCATGCCGGCGCCCAGCCACCATAGCCCGGAGATCAACGTGAGACAGACCGCCAACACAAGGCCCGTGCTGTAGAGCGGGTGGCGCACCCAGCGATACGGGCCGTGTGTGACCAGTTGATGCCCCTCGCGCGTGCTCTGCGTCGGCGAGATGTTGTTGCCGAGGCTGGAAAAGATCCAATACAAGACCGGCAGCAGCGCAAAGGCCACAACGACCGCCAGCCAGCGCAACCAGTCGGGCAGGGGGAACCGCGCCCACGCCACCCAATCGGGATTGAGGAGGTAAGCGCACAGCGGCAGCAGCGCGATCAGGCTTAGCAGCCGCAGCACCACGACCAGCCCGCTGCCCTCGGCGGTGCGCAACCGCCCGCCCTCACGGTCAGCGCGGCGGCGGAAGTATCCGCCGATGCTCATCGCCGCCAAAAACAGAATCACGATTACGATACGAAAGATCAATTCGGTATCCATCAGCCAACTCCAATCCGGGGCAAGAATCGTCCGGTGCGTTGCATGTATGCGCGGTATGGCTCGCCGAGTTGCTCAAGCATCACCGCTTCCTCGCGCCGCACACGGTTGAGGAGGATGATCGTCAGGCTCGCGATGCCGGGCACGCCTACCAGCCCGTTGGCCGAAGCGAGAAAGATCGAAGCCACGAGCAAATAGAGCGACGTGTACATCGGGTGGCGCACCCAGCGATACGGCCCCTCGGTCACCAACGTGTGGCCCTCGCGGAGGTGCAGCGTGGTGTTGAAGTTCTTGCCCAACGTGGCCTCGATCCACCACAACAGCGGCAGGTTGAGGTAGCCGAGCGCCAGCCCCGCCCAGCGCACCGGCTCGGGCAGGGCGAAGTCGGCCCAGGCCACGAAACGCGGCGCGAAGAAATAGGCCGCCATGGCCGCCAGCCAGCCGAGGCCTACGACCAACCGCATCGCCTGAATCGCGCGCCGGTTCGGCTCGCGGTACTCAATCGCCCCGCCCTCCTTCACCGCCCGGCGATGGTGGTAGGCGCGGACGACGAAGAACAAAACCAACATGCCGAGCAACAGCCAGCGGATCAGTGTGTCAGTCATCCGTCACCTCCTATACCCAACCCAACAGTCGGGCCACAGTGGCCGTGCCGAAGCAGACCGCAAACGCGATCACCAGCGGCATGAGCGCGCCGATGGTCGTCCACTTGAGGCTGCGCGTTTCCTTCCACATCGTCAGGATCGTGGTCGCGCACGGGTTGTGCAGCAGCGAGAAAAGCATCAGGTTGACGGCGGTGAGCATCGTCCAGCCGTGCTGGCCGATGAGCAGGCCGCGCAGTTCGGCGAACTCCGGCGTGTCGGTCATCATGCCCACGCCCATGTAGACCATTAGCATCGTCGGCACCACGATCTCGTTGGCGGGGATGGCGATGATGTAGGCCAGCAGGATGACGCCGTCCAGGCCGATGGCCAGCCCGAGCGGATTCAGGAAATCGGCCACGTGCCAGGCCAGGGACTGGCCGCCGATTGAGATATTGCCCAGCAACCAGATGACGGCGCCGGCCGGGGCGGCCGTCTGAATGGCGCGCCACAGGACGAAGATCGTGCGGTCGATCAGGGAGGTGTACAGGATCTGTTTAACGTTTGGGCGGCGGAAGGGCGGCAGCTCGAGCGAAAACGCCGAGGCCTCGCCGCGCAGTAGCGTGCGTGAGAGCAGGGCCGAGACGGCCAGCGTGAACAGCACACCGATGATGACGACCATGACCACCGAGCCGGCGGCGGCCACCGAGGCCAGCGCCGGCGGGAAGGAGGCGGCCACGAACACGGTCGCCAGCATGATCAGGGTCGGGAAGCGCCCGTTGCAGGGCACGAAATTGTTGGTCAGGATGGCGATCAGGCGCTCGCGCGGGCTATCAATGACGCGGGTGGCGATGACGCCGGCGGCGTTGCACCCGAAGCCCATCGCCATGGTCAGCGACTGCTTGCCGTGCGCGCCCGCCTTCTTGAACAGCCAGTCGAGGTTGAAGGCGACGCGCGGCAGGTAGCCCAGGTCCTCCAGGAACGTGAAGCACGGGAAGAAGATGGCCATCGGCGGGAGCATGACGCTGACCACCCAGGCCAGCCCGCGCCAGACGCCGTGCCACACGAAGCCCATAACCCACCACGGCAAGCCCCACGCAGTGAACCACGCGCTGGCCGTGTCCTCGATCCAAAAAAGCGCCTCAGCAATCATCGCCGAAGGCACGTTGGCGCCGGTGATGGTGAGCCAGAAGACGACGGCCAGCAGCAACAGCATGATCGGCAGGCCGAAGACCGGCGAGGTCACCAGCCGGTCGAGCCAACCATCCCAATCCCGGCGCCGCGCGCCCTCGGGGCGCACCGCGCGGCGGGCGATGCTCTCGGCCTCGCCGTAGAGCGACTGGACGAGCTGGTCGCGGAAGTTCCCGGGCAGGGCCTGGCGCAGCGCGTCGGCGCGGGCCAGCAGGGCGTCGGCCGGGGAGGCAGCAGGCTGGGTGGTCATTGAGCGCCCTCCAGGGCCATCTTGCGGCTGAAACGGCGCACGGCTTCACGCTGGCGCTGCGCGATGTCGTTCAATTCGCCATTAAGCAGGGCCTGCCGGATGCGCTGATCGCCGTCGAGCAGGCGCAGCGCTACCCAGCGCGGATTGGGCAAGTTGGGCGCAGCTTGCTCGATGAGCGGCAGCAATTCCTCCAGGGCCTGCTCGAGCGCACTGTTGGCAGCCACACGGCGCGGCGCCGCTGGCACGCGGCCCCCGGCCACGTCAGCAACGGCGGCCAGCAGGTCGCCCAGGCCCTCGCCGGAGCGCGCCGCCGTCCCAACGACGGGCACGCCCAAATCGCGCGCCAGGGTGCGCGTGTCCACGGCCAGGCCCTTGCGGCGGGCCTCGTCCAGCAGGTTGACGCACACCACCACGCGGTCGCTGATCTCCAGCACCTGCAGGACCAGATTCAGATTGCGCTCCAGGCAAGTCGCGTCGGTGACCACGATGGTGCAATCCGGCTGGCCGAAGAGGATGAAATTGCGCGCGATCTCCTCATCCTGCGAGGCCGACAGCAGCGAGTAGGTGCCGGGCAGGTCCACCAGCTTGTAGCGTTTGCCCTGAAACTGGTAGCCGCCCTCGGCGCGGGTGACGGTCTTGCCCGGCCAGTTGCCGGTGTGCTGCTTCAGGCCGGTGAGGGCGTTGAAGACCGTGCTCTTGCCGGTGTTGGGGTTGCCAGCCAGCGCCACCAGGTAATCAAAGGCGCTCACGTCCAGGCCCATCTGGGCCAGGGCGGCGTTGGCCGGGCAGGTTTTGCAATCTACGGGCATTTGCCTGTCTCCTTCGACTTTTTAGTCGGCAATCTGTAAGTCGTTCAGCCGATAGGTGCCTGAGTCCTGGCGAAGACCAGGCTGGCCCTCAAAGCGCTGGGGAACCGCCGCTGCCACTACCGGGCGGCCTCCGGCTCCGAGATCAGGATCTGCTCAGCCTGATCCCGGCGTAGAGCGATCAACGTGCCGCGCACCCGGTAGGCCACTGGATCTCCGAACATGCTGGGCAGCTCCGCCCGGACCAGGGCGCCGGGCGTCAGGCCCAGGTCCAGCAAACGGCGGCGTGTGAAGCCCCGCAGGCCATCATCCAGGGCGCGCACCAGCGCCTGCTCTCCCTGTTTGAGCGCGGTCAGGCGGCGCTCCGCCGGCGCCCCGTCGGTTGGCTTCGGCGCGACAAAGATGTTGGCGGCCACCAGCGGCGCTAGGGCGAAGGTCTTGTGGCCGTCCGACAAGGTCAAACGGTGAGGGGTCGATTCCAGCACGCGTAGGGTCTGGCCGGGGCGCAAGCCCTCGGCCGCGATCTGGGCGAAGAGCGCAGCCGGCTCGTCCTCCAGGTGGATGATGCGGGCCGGCGTGTCCAGCGGCCAGTCGG